>JANMQG010000069.1:0-61997 GCA_031370285.1 Chloracidobacterium sp. | reverse complement strand
CGAGCAGGACGTGAAGAGCTTTATACGTAACCATTTCTATCTGACGCCAGAGCAGGAGCAGGAACTTGCATCTGTGTCTCCAGAAGAGGCCCTGCGAGTGCAAAACAAAATCACCGAAATCGACATGCAGGAGGGCAAATTGGCTGTCAGAATTCAGCGCGAAACTAAGCGCGCATTGATTGCGGAAGAGTCTAGTACCTTCGTCAAGGCGGGATTTTTGGAGCCTGCGCGGGCCATCAGCATTGATATCGGGTGCACCACTGATGGCGGTCTCTCTTGCCATTTCACAATCACGAAGAAGTCGTAGCCAGCGACCACTAACACCTCTCTCGACGAGGGGAAGGGAGCATCAACATGAAAAGCATCATCATCGCCGCCGTTGCGCTGGCGATTGCCATCCCGTTATGTGTTTTCGCCCAACGAAGCAATCGCAGCGAAAACAAACGAGTTGAAGGAGCAACCATCAGAGACAACAAAGCCACGCTCAAAGCGGGTTACGAATTCGTGCGTGTGTCGGAGAACAAAGTCTCGATCAGAAGAATGCGGACTAACGATATTGGCGGATCGTTTACCTGTCTCTGTGGGAAGGGTGACGGTAGCTGTTCGGCCTCGGTCTCTGGCAGCGTTCTTATCTGCTTGCCCGAATCGTGCGAAGGGTCTTGTACAATCAGCGTAGTTGTTGGTACAGGCAGTCATAAGAGACCTTAACGGGGGCATTCAGCCTACCTTCTCTGGCGCGAACTTTGAAAGACATTCGGATGACTTTAGAGTCGTTTAGATTCGTGCTCCGTCAACCAAACGGTCGAAGTCCGAAACCGGCACGGCTGGTTTTTCGCACATCGCTTTCCGGCTACTTCGACCCCGGCTACTTCGACCTTAGCACGGAGCGATAGCGAAAGGAGAAACTATGCGCAAATGGGTGATCGCTGTCACTTTCCTGAGTTTGTTAGGGAGCGTGCCTCTTGCGGCCTCGACTAGCCGGCCGCAGAAGCAGTCGCCGAGAGAGTCTGCAAAACAATCACCGAGGCAACCACACGCGAGGCCACTTCTTTTGCCGGACCTCGTAGCCGCAGCCACTTGCACTACCGAGGAACAGCCGAACCTGAGACAGGTTCTGGTGGTCGTAATAAGAAACGCGGGGACCGCTCTGGCAGGGGCGTCGGTCACAAAAGTCGAATTCACGAGCGGCAGCGGACCAAGAGTATTTGAATTGAAGACTCCTGTGCTCTGGCCGGGCGGATCATATGAACATCGGGTGACTATTCCCAGCGGCTGCTTCGATCCCGACTGCGGTTTCTCGATCACTGTAGATCCCGGTAACTCCGTCAGAGAGTCTAACGAAGTGAACAACGCGTCTCATCAGAATTGTTTGGGTTGAGCCCGGGTTAACCCCGTTTGGTAGCGCGCGTCAGATGACCAGCTATCACAACCAACGAAAGGGAGCAACTGATGCGAGTTAGAACCATGAAAAGAGGAGGAACAATGAAACGTTTCGCCGTGACAATGCTTCTGGGTTGCCTCACCTTGTTAGCAGCTTTGCTCTCCACGAGCTTCGGACCAATAGGGTCCCAGGAAGCTTTCACAAAGTGGAAAACTAGCGACCAAAATTGTTTTCCAGGGAATCGGCCCAACTACACCGAAGACCCAGAGGGGTATTTCGATTGGTGGGATGAATGTACTACGGATGAGCCTGATCCGGAACCCCCTCCACCACTGCTTTGTCAACCGAGTGACAGATTCACCTTTACAGATGCCAGTGGTAAATGCTGGGAGGAGATCTGTGTACGTGGTCTTCCGGAATTCTATCCCTGTAAGACTGATGAGAATGCTTTCAAAGTATTCCCACGAATCCAGGGAATAAAGCTAAGGACAGATGGCTATACTGTACTTGTTATGACCAGGAGTGGGATTACAGAAGAAAGGGTTCGTCATAAACAGGTGCGGTTAGTAAATCTGGCTCGTGCAATGTTTCATGGCTCCAAGTTGCCGGCACAAAAAATTCAAGCGATTCCTGGCGGTTTTTGGACAGGCCAACAAAAAATTGTAAAACGATAAGTTTGAACCCTAACAAATCCATTACCGAGAAAGGGCAGTACCGCTCTTAGCTCATGAAGCGAAGGTTTCGAGTTTCAATCTTTCAACATAAGGAGAGACCAAAATGAAGAAACTTGTAATTGCTTTGATGTCGATTCTTCTCAGTGTCTGCACTGCCTGGGCTCAGGAACGCCCGCAGGCAGATGTGCAGGTACGCTCCGTATTCGTAGTTCGCGTCGCCCCCCCCGTCGCCGCCGACGCCGCAACCGCCGGCGCCACAACCACCGGCGCCACAACTGTTCCTCCACCTCACTCCGCCCCCGTCAGAGTAATTAGAGGCGGCGAAAAACCACGAAATGAAATACTTCTCGTCTGTGAGGTGGTGGTTTACAGCTGCTGCGACAACAGTGCTGGCCAGGCACAGTTACGCATCCTGTTGCCCCTCGGGGTACACGCTGTCACGATGTCACCCGGGTGCATCGCCAGCATAACCATCCCTTTTGACGGCTCGCAGGGCTTCGTCACGTGCGAGCTCGGGGACATTGCGGTTGGCGCATCCAAGCAGATCCGGGTTTTCACCACCTTGCCGCTGTACCCCGGTGTTCACAACACCTTCGGGGCCTTTGCGTGGAGTAACACGCCTGATCCCGACCCGCACAACAACTACGGCGAGGGCACGAGACCTTGATCAAAGTTGCTTCGACAATCAATCAGGTTAGTGCTGGTGTTGGCGGCCATCTGCGCCATGAGTGCAATGAAGCTCGCGCAAACCGGAGTCTCAGGTCTACGAGCAAATTAAAAATGATCCTGATGATGCTGGCTTTGACTTCTGGCTGGGCCAGGTGAATAGCGGGCCACGGCGTGACACGACGAAACAGCACGCGATGGTCTGTTCATTCATCACCTCGGCAGCGTATCAATGGCGCTTCAGCTCGATAGTCGCCTACATAAATACAGAGTGTTTGGGCAGTAAGAAGTGATAGTTGCCAGCCTACCAATTATCTAACAATTGACGTGCATGCAATCGGAAAACTAGCGGTCAGCTCGCGGACTCCCAACAACCTTCATGTCTCGCTCCAAACGTCGCGCGACGGCGACGCCTTCAAGTAGGGCTTCCCTGGCCTCTGTAAACGTTAGCAGTTGCAGAGCCGCGTTCTCTTCTTCCCAACGAACGGTTCGGTTCTCAGTCGACTCAGTCGAGCCTACTTCGCGAATCAGGAAGTACTGAATGTCGACTTCCTTGTCAGCCCGCTCATAATGTCCCTCGGACAAGGAGGCGACGATCTCTCCGACGACGCCTGCCTCCTCTGCAAGCTCTCGCAACGCCGCTATCTCCGGAGTTTCCCCAGGATCAATATGGCCCTTCGGCAACACCCAGTTTGCGCCATCTGACGAAGAAACAACCAGGTAGAAAGTTTCGTTGTCATGTTTGCGGAATACGACTCCTCCAGCATGAGTCAGGGGTTTTGCCATTACACTTTCCATTACCAGGGAAAACTGTTGAGCTTAACTTTGCCATCAGGCCAGGCGAATCCACCCAGCGGAAGCACCATGACCTCTAGCGGCGAAGGGATTTCGCCCGACGGTTGTTCAATCAGTACCGGTTGATTAACAAGCTGCCATCCCTGCGACTCATAATATGGAACTCGCCGTCGCAGACAAAAGAGCAGGCCGGCATCAACTTGCCAGTTCTTAAAGAATCTCGCAGTGTGTTGCATGAGTTCTCGCGCGTACCCCTTTTTCTGACAGGCAGGTATGGTTACAACGCCACCCACTCCGCCAACCTTCACCAGCTGTCCGGCAACGCTCACCTCGTGCTTGAGCACACCGACGTGACTCACCGCCTCACCATCGAGGTCCATCAGGAAGTGCAGGTCTTTTGGTCGCCAACGGAGGTTGAGATCCGCGGCTCCGAAAATATCATCTCCCCAACCAAAAAGCTTTTCCTTTTGAGCGTCGGTCAAGAAGCCGGCTTGCCGGATTTCCTTAGTCACGAAGGGCTAAGCTCCGACGAGCGAAACCGGTTTGCCGTCCGGGCGCGAGCCTTTGAAGCTTCAGTCTCACGATCCCGTGGTGGAGCGTTGGTGACGAGAGACTGCAAGAGTTCGTGCGCTGCCTGTGCCACCTGGTCAATCGCCTGATTGAAGGCGACCTCGTTGGCCTTGGAGGGCCTCGCGAAGCCGCTGAGTTTCCGCACGAATTGCAGCGATGACGCCCGGACTTCTTCCTCTGTCGCCGGCGGTTTGAAGTTGTGCAGAGTTTTTATGTTTCGACACATAGTATTTGTTACTCACCTCCCGAAGTATTCAAAGACAATATAACGCGGCTCTTCAGCAGCGGCCAACGAAGGCTAACCTGCAAACAGCCCGACTAACTCAAAACCTGCGCGCTTGACTCCGGCCATCCCGGCTGGGTAGTTTATGCATCTATGCAGATGTTATGCACTTACAGTGCATAGCGAGGGCCGAATGCAAAAGAATTTACGACAGAAGAAACTCTTGAGCCTAATCAGGGCTAAGCCTTTTGCCACTCAGGCTGAGCTGCGCGACTCTCTGGAGCGCGCCGGGGTTCCGGCGACGCAATCGAGCCTGTCGCGAGATATCGAAGAGCTGGGAGTGGTAAAGCATCGCGGCCACTACACGATGCCCAAAGCAAACGGCGCCGCCGCGCGCGGGCTACTGAGTCTCGACCTGTCTGGCGACAATCTTGTCATCGCCCGAACCGAACCGGGACACGCATCCGCGGTGGCCGTGGAGATAGATGGCGCCGCTCTCGATGAAATCGTGGGCACGCTCGCTGGAGAAGACACGATCTTTGTCGCCGTTCGCGATCAGAAAGCGCAGCGCGTGGCAATGAAGAAGATTTGGGAATTGTTTGGATAGGAAAAGTCTGAAGTCTTGAGTCTCGAGTCTGGAGTCATTGAAAACCTTTGATGCCCCGACTCCAGACTCCCGACTCCAGACTCAACGGGGGAAGTTACGGTGACCGAAAATATCAATAAGATCGTCCTGGCTTACTCCGGTGGGCTCGACACATCAGTCATGCTTCGCTGGTTGAAAGAGCGCTACGCCTGCGAAGTAATTTGCTATTGCGCCGACGTGGGACAGGGAGATGAACTAAGCGGCCTGGAAGAAAAGGCGCTGGCGACCGGCGGCTCGAAACTCTACGTGGAAGACCTGCGCGAAGCGTTTGTTCGTGAATATGTTTGGACTGCCGTTAAGGCTAACGCAGTTTACGAAGGTGTTTACCTGCTCGGCACTTCCCTCGCCCGTCCGGTGATAGCCAAGCGCCAGATCGAGATTGCGCGTCGCGAAGGCGCCGACGCTGTCGCACATGGTTCCACCGGCAAGGGCAACGATCAGGTGCGATTTGAACTGACCTACTACGCGCTGCAGCCAGACATCAAAGTGATTGCACCCTGGCGCGAATGGGAGTTCACCGGGCGCAGCGACTTGATCGCCTACGCGAAGACTCATGAAATCCCTATCACCGCGACAACGGAGAAACCTTATTCCACCGATCGCAATCTGATGCACGTGTCTTATGAGGGTGGAATTCTGGAAGACCCGTGGGCCGAACCGCCCGAGGATATTTTTCAACTAACGCGCTCGCCTGAAAATGCAAAAGCGGAAGCGGAATATGTCGAGCTGACGTTTGCCCAGGGTGAGCCGGTAGCGATCAATGGCAAGCAGCTCGGGCCAGTCGAGTTGCTCGAAGGTCTGAACAAGTTGGGTGGCGAGCATGGCATCGGGCGAGTTGATCTGGTTGAGAACCGTTTCGTCGGCATGAAGTCGCGCGGAGTTTATGAGACACCCGGCGTCACAATCCTTCAGGTCGCGCATAGGGCGCTGGAATCAATAACCCTCGATCGAGAGGTAATGCACTTGCGCGATTCCCTGAGTGTGAAGTTTGCCGAGAGCATCTACTACGGATTCTGGTTCGCGCCCGAGTTTGAGCTGATGCGGAAGATGGTGAATGAAACGCAAGCTAACGTCACCGGGGACGTACGACTGAAACTCTTTCGCGGCAACACGATGGTGGTTGGACGCCGCTCGCCGCATTCGCTTTACGACGAAAAAGTCGCGACCTTTGAAGCTGACACGGTTTACAACCAGCGCGATGCTGAAGGCTTCATTAAGCTTAACGCGCTGCGACTGAGACTAAGAGGCGGGCAAACCTAAGTCAGCGGCTGTGCCGCAGACTTTTGCAGAGGCATATTTGAAATGAAGACGAACTTAACAAACAATGCGCCGCTGGTGCAGATTGTCGACGCTGACAAAATCGGCTCAGCTACGTCGCCGCTGCAGCTCAGCAGGACTAACGCGATTGTTCTCTCTTCAGATACGCCGCGCCCGGGGGATGTCGTGCTCGTGCGCGCGCTTACCGACAGCGCCACCTATAACATGCTCGAACTGCCGAGCGGTCGCCTCGCCAAGATCAATCCCGGTGACGTGCTGATAGGTGTCCTCGGCAGGCGGCGCGCGTTGAAAGGCTTTGTCGGGGACGTGCCGGCCACAGTTAACGCGGGCGATCAGTTGCACCTGCTGAACATGGGCGGCGTAATCGGAAGCTGCACCGGACATCACTCGAGTTTGAGCGACGCGATTCAGGTTGTCGTCATTGGCCTCGCGAGCAACGAACAAGGTCGCGTAATGAACATCGCCGACGCCGCGCTGCCGCCGCGAACCACCCTGGGCGAGACCGCACCTTTGGTGATCATTGCCGGCACGTGTATGAACAGCGGCAAGACCTACGCCGGCACCGAGCTAATCAAACAAGCAACGCGGGCTGGGTTGCGGGTGGCCGCCGCCAAACTTTCCGGCATTGCCTGCTTGCGCGACACGCTCAACATGGCCGACCACGGTGCCGTCGCCACCGCCAGTTTTCTTGATTGCGGTTTGCCGTCAACCGTCGGCGCCACGAATCTTGCTTCAGTTGCGAAGACAATCATTGCTCGTTTGAACGAGAGTTCGCCGGACCTGATTGTTATCGAATTGGGCGACGGCTTACTGGGCGGTTACTCAGTCGAGTCGGTCTTTGCAGACCTCGAATTGCGAGAGGCAACTGCCGGGCTCGTCTTCTGCGCGTCGGACTACGTCGGCGCCTGGGGCGGAATTGAACTCTTGCGCCGGCGCGGAATCGAGATAGACGTGATTGCCGGGTCAGTTACCGACTCGCAAATGGGCGAGGATTTTATTGAGCAGGAATTTGGCGTGCCGGCGGCGAATGCGCGCCGGAATGGGGAGCGGCTGTTTGAGCTACTCGCTCCTAAAGTTTCGAGTTTCGAGTTTCAAGTTTCAAGTTCGGACCCAGCAACTGCGTCGGATGGCAGTCTTGAGAACGCTCAAACTGAGGCGGAAGGACTACTAGTTTAGTGAACTCGAAACCCGAAACTCGAAACTCGAAACTCCAGGTCGCAATTTATGGCGGTTCGGGTTACGGCGGCTCGGAGCTGCTGCGCATTCTGCTTTTTCATCCAAACGTCGAAATTGTTTTTGTGACCGCGAATGAGCAGGCCGGTAAGGCGGTCAGTGAAGTCCACCGAAATCTTCTCGGACTAACAGAGCTGAAGTTCAGGCCTGCTCCGGAAGACCCTGCAGAGTTGGCTGATTTGGATTGCGTCTTCCTGGCGCTGCCCCATGGCCAGGCGATGGATGTCGTGCCACGCCTGCCAAAGAACGTAAAGGCCATCGACCTGTCGGGCGACTTTCGGCTTCGTGACCAGGAGATCTTTGAGCAACACTACGGCCGCGCGCATACGGCGATGCAAGCGCAAGCGGGGTTTGTCTACGGCTTGACCGAAACAAATCGCGAGGCGATCAAGAGTGCGCGCTTGATTGCAAATCCCGGCTGCTTCGCGACGGCCACCCTGCTCGGGCTCGCGCCGCTGGTTACGAATGGGCTCATCAGGGGCCGCGTGATCGTGGATGCTAAGACGGGTTCATCCGGCTCGGGCGCGAAGGCTGCCGCGAATACCCATCATCCACAGCGCATGAATTCCTTCTACGCCTACAAGCCTTTCATACATCAACACGTGCCGGAGATTGAACAGGAACTGGGAAACGTCGGCGACTGGAGCAGTGAATTAGTTTTCATGACGCATTCGCTGCCAGTTTCGAGAGGCATCTTCTCGTCGATCTACGTTGAAGCAAAAAAGAATCTGACTGAAGAAGAACTACATTCGATCTTCGCAGAATTTTATCAGGACTCGTTTTTTGTCCGGCTGGTGAAGGGTTCCCCTGATATCACCTGGGTGAAGACGACGAACTTTTGCGACCTTGGTTTTGCGAGTCGCGGACAGCAGGTGGTGATCTTTTCCGCGATCGACAATTTGGTGAAAGGCGCCGCGGGCCAGGCGGTTCAAAATATGAATCTAATGTTTGGTCTGGACGAGAAGACCGGATTGATGTTGGTGGGCACGAATCCATGACAGACCACGAATTCAAAGCCGCGCCGGTTAAGCCGGTAGTCACGATCGCAGAGGTCGAAAAGATCGATATTCGTGTCGGCACCATCGTTTCGGTCGAAGACGTCAGCGGTTCGGATAAACTCGTCAGGCTGGTCGTTGATTTTGGTGATCACAGGAGAAATATTCTAGCCGGAATGAAACAGGAGCGCGCGAATCTGCAAGCAATCGCAGGCACACAAGCGTTGTTCGTCGTCAACCTGCAACCGAGGAAAATGATGGGCGAGCTATCGGAGGGGATGCTTTTTGATATTGGGTACGCCGACGGCATACAGCCGGTGTTGGCAGTCCCTGAAAGTATTGTCCCGAATGGAACGAGGGCTGGATGAAACCCCTAATGAAACAACAGCCCAGCACAGCTTCTGCGGAAATCGCAGCCCTTGAAGAGCGCTATCAACTGGCGACGTACAAGAAGATGCCGATCGTTGCCGAACGTGGCCAGGGCGTTTGGATCTACACCAGCGAGGGCGAGAAGTATCTGGATCTGTATGGCGGCCACGCCGTCGCCGGCACCGGCCATTCGCACTCGCATGTGGTCGCCGCCATCCGCGCGCAAGCCGAGAAGCTTTTGTTTTATTCCAATCTGGTTTACTCGGAAGCGCGCGCGCGCGCTGCAGAGAAACTGGTTTCAGTTGCGCCGGCTGAACTAACCAAAGCCTTCTTCTGTAATTCGGGAACGGAAGCAAATGAAAACGCGATGCGCATGGCCCGCATGGCGACCGGACGCGAAAACATCATCACGTTCTCCGGCAGTTTTCACGGGCGCACTGCCGACTCAATAAGCGCAACTTTTTTGGGAAAGTATCGTGAGCTTGGCAAGCCAAATGTGCCCGGCCATCTCGCAGCCGAGTTTGGCAACATCGAATCCGTGCGCGGGCTGGCGGATGAAACCGTCGCAGCGATCATGCTCGAACCGATTCAGTCGATGGCCGGCGTTCGTATGGCGGGTGCGAATTACTATCAGGCGCTTCGCGAACTCTGCGACGCCCGCGGCATCGTTTTGATCTATGACGAAGTGCAGACCGGCGTGGGTCGCACTGGTGATTGGTTTTTCGCCGGCAGCGAAGCGGGATCGCAAGTTGTCCCCGACATCATTACGCTGGCCAAAGCGCTTGGCAGTGGCATTCCCGTTGGCGCTTGTCTGGTCACTGAAAAGATCAGCGCGAGCATTAAGGAGAACGATCTGGGGACAACGTTTGGTGGTGGCATGATTGCGATGGCCGCGGTTACCGCCACGCTTGAAGCGATCGAAAACGACGCGATGCTCGCGAACGTGAAAACTACTGAGACTTATCTGCGCCAGCGACTGGAAGAAGTTCCGCAGGTTGCCGCAGTGCGCGGGCGCGGTTTTCTACTCGGCCTCGAGTTTCGCGACCAGGTGGCGCCGATTCACAAAGCTTTGCTCGATCGGAAAATTATCACGGGCACCTCAAGCGATGCGAATGTGTTGCGGCTGTTGCCACCGTTATGTTTGAGACGCGAAGAAATTGATCTGTTCATTGATGTTCTACTCCCGGTAGCGAATGAACTTTAACAGCGGCAGGTATTACCGCGGCTCTGCCGCTTCGGTGCGCGGCAAGTCTCTGACTTGCCGCCCGGCACTCAACCCTTTTCCTGGGTCTCTGACCCGAGTGTGACGGTCATAGACCGAATTTGAGCAGTTGACCTTCCGGCAAGTCGGAGACTTGCGGCGCACCGGAACGGCAGAGCCGCAGGAGGCATGATTTGGATTACAGTTGGTTTGATCTGGTCGGCACTATTGGCGTGCTGCTGATGGTAGTTGCTTACCTGCTCTTGCAGCTTGGGAAACTATCCCTCTCGGCCGTTAGTTATTTGTTGTTGAATGCGGCGGGCGCTTTGTTGGTAATCATATCGTTGCTGTTTCGTTTCAATCTGTCGGCGTTTTTAATGGAAGCGTTCTGGCTGCTGATCAGTTTGTATGGTCTGACAAAGCCGCTCTTTGCGAGGCGCACAGCTTAGGGTTCAGGCCCGCAGTTGAGAGTTCAGGCTTTATAGCTTGTCTTTACCGAAACATTGCAACCTGAAGGTTGGACTCTGAACTTTTTGAATGGCATTTATCGAGATGAGAAGCTTTCTAACCACATCTGATTGGTCGTGCGCAGAGCTGAATCAACTGATCGACTCGGCATTGCGATTCAAGCATGGGGAAGATCAGTCAAAGCCGCTTGCCGGCAAATCTGTCGCGCTCGTGTTCTTTAATCCCAGCCTGCGCACGCGCGCCTCGATGCAAGTTGGTGTTTATGAACTCGGAGGTAATCCAGTTGTGCTCGAACCGGGAGGCACTAGTTGGACACTCGAGCATCGCGACGGCGTCGTGATGGATGGCGATAAGACTGAGCACGTCGCTGAGTTTGTTCGCGTCCTCGGGCGTTATTGTTCGGCGATTGGCGTGCGCACTTTTGCCGCGCTCAAGAACTGGGAAGAAGAGCGCACTGATCCGGTGCTCAGGACCTTCGCAACATATTCCGAAGTGCCAATCATCAATCTCGAATCAGCAATGCATCATCCCTGCCAGGCGCTGGCCGACATGATGACGATTCGCGAAAAGCTGGGCGCCGAACGAAAGCGGGTTGTGCTCACGTGGGCCTGGCACCCGAAGCCTTTGCCGATGGCAGTGCCGAATAGTTTCGCATTGGCCGCGGCACAAATGGGACATGAGGTGATGATTGCGCATCCGAGCGGCTATGAACTCGATGCTGAACTAATGAAAACGATCCGGGAGCAGGCGGCAGGAGCAGGCGGCGCGGTCGAAGTCACCAACAATGTCGAGGCTGCGTTTGTGGGCGCGGACGTTGTCTATGCGAAGAGTTGGGGCGCGAAGCAGTTTTACGGAAAATTGGAACGGGAAATCGAGGAGCGCGCTCAGTATCGCCGGCAGTGGATTGTCGACGAGCAAAAGATGGCGCGCACGAACAGTGCGATCTTCATGCACTGCCTACCGGTGCGACGAAATGTCATCGTGACTGATGGCGTCATCGATTCCGGGGCCTCGGTCGTCATCGACGAAGCAGAGAATAGGCTGCACGTGCAGAAAGCTATCATAGAGAAAGTGATGAGTGATGAGTGATGAGTACTGAGTAAGTGAGGCAGCGCTGCAAGCTAAGATCCAGCCGCAGCACTTCAACACTCATCACTCATTACTCATCACTCATTACTCTTGAAAAGATGACCAACACCAACCAAGTCGGCGATCAGTTACGTCTCGATCTATTGCGCGAGGCGCTGCCATACATTCAGCGCTTCCAGGGACAGACTTTTGTCGTCAAGCTTTCCGGAAAAGCTACAGAGAATCTGGAGAACTTGAGTTCGCTCGCCGAGGAGTTGGCGCTGCTACATCAGGTTGGCATACGAATCTGTGTTATCCACGGCGGCGGCAAGCAGTTGAGTGAACTCGCCTCGCGAATGGGCATCGAGCAAACGATCATCGAAGGCCGGCGCGTCACTGACGATGCGACCCTGGAAATGGCCAAGATGGTTTTCGCGGGGAAGATCAACACCGACATTCTCTCCGCCCTACGTAATCGTGGCATCGAAGCGGTCGGCCTTTCTGGAGTTGACGGCAACATCGTGCATGCTGAGCGACGGCCACCGAAAGAGATATTGAATCGCGAGACTGGCGAACGATCGCAAGTCGACTTTGGCCACGTCGGCGACGTGGTGAAGATCAACTCGCGCCTGCTGACGGTCTTGCTCGACCAGGGTTATCTGCCGGTCATCTCTTCGCTCGGCGCAGACGCTGGAGGCACCGTCTTCAATATCAATGCCGACACGATAGCCGCGGAAATCGCGGCGCAGTTGAAAGCGGAGAAGTTAATCCTGCTTTCCGACGTCGATGGCCTTTACCTGCGTGCCGGCGAACCTGATACCAAGCTCTCGCGACTCACCGCCGACGAAGCAGAAGCGATGATTAACGACGGCTCGGCAACCGGCGGAATGATTCCCAAGCTTCAGAGTATTATTCAACTGCTTCGGCGCGGCGTTCACAGCGCCCACATTCTCAGCGGCACCACGCGCAACGCGCTGCTCAGCGAAGTCTTTACCGACAGCGGCACGGGCACGATGATCGTTGCTTAGACTAGTTCCGCTGTAGAACTTTTGATCTCAATCTCGTTCTGGACGTAGACTAAGCATTCCGTTTTACAACTCTTCTGGCGGCAGGTTCTGGAATTCGGGGACGATTGTGGACAACGAATCAATTGCGCGAAGGTTTCATCGTCTGGCTGCTCTAATGGATATTCGCGGCGACGATCCATTTCGCCTGCGTTCCTACCGCAACGCCGCCGAAGCCATCGAGACGTGGCCGACGCCAATGCAAAAGATTGCCACCGAGGGCGGTATTTCGGGTTTGCAGGCGATCCCCGGAGTTGGCAAAGCTATTGCCGGAAAGATTCTGGAGCTTCTCGATCGCGGCACTTTCGACGCCTGGGAGCGAATCATCGCGGAGACGCCGGAAAGCGTGCTCGACCTATTGGACCTGCCCGGCATTGGCCCGAAGACTGTGGCCCTGCTGCATCAGAAATACAAAGTCTCTTCACTTGAGGCGCTGCGAGAATTTGTGCGAAGCGGTGGACTGGAACAGGTCGATGGCATCGGACCGAAAACGGCTGAGCGGATTAGGGAGAGTCTGGTGAGAGGCTAGTAGTTCAGAGTTCAAGTTTTAGCTTGCCGTTCTTTCCAACAGCTCTTTGAGAACGTCTACAGAACTCTGGCAAGAGGCTAGTAGTTCAGAGTTCAAGCTTTAGCTTGCTGTTCTTCCCGAAAGCTCTTTGAGAACCTCTACAAGATCTCTGGCAAGAGGCCAGTAGTTCAGAGTCCAAGCTTTAGCTTGCTGTTCTTTCACCGAGCAACTAAACCTTCCGTGTGTATCAATGGCGAAAAATGACGGAAAGCGAAAGGACGTATGCGCTTGAACTCCGCAGGGCACGTCATCATCCCTGGCATACACCACCACACCTCGACTTTGAAGGGCAAAGCAATACCTGGTGTCCGCTTCATGTTATGAACACGCCTCCGTGATCGGCAAAGATCCCGAACGGATGACTGAGTGTGAGTCGGAGGTTCTAACGATTTGTCGCAAATTTAGCACGCGCCTTTATGCGTGGTGCGTATTGCCGAATCACTATCACGCTCTGGTGAAAACGGAGCGCATCAAGGAACTACGGGAGAGCATTGGGCAATTCCATGGTCGTTCTTCCTACAAATGGAACGGGGAAGATGATTGTAGAGGACGAAAGGTTTGGTACAACTGTTTCGAAAGGCCAATGAAATCCGAACGCCATTTTTTGACTACTCTAAATTATGTACACAACAACCCCGTACACCACGGCTATGTACGACGGTGGCAGGAGTGGCCATGGTCGAGCGCCGCGGAATTCCTGGAGAAAATCGGACATGAGAAGGCAAAGGAAGTTTGGCTGCGATATCCAATTCTGGACTATGGGAAGAAGTGGGATATATAGTCTTCCCGTTGAATCCTTCTCTAGAACACAAGCTGAAGCTTGAACTCTGAACTCCTTGAATGCTACTCAATCGTTGAACGACCTGGTGGTGTAAGGTGAGCATCCTATGACCAAACGAATCAAACGCCGCGACTTCATAAGCACCAGCGCAGTCGCCGGGCTCACGCTGGCCGGCACGAAAGCGTCGGTGCTTCAGTTTCCGAATATCATCGTGCCCGCTGACGTGAAGCCGATCGTCGTTGCCTCAGCCAATGGGAATAGGTTTAAAAATGGCGGAGATGTGACGGCCGTGCAGAAGGCGTTCACGATGATCACCGGAGGAGCAGATGTGCTTGATGCGGTGATCGCCGGCGTGAATATTGTGGAGCTCGATCCGCTTGACGACAGCGTGGGCTACGGCGGGTTGCCGAATGCCGAGGGCGTCGTGCAGCTCGACTCGTCTTGCATGCACGGGCCGAAGAAACGCGCCGGCGCAGTTGCTTCGCTTGAGGGCGTGCGCACTCCGTCGCTCGTGGCTAAGGCGGTAATGGAAAATACGGACCACCACCTGCTGGTCGGTAAAGGAGCACAGGAGTATGCCCGCAGTATGGGTTTCAAGATCGAAGACGATCTCAATACTGATCATTCGCGCCAGCTTTGGTTGGAGTGGAAACGTAAGATAGATCCCTCCCATTACCTCGATCCCAGGAAGCGAGCGGACGCCGGACGCCGAGCCGCACTGGAGATGCTGGCTGAGGGTTCAATCAGAGAGGAGAATCTGCACGGCACAATCAACTGTAACGGCATCAACTCCAAGGGCGAGATCGCCGGCGTTACAACCACGAGCGGGCTCTCCTGGAAGATTCCCGGACGGGTGGGTGATTCACCAATTTTGGGAGCCGGGCTTTATGTTGATGGCGCCGTCGGCGCTGCCGGCTCAACCGGACGCGGCGAGGCGAACCTCTACAACCTGTGTTCGTTTCTCATCGTTGAAGAGATGCGTCATGGCAAACATCCGAAAGACGCCGGCATGGAAGCGCTGCGTCGCATCAAGGCAAGCACTGTTGAGAAGCGACTGCTGAACAGCAAAGGCAATCCCAACTTCTACGTGAGGTTCTACATCCTCAATGCGAAGGGAGAATATGCAGGTGTCAATATGTACGACGGCAATGACGACGGAAGCAGACCAAGTTTTGCTATTTGCAACGAGAATGGACCGCAGACACTTGCTTGCGATGCACTCTTGCAAGGCAAGCCGAGTGATTGAGGTTGTTCTCCCACCTAACTACTGAGCGTTCGGATCATTTTGCATCATGCCGAAGATGTTTCCTTCGGTGTCTTTGCAATAGACCAACCAGCCCATACCGGGCAAGGGCATCTTCGGCACGACAACTGTTCCGTTATTCGCTACGACGATCGCCATCGAGTCATCGATCGCTGCCACATCAACGGTGCAGACGTAGGCGATGACAGCCTCGCCATCAACTTCGCCTCGTCTGGGCATAAGGCCGCCATTGATACCCGGTTGCTCAGCGGGGCCGGTGTTGACCAGCCAGTACTCCATTGGTCCTTCCCATTTCTGAAAAGTCCAGCCAAAGATTTTTTCATAGAAGTTAATGGCACGCGCAGGATCACCCGCGTGAATTTCGAAATGAACAACTCTGGGCATATGAATCTCCTTGTAACTTAATTTGTGACTAGCAGTAGGACTCGCCAGGACGGGCGCGCCTCGTCGCAGTTGCGAAGCTAATGTTCCGCTGTGGGCTTTCAGCCGTGCGCAACTGTCGGGGCCTTGCCGTATTTCTGGGTTGCAAAGCCGACGATCAAGCCCACCATGCTGCCGGGCAGGATGATTTGCAGATAGTAACCACCATTTAGGAGGGCCGTCAGATAAGCCAAAGCTGCGCCGACAATCAGACCAAACAGGATGCCAACCGGCAACGAGTGGAACTTTCTGGCGAAGAACCCGATCGCGATCCCTGCAACTATTCCCTTGATGGTAGACCCGATGACGATGCCGCCGATCTGAGCACGAACCGCCGGTGTGAACCACGCAGTCAGACCGTCAACCGCCCCGAGTACTGCACCGAGCAAGACACCGATCAGTGGTTTAGACATTTTCTTTGCTCCTCTGGTTATTTCGTTTACGAGTCGAATCTTTGGACCGCGCTCCCAGCCACGCAGATGGCCTTCCCTTTAGCCGGCTCACGTCCGTAAATAATTCCAATCACCACACCCGCCAATCCCCAAATGACCGTGACCCAAACGGCAGGCAACAGCAGCCTGAGAAACGACACGTTCGTCAGGGCATAGACGTGCAGGTTTTCCGGCAACGACACAAAGAGCGCCATAATCACCCCCACCCGTAGGCCTTCTTTCCAGCCTGGCCCATCACGACTGATCAGCGGGTAGAGATACGACATCAGAAACGCCGTGATCAGAAACGCGAGCACGCTATAAAGAACCAGCGGTGACGATCTGCCATCGACGTAATGCTCGGGCGGCCCGTCGGGAAAGAAGACCGGGAACAACGCTGCATTCACCACAAGCAAGAATGCGAAGCTGCCGAATGTCGCTAGTAGGAGTTTCTTCATCCCTTGGGCGCCTCCTTTGTGCCGCTACTCTTCTATTAAACGTCAGGCGAGAAATCTTTAAGGTCGGGCGGTCAAAACAAAAAACATTCTCATCAAGAGGTAGGCAAGAACCAGAAAAACAAGAAAACGGTTCCTACCAAGCCAGCGGCCAATTCGCTCAAAAGCATTTTCGTGGTAGGCGGTCACTGGTTCATCGTCTATCAGTTTGACAACATCGTCGCGCAACTCCCGAGCGGAGGCGTACCTTTCAGCCCTGTCTTGCGCCATCGCTTTTAGACAAACGGCTTCCACCGCTTTGCCAATTTTGGGATTTAATTCACGCGGTCGAGGCAGAGTCGTAGATTCTGGAGGCAACTCGACCATTCTGTCGGCCCGGCAATCACTCGTGGCTTGTGGCGACTGGTTAGTAAGCAGAAAATAGAGGATGGCGCCCAGCGAGTAGACGTCCGAACGCTCATTGAGTTGGGCAATCTCGCCGCGCGCCTGTTCGGGTGACATGTATAGCGGAGTGCCGATAACGGTGCCCTGCGCCGTGTCTTCCATTTTTGACGGCTTAACGACAGGGGCCGAATGCTGCGCTGCAGACTCGGTGTCATTTCGCGGGGTTAGCCGTAAGGTATCGGCTTCCGAGAGGCTGCCGAGGTATGGACCCTGCCCAATTATTTTTGCGACACCCCAATCCAGCACCAGCACTTCGCCAAACGATCCGATCATTATGTTTTGGGGCTTCAGATCGCGGTGGATCACTCCGTGAGTGTGGGCGAAGGCGACGGCTTCGCAGGCTCCCTGAAATTTTCGCAAACGATCCTTCAGGGAGTCATTCTGCGCGGCGTACTGGTCAAGGCGACTCCCGCGCACCAGCTTCATTGCGTAGAACACGCGGCCGTCTGCGAGCAAGCCAACGTCGTGAACTGGAACTATGCCGGGATGCTCGAGCCGGGCGATGATCTGCGCCTCGCGCACCATCCGTTTCGCCATATCAGGATCTGCCTCCGGCGCGTTCAGAACCTTGATGGCTATTTCTCTATTCAGTTCTGTGTCTTCGGCGCGAAAGACAGTACCCATGCCACCCCGGGAGATCTCTTCGAGCAGGCGGTATTTCGTGCCCTCGAAATCCAAATCGTTGGCCACGCTCAGCAGATGCGTCAAACTCTTGTCCGAGAGCCATCTCATTTTAGTTTTACTCCCAGGAGCGCGCGCGCTTCGGCCCGAAACTCTTCCTCAGTTGCGGTTATGTCGCGCAGTTTTGCGAGCACGATTTTACGAAACTTGCGTCTCGCTGCCGCCAGGTAGTTCGTGACGTCCGCCGTGGTCAAGCCAAACTCCTTCCCGAGCGCTGCATACGAGGCTTTCGACTCCGAATCCGGATCGGCGTCACCGTCTCGCAGATCGTAAAGCTCGAACAGCTTAAAGTAGACGTCGCTTCCCTTTTCCGCATAATGACCGCGCAAAGTTTCGATGGCCAGTGCCAACAGACTCCTTACCCACTCTCGATGAAAGTACTCTTCCGGCGTTATTTCAGAAACGAATCTGTGCAGGGAAAGTTCGTTTTCTGCTTCCGTGAAATCCAGGGAGAAATGATCGGCACCTCCTCCTCGTTTGAGGCGCTGTTCAGACTTTCGTTGATTCGCAACGAATCGATCCAGGCACGTGCGAATAAACGTTTGGAAACTGGCTTTCACGGGATCGTAACTGGCGAAGTAGTCTTTCTCGATAGCGGTAACGAAAAAGCTTTGCGTGAGATCCTTAGCGTCTTCGTTTGCAGCTTGCCACTTGATGCGAATGTATTTGTAAGCAGGTTTCCAATAAGCTTCAACGATGGTAGCGCACGCGCGTTGGCGCACCTCCGCGTCTCCGCTGCGGGCAGCAATAATGGCCGAATGTTTGGTCACCGGAAAACGATGACCCGGGCCGCCTATGTCTGTATCCTGGTCCACTTTGAGGCCAGCAGCATTATCACATCCGCTACTAAATCGCGAAGCCTGCGCGGGATGACGAACTATTTGCGGTAAGGGAATGTCCGACGAAATTTGGGGGTTGGTCCGACCTCCCACCTATTTCCGGTTGTCCCGCCACCGTAGGAAAGCCTATGGTTGTCAGGCGACGATTTCTATTAGTTAAGGACCGGAAGGAGTCAGCGCGCGCCGCTGGTGGTGAGTAGTCTGGTTTCTGCCTGGCGTTTGACGATCACGAGTGTAATGTCGTCAGCGGCTTGGGTGCCCTGGGAAAATTTAGTCAACGCCGACTCAATGCGATCGCGAATTCCCGCCGCCGAAGCATCTACGTTGCGCGAGACCACTTCATAGAGTCTGGTGGGACCAAACTCCTCGCCATTCGGACTCGCCGCCTCCGTCACGCCATCAGAATAAATGACGAGCACGTCGCCTGGCTGCAAGGTTGTCCGGCCTTCGCGGTAGTCCGCGTCGGCTTTGATTCCCAGCGGCAGGCCACCCGAAGCCAACTGCTCAACAGTTCCTGCAGCGTGAACGATGAGCGGGGGATTGTGGCCCGCGTTTAGGAAGGAAAGCGCGCCTGATTCGGGATCAAGCTCCGCATAAAAAAGTGTGACAAAGCGATTCGAGGGGATGTTGTCAGCGAGGTAGCGATTGACCGCCGAGATTGTTTCGACCAGCGTATCGTGCGAGCCCGTCTGCGCATGAATCGACGCATGCAGCGACGACATCAGGAGCGCGGCGGCAGTTCCCTTGCCCGAGACGTCGCCCAAAGCGATAACCAAACGGCCATCATCGCGCTTAATAAAATCGTAATAGTCTCCGCCGATTTCGTAGCAGGGAAAGCTGATTCCCTGAAATTCGTAACCTGAGACCACCGGCGGTGCTGTCGGTTGGAAGCGCTGCTGGATTTCCATGGCCAGTTGTAGTTCGCGCTCCAGTCGTTCCTGTTGAAAGCGCGCCTCGACCAGTCGCGCATTCTCGACGCGAATGGCCGCGACTGACGCCAGCGTTGTCAACACCTTGAGATGGTCTTCGGTAAACCTTCCTTCCGCGATCGGTGAATCGGCATAAATGATGCCGAAGACCTTTTCCGAAACTCCCAGAGGAACGGCGAGCACCGACCTGACGCCCTGCAGGACAACCGTGCCACTGGCAAAACGCGGGTCGTGTTGCGCATCTGACGTCAACACTGACCTGCCGCGGATAACAACTTCGTCCATCACGTTGCGGCTGACGCGAATCTCGCCTACTGCACCAACGCGATCACGCAAGCGCGCGACCGCCACTTTCAGTTCTTCGTTAGCTTCGTCGCGCATCATCAGCAGGCAACGATCGGCGGGCACAGCCTCGAACACCAGCGAAACGATCTGTTCGAGGGTTTGTTCGAGCGTCGAAGAACTAAGCAGAGTTACACCCACCTTGCTGATCAGAGCAAGCAGGTCGCCTTCGCGGGCCACGCGCGCGACCACGCTTTGTTCCGGGTTACTGCGAGCGCCTTCAATCGCTTCGAGTAAACCCGAGGTGGTGCGGTCCCCGGAAGCGAGGGCGATAGTTGCTTCAGGCAGTGAATGGGAGGAATTGTCGGTGATCATTGTGGCACCCATGCTCGAGTGATAGGTGCCGTCGTCAAAAACAATCTCCGTTTCTCCGATCTGAATGCGACCGCCCGCCGTTAAGGTCACGGTGCCTTCAACGGAGCCGCCGTTGTAAAGCGTACCGTTGGCGGAACCCAGGTCCTGAAGGTAATACTCCTCGCCTTCGCGGCGTACTTCGGCATGCACTCGCGAAGCGAACGGATCGGGAATACACAGGTCGTTACGAGCGGATCGGCCGAGGGTGATTCGCAGTCGTCCCAGGGGAAACCGGTCGGGCGCACGGTCGGGATATTTAACTATTAGCTCAGGCATGTCTCTTAGATTTCAGATAATTTCAGATCTCAAATTTGAGATCTCAGAATCAGATCAATGTTCTGTCTTCTGTGTTTTGTCTTCTGTGTTCTGTCTTCTGTCTCCGGTCTTTGGTCAAGCTCCACGGCCGGAAACAGCCATTGCTGGTCCCTCGCGCACCACGATCGTCCCGGCGATCAAATCATGCAACCCGCGTCCCCGCGAAGTGAAGGCGACGGCCAGAAACCCCAGACCCAAAGTAAAAAAGGAAAGCGGATAGCCTACGAAGTGCCGGAGCAAAGCCCGTCCAATTCCGATTGCCGATCCATTCTGCCTCAGGATGCGCAGGCCGGCGGCCCACTTGCCGATCGTGAAACCTGTCAGACCTGGAAGAACTCCGAGGTTCAACCCGGCCACAACGATCGCCAGCACAATCCCGACAGTTTCCGACGAACTGCCCCATGAGCGCGCGCCTCCGCCCAAAATCCGGCTCACTAGTGTACTAAAGGCCAGGATTGCTGCCAGCGTGATGTAGTCGATCAAGATCGCGCCACAGCGCAAAGCAAAGGGCGCGCGAAACCTCGCGAAACCCTGTATCGCCGAGGGCGACTTCACCTTTGCTCGGGAGACTGCTGCTTCAGCTACATTAGCGGTCATTAATATTTGGTCCGTGGTCAGTGGTCCGTAGTTAGTGGTTCGTGGTCGTTAGTCGTCCGTGGTACTTGGTCCGTTGCGACTTCACCCGGTAGTTATGATTCCCCAGTCCTCCAGACTTCCTGCAAACGACAACGGCCTACTGACAACGAACTACTGACTATGCCCAGACTTACCCTAACAGAAAATGCAGCGTTGTTTCGCCCAGTCGAAGCTTGTCTCCGCTGTCCAAAACTCGCGGCTGGCGCGGCGCGAGTCTGACGGAATCGTTAATTACGGTGCCGTTAACTGATCCCAGGTCTTCGACGAGAAACGTTTCCCCTTCGCGCCAAATCCTGGCGTGGCGGCGAGAGACTTTGGTTTCGGGATCGAAGCGCGAAAGATCGATCTCGGGAAAAACATTCGAGTGCGGATCGGTGCGGCCCAGCAGGTTGTTGTCTTTCTGTAGCACGAAAGAGGCGTCAAGCTCGGTTGTTCCAGCCACCACCAACTTGGCCGTCGGGCGAGCCGCCGTCAAGGTCGCGCCCGATCCCAGACCGGCCATTGGCTGGCGCGCGCCGCAATGCGCGCAAAAAATGTCGTCCGCGGCTATTCGTCCGCCGCAGAAACCGCAATAGACTGTTTGCACTTGAACGGTCTCATTGCCAATCTGCGTTGAAGTGGCGCCGAAAGTCACCTGCCCGGCCATTATTTTTTCCAGATGGATCGCGAGGGCGTCGCGCATCGCGCCGCCGGAATGAAAGCGATCTTCCGGTTTGTACTCCACCGAGCGCATTAGAATCTGTTCCATCTCGCTGGATATCGATGGCGCTATCTGACGCGGACGCGGATTCTTCTGGAAGTCGAATATCAAAAGCGGATTGTCCTGGGGATCAGACCCAGTCAACAAATGAAACAGCGTGGCGCCCAAACTGTAAACATCAGACCGCGGTTCAACCCTCCCGCCAAAAAGCTCCGGAGGCGCATAGCCCATGGTGCCCACCGCCGTCACGCCCTTTTCTTCCCGCTTTACCCAGCGGGCTATCCCAAAGTCGATCAGCATCACGCGACCGGTGTTGCCGTCGATCATCAGGTTGGCTGGTTTGAGATCGCGATAAATGATGGGCTTGGGACGGCTGTGAAGATACTCAAGCACGTCCGCCGCCTGCATGCCCCAATCGGCGACCGTCTTCTCATCGATTCGTCCGCCTGGAGCACTGCGCAGGCGGGAGGCCAGATCGCCACCTGCAATAAACTTCATTACCAGATAGAAACGGCCCAGTGATTCATCGTAAAAATAATCGTAGATGGTGGGAATCGATGGATGCTCCAGCGAGGTAAGCAGCAATGACTCGCGCTTGAAATCTCCAATCGCTTTTTCGTGCTGTGCCGGATCGAGATGCGCCTCGACCATTTCCTTTACGGCGCGCGGCGCGTCGCCCAAGTTCCGATCCTTGGCCAGATAAACGGCGCCCATGCCACCCCCGCCTATGCGTCGCACAATTTCGTAACGAGAGTTGAGGACGCTGCCCGGATCGAGCTGTTTGACCGTCGGCTGATGGCCGCCGGTATTGCCCTTCTTGATTGTGTGTTTGACCGGAACGGGGGCATCGGGCACTTCCCCTGTTGATATGCCGCCAAGTGAAACCGGTGAGTTGAAGTCGCTCCCGCTGATATCCCCTACACTGGTCCCCTCGTTAGCGGAATCGTCCGGTGCGCTCGCTGTTTCGGGCGCCATAGCTTTCGCCGCAGCGTCGCTATCACCCTCGTCTTCGTATGAGAGAGTCGTCTCCTCAGTCGTCTCCTCAGTCGTCTCCTGCGGCGACTTCGAGGCAGGGGGGTTTTTCGTTCCGCAGTTACTGCAGAACGCTTCGCCTGGCACCGTCGCTGTACCGCATTGGAGACACTTAGCCATTTACTTCAAAACCCACTCGAGTTGGTGTGACGTAAACCAGCAGTTTGTGTAACGACCACTACTTGAATACATGAAAGCGTAGAAAAGTTTTCCCCACAATAATCTCGTCACCGTCGTTCAGCGGCTGGCGAGTTCCCTTCGGTAGTCGTTTCCCACGATTGATAAATGTACCGTTGGTAGATCCCAGATCTTCCAGGAGATACGTTCCTTCGTTGAGCGTAATCCGAGCGTGGCGGCGGGAGACCTTGGCTTCCGGATCGTCAGAATCAAGATCTACGTCCGGGAAGATTCCCCCGTCAGCGTCCCAGCGTCCGATGTGAGACTCGGCAGAGCTGAGCAGAAACTGTTTGCCGACAGATTTGCCGCGCTCGATCACCAGCCTGGCGTGGGCCTTATCGCCTGAGCCCGCCGCAGACGAAAGATTTAGCGCCGCGCCTGCCTTGCCGGCCGCCATTTCAGGTTGCGGAATCTCGGCCGGGGAATGGGAGCCGTTCTGTCCCTCCGGTTTGAACCGGTTTACGCCCGAAGGATTGGGACCGGAGTTGGGGCGCAACGGCGCGCCGCATTCATCACAATACTGCCCGCCATCGAGGTTTGAGGCTTTGCACCTTTCACACGTAATCATGGTTTTTTCGGAAGTTTGCGACCCGCATCCAATCCGCGATAAATTCTCAACTTGTACGCTAGAACTGAGCTTAAGAACGGTGGATCATTCTAGCGCGAAAACATTCGACTAGCCAACGCCGCTAATTCAGGACCTTAGTCCAAAGCCCAATGTCCAAAGTCTCGAGCCTCTGGTGCTGAACAGACTTTGGACTTTGGACATTGGACTTTGGACAACGCTGGGACTTTCGTGCCTGCTTCCCCCTTTAATTGAAACTGTTTGCGGTTTTTTGACGTAAGAGTT
Organism: Chloracidobacterium sp.; assembly: GCA_031370285.1. Taxonomy (GTDB): domain Bacteria; phylum Acidobacteriota; class Blastocatellia; order Pyrinomonadales; family Pyrinomonadaceae; genus PSRF01. Next base: position 38,148 of record JANMQG010000069.1, on the reverse strand, counting down.
ACTCGAATCAGATTGGTTTCGAAATCCGCTTCGTTTTCGTGCAGAATCAATACTTTGGACAGAACTTAAGGAAGTTTAATCCCCCGAACTAAGGAACCCGTTATGGCTTTAACGAAGAAGAAGAAGATCATTATCGCGGTCGTGGCCGTGGTCGTTTTGGCGTTAGTAATTATTATCAGCGTATTCGCAAGCCGCAAAGACGAAGCGGAAGTAACCACAGTCAAGTTGGAAGTCAAGCCCGAGCTGCGCCAGACCGTAACCGCTTCCGGCGAAGTGAGGCCCATTCGTTACATCAAACTAACCAGCGAGGTTCCGGGGCGCATCGAGGAAATTTACGTCAACGCCGGCGATCAAGTTACCCAGGGCAAGCCGCTCGTACGCGTCGATCCAACCCAACTGCAATCGAGCCAGGAAGCGCAATGGGCGGCAGCGCAGCAGGCCATCAACGACATCCAAAGCGCCCGCAATGCAGTCGCCAACGCCCAGCAAGGTCTGGTCGTCGCCGAGTCGTCGGTGGCCTCGGCACGCCAGCAGTTGGTCGCACTACAGACTTCGGTAGATCGTGCGCAGGTTGATTTGAACGTCGCGCAGCGAGAACTCAAACGCAACAGCGATCTTATCGAGGCCGGAGTTGCTTCCCGCTCGGAATACGATGCCGCGCGTGATCGTTTCGATCAGGCAAAGATTGCTTTGCAGACGGCCCGGGCAAATCTGGAGTCTCAGCAAATTGCCGTGAAAGAGTCGATGGAAAGAGCCAACCTGCAAAAGGTCGTCGTACAGGAAGCAAGAACCGGAATCAAGTCGTCGGAAATGCGCGCTAACCAGCAGCAGGCTTTGCTGCGCGGACAGTCGAGTCAGCGCTCAAAAGCTACGCAGCTCTCGCCGCTTAACGGCGTCGTGGCCGACATCCCCACTCGCGTGGGTGAATACGCCGTCGCCGGACTATCTACCACACCGCTGATGACTATTGCCGACATGTCTACGATCAACGTGGAAGTCAACGTGGACGAAACAGAGATTTCCAATGTCGAAGTGGGACAACTGGCGAAAGTTAAAGTAGACGCGCTTGGCGATAAAGAGATCGCTGCGGTAGTCACGCAAAAGAACCCTCTGGCGGTTTCCAAGTCAGATACGCAAGGCGGACTCTCGAACCGCGTGAACGTCCAGGAAGCCAAGGAATTCAAAGTTACTGTTGAGTTGCGCGACATGCCGGACGAAATTCGCAAGGGCCTGCGGCCGGGCATGAGTGCGACCGCAACCATCACCACGAAGACAAAGAACAACGTGATTGCGGTGCCTCTGGAAGCGATTGTTGAGAAAGCGCCGCCGTCTCCATCACCCGGTGCTACCGTGGCCGGCAACGCACCGACGCCGGCTCCGTCCGGTGGAGACAAACCCAAGAGCCTTAAAGGTGTCTACCTGCTCGAAGGTAACAAAGTCAGGTTTATCGAAATAACGACCGGGATCACGGGCGAGGCTGATATCGAGGTCACCAGCGGTGTTAAGGCCGGCATGGAGATCGTTCGCGGACCAAGCCGGGTCTTAAAGACGCTCAAAGACGGTATGACTGTAAAACGCACGGAACGTAAGGCGGGTGCTAATGCCAACGCCAACGAGGGCAGCTAATGAGCGACGCGACACTCGTATCAACCCCAACGCCAAACGTTCTGTCGGCGGAGCCGCAGCCTAAACAGCCACACGACTCCAGCTCGCTCATCTCCATGCGGGAAATCTGGAAGACCTACCAGATGGGGTCGGAGCAAGTGCATGCGCTTCACGGTGTCTCTTTTGATATTCCGAAAGGCGAATACATTGCGATCATCGGCCCTTCCGGGTCGGGTAAGTCAACGCTGATGAATCTCATTGGCTGTCTCGACACGCCGAGCAAGGGCGAATATTGGCTCAACGCCAAGAACGTCTCTGAAATGGACGACGACGAGCTGGCGCGCATACGCAATCAGGAAGTCGGGTTCGTTTTTCAAACCTTCAATCTGTTAGCGCGCGCCACCGCACTTCACAACGTAGAGCTGCCCCTGATTTATGGTGGCATCGGATCCGCGCAGCGCCACGAGATGGCGAAACAGGCGCTCGCCGCCGTCGATCTGACTGACAGGATGACGCACCGGCCCAATGAACTGTCTGGAGGACAACGCCAGCGCGTCGCAATTGCTCGCGCGTTAGTTAACCATCCTTCAATTCTTCTTGCCGACGAACCAACCGGCGCACTCGACACGCACACCAGTATGGAGATCATGGATCTCTTCGAGCGTTTGCACGGTGAAGGAAACACGATCATCGTCGTCACGCACGAGCACGACATCGCCGCCCGCGCGCACCGCATCGTCTCCATTCGCGATGGTTTAATCGAAAAGGACGAGAAAGTCAGGTAGCGACCCGCGCCGCCTGTTTGCAAAGTTGTAGGGCGGGTCCTTGTACCCGCCCATTTTTGTTTCATGCCACCACCTATCAAAAAGCGGGCAGCGATAAACTCCGACCCCGCAAGCGACGAAGTGACAGCTCCGGTTAGGAAGCGCTCGTCTTCGTCTCTTCGTCTGACGGCGTTATGGGAGGCGTTCCTTGTTGCGCTCGCCAGTCTCCGGACAAACAAGATGCGCACCGCCCTCACGCTGGTGGGCATAGTGGTCGGTGTCGCGGCTGTGATCGCAGTTGTCACCATCATCCAGGGCTTGGACAACAAGGTCGCGACTACGTTTTCGTCGCAAGGCTCGACAGTATTCACAATTTCAAAACGTCCACAAATCATCAGGTCGCGCGAAGAGTTTGTAAAATTCAACAAGCGCAAGGATGTGACGCATGAAGATGCCGAAGCTATCAGTCGGCTATGTACGGCATGTTGGCGCGTGGGAGTAGCCGCGAATGTGCGCGAGACCGTCAAACACGCCGACCAGAAATTCGAAAATGTAAACGTTCGCGGGGTCACGCCGACGACGATGTTTGATATTGACGGCCGGGCCATAGACGTGGGCCGCGTCTGGACCGATGCGGAGGGAATCTCGGGGCGCGAAATCTGCGTGGTCGGCCCCGACGTGCTGACAAATCTTTTTGGCGGCGCTTCCGCGGATCGCGTGATTGGCCAGGAAGTCAGAATCGCCGGTCGCCCGTTTCAGATCATTGGCGTGCTCGAGCCGCTGGGCTCAATATTCGGCGCTTCGCGAGACAGCGTCGCCTATATTCCCTATCCGACTTACCAGAAAATCTACGGCGCGCGCGATTCAATAGTCGCCTTCATCCAGGTTCCGACTGCGGAACAACTTGAGATCGCAGAGGACCAGGTGCGCACGGTGATGCGCAATCGGCGCGGCGGAGTTTTTGACCAGGAAGACGATGAAGGGTTCGCTTTGGAAACGCAGGACGTATTCCTCGATCTTTACGGCAAGGCAACGGCAAATATTTACATCGTCACCATCGCTGTCGCCGCCATCTCGCTCGTGGTTGGTGGTATCGTGGTCATGAATATCATGCTGGTGTCAGTGACGGAGCGTACCAAAGAAATTGGCATACGCAAGGCTATCGGCGCGCGACGCAAGGATATTCTCATGCAGTTTCTGATCGAAGCAGTGATGGTAACTGCGATTGGCGGCGCCATTGGAGTGCTTACCGGCTTTGGCCTGGCCTATCTGATCGCGGCATTGATAGGTTTTCCACTTTTGATTAGCGTTGCTTCTGCCGTGCTGGGAGTGGGAGTTTCGTCGGTGGTGGGAATCATCAGCGGACTCTGGCCGGCCTGGCGTGCGGCACGACTCGATCCCATTGAAGCACTAAGATCGGAGTAGACAGGAGACAGTAGTCACAAGACAGTGGAAAAACCGCTGTTCGCCTGAATTCTGTCTTCTGACTACTGTCTCCTGTCTACTGTTTACTGAGCATCATGCGCCTAGACGACATAAAAGAATCCGCCCTGATGGCTTTCGACACGCTGCGCGCAAACAAGCTACGGTCGTCATTGACCATCCTCGGCGTTAGTGTCGGCGTGATCACCGTTATCTTCATGGTTTCGATTATTCAGGGCCTGAATAAGGCCTTCGCTGACCAGGTTGAATCGTTGGGTTCCAATACGATCTTTGTCTCGAAGTTTGAACCAAGTTTTGGTCGCCCGCCGGGACCGGAAGAAATCCATCGCAAAGATCTCACCATGGACGATGCCGAAGCATTGCGGCGCGAGGCGCCTTCGGTCGCGGGCGTTTCGCCAATCCATCGCCTGATTGCCGTGACGGCGCGCTACCAGGATAAGCAATCGGACACGCCGATTCTTCTCGGGGTCACGCCTTACTACGAATTTGTTCATACGCAGTATGTGGCCCGCGGTCGTTTCATCAAGGATTTCGACATGGAAAATCGCGACAACGTCTGCATCATCGGCGTTGACGTTGTTCATGCGCTTTTTCCCTATGAAGACCCAATCGATAAAGAAATTCGGCTCAACGGCAACCCTTATCACGTAATCGGCGTGATGGAACCGCTGGGAAGTTTCTTTGGCCAGTCGCGCGACAATTCGATTTTCATTCCGGTCAGCACTTTCGATAAGTACTACCCTGACCGCCCGTTCCCTGAAGTTGTCTTCTTCATCATCATTCGTCCGAAATCACGCGCCTACGTTAAATCAGCGATGGACGAGATCACAGACATTCTGCGTCGGCGCCGTCGCGTGCCGCTGGGCGCGCCAAACAATTTCGGCATCACGTCGCAGGATTCGTTGCTGGATATCTACAATCAACTCACCGGCGCCACGGCCCTCGTGCTCACGGCGATATCCTTCGTGGCCTTGATGATCGGCGGCATCGGCGTAATGAACATCATGCTTGTTTCGGTGACTGAACGTACGAAAGAAATCGGCGTCCGCAAAGCCGTAGGCGCTACGCGTTTGAATATACTGTCGCAGTTTCTGATCGAGGCAGTGGTGTTGACTGGGATTGGCGGACTGGCTGGACTGGCCGTGGGCGAATTGCTGGCCTTCCTGATTAACAAATATTCGCCCTTACCCGCTTACGTGCCAATCTGGGCGATCGCAGTCGGCATTGGCATTTCAGCCGGTGTCGGAATCGTCTTCGGCTTGTGGCCGGCCTGGAAAGCAGCGCGACTCGATCCGATTGAAGCGCTGCGCTGGGAATAGCGGCGAATAATTTGACCGCCAAAACGCCAAGGAGCGCCAGGGAAATGGGGCAACAACAAATGCAGATGAAAATCTTTGGCTCCCTTGGTGTCTTGGCGGTTAGCCTGGTTGTGCAACCAAAATGACGTGCAAGCCGTAATATTTAAGCAGTGAAATTCATCGAGACTCTCAAACTTGCGATCGCCGCTATCTGGGCACACAAGCTGCGCTCGGCGCTGACGCTGCTCGGCATGGTCATTGGCGTGATGGCCTTTGTTGTCGTTGTGTCTCTGATTCAGGGCTTCAATGTTTACGTAGACGAGAAGATTGCCGGCATCGGCGCGAAGTCCTTCAGTGTTCAGCGCTTCAATCCGTTTGAAGATTTCAAAGACACGGACACGATCGCCGCGGCCCAGAGACGCAACAAGGATCTCACCATGGAAGACTACGACTACCTGCTGCAGCGCGCCAGCTTGATCGACAAGCTTGGCGCTAAGGCGCGGGCGACTGCATCAGAGGTCAAGCGCGATAACCATGTGCTCGAAGATGTCTTCGTTAGCGGCGCCACTGCCAACACGGCCGACATTGAGAACCGCGATATTGCTGACGGCCGTTTTCTTAGCAAGAGCGAGAATGATGCTGCCTCGCGGGTTGCTTATATCGGCGCCGACGTGGCGACGAAACTTTTTCCTGCCGGCAACATTCTCGGTAACGAGATCAGTATCAGGGGTTTGCCCTATCGCGTAATCGGAGTCGAAGCGGCGAAGGGTACAGTCTTCGGAATTCCGCAAGATACCTTCATCGTCATTCCTTTAAAAACTTACGCTAATAACTTTGGCGGCCTGGTGCGGCAGCGTTCGCTCTACTTCCTAGCAACTTCGAAGACGGACAAGGAGTTTGCCGACGCAGCCGAAGAGGCCAGGTTTCTGATGCGCTCGCGTCGCAAACTGGCCGCGGGTGAGAAAGACAATTTTGGCATCGTCACGCCTGATGCGATCACCGGTTTGCGCGATCGCATTTTTGGTTCGATTTTCTTAGTCGCGATGTTGGTTCCGGGGATCGCGTTGATTGTAGGCGCCATCGTGATCATGAATATCATGCTGGTTTCGGTTACCGAGCGGACCAAAGAGATAGGTATTCGGAAATCGCTCGGAGCGCGGAGAACAGACATTCTGAAACAATTTCTGGTCGAAGCAGTGACGCTGGCGACGATTGGCGGCGCCGTCGGAATCTTCATGGCCTGGATCATCGGACGAGTCGTGACGGCCTTGATTTTCCCAACTTATTTGTCGTTCTTCGCGATCCTGGGGGCACTGGCGGCCTCCGGCGCGGCTGGAACTCTTTCGGGACTCTTTCCGGCCTGGAAAGCAGCGCGATTAGATCCAATCGAGGCTCTGAGAGTTGAGACATAAGGTCGAGCGGCAGGAGTTACTCGGAAGAGCTCTTTGGCAATGAACTATTGAATGCAATGAGACCATGAAAATTTTCCGAAACGACATCTACGAAAACCTGCGAATGGCGCTTTCAACGTTGCTTGCCAACAAGCTGCGTTCTTTTCTCACTGTTTTTGGTGTCGTTATCGGCATCATCACGGTGATGCTGATTGCTTCCATTATCAGCGGCATTGATGTCTCAGTTAAGAAGGAAGTTGAATCATTCGGCACGCGCTCAATCTACATCAGCAAATACAATCCTGGGATTCACATCGGTCGACTGTCGCGCGAGGAGCGCATGCGCAAAGAACTGACGTATGACGACTCGGTGGCTTTATCCGGCCTGCCGACCGTGGAGTTGTCAGTTCCTTTTTTGGATATCACCAACAATTTCTTTGGCCAGAAGTTGCTCGTCTCTGGCAGCGGCAAGACTACGGCCGGCGTAGCTTTACAAGGCACTCTGCCCGAGTTTGAGAAGGCGGGTACGCAGGTAATTTCTGAGGGACGCTTTTTTTCCCAATTTGAAAGCGATAGCCGGGATAACGTCTGCGTGCTTGGCTCGAAGGTAGCGGACGATTTCTTCCCGTTTGGCTCGGCGGTAAGCCAGGAAATAAAAATCGGCGCTGACGAATTTCGCATTGTCGGCGTGCTGGAGAAACGCGAGCAGTTTCTTATCGGCGGCGGTAGTGACGATCAAAACAATGTCATCTATGTCCCCTTCTCGGTTGCACAAAAACTAAAACCCAATGCCGACGACGTCTATGTGCTAGCGGTAGCGAGGCCCGGGATGATGGACGAAGCAAAAGACCAGGTGCGCGACCTCCTTCGCATACGGCGGCAGGTACCCTTCGCCGCGCCGGACAACTTCGGCATGGAGACCTCAGAAAGCATTCTGGACAACTTTCGCTCAATTACGTCGGGGCTGGCGATCGCGATGGTCGTCATCTCGTCTGTGGGTCTGATGGTAGGCGGCATCGGCGTGATGAACATCATGCTGGTTTCTGTTACTGAACGAACTCGAGAGATTGGCGTGCGCAAAGCCATCGGCGCGCGCCGCCGCGACATCATGTGGCAATTCCTGATCGAGGCCGCAACCTTGACTGGCATTGGCGGCCTGGTGGGGCTTTCAATTGGCTGGCTGCTGACACTACTGTTGCGTCTCCTGCTGCCGTCCTATGTGCCGCTGTGGGCGCCTATCGGTGGCTTCGTCGCCAGCGTGGGCATTGGTCTGATCTTCGGCATCTGGCCGGCCTGGAAAGCAGCGCGCCTTGACCCAATCGAATCCCTGCGCTACGAGTAAGCAGACATTCCTGTCGGTCATGCTTCCAGCGTTCACGACCAAGGGACAGACAGGAATGTCTGTCCTACATAATCGAAGGGCCGCAGACACTAGCTGCGGCCCTTGTCTGTTGTTCCCGTTCGGAGCGTCGCAAACCGGAGCGCTGCGCAAACTAACAGGCGCGCTTTACAAGCTAGGAGATGAAGCTGGAAAACAGCGTGGCGAAGATCATTCCCAGAATCAGCGCCAGTATCCACAACGTAATCGAAACCCCCCAGGCAGCACTGGAACTTACCTTTTGTCCGGCATTTGCTAATCCCTTCGCTCTTAACCAGAGGCCATAAAAAGATAGAACGCCGATAGTGGATCCAAGTACGAAGAGTGCCGGATGTTCTGCGGGCGCGAAAAGTAATCCCAGATTGTCCTGCATCAGGGTTTCCGCGTTCAGAATGGGATGAATGTCCTCCGGGGCCTTGACGTAGAGAATGACCAAACTTACGAGCTTGGTAATCAGTATTACCGGCAAGTACCCATATATCACCGCCGCAAATGCCTGCCAGAAGTTGATTCGCCCGCCAAACGCGAGCACCCCCAACAAGCAAAGACCAGCAACGAACGCCATTAAAACAAAAACGGCCACGAAGCCTTTCGCAGCCGTCTGCACCCTTTGGATTGGCTGCTGTGCTGCCAGGAGAGCCTCTTGCTTCGCTTGTTCCATCTTGTCCGGAGGAGGTTTTAACGGACTGTCAGCAAGTTTCTCAAACGTGAACTCCACGATGCGCTCCGGAGTCAGCCGCTGAACGAAGGCCACCGTGTAAACAGCATTAGCTATTCCAATTACCAAGAACGCCGCAAGCCAGGTCGGGTGCGCCCTCAGGTTTCTGAATACGCGGGTGGGTTCATAAAAAATCCCCATCAGTTTTTGTATCCCTGACATGGGAGGTTCTTCCGCTCCGGTGGGTTGCGGGAGGCGAATGAAGCTGAAGGCAAAGAGCAGGACGCCCCAAAATGCGAAGGCCGCCCCGGTACCAAATCCCCCGGGGAGAATCTTAATGAGGCCAGCGACGAGCATTATTAGACCAAGCACAAACAAAACAATTGCCGGGATGCGAAGTTTATCTGGGCGCGGAGCCTTTACTGCAGCTTCGGGAAGCGGTGGCGCAGGTGGTGGTTGAAATCCCTGATTCGGATCGCTCATTTGCTTATCCTCCGTTGTTGGTAGAGGACGGGGAGACAACAGTCCGTCCGGTGCAGTAGCCCAGAGCATAACGCGGGCTCTTAGTTGGAAAGACTAATACGTTTCGCTGGCCTGTGGTGTTTCAAGATGATGCCACGAAAGTTGCCGCGCCCGTTCTCACGCCCGCACTGCTGCGCGTTCCCAACCAGGAACGCGAATGCAGGCGACCTCATGACCGGGCAAGATTTCGCGCAACTCTGGATCAATCCGCGCACACTCGTCAATAGCTATCGGGCAGCGCGTGCGAAAGCGGCAGCCTGACGGCGGATTGATCGGCGTCGGCACGTCGCCCTGCAAAACTATCCGGTCGCGTTTGTGTTTGGGATCCGGAATCGGAATCGCAGACAAAAGGGCCTGGGTATATGGATGCAACGCGCCGGCGTAGAGCTCAGCCGCGGTTGCCACCTCCACAATCCGTCCCAGGTACATCACTGCCACGCGCGTCGAGATGTGCTCGACAACGGCCAGTCCGTGGGAAATAAAAAGGTACGCCAGCCCAAATTCCTTTTGCAGATCCTGGAGCAGATTAACGACCTGTGCCTGCACGGAAACGTCAAGCGCCGAGACAGGCTCGTCAGCGACGATGAGTTTGGGGTTGAGCGCGAGCGTGCGGGCGACACCGATGCGCTGCCGCTGCCCGCCGGAAAACTCATGGGCGTAGCGGTTTCGATAATCCGGATCGAGCCCAACTCTCTGCAACAACTCGGCGACTCGATCGCGCCGCTCCTTTTTTGTCCCCACCTTATGAATGACCAGCGGCTCACCGACAATATCGCCGACTTTCATCCGTGGATTGAGCGAAGCAAAAGGATCCTGAAAGACTATCTGCATCTGGCGGCGAATTTCCCGCATCTCGGTCTTGCCTAACGAAAGCACATCGCGGCCCTCAAACCTTATTTCACCTGCCGTCGGTTCGATCAAACGCAGCAGACAACGTCCGACGGTGGACTTGCCACAGCCGGATTCGCCGACTAGTCCCAACGTTTCGCCACGAAAGATTTCAAACGAAACGCCGTCCACCGCGCGCACTACGTCGTCGCTGTTCTCCACGGCGAAGTGCTTCACGAGCCCGCGCACGGCAACCAGTTCGTCCTGTTCTTGACCGTGCTCAGTTAACAATCCGTTTTCCATCTCGTCATCTAGTGGCGCAGGCCCACAACGCGCAGCAACCAGAGAAAACCCCACACGCCCGTCGGCAGTAACACAACAATAAGAGACAATCGTATTCCGTCTCGCAGAAATTTCGCTCCTACTTGTCTCCGTTCCACCATGAAACTCTCAAGAAAAGCCTGCGGGAAAAAAGCTTCGACGATCCAGCCAGCCGTATAACAAATATTCACGCCAAACGGCGCCAGTAAAAACATGAATGGCTCGCCAATATCCTGTCCATCCACGATTGGTTCGTTGCCCGTAAAAAAGTAGAACAGGAACACACTGCAAATGCCAACGATTCCGACAACGAGGTTGTACGGAATTCGCCGCAGCTCCCACCAAACAATTATTTCCCACCTAGAGCGATCCCTATCAGGGACGAAGAACAACCAACCAGTAAACCTTTGATAAAGACTCATCGGCGCTTACTCCGCTAAAGGTCGCAAGGCTTCACTGTCGGCCGTCACTGCTGCCACCGGATTGAAAAGCACGCAACGCACCTTCACATCGCCTTCAAGATCGTAAAGCGGTATCTCTTCCGCGGTGCAGCGCGGCAGGCGGTAGGGACAACGAGGTGCGAAGTGGCAACCGGGCGGAAGTTCTGTCGGGCTCGGCACTGTCCCCTCAATCGTCTCGAGTCGTTCCTTTTTTGTAACAGTCGCGCTGGTAAGCTTGGGAACAGATCTGAGCAGTCCTTCCGTGTACGGATGCTTGGGCCGGGCAAACAATTCTTCCACCGGCGACTCCTCCACGATGCGTCCGGTGTACATCACCGCGACCCGATCAGCGACCTCAGCCACTACGCCAAGATCGTGAGTAATCAGCAGCACCGCCAGTTCGCGATTTCTCCTCAACTCGTTCAGCAACTCCAGGATTTGCGCCTGGATGGTGACGTCGAGCGCCGTTGTCGGCTCGTCGGCAATCAGCAACTTGGGATCGCACGCAAGCGCCATCGCGATCATCACGCGCTGGCGCATACCACCTGATAGTTGGTGTGGATAATCATCCACGCGCCGCGCCGGGTCGGGAATCGCAACTTCACGCATTGCCTCGATGGCGGCGGCGTGCGCAGCCTTCCGCGAAAGTTTGCGATGCAACCTCAGCGCTTCGGCAATTTGTTCACCCACGGTGAAGACCGGGTTGAGCGAGGTCATCGGATCCTGAAAGATCATGGCGATGTCGTCACCGCGAATCTGGCGCATTTCAGCGTCGGACAACTTCAGAAGATTTTTGCCATCGAAGGTGATCTCACCGCTGACGATCTTCCCCGGCGGCGCAATCAGCCGCATGACTGAAAGCGCAGTGATCGACTTGCCGCAACCCGATTCCCCGACGAGCCCCAAAAGCTCACCCGAGTCCAGATAGAAACTTACGCCATTGACCGCGCGCACTAATCCAGCCCGCGTGGGAAAGTGCGTTTGCAGATTTTGGACTTCGAGCAGGTGCGACATAGGAGTTTCTTCGACGCGTGGCGTCGACATGACTTTAGCCCGGCGTTTCAACGCCGGGAAGGGCCAGCGAAAGGTCCCGCGTCGCGTCGCGACGCCGGAAAAACCTGAGTTTAACCGTCGCTACGCGACGAAAGAATCTGAGATACTTTCTCCCGGCGTTGAAACGCCGGGCTAAACTCAGTTTGCCGCTACGCGGCAGTGTCAGCTACCAACGACTCCCGTACAGTCGTTGCAATTGCAAACCCCAGTTTACGAACGCTTGTGTCTCGTGCGGTGGCGTCCGCTGATTCTGCCGGAAAATGAAAAGCTGATTTCCGCCGCCGTCTGTGCTGGCTCCTGGATTCATTTCATAGAAGCCAAGCAGCGCGCCACTGAAGAGATTGCGCACTCCTTGTTCATCGGGACCGCGCAATAAATACTTGCTTGAAAAGTCCGGCCGATTTCCGAAGTCGATGTCCTGATAGCCAAGCGCGGAAATGATTTTATGAAAGAAGCCTTCGGGACGTAATGAGAAGAAAGGCACGTTTAGATTGCGCGGCTCAAAGTAGAGGACTGACTGATTGTAGGTGCTCTGGTTCTTCCCGTTACCCACGACGTACCGGTAATCAAAAACAGCGGCCTTCACGCCATCAGTTTCGCCATACATTGCATTGGTGATGCTCTTGCCGTGGCCCTGACTAAAGAGGGCAAACTTTCCCAGGTTGGGAATCCAATTCAGGGCGGCAGCTTCACTAAACTGCCAGCCGAGCAGACTCGCAACCTTTACCAGTTCTTGCGTTCGTTCCCGCTCACGCTTGCGACCGAAAATCACGGCCACGATAAGCACACCAAAGATCAAAACAATAAAGCCGACGATAGAAATTACGATTAGGATTGTCGTGACTTGTGGGTCCACGGATGCTGCTTCCTACATTGAAATGTTTCTCGCACTACTCCCACGAGTTCTTCAAACGGTCGACGTTTCCTTGTACTCTCCCCACACGTTACGGAAGCGATTGCTGATTTCGCCGACTGTCGCGTGCGCTTCAACGCATTCGAGAATGCGCGGCACCAGGTTTTCCTTGCCGCCTGCCGCTTCTTCAAGTCTCGCGAGCGCGGCATCCGCTGCCACAGAATCTCTGCGGCTGCGTACGGCGCGCAGGCGCTCGATCTGTTGTTGCTCAATCGCCGGATCGATGCGCAAGGTTGGCACCGGGGTTTGGTCTTCACTTCGAAAACGATTGACGCCGACAACCACCGCTTCTTCACTCTCAATCGCTTTCTGGTAGCGATAGGCCGACTCCTGGATTTCTTTTTGCACGTAACCAGTCTCAATTGCGCGCAACATCCCGCCCAGTGCGTCTATTCTTTCCAAATAGTTTGAGGCGCGATCTTCGATCTCATCCGTCAAATGCTCGATGGCATAAGAGCCGCCCAGCGGATCGGCGATGTCGGCCACGCCCGACTCGTGAGCGATCACTTGTTGCGTGCGCAGAGCCAGCCGCGCTGCTTCCTCAGTGGGCAGCGCCAGGGCTTCGTCCATCGCGTTCGTATGCAACGACTGCGTTCCGCCGAGGACGGCGGCTAGCGCTTGAATCGTGGTGCGCACAATATTCAGTTCCGGCTGTTGCGCCGTCAGTGAAGACCCGGCGGTCTGGGTGTGAAAGCGCAGCATCAACGAACGCGGATCGCGGGCTTTGAAACGTTCGCGCATGATGCGCGACCAAAGCCGCCGCGCCGCGCGATACTTGGCAATCTCCTCGAGCAGGTTGTTATGCGCGTTGAAGAAGAATGAAATGCGCGGGGCAAACTCATCGACATCGAGTCCGGCTTGCAACGCCGCTTCGACGTAAGTGATACCGTCCGCCAGAGTAAAAGCAACTTCCTGAACGGCGGTCGAGCCGGCTTCGCGTATGTGGTAACCGCTGATCGAGATGGTGTTCCAGTTGGGCACTTCGCTCGCGCAATAAGCGAAGGTGTCAGTAACCAGGCGCAGCGATGGTCGCGGCGGATAGATGTAGGTGCCGCGCGCAATGTACTCCTTAAGAATGTCGTTTTGCAGCGTGCCCTTAACTTTGTCGAACGAAACGTTCTGCTTGCGCGCCACTGCCAGGTAGAGACAGAGCAGCGTCGCAGCGGTCGCGTTAATGGTCATTGAAGTCGACACGCTGTCGAGGGGAATGCCGTCAAATAAGCGCAGCATGTCTTCGACGGAGTCGATTGCTACGCCGACTTTGCCGACCTCGCCGCTCGCGAGCGGAGCATCCGAATCAAGCCCAATCTGCGTCGGCAGGTCGAAGGCGACAGAGAGCCCGGTCGTACCTTGCGCGAGTAGATACTTGTAGCGCGCATTGGATTCCTCGGCGGTGGCGTAGCCCGCATACTGACGCATGGTCCAGAGCCGGCCGCGATACATGTTTGAGTAAATACCGCGCGTGTAGGGAAAATCGCCAGGCGAGTTCAGATCTTTTTCGTAGTCAATGGGCTCGGTGTTGGACGGATTGAAATCAGCCGGCAAGTCAATTCCCGAGGATGTTTCGAAACGCTTGCGGCGCTCCGTATGTGACTTGGTTGCCATGATTGCTTAGTAATTCGCTCGCCGAATAACGTTTCACACTGATAAAGCGCGGTGTCCGAAGCCTAACATAGTGACTACAGGCTCGCAATTGAGTCGCACGAGGGTTCTTTGGCTCCAGTACGAACACAAATGCAGAACCGGAAGCGGTAGCGACCGGCCCGATGCCCGTCACTCAAGTGTGGTGGAATGATTAACACGATGATGGGTGGGAAGGCCGCATGACCCGGTCGCTACCGCTCCCGGTTCTGACTTAGTATGGCGTTTCTTGCGTTTGAGTTATTGACAGAACAGTGTGATAGATTCCTTCCATCGAAACCAAAGTATGAGCGACGTGACAGTTAACAAACGCGGCGCCGATCGCATTCGCAGCGGGCATCTTTGGATCTACCGCAGCGACGCCGTGCAGGTGGACGAGGCAGCGGGTGGATCGGTTGTCGTCGTGCGCGATCAGAAGCGAAACTTCGTTGGCCAGGCGTTCTTCAGCGACACTTCTCAAATCGCTTTACGGTTCCTCAGCCAGACAGAAGAACCAATTGATCGCGAATGGTGGCGCAGACGAATTCGCGACGCGGCAGCTCGCCGGGCGGGCACAACTTCAGATACTTACGCTTATCGCCTGGTTTACTCGGAAGGCGACTTGCTGCCATCGATCATCATCGATCGCTACGACGACGTCCTCGTGCTGCAAACTCTTTCGCAGGGCTCCGATGCCATTAAGCCAATGCTGGTGGAATTGTTGGCCGAAGAGTTTACGCCGCGCGCGATCATTGAACGTAACGACGTGCGCGTACGCCAGCACGAGGGTTTGGAGATGATTGCCGGCACACTTTACGGCGAAGCGCCCGTAGAGTTTGAAATCCTACAGGAGGGTATTCGTTTCCTGGTGGCTCCGCTTTCGGGACAGAAGACGGGTTCGTTTCTTGATCAGCGAGAGAATCGCATTGCGGCTCGCGCCCTGGCGCATGGCCGGGCGCTCGATTGCTTTACGTTCGCGGGCGCGTTTGCGCTCAACCTCGCGGGCGTTTGCGATAGCGTGGTTGGAATCGATATCTCGGCTGACGCGATTCACGCGGCGCGCAAAAATGCAGAACTGAACAACATCAGCAACGTTGAATTTCGCGAGGCAAACGTCTTCGACGCGTTGCGCGAGATGGAGACTACCGGCGAACGCTTTGACACGATCGTTTTGGACCCACCGGCGTTTGCGAAGAATCGCGCGAGCGTCAATGCGGCCGCGCGTGGCTACAAAGAAATAAATCTACGCGCGATCAAACTGCTAAACCCCGGCGGCATCCTCGTGACCTGTACCTGCTCTTATCACATGCCGGAAGACTTGTTTTTGGGAATAATCGCGGAAGCAGGAAACGATGCCCACCGGAAACTCCAACTCCTTGAGAAGCGAACGCAAGCCAGCGATCACCCCATTCTCCTGGGCGTGCCGGAAACCTACTATTTGAAGTGTGTGATTGTGAGAGTGGTGGATTGAAAGCTCTCACGCCGAAGGCGTGAAATATCTTAACTTTTCATGCGATTAGCTGCGCAATTCTTCGGTGCGCACGCTCTCGGCGAGTCGCTTGGCGTCAGGGAGTGCTTCGAGTGCACGCAATACTTGCGGATCGCTGTCGAGCAAGACGCGAGCGCCCGCGTCGTTGGAATAGGCGGCGGTGACGATCTCTTCGCGCAGCCGCAACTTCACGAAATCCGGCTCTTCATCTAGCTGAGCCGGAGTTAGTTGCGACGCGGTGTCGGTACGCACAAAGCTCCGAAAGGCTTCCAGCACCCGATCATTGATCGGATAATCGGTAGCCTTTGCATTTTTGCCGTACTGAACCCGCTCAACTTTGAACGACTCCAGGCCGGGAACCAGGCCGGCGGCTAGTTGACGAGTAAACTGAAAGGCCGCTTCGGCAATTCGGTTCTTGAGTGGCGAGAAAGCAGAAGGTTTGACGTCGATATCCGGCGTGATTCCGCCACCGCCGTAAAAGACGCGGCCCGCCGCGGTCTTCACTGCCGGACCGCTTTGCGAATGCGGAGTTGGCGATGCCTGCGCCTGGGTCGCTTCCGTGTTCCGCAACGTTGCGGAACGGGAGGTTGAAGGTGAGCCCGCTGGCCTTGCCTCGTTCTCGTCGTGTCGTGTGTAGTAGTCGTAGAGTGAACCACTGGAATAATCGCGCTGCAACGATCGACCGTAAGGCGTGTAATAACGTGCAGTGGTAAGTGTCAGGCCGGTATTGAACGGCAAGAGGAACACGTGCTGAACCAACCCTTTGCCGAAACTCGTTTCACCAACAATCAATCCCCGACCGTGATCCTGAATTGCGCCGGCTACGATTTCTGACGCCGAGGCGGTACCGCGATTAATCAAAACAACCAGTGGCACGTCCTCAGGATCCGAGCCAGTCGATTTATAAACTATCGGGTCGCTATATTCAGTGCGGCCTTTGACTGAAACAACCACCCGTCCACGCGGCAAAAATTCGCTGGCCACATCTATCGCCTGATTGAGCAGCCCACCGGGATTGCCGCGCATATCCAAAATCACCTGGCGCATGCCCTGGCTCTTCAATTTGTCCAACGCCGCGCGCAGCTCTTCGTCGCTCGTACTTTGAAAACCGCCCGTCAAACCAATATAGCCGGTTCCCGGACGTAGCATGTAAGCGTTGCGTATTGATGGCAGGGGAACGGAATCGCGAATGATTGTGAAATTGAGCGGTGCTTCCGAGCCGGCGCGATCAACTTTGATGGTGACCGGTTCGCCTTTACCGCCGCGCACTTTTTTCGAGACCTGCTCGCTCGACCATTCGCGCGCGTCCTGGCCATCCACTTCCAGGATGCGATCGCCATAGCGAAGGCCCAGCCGTCCGGCGGGCGTGCCCTCCACTGCCGATTGGATGTAAACACCATCGCGATGCTGGACAATGGTTACGCCAATACCGTAAAAACGCGAGTCCTGATCTTCTCTTAGCTTCCTAAATTCGTTGTAAGGGAAATACATCGAGTGGGGATCAAGCGTGGAGAGCATCCCCTGGATGGCCGCCTGAGTGGCCTTCTCGTAGTCAATGTCGCCCGCATACTCCATCGAGATGGCGGCAATGGCTTCGTTGTAATCCTTTTCGATGTCGTCTGCCTCGGTGTAGGAAACCGCTGCATTTGGCGGGACACCATGACGGAATCGCCGCGAGCGGCCAATCGTGCCGCCGACAACGGCTGCGATCAGAATAAGCGCACTGGCAATGATAATGAATCGCCTGGTCATACTTGATTTACTAATGGTTTACTCAACTGCGGCGGCCCTTCGCGCGCCCACGCTGGAATATTAACACAAGCGGCTTTTTTCCTCAGAAGGGGCCACGTCGTTGCTGTGGTATATTCGACTCAATAGGATGACGCTTTCTCTGTCAATCGTTGTTCCTGCTTATAACGAAGGTGCCCGCCTCGGCAAATCACTGCGTGCGATAGTTAAGTATCTAAACGACTACGCGCCGCAGTCGGAATTGATTGTGGTGGACGATGGATCCACTGACGACACTGCCGGTACGGCGCGAGCAGAATTAACCGACTCGCAAAACGTCCACACATCAGTAATCAGTTATCAGTCAAACCTGGGAAAAGGGCGCGCCGTCAGGCTGGGACTCCTCGCTTCACGTTGTGAGATCGCTCTGTTCACTGATGCCGATCTGTCTACTCCGATCACGGAGACTCCAAAACTCGTTGACCCAATCCTGCGCGGGGAATGCGATCTCGCGTTTGGCTCGCGAGCGCTTGACCGAAGCTTGATTGGCGTCCACCAGCCGTGGCGCCGCGAACAGGGTGGGCGCATCTTCAATCTGGCGGTGCGGCTGGCGACCGGTCTCCCCTTTTGGGACACGCAGTGTGGCTTCAAGGCGTTTCGCATGAGCGCCTGCCGTCCGCTCATTGAAGGAGCAACAATCGATCGTTTCGGTTTTGATGTTGAACTGCTTTACGTAGCACACCGCGCGGGCCTACGACTGAAAGAGATTCCGGTGCGTTGGGATCATGCCGAGGGAAGCAAGGTCAATGTTGCCAGCGATAGTCTGAAGATGCTCAGCGAGGTTGGCCGCATTCGCCAACAAGCACGCCGCGGCGTTTATGATCGCGCGATTAAGTCGATGCACGATACACAGACGTAAACTAAACTGTCAGTTTGCGACTTCGCTAACCCTCTGTCTACAAGCCGGCGCGTATGGCGCAAACTAACAGTTTGCGTTAGAATCCGAAAAATGACTGCACGCCTTAACGTCAATATCGATCACGTCGCCACGGTCCGGCAGGCGCGACGCGCCCCAGAGCCCAGCGTCGTCGCCGCGGCGATGCTATGTGAACAAGCAGGAGCTGACGGCATCACTGTCCACCTGCGCGGCGACCGGCGCCACATCCAGGATGCCGATCTGCGGGCCTTGCGTGCGAGCGTCACGACTTATCTGAATCTGGAGATGGCGGCAAACGAAGAGATGCTGAAGGCGGCGCTGGAAATACGACCTGACACGGTATCACTGGTTCCTGAGAGCGCGAACGAAATAACTACCGAAGGCGGCCTTGATGTCACCGGCAACATCGCCATCATACGCGCCACCGTGAGCCACCTGCGACAGGCGGGAATACTTGCAAGTCTCTTTATTGATCCGGATCCAAAACAGATTGAGGCAGCGCATGACGTAAGTGCCCAGCAAATCGAGCTGTGTACCGCGCCTTATGCCGACGCAACTTTGGGCGCCAGTGGCTATCACAGGGAAGGCGCGTTGCGCGCAGGACAGGAATTGAGACGGCTGCGCGAAGGAGCGGCCCTGGGGATGCAGTACGGATTGTTAATCGCCATGGGTCATGGACTGACTTATCGAAATGTTGGCGCCGTCGCGGCGATGACCGAAGTGGCAGAATTCAACATCGGACACAATATAATTGCCCGCTCAATTTTTATCGGGTTGGAACGAGCGGTTACAGAAATGCGCGAGGCGATCAGGGCAGGAAGCAAAGATTAAGTCTCGAGTCTGGAGTCGAGAGTATCGAGTCCGCCTCCAAGGGTCAAGAATTTTTAATGGAGAAACGCGACGACTTCGGACTCAGTGTTTCCCGGGGGCACGGACTCTCGACTCCAGACTCTAGACTTTCCCCGCGAGTTGCAAGCGAACCACCGAACGCTCCAGCTTCGCGCGAGCTTGTTCGAAGTCTTCTTCAGTTCCACTCCACGCCGTCAACTGTTTCTCGACGTGCTCACGCGCTAACCGCGCCCGCGCAGCGTCAATCTCTTCTGGACGTTCAGCAACCTCAGCCAGCACCGAGACGACGTCGTCTTTAACTTCGACGAAACCGCCGGAGACATGCAGTTGTAGCGTTTTGCCGCCGCTTGTGTAGGAGAGAACGCCCGTCTGCAACTGAGAGATCAGCGGCGTGTGCCCTGGCAATATGCCAAGCTCACCACCCAAACCGGGGGCGACCACCGCCTCAACGGACTCGGAAAGTACGCGGCGCTCGGGTGTCACTATTTCGAGTTGGAGTGTGGCCATAACACAAGTAGTTTAGAGTTCAACCTTTAGGTTGCTCCAACTGCAAAAGACGCAAGCTAAAGCTTGAACTCTGAACTTCTGCTTTTTCCCGCTATTGCGCTATCGTCGCTCCTTTTTGCACGGCCTCTTCGATTGTGCCAACCATGTAGAAGGCCTGTTCCGGCAGATCATCGTGCTTGCCGGCAACGATCTCCTGGAAGCCCTTAATCGTGTCTTCCAGCTTGACGTATTTTCCTTCCAGGCCAGTGAACTGAGCCGCTACGAAGAACGGTTGCGAGAAGAACCTCTGAACCTTGCGCGCGCGTGAAACGATCAGCTTGTCTTCATCAGACAACTCATCGAGACCCAGAATCGCGATGATGTCCTGCAAATCTTTGTAACGTTGGAGCACGCGCTTCACGTCTTGCGCGGTGTTGTAGTGCTCTTCACCGATGATGCGCGGATCGAGAATGCGCGAAGATGACGTCAGCGGATCGACCGCCGGATAAATTCCCAATTCCACAATCTGTCGCGACAAAGCCGTCACTGCATCGAGGTGAGCAAACGTAGTTGCCGGGGCTGGATCAGTGTAGTCATCCGCAGGCACATAAACCGCCTGAATAGAAGTAATCGATCCTGTCTTGGTAGAAGTGATGCGTTCCTGCAACTCGCCCATTTCCGATGCGAGGTTTGGCTGATAACCCACCGCGGAAGGCATGCGGCCCAGCAGCGCCGACACTTCAGAGCCCGCTTGGGTGAAGCGGAAGATGTTGTCAATGAACAGCAACACGTCCAGGCCCTTGTCGCGGAAATACTCAGCGACCGTCAGACCGGAAAGCGCCACTCGCAGTCGCGCTCCCGGCGGCTCCGTCATCTGTCCGTAGATAAGCGCCACCTTCGACTGCCCCAGCGCCTCCATATCCACCTTCGTCATGTCGAACTCGCCGGTGTCATGCAAGTGCTTATTAAACTTGTCGCCAAACTGGATGACCTGAGACTCAACCATCTCGCGCAGCAGGTCGTTGCCTTCGCGCGTTCGCTCGCCGACGCCGGCGAACACCGAGAAACCTGAACGGGCTTTCGCGATGTTATTGATCAACTCCATCACGATAACTGTCTTGCCCACGCCCGCGCCGCCAAATAGTCCAATCTTGCCGCCGCGCACGAACGGCTGAATCAAGTCGATAACCTTGATGCCGGTTTCAAACATCTGCAGTTCAGTCGACTGCTCTTGAAACGTCGGAGCATGGCGGTGAATCGGATAGCGTTCGGTGTATTTGACGTCACCAAGGTTATCTACCGGTTGCCCGATCACATTGAGCACGCGCCCGAGAGTTCCCTCACCGACCGGCATCGTAATGGGACCGCCGGTGTCGATCGCCTTCATGCCGCGTACCATGCCGTCAGTCGGCAACATCGAGACGGTTCGCACTCGGCCCTCGCCGAGGTGCTGTTGAACCTCCGCAATCAGGTCGATTGGGGTCGGGACGTCAAAGCCTTCGGAGACAATGCGGAGCGCCTGGTAAATGGGCGGCAGTTGCTTCGCCGGAAATTCGACGTCTACTACCGGGCCGATAATCTGCACCACGCGGCCGGTTGCCCCGATGGTGGGCGTATTTGCGCTGGACGTAGCCATACTTTCTTTCTGCTCCTCGTTGCTGCCTCAGGAAGGCGAAAAAACTGGAAGGATTAAAAGCCAGTCAAGATAACACAGCGGCGAAAGTTGCGCCAAGCGTGCCTGTTGCGCTCCATTCATGGATCAGGCCAGACGGCCAAGTGACAATTTGCTGCAGGTGAACCCCCAAATTCGCCTCTCAACCATGGAAAGGACGCCGCATCGGGTTTGTTCGATGAAAACTTTTCAGTTTCACAGAAATGCTTATTGTACGAGTCGGCAACTATTGTTAGCATGGAGACTGAGAGTTGCGGGTTGCCCAACCTCATAACCTCTTTCAGATTTGCGGTCAGCTTCACGCCCCGTAGTACCTAAGCCCTGGAAAACCATATCGCGAGACCGTAAATCTGAGTTCGGTTGTAAGTTCGCCGCAATTGATATTGATAAGGAGATTTCTTGATGAGCAAGCATGCGCAGGGAATAGGGCGTATTTCGTCCAGGAAAATCAAGCCTCTGGTCTTGATTAGCATCATCGTGGCTGTTTTTGCTTTAGGAGCGATGGCGGCCGTTTCACTACGAGCGAACCAGATGAAGAACTCGACCCCGAGACAGAGCAGCGCCCAAACAAACGAGGCGCGCGCCAACCTGCGCTTTCGAGCCGGTGCGGAGATACCGCTTGATCCGCAGACGGGGCAGGTCAGGCCGCTGACGCAGGAAGAAGCCCAAAGATTGGCTGCCGAGATTAAGCGACTCGCCAATCAGTCGACTGACGGATTGCAGTCTGTCCGGCACGCTGACGGGTCAGTCTCCATGGATTTGCAGGGACGCTTTCAGAACATCGCCGTCGCTAAGCTGGATGAGGACGGCAAACTGGTTCAGTCCTGCGTTGACAATCCTGAATCGGCGGCCGCGTTCTTTAGAATTGATCCGCAGTTGGTAGGCGTAAAGAAGAACGCTGGTGCTGTTAAGACAAACAACGTGGCACTGAAAGGCATGGATCGATGAGAAAAGTGATCCTCGCCAGACTTTCCCTGACCTTGCTCATTGCGCTCGTAGTTTTTTCTTTCCCTTCGTCAGCTTTCGGCGCGGCTACCATCGTTATTCAGAATGGTGATCCCGCGGGCGTTGGCTTTAATGATGCGACGGCGGTAGCGCCGGTCGGCGGAAACCCTGGCACAACTCTGGGCCAGCAGCGGCTCAACGCTTTTCAATTCGCTGCCAACATTTGGGGCGCAACTCTGAATAGTAGTTCGACAATCACGGTGCGGGCGACCTGGGAACCACTCAGTTGTACCTCCACCACCGCCGTGCTTGGAGCGGCGGGCGCCGCCACCATTTGGCGTGATTTTTCCGGAGCTCCATTTAATGGCACATGGTATAGCGCCGCTTTAGCGAATGCGCTCACGGGAGTCGATCTGCAAGCGGGCAGTCAGGAAATAACCGCGCGCTTCAATGTAAACCTGGGAAATACAGGCTGTGGGGAAAGCTTTCCCTTTTATTTGGGACTCGACAACAATCACGGAAGCGGCACGGACCTGGTAGCAGTGCTCTTGCATGAATTCTCGCACGGCCTTGGTTTTCAGACTTTCACCAACGCCAGCACGGGCGCGTGGAATGCTGGGTTCCCTTCCATATATGACAGATTTCTTTTCGACAACACTACGGCAAAAACCTGGGCGCAACCGACAATGACGGACGCCGAGCGACAGGCTTCGGCAATCAGCGGCAATAGGCTGGCCTGGAATGGAACAAACGTAACCACTGATCTTCAGAGCATTCTTGGGACACCCTTGTTGCAAGTTAACTCGCCGGCGGGAATTGCTGGGAACTATACAGTTGGCACGGCCGCCTTCGGTGCGCCGCTATCATTTCCGGGAGTCACCGCAAATGTTACGCAAGCTTCGCCCAACGACGCCTGTTCGGCGCTGACAAACGCCGCGGCAACGTCAGGCAAAATCGCGCTCATTGATCGCGGCAGTTGCACCTTTGTATTAAAGGTGAAGAACGCGCAGAACGCCGGGGCCATCGGCGTAATCATAGTCAACAATGATGCCGCCAATCCGACCCAGGTCGTCCAGATGGGTGGAGCAGACGCGACCATCACGATCCCTTCTCTTTCAGTTTCGCTTAACGATGGAACTACGATTAAGGCCCAACTCGGGGGCGGCGTGAACGCAACCCTGCTGTCCAATACCGCAGTTCCATCCGGCGTAGATGCTTCCAGACGAGCATTGTTGTTTGCTCCGAACCCGTTCCAGGGTGGCTCTTCCGTTTCGCATTGGGATACCACCGCGTATCCAAATCAATTAATGGAGCCTGCCATTAACGGGGATCTAACGCACAGTATTGTGCCTGTCTGGGATCTGACATTTTCCTTGTTTCAGGACATCGGCTGGCGCGGCAACAAGATTGGCGATTCACAATTTTTCGTGCGCCAGCATTACAGCGACTTCCTCAACCGCCTCCCTGATTCAAGCGGCCTTGCTTTCTGGAACAATCAGATTGTGGAATGCGGCATCGACAAGCCCTGCATTGAAAATAGACAGATAAACGTCTCCGCGGCGTTCTTCCTGTCGATCGAATTCCAGGAGACGGGATACCTCGTCTATCGCTTCTACAAGTCGGCTTACGGCAATATTCCTGGCGCGCCCGTGCCAGTAACGTTCGGCGAGTTCTTGCCTGACACCCAACAGATCGGGCAGGGTGTGGTCGTTGGCGTCGGAAATTGGCAAGCGCAATTGGAGGCTAACAAGCAGGCTTTTGCGTTAGCTTTCGTGACACGGTCACGATTCACCAGCGCGTTTGCTCCGTCTTTAGCCCCAGCTCAATTTGTCGATGCGCTATTTGCGAATGGAGGTGTGACGCCTTCGGCAAGCGAGCGCAATGCGGCTATCGCCGAGTTTGGCTCGTCTACAAATACTGCCGATAATGCGGCCCGCGCGCGCGCGCTAAGGCTGGTGGCGGAAAACTCGCAGCTCAAGAATCTGGAGTTCAACAAAGCGTTCGTGCTTATGCAGTACTTTGGTTACCTGCGAAGAAACCCCAACGATCCGCCGGAAGCTGGTCTGGACTTCGCGGGCTACAACTTCTGGCTCGGCAAGCTGAATCAGTTCAACGGCAACTTCGTTAATGCGGAGATGGTAAAGGCCTTCATTGTTTCTGGTGAATACCGCCAGCGTTTCGGATTCTGATGGCTTTCGGAGTAAGGCAGGACCGTCAGTTTGGGGGATTAGCCACGGGTGGCGCAGAGCGCATTATTTGTTCGCCTGAAGAATTGCACGTCATCTCGATCACGCTATAAGGCTTGTGCAGTTTGGCAAGTTCTTTAGCCTGAAGCTCGTCGACGCGCCGCTCGATCTGAGATTTGAGATCTCAAAAACAAAAAGCCCCAATCCTCTTGCCTGGGGATGGGGCCGATTCTTTTGACTGAAACCGGCTAGAGCTTTTCTTCCGGATCTATCCGGATCTTCATCCGCTGAAGTACCTGCACATCCTCGTCGGTTAGTTCGAGACTCGTTTCCCCGTCGCCTTCAGCTTCGCCTGAATGGGGCCGTAAGCCGATTTCGAGCCGGAGTGTCAATTCCATCTCATAACCGGCATCTCGCAGTCGTTCGATTGCCTCGGCGACTCTGGGCGAATTCTCCACCGACTCGTTAATCGCGGTGCCAATGTCGCGAACGATCTCTTTTGCCTCGTCGTCTATTTCCAAACCAAACGCCTCTGCTCCCAAAACATCGTGATCCGAAGAACTCAACACAAGCGGGCTCTTCCAATCTCATCACCATGCTACGCGAGCGTCCCGCAGA
Organism: Chloracidobacterium sp.; assembly: GCA_031370285.1. Classification (GTDB taxonomy): domain Bacteria; phylum Acidobacteriota; class Blastocatellia; order Pyrinomonadales; family Pyrinomonadaceae; genus PSRF01. The sequence goes on along the minus strand of JANMQG010000069.1, from coordinate 13,004 downwards.
GGGTCAACCATCAACTTTATCGTCGTAAATGGTTTAATCTTCGAGGAAAGCAGCTTGAAATCGCGTCCGGCGTCAATTACTCTAAGGCTCCCCGTTGCCCATTATTGATCCTTAAAGGGAACGTTTTGACGGAACGAGTATCCTAAGCTCGCCGCCAATGCCAACATTCTTATGTACAACACAATCGGGATATTAACTGGTGGCGGTGATGCTCCTGGTCTTAATGCCGTAATTCGTGCGGTTGTGACCACGGCAACCGGACAATATGGCCTGAAGGTTATCGGAATCGAAGATGGCTTCGAAGGATTGTTGGGCGAGACCCAAACACGTCCGTTAACGGCCGCTGATGTCCGTGGCTTACTGCCGCGAGGCGGGACAATTCTAGGAACGCGCAATCGCGGCAGGTTTGTCGAGCGCAACGCGGAAGGAGTAGCGTCAAAACCCCAGGCAGTCTACGACGAGGCAGTCGCGAATCTGCACCACAAAGGAATCGATGCGCTGGTGGTGCTGGGCGGTGAAGGAACGCTGGCAATCGCTGCGGAGTTTGACAAGTTGGGAGTTCCCGTCGTCGGTGTTCCTAAAACTATCGACAACGATCTCGCCTGCACGGAACTAACGTTCGGCTTCATCACGGCGATGGATTTCGCTACTGATGCGCTCGATCGCCTGCACACTACTGCCGAGTCGCATGAGCGGGTCATGGTCCTCGAGGTGATGGGTCGACACACCGGCTGGATCGCCTTGCATTCTGGAATCGCCGGCGGCGCGGACGTGATTCTCATCCCTGAGATTCCCTTCACCATGCAGTCGGTCGCAGACAGAATACGCGCGCGCGATGCTGCCGGCTCCAATTTCAGCATTGTCGTTGCTGCTGAGGGAGCGCTTGAAACTGGCCACGATCTCATTTACCAGGACAAGGGCGACGGGCAACACGCGCCGCGCCTCGGCGGCATCGGAAGTTACTGCCAGCGGGAACTTGAAGCGCTTACCGGCAAAGAAACTCGTTGCGTGGTGCTGGGGCACCTGCAAAGAGGTGGCCGGCCCAACGCCTTTGATCGTATGCTGGCAACGAACTACGGATCGTGTGCCGTGCGCGCCCTGGTGGAAGGCAAACGCGGCGTGATGGTGGCGCTGCAGGCGGGCGACGTGATCACCGTTCCCATCAGCGAGGCAATCGCTAATGCCAAGACCGTGCCGGCAAACGGGCAGTTGGTGCGCACCGCTCGCGACACGGGGATCTCTTTTGGCGCCCCTGATGAGGCCCGGTATCATCGTCAAGCGTAAGTGAGAGCGAAAGGCGACGCCGGCTCGGCAATGAAAGTGAGCAAATAGTTGGCCGCAGAAATCAAAGAGAAACTCCAGTTGCAACTCGACCAACTGGAATCCGAGTTACGCGTACACCTGCCCAAGGAGATCAAGCGCGCGCTCGAGTTTGGCGACCTGCGCGAAAACTCCGAGTATCGCGCGGCGCTGGACCGGCAGAATGTCGTCAAGGCGCGCATTGTCGAGTTGCGCCAAAGGATAAGCGAAATATCGTCGATCGATCTTTCGAAAATCTCACGCGACAAGGCTGGTTATGGCTCGACGCTGGTGCTGTTTGACTCCGAGAAGGACGAAGAAGTCACCTATCGCCTGGTCACACCGGAAGAGAGTGATCCGCAAGGGGGTTTGATCTCGACCACCTCGCCAGTGGGAAAAAGTTTGATGGGCAAGGAAGAAGGCGACGAAGTGGTGGTGCGCACTCCCGCCGGCGCACGCAACTTCGAGATCAGACGATTGACGACTATTCACGACGCGCTGCCTAAGTAGCTTCGCACCGGATCACGAGGAGAAACTGGGTGAAACCAATTCTCATAGCGCCATTCTTAAGTCTTGCGTTTTTGTTTCCCGTCGCGGCACAAGATAGCGGCGGCCCAGCACAGCCGCCGGCTCAACGCCCTGAGCTAACAACCGCCCAAAAGGAAGCCGTGGAGGAACTGAACCTGGCGGCACGATCCTACCGGGACGGCAACTTTGTTGAGGCCGAACTGCATTCTGAAAAAGCGTTGGCGCTCGATCCGTTAAGTAAGGCCGCACCATTGTTCATCGCTCGTACAATTCACGCACGATACAAACCCGGCGACCAAAGTGAAGTGAATGTCGCGAAGGCTCGAGAGGCAATAGATGCTTACAAACAGTTCCTAATCCAGGATCCTCGTAGCGAGGAAGCCTACAAGGCAATCGCCTATCTCTTTGGCGCTGTCAAAGACGAGGAGCTTCTTCGCCAGTGGGTCTTTCAACGCGCAGTTGATGCAAACGTTTCCGATGACAAGCGCGCCGAAGCATTTGTTGCTCTTGCGAGTAGGGACTGGGATTGCTCGTTTAAGATTACCGGGCTACCCACTCAACGCACCACAACACTTTTCAAACATCGCGTGGAAGTTCACTACAAGAAGCCGCAGGATCTGGCAGAGTTTGAGAAAGCTCACCGGTGTGCGACTGAGGGTCTGGAAATGATTGAGGCGGCAATAGCCCTGACGCCGGATAGTGAAATGGCTTGGTCTTACAAGACGAACCTCCTGCTGGAATTGGCCAAGTTGTCGGAAATGGATCATGACCTGCAACTCAAGATTGAATACACGAACCAGGCGAACGCCGCCAGCCGAACGACCGAAGAGCTTACGAAGTTGAAAGCGACTGGCCCGGCTGCCAAACCTTGACAGGGTTATTACCCCTCCCTAAGATTCGCCGCTTGGCGACCACAGGCTGTAAACTAATAAGAGTTTTCGGCATAATGGCGTAGAGGAGAATCCAACCAGAAAATGTTTGTTGGTGCTATCGGCCGCGGGGCGCAAAGAATCATCGACGCGATGGTGCGCTGGCTCGCCTACGGCCACATCAACCCCAACTTCCTGACCGTCATCGGTGTCGCGATAAATGTCGGCTCGGGCCTGCTCTTCGGCTATGGACAGTTTTTCTGGGCCGGGATTGTCCTCATCGTTGCCAACCTTTTTGACATGCTCGACGGGCAAGTGGCGCGGCTGTCCGGACGAGTCACGCAGTTTGGCGGATTCCTGGATTCCTCTCTCGATCGGCTTTCCGACATGGTCGTTTTCGTCGGGTTGATGGTCTTTTATGCGCGTGACACCCAATTTCATTCTACCCTCAACGTTTTTCTCGCCGGCGCAGGACTAATGGGTTCAGTTATGGTAAGCTACGCCAGCGCCAGGGCCGAGAGTCTTATTTCCAAGTGTGACGTCGGCTTTCTAAAGCGTCCCGAGCGCGTGGTTTTGTTTATTATCGGCGCCTTAAGCACTCATCCGGGTTCGACAAACTTCTTCGCTAATCGAATGCCGGCAGTCCTGTGGGTACTTGCAGTGGGTTCTTATTGGACCTTTGCGCATCGCATGTATCACACCTGGTATGAGTTAACCAAACTAAAGACCGAGTCGGGACAGGAAGAGACAAAACCTGCTATTCCTGCATCAAACAACGGGCCTGAAAGGCGAGCCGAACAGCCCTTGAGCGTCGGACATTGATACATAAAGCCGGTGAGGCCCAGCCCGACGACATTTGATTGAGGACTGCTTCCAGTATCTGAGGTTAAAAACAACGTGACGATATGCCCCTGCTGTGGTTTCAATTCTGCCAACTCCGGGAGTGGTGTTTCAACTGAGGCCTGCCTGTCTTGCGGCGCGCATTCTGTGGGCGAACCCCTGCCACGACCCGAACACGAACTACCATCTTACGGACGCTCCCTGCTGCTGGCTGTTACCGGCGCATTGACGGTCCTTGTGTTCTTGAGCCAAACAATCATCGCTTTAGTACAGAGCTCATCACGAGCTGCGACGTCTACGTTAGCGCTCTCTTCGATAGTTCCCCTTGATTTCTTGTCGTGGCTCGCCGCAGCTGAAACGGCCGCCTGGCGTCTTAAGTGGTTAGCGATCCCGCTCACGGCCCTGGTTGTTTTCGGCAGTCGCAGAATCTATCGTTCGATCCGGCAGTCACCAACTAGTTTTTGCGGCCTGCGCTACGCGCGCAACGGCTACTTCGCTTCAGCCGCAGTTCCGCTGCTGGTATTGATTCTGATTGGGATCACGGTGCCGGAACGTTTACGCCACCGGCAATGGGGCATCGAAGCAAGAGACTACCCATATATTCACAGGATTGATCGCGCGTTCGACGAATATCGGCAACTGGTCGGCTCTCTCCCCGGCGAGCCGAAGGACCTTCTTAAGCGGCTGCCTGATGCAGATGGCTCAATCGCCGAAGCATTGAAGAATCTTGATACGTCCAACTACAAGCCCACCGCCGAACTGGCGGCAGTGCCAAACAAGCAGCCCCAATTGAGGGGCGCGGTTATTCGAAATGCGTCACTGAGCACGGCGGATGATTCGCTCGGTGAACGACTGTCGTTCACAAACTATGAACTTCCCTTACCGGGCCCAGACAAAATCATGGGCACCGAAGATGATCTGATAGTCCGCGACGGGGTGATAGATAAAGCATCGGAGACTCCGCACCGTGGCGTGAGCACGACGTCCGCGACGCGAACCCGACAACCCTAATACGGACTAACGTTAGTTTCTGCATAGAACGACGCCCTGTATACTCTGCAGGGCGTTGTTGTTTATTAATCCTAAGTAATGAGTGATGAGTAATGAGTGATGGGTAAACGAGAATCGGTACTGTTTTGACTCATTACTCATCACTCCTTACTCATCACTTGGCATTAACGATTCATGTTCAAGAAAATCCTGATTGCTAACCGAGGCGAGATTGCGGTGCGAATAATTCGCGCCTGTCGCGACCTTGGTATCTCACCAGTAGCCGTTTATTCGGAGGCCGATGCCGCGTCGGTTCACGTCGGTCTTTGCGACGAAGCGGTGTGCATCGGCCCGGCGCCCTCGCTCGAGAGTTATCTGCGAATCTCCGCCATCATCGCTGCCGCGAAAGCAACGAACTCAGAAGCGATTCATCCCGGCTATGGCTTCCTCGCCGAAAACCCAGATTTCGCGCGCGCGGTAACGCAAGCTGGCCTCAAGTTCATCGGCCCGAGTGCGGACGCCATGGAGGTTATGGGTTCGAAGACCAGCGCGCGACGTGCGGCAGTTGCAGCCGGCGTCGCAATCGTTCGGGGCACAGTTGAACCTTTGAATTCCCTTGAAGAGGCGAAGGAGCGGGCCGAACAGTTTGGCTATCCGGTGATGCTCAAGGCTTCCGCCGGCGGCGGCGGGAAAGGCATGCGACTGGTCGCCTCGTTCGCAGAGTTGCGCTCGGCATTTGAGAGCGCCAAATCTGAAGCGGCGTCGGCCTTTGGCGATTCCTCTATCTATCTTGAAAAGGCAGTCGCCCGGCCACGGCACATTGAGATACAGGTCTTCGCCGATAGCCACGGCAACGTCGTGCACCTCGGCGAACGAGAGTGCTCGATTCAGCGTCGCCATCAAAAGGTGATTGAGGAGTGTCCGTCACCAATTAACGATGCGGAACTTCGTGAAGCAATGGGCGCAGCGGCTGTTAAGCTGACGCGCGCTGTCGACTATGTTGGTGCGGGGACAGTTGAGTTTCTGGTCGCGGATGAGACGCGCGACTTCTATTTTTTAGAGATGAACACGCGCCTCCAGGTTGAGCACCCGGTCACCGAACTCGTAACCGGAATCGATCTCGTTCGTGAGCAGATCACGGTCGCCGCCGGCGCGCCGCTTACTATTAATCAGGAAGACATTCGCTGGCACGGTCACGCCATCGAGTGTCGCGTCTACGCGGAAGATCCGGAAAACAATTTCTTCCCCTCTCCGGGAAGGATTAGCTATTTGCAAGTACCGTTTGGACCCGGCATCCGCGACGACAGCGGCGTCGAACTAAACTCCGAAGTTTCAATTTATTACGATCCGCTGATTTCAAAACTTGCGGCCTGGGGGCGCACCAGAAACGAAAGTCTCGATCGCTTGCGGCGCGCGCTCGACGAGTATGAAGTCGGCGGCATCAAGACAACTCTTCCCTTCTTCCGCGAGATTGTTCGCGATGAAGAATTCAAGTCGGGGCGCCTGGATACCGGCTTCATCGCTCGTTTCAACGAACGTCGCGAGGCGAACCGCACTGCTGGAGCAGTTGAGCATGATCAGCAACAAGAGGATATGGCTGTGATCGCGGCCGCGATTCATTACGCCACGTTGCGGAAAGAAGCATCGGCAGGACAGCAAGTGACGGGCGATCGTGAGAATCGTTGGAAGATGTCAGGACGGGTGGCGTTGGTTGACGGCAGAAAATCGATGAGCGTTCGGAAAAAGAAGTTTAGAAAGTAGCCAGGGGTGATTTCATTACCACCTCATTTCGTCATGAAACTTAAGGCCCGGTTATCAGATGCCGATCATGAAGTCTCTCTCGATCTCGCGAGCGGCGCTGCTATCGTCGAAGTCGACGGTCGTCATTACGATGTCGAAGTGCGCGAGCTGTCGCGCGGTGAGTATCTGTTAATAAGCGGAGCCGACGTCTACAAATGCAGAGTCGAGCAGAAGCGCGACCCCTCAGCCGGCGAATCATTTGAAATAGTGCTGCGCGGACGCAACTACAACGTGGCCATAATCGACCCGAAGCGTCTTCGCAGCGGGCAAAGCTCCGCCGCTCACCACACCGGCGCGGCTGAGATTGTTTCACCCATGCCCGGTAAGATCGTGCGAGTCCTGGTAAAAGCGGGTGCTAATGTCGCAGCCGGCGCAGGTGTCATCGTCGTAGAAGCAATGAAGATGCAGAATGAAATGAAAGCGCCAAAAGCCGGCGTAGTTGTATCCATAAACGCGGAAGAAGGCGCGACGGTAAGCGCCGGCGACGTGCTGGCGGTGATTGAGTGAGCCTAACAGGCTGCTGAAAAACTGGACTACGATCCACGAAAACCACACTAAACAACACTAAGCAAACTCCTAGTTCGAGTTATTTCGTGTGATTTAGTGGATCGCTTTCGTTGCTTAACCGGCTCTACTATCTTTTTCAGCAACCTGCTAAGCGAAAGTTGAGCGTGCTTGTTAATGAGTGTAGGATTTGAATGGGACGCGCAGCAATACTGAATCCGCCTATGAAGAAAATATCCACCGCAAGTAAACAGCGCCGGGAGAATGTAGACGACATGCAAGCTGAATACAAATTCGACTACAAGCAGGCACGTCCTAATCGCTTCGCCGGACGAATTGACCGGCAACAGTTAGTAGTAATGCTCGACAAGGACGTCTCTGAGGTATTTACCACTCCTGAGTCTGTCAACACTGCTCTGCGCGCTCTGATTAGCGCGATTCCGAAATCGTCCAAGGCCGGGAAGCCGGCTTAACAAACCCCCGATGTTTCTCTAATGCCAGTTTTCCCATTGTCGCACCTTTCGATTCCACCCGCTCAGCTTCGCATCCTCCTTTGGGACATTGACGGCACATTAATCCGCTCCGAGCGCCTGGGCGCGTTCAAAGACTACACCGTTCCGATGCTGGAAGAAGTCTTTGGTACAGCGGGTCGTTTGCCGGAGATGAGAGTTTCCGGAATGACTGACCTGCAAATCATCGGCGAGGCGTTGCGTGACGAAGGTTTCACCAACGAACACATCCTTGCGCGCATCGATCATCTGCGCGAGAGTTACATGGCGGCGATGCGCAAAGCGACCGGAAACGGTGAGCAGTTTTTTGAAGTCTTACCCGGCGTGCGTGAAACGCTACAGGCGGTCGCGGCTCATCCTCGCTATCGTTCGGCATTGTTAACCGGCAACATCGAGCAAGCCGCATATTTGAAGATGGAGTTGGTTGGTCTCTCGGAATTCTTTGACTTGCCCGGCGCGTTTGGCGACGAGTCGCACGATCGCCGCGACTTACCCGCGCTCGCGTATGAACGCATCCAGGAACACCTGCAACTCGATCTCGCGCCCGAACAATTCATTGTCATCGGCGACACGCCTAACGACATCGACTGTGCCCGGCATTTCGGCGCTCGCGCATTTGTCGTCGGCACCGGCCGTCTCTACAGCACCGAAGAAATACGCGCGTGTAATCCCGACGCCTTCGTGCTTGACTTCTCCAATCTCAACTTGGTAATGAAAGCCCTGGCAGACTTGTGACTTGCATTACTGTCCGCAGCGATAGCTAAGCGGAAATATCTCGTTGTCGTCTGGATTAGTTGGGTCGTAACAAACCTTGGCTCGCCTGCCAGCCTCATAGTCATCGCCAACGTCGCCGCTTTTAGTCCATTCGGCTTCTATTGGACGACCGTTTGCCTGAAACGTGTAGGTGATGCGTGTCGAATAATTGCCCGAGGAGTTTCCACGTTTGTTGCTGGTGACCCGGACGTCGATAATTTGCGCCGGGGCTTCGCCAGTCAACCTGGCCGGTCGTTGATGACGTTGGAAGCTGAAGAACAGCGCCGCACCAATCACCAGCACGCCAATAAGAACAGCCAGCACAGCGCGATCACGCAGCCAACTACTTTTCTCGGTCTAGGAAACAAGCCGCCAAGCGATAACGGTGAAATTCTGATGTTCATAAGTGCAATGGGGAATAGGGAACAAGGAAAAGCGGGGAACGGGTAGTCAAAACCCGTTCACCGTCTACTTTTTCCCTTCACTCATCGCCTCTCCCTTTCTCCTCTTCCCCTATTCCCGAATTTCACCTTTTCCGCACCGCTAGATTCGGTGGAAGCTTTTAAGAATATCGCGAGTGGCGAGACGAAGGATCACTGGCCGCCCATGTGGACAGGTTGTCGGCGAAGATGTCTTTAGCAATCGATCAATTAGCCAGCGCATCTTCTCCGGCGAGAGCGGCATGTTCACTTTGATGGCGGCGTGACAGGCGAGCGAGGCGGCGATGTCGTCGCGCAAGGTCTCGCGCGCGCTTCCCTTCTTCTCCGCATCAACGGTATCGAGAAGTTCGGCGAGCATGTTGCGCGCTTCGCCGGCGGGCAGATCGGCGGGCGTGGCTTTTATGGCAACCGTGCGACCAGACAGGCGCATTAGTTCAAACCCGTAGCTTTCCAATTCCTCCGCGAGCACATCGAAGACAGCAGCTTGCGCGGGGGTCAGGTCAAAAGTCTCCGGGATTAAGAGCTGCTGCGACTCGGCAAGCCGGGCCGACTCAAGCGCGCGATACTTATCAAACAAAATGCGCTCGTGGGCAACGTGCTGATCGATGAGCAGTAAGCCCTCGTTGTCGGTGGCGATGATGAAGCTCTCGTCGAGTTGACCCAGCGGACGGATGTCGTTCGACAGTGACTCGACCGAGACTTCGCGTGCGAACTTCTCTGCGGAGTTCAATGGTGGCAATGGTGCAAGACCTGAGCCGCGATCTGCGGGCGGGACGCCCGCGGTGCCATCAGTAGTCAGTTGACTTTGAACATTGGACGTTGGACTTTGGACACCTGAGCCCTCCCTAACGGTCGGGCTACTGCCCCGGGTGGTGGGCGGGACGCCCGCGGTCCCAGTATTCCGTTGAATTTGGACATTGGACGTTGGACTTTGGACTCCTAAATCTTCTTCATCCTCGATCGGCAAAGAAGAAAAGTCGATTCGTGGCTGGCTCGCCGGCTCCTCGCTTGCGTGTTGTTCGAAATTACCCAAACCCGTGACACCCTTGGGCGATTGTCCACTCGCTCCACTCGCGGCATCGCTCGCTGCTGCCGACATTGCATTAGCTGAATAACCCGATTCCGACCGATCGCCGGCTTGGTCGACTGTCTGAGTTATCGCCGTCTGTTCTTTCAGATCAGCGCGAACGTAGCCGGCGCTGGCCAGCGCCCCACGCACAGCTTCACGCACCGCATCAGCCACCGCTGCCGCACGCCGGAACCGTACCTCGGTTTTCGCCGGATGCACGTTGACGTCTACTTCTTCGAGCGGTATGTCGATGAACAAAAGCGCGGCCGGGTAAACTCCGTGCGGCAACACCGCCCGGTACCCTTCCGAAAGCGCGCGAGCAATTAGCCGGTCTCTAACGAACCTCCCGTTCACAAACAGGTATTGGGCATCGCGCGAGGTGCGTCGATCTCGTGGCGCGGAAACAAAGCCGCTTACGCGCGCAATCCTCCCGTGCCCACCACCAACTTCCAGCAGGTTGTCGAGAAACTCCGCGCCAAAAACCTGATACGCCCGTTCGCGAAGATCGTTGGCGGGGGCCACGCGCAACACCTCGCGGCCATTGTTCGTCAACGTGAAGGCGATCTCCGGATGAGCCAGCGCGTAGTGCGTTACGAGATTTGTCAGATGGAAACTTTCCGTGGCCTCCGATCTCAGGAATTTTCGACGTGCAGGCACATTGAAGAAAAGGTCGCGGACAGCGATGGTTGTGCCGCGCGGGTGCGCTGCATCTTTCACGTCGCGCATCTTGCCGCCTTCGATCAAGACACGCGTCGCGCCTGGGGCGTCTTCAGTTTTAGTGGTGAGTTCGACCCGCGCAACGGAAGCGATTGAGGCCAGCGCTTCGCCGCGAAATCCAAGCGTCGCGATGTTGCTGAGGTCTTCTGACTTGGCGATCTTGGAAGTCGCATGACGCTCGAAGGCAAGCACTGCATCGTCGCGAACCATGCCGTCGCCATCATCGGAAACTTTCAAGAGCCGGCGTCCACCGGATTCCAACTCGATCACGATTCGCCTGGCGCCGGCGTCAATCGCATTCTCGACCAACTCTTTAGCCACCGACGCGGGGCGCTCGACAACCTCGCCGGCAGCGATCTGGTTGGCAACGTGATCTGGGAGGACTCTGATCTTAGACATGAGAAAGGCAGATACTAGATGTCAGATGCTAGATGCTAGATTACGGAGTCTAGACGTTTGCTGAATTGCTCACAGAGCGCATAAGGCCATTCAGCATTCGACCCACCTCGTCCAATTGGGATCGCAATTCTTCATGGACCTCAGAGCTTAGAAAGCCGAGTCGCGCCGCCGGCTCCAGAAGCGTATCAAGCTCCCAAAGTGAGCCTCTGGCGTTAGCAAGAAAGTAAAGGAATTCTTTCGTTAATCTCCGGCCTTGACCCTCAGCGATATTCGCTGGAATCGAAGTCACAGCCCGGCGGATTTGGCTTGTCAATCCGTAGACTTCAGCTTTCGGAAAATTCTCGGTAGCTCGATAAACGTTTACAACCAGATCCATAGACTTCTGCCACACGATCAAATCTCGGTGACTTCTAATAGGCGCTTTAGCGGAAGCATTAGTCTGTGCCATCTAGTATCCAGCATCTAGCATCTAGCATCTTCCTACAAGTAAACTATCTGATGCTCATCCGATCCAATATTGATCGCGTTGTAGATCCAATCGACCACGTAAAGACCGTGGCGCGCCAGCAGCGAGGTGATGTTGACGTGCCGCTCCTGCAGCTCTTTGTGTGGGAACAGTTGATCAAACGCACGCTGCAACTGCCGTTGGGCCGCCTCATCTCGAGCCATCTGCGCGCGATGGAAGCGCGTGCGCAAACCTTCAAGCTGGTGATTGATTTTGCGGCGACCGGTTTCTAGCGCGTCAGCTAAGGTCGGATCGACGCTACGCAATTGTTCGCGCAGCTCATCAAGCTCAGTGTTGACCGTGCCTTCTGTCCTGGCAAACGACTTAGCGGTTTCCGCGCCGAGGTGTTCCTCAACCACGCGCTTCAAAACATTCTCCGGCCCAGCAAACAAATCCGCGAGTCCCAGTCCGTATCTCTCCAATACGCGGCCCGTATGTCGTTCAATCATCGTCAAGCTCGAACGCGGCAGGATTGGCGTAGTCGGCCTTTCGAGCAAACGGTAAACTTCGCCCGTCTGAGCAAAGTAAGCAATCTCGGCGGCGCCACCGTAATAAGCAATCGTCGGCAGGAGATAATCCTGAACCACGGCGCGCAAAGTAACATTCGGACTAAATTTTTCGGGCTGCGCCAGCGCCAGGTTTGAAAGTTCCTCAGCCGAGTACGACTTGTCGGTCTGCTTGGTCGTGTACTTCCCATCATTGGAACGAGTCAGCGCGTGCCGCGCTCCATTGTCATCGTGGAGAAAGAGCGGAAAAGAATTCTCCGACGCGGTAACTTGCGCGTGGTAACCCGCCTCCACAAGTTTTCGACTACGCACTTCAATGGCGGTAGCAATGTCATGTGCACGCAAGGCCGCTTTCGCATAGAGTGGCGCCGCCAAAGCTTTCAACCTGGGGTCGAGCGGATCGAGCAGCACCAGGCCACGACTGCCCAACAGCGAAGTCATCATCCGCGCAAACGCTTCACCATACGAGCGCCCGGGACGCCACGCATCTCGCAACACGGTTTCAAGATCTGGGGTGAACTCAGAGCTGGGAAGCAGATCGAGCAGTTGAGTGAGAACGGTATCGATGGAACTGTCGACGACCACACGGCCGACCGGCTGACCATCCTGGTGCAAATCTGAAGAGGCTTCGACCTGGGCCAGCTTGCAGTCACGACCAATAAACTCTGCCTTGGCCACTTCGGGAAAATCGTGATCTTCAGTGGCGATCCAGAAAACAGGCACCGCCTTTGTCTTACGCTGCGTCAGGCAGCCGGCGAGTTTCACCGCCGACAGCGCCTTATAGATCGTGTAGAGCGGACCGGAAAACAAACCAGCCTGCTGACCCGAGACCACCGCCAGGCAGTCGGCTTCGCGCAACAGTTGAATGTTCTTTAGCGTCTCTTCGCCCGCGCCCCACGCCGCATTCATGTCTTGCAAAGCATCGCACAGCGCGTTGCGATCGGTCTGATGCGCGGCCAGAACTTCTGCAGCACGGGCCGGCAATTCGTGATGAAAGCGTACTGCCGCAGGATAAAACTCGCCGAGCGCGATCGGATCACGTAGGTAGTCAAGAAAGAGACGCGATTGATGAGGGATGCGATCGAAAGAAATAGTTTCGACTCGCAAGCCGGATTCTTCAGGCGTGCTGTAACAAGCAGGTTCGGCGGTGCTCAATTGTAATCACTCCCTGAGGAAGCATTTTACGCAGGATGCGTAGCTTGTCCAGTACACCGCGTTCCGGCTGGTGGGTCGTTAAAGTCTCATTAGCGCCGCACTGCAGTGCGGTGATCGAGCC
>JANMQG010000049.1:0-8454 GCA_031370285.1 Chloracidobacterium sp. | reverse complement strand
ACTTTCAACTGGCACGACCGCGAATCATCGGGCGCCCGACATCCTGTTTGGTAGCTTCGCGCCGTTGAGCCTTCATGCGGAAGCGAGTATTCACGAAGAACCCGGTGCGGGAAAACCGCACGCCGGGGTCTGTGCGGGGGCGGTCGGGTAACTGGCAGTCCTACCGCGATCTAACGGAGCGATAGCAGTTGTCGCCACCGAGAACTATTCCTTTTGTCCCGTTTGTTCAAGTTCTGCTAGCTTCTTCTCCAACTCCCTAAGTCTTCGCTGCATCTCGCCCAATCGTCGAAACGCCGCCGTCGATCTCAACCAATCGCGATTGTCGAAGGCCGGTATGCCGGAAATGACTTTTCCCGCAGGCACGTCGTGACTGGTGGCGCTCTTGGCAGTTAAGACGACATCGTCTCCAATCGTCAGGTGGCCGGCAACACCAGCCTGCCCGGCCAATATCACGCGGCTGCCGATATGCGAGCTTCCAGCGAGCCCCACCTGAGCGCAAAGCAAAGTGTCTTCGCCGATAGTGCAGGAGTGGCCTATCTGCACCAGGTTATCTATTTTTGTTCCACGCCTAATTCGAGACTCACCGACTGACGCGCGATCTATTGTCGTGCCGGCGCCAATCTCGACGTCGTCTTCGATCACCACGCGGCCCGTCTGCGGAATCTTCAACCAACTCTTCCGTTCGTCTTTGGCATAACCAAACCCGTCGCAACCGACAACCACGTTGTTGTGGATAACGACGCGTTCGCCGATTTGTGAGCGTTCGCGAATGACTGTACCGGAATGAATGGTTGAGTCTTTGCCAATCGTGACCTCCTCGTAGACGGTAACGTTTGGATAAAGGCGCACGCCGGCAGCGATTCGGGCTGACGGGCCTATTACGACGCCCGCTCCAAGCCAAACATTCTCGGCAACTTCAGCCGAGGGATCGATTACTGCAGACTCGTGAACGAAGGCGGCAAACTGAAGGGCAGGATGAAATAGACGAAGCGCTCGCGTGTATGCCAGGTAAGGATTCTTGGCGCGCAGGACCGGGATCTCTCTGTCGATTGCCGCATCTTCCGACAGATAGATTGCCGACGCCTGGGTAGTGTTTACTCGCGGCGTGTAACGCGGATTTGCGAGAAAGGAGACGTCGCCGGCCCTCGCGTCATCAAGCCCTGCGGCGCCCCTAATCTCAATATCGGTCTCGATATCGGCGAAGGTCTCATCAACGCGGGCAGCGGTCAAGGCTGCGAGTTCAGAAAGTTTCATAGCGGAAGTTTAGCGCATCTTTGGCTAAAGCCGTCAGCTTGCGCCTCAAGCAAAGTAGTGGTTTAGTTTGAAATCCGCGGATAAACCGCCAACTGATTGCTGGGACCGCGGGCGTCTCGCCCGCAATGAGCGCGAAGCGCGAAAATAAGTTGGAGAAAGCAACCTTCTAAGAACTGCGCGCCTGCGGCGCGTTGCGGGCGAGACGCTTGCGGTCCCAGTAGAGAGCTGCCCCTAACAACCAAACCTACTACTCCTCAAACACAGTTGTTGCTACATAATCGACACCGGATCGATCTCGACGTTTATCGACCGCAGGTTAAATTTTTGTTTGCTGAGTGCCTTGAGCGCGTCGTCGATTATTCTGCGCAGCTCGCGCCGGTTGCGACACTTGATTATTATCTGGACGCGATATTCGCCTTTCAATCTCCCGAGCGGCGCCGGCGCCGGGCCAAGAATGCGGGCAGTGCGCTCAGTATTGGCGCGATCTAATTCCTTGCGTAGTTCAACTGCTTCCAACCGCACTCGCGCCAGGTCAGCGCCATGAACCAGCAACGACGCCAGCGCGACGAAAGGCGGATAAGTGTGATTTTCCCGATGACGAATTTCCTCCCCGTAAAAGCCCGCGTAGTCCTGGGCTCTCGCGTGCCGGAGGGCATAGTGATACGGATGATACGTCTGGATCAAAACTTTGCCTGCGCGATCACCGCGACCGGCGCGACCGGCAACTTGTGTTAACAATTGGAACGTTCTTTCGGCGGCGCGGAAATCCGGCAGCGCCATGCCGGCATCAACCGAAACTACACCGACCAGCGTAACGTTGGGAAAGTCGTGTCCCTTCGCCAGTATTTGTGTACCCACCAACATGTCGATCTTGCCCTCGCTGAAGTCGCTAAGCGATCTTTCAAAGTCGCCGCGGCGTGAAGCGGTGTCCCGATCGATGCGGGCGATCCGAAGCTGGGGAAAGAATTTCTTTAGTTGTTCTTCGATCTGCTGCGTGCCTTCGCCGACATAGTAGATGTATTTCCCCTGGCAGTTCGGACACTTCTGCGGAGCAGCCTCGCGGTGGTTGCAGTAATGACAGATGATCACCCTTTCACTGCGGTGATAGGTCAACGTTACATCACAGTTAGGGCACTGAACACTTTCGCCACACGACCGGCAGAGCACAAAGCTCGAGTAGCCGCGACGATTCAGTAAAATGATCGACTGCTCCTGCTTCTGGTGTGCCTCCGTGATCGCGGCCAGCAGTTCATCGGAAAAGACCTTCGGCTTCCGGTGCCGGGCAAACACGTCACGCATGTCGATGATTTCCGCCACCGCCAGCGGCCGGTTGCCCAGACGGTTAGGCATTTGCAGGTATTGATACTTGCCGGTTTGGGCATTGTGAAACGATTCGAGCGACGGCGTCGCCGATCCCAGAATGACAACGGCTGACTCCTTTTGGGCGCGCACGATCGCAGTGTCGCGTCCGTTGTAGTGCGGCGAATCCTGTTGTCGATAGGTCGACTCGTGCTCTTCGTCAACAATAACCAACCCCAGATCCTTTATTGGTGCGAAGACCGCCGATCGTGTCCCAATTACAATACGCGCCTCACCGTTTCTGACTCTAGTCCACTCGTCAAAACGTTCGCCACGTGACAACGACGAATGAAAAATCGCCACGCGATCTCCGAAATGCAGGCGCAAACGGCGCGAGAAAACCGGAGTCAGCGCAATCTCCGGAACCAACATCAGGGCCGATCGGCCAAGATTCAAAGCTACGCGCATTGCGCGAATGTAGACTTCTGTCTTGCCGCTTCCCGTTACGCCGTGCAGCAGGAAGGCTGCATACGCGCGCGCGCGCAAGGGCTGGTCGAGTTCTGCGAGTACTTTCAACTGGTCCTCAGTCAACTCGTAGTCTTCGTGCTGTTCAAACGTGGCGTCGCCGAGCGGATCGCGTCGCAGCCTGGCTTCGAACACCTCTACAAGGTTTCTCTTCTGCAGCGTGCTGACTGAGGAAGAGCTGGCCTTCGCCCTCGTAAGTAACTCGGAAAGAGCAAGCGAGTCCTGATCTTTAAGAGCCTCGATAACTCGTAACTGAGTCTCCGTTAACTTACGTCCCTCCCTTCCAACTGACTTTTCGTTGGCCGCGACTAGACGAACGCGACGCTGATATTTTGCTTTGACAAAGTCGCTAGCGGCACGCTGTCTGATTTCCAGGAGACCGTCTTGTTCGAGTTCCCGCGCCAGCCTGGTCGCTTGCGCGCTCGGCAGACGATCTGCAACCGCCGCCAGATCAGTCTCTTCTGACTTGCCAATTAACTGAAGCAGCCGCAGTTTGCTGTTGAGCTTGTCGTCAGAAGACCAGTTGCTCAGTTCGGCGCGACCATTTTCAGTGAGCGAAAGAAACTGGTCGATTGTGGGACTGATACCGGGAGGCAGCGCTGCCTTGATCACTTCTCCCCACGGGGCCAGGTAATACTCAGCAACCCAGCGCGTGAGTTGCAGAAGTTCTGGCGTCACCAGAGGGATAACATCGAGAATCTCTTTTGCTTCCTTAATGTCTGATTCCTGGAGGCTGGTGCCGGCTCGCAGGTTTTCAAGTAGAGCGACGATGTATCCCGTAACAAACTTTCGGCCAAGCGGAACGACGATGCGTGAGCCGGTTTGGGCAGCGTAACGCATGGAAAGTGGGAGCCGATAAATAAATGTCGACGACACGTGGACCGGAACCGCCACCTCGGCATACTGCGGTCCGGCCGCGTTAGTCGGCTCAATAGGACTTATCTGGTTCGTGTTTGGCGAATCTTTGCGGGAAGATTCGGAAGCGTGTTCCACGGGTGAGAAGGTAGCGCGAAAGTTGGAATTGCAAAAGTCGGAAGGGGGAAGCGTCGGCGTTTTAGCTTTCCTGTTTTCTTGTACTGTCGAGGTAGTCTCGTACCTTTTTAAGATCTTCCCACGTCTCTTTCTTTTTGGACGGGTCTCGCAGTAAGTAGGCCGGGTGGAAAGTGGGCATCACCTTGACACCTTGATAGTTCTGAAACTGGCCACGCACTTTGGTTATCCCTTGCTTGAGATCGAGAAGATTTCTCATCGCGGTGTTTCCGAGTACGACGATAACTTCAGGTTGAACGGCTGCGATTTCGCGAAGCAGGAAGGGCTTGCACATGGACGCCTCTTCCGGCGTTGGCGGTCGATTGGCGGGCGGGCGGCAACGGTTGACGTTGCCAATCAATACTTCCTCGCGCTTGAGCCCGATCGCCTCGATAATTTTCGTTAGCAGTTGTCCGGCGCGTCCCACAAACGGACGTGCCTGAGCGTCTTCATCTGCGCCGGGCGCCTCACCGACAAACATCAGCCGCGCCTTTCGATTGCCGTCGGTATGGACAATGTTTGTCCGTCCCTGATAAAGCGGGCAGCGCGTGCAGTCTCCAATGTCGTTCCAAATCTCTTCAAAGGTCTCCGAAGACTTTTGGATTCTAATGGGCGGAGCGCTCAAGTCTCCAAATAGCGTGTCTGACGGCTGGGAAGGGGCGCTTTGTTTAGTGGGAACCTTGGGGACAGTTGCAGCAAGAGCTTCTTGCGGTGAGGTGGCGGCAACTTGATGGTGGACGGTCGTAGCGGCGTATCGTCCCGGATGTCGTTCTGTTTCTGGAGTAAACGCTGTTTTCGCCGATATGGCTGGAGACGCCTTCTCCGTGCCCTCAACACCGAGCTCCTTGAAGTAGGCCACTTGCTCCCGCGCATCTTTCACCAGCGCGAGAAACTCGGCGATTTCGGCTTCAGTTTGCATTAGGGTTCAGTTCATTGATGACTGAGGACACGGACCTTGGACTTAAGCTTTTCTCGGGCCCTGCATAACCGACCGCAGTGATGTAGCCGGCTTGACGCGCGCGCGCAGCCGAACAACTTCGTCCAGAATGATATCTGCGACACTTGTCTTCGCCATCAGCGGCACATGAATCGGCGCCTTTCGGTCGCGGCTGATGATTGCTACTTCATTGGTCGCAGTGTCGAACCCGAGGCCGGCTTGAGTGACATCGTTTGCGACAATCGCATCGAGATTCTTTGTGTTCAACTTCGCGCGCGCGTTCGCCATTAAGTTCTCAGTCTCCGCGGCAAATCCGATGACCAGGAGTCCTTCCTGTTTTGAGTTGGCTACTTCGCGGAGTATGTCTGGCGTACGCTCGAGTTCTAACGACAGTGAAGACTCAGTCTTCTTGATCTTTCCCGGCGAACGTTTGACCGGTCGATAATCTGCCACAGCCGCGGCGCCTATGAAGATAGATGTATTTGAAAGCTCATTGATGACGGCTGCGTGCATTTCGTCAGCCGAGTTAACGCGAATAAGCTCGACGCTGCGCGGCGGAGTCGCAGTCGTGGCTCCAGCGATAACCGTGACGCGGGCACCGCGTTTCTTTGCGGCTTCCGCTATGGCAAATCCCATGCGGCCCGAAGAATTGTTTGACAGGAAACGAACAGGGTCTAGTGCCTCGCGTGTTGCCCCAACGGTAATCAGCACATGTTCGCTTACTAGATCTTGTGCGCTCTCCTTGGCCGAATCCTGCAGAATCTCCAACGCCGCCGCCACGATTCTTTCTGGCTCGCTAAGCCGGCCTGGCCCAACGGTCCCGCAAGCCATCTCTCCCTCGTCAGGTTCAATAATAAAAACACCGTCCGCGCGAAGTTGCTGGAGGTTCCGCTGAGTGGCCGGATGATGCCACATTGAAGTGTTCATTGCCGGCGCAATTAAGACCGGGGCCGTTGCGGCTAGATAAGTCGAGGTTAAGAAGTCGTCGGCGATTCCGTTAGCGAGCTTGGCAATGATATTGGCCGTAGCGGGAGCTATCAGGAATAGGTCAACAGTTTGTGAAAAGGTGATGTGGGCAATGGGATCGGGATTATCAGGTGCGTAGTCGTCGACGATTACGTGGGACCCCGAAAGCGCTCGAAATGTCAGCGGCTGTATGAACTCGCAGGCTCGCTTGGTCATGCCTACTCTGACAGTGCAGCCTGCCCGCTGCAGCCCGCGTAAGACTTCGGCCGCCTTATATGCCGCGATACCGCCGCTGATTCCCAGCGCAACTTTTTTTTCCGTGAAAGAGCTGTCCAAGAGGAGCCTCGTGCCGGAACGGACTTACGTGAAATTAAAGATCAATGTAACATTGCTGAAACGAGGGCGCAACGGAGATTAGCTCGAAGTTTGGTACAATCCTGAGCATTCCCCTCTTAGAGATTTTTCAGTATTTACATTTCAGGGTAGAGGTCCCGAACCAATGCTCGACACTCGACTGATCCGGTTGGCTCTTATCGGATCGCTAACCATCCTGGGCTTAGGTTTCGCGGCTTCCGCCCAGACAGTAAGGGAAGACGAGGAGTTTGGGCCCGTTGTTAGTTCCTATCTTGGTTACCTGCGAAACGAGCAGGAAGTCGTGGATGATCGTGCCAGTCGACATGAAGTAAGCCTGGCGTATTATAGGCAAAATTCAAATCGCATCCGGGCCCTCCGGCAGATGGCGATTCAAATCGCCCGCGAGACTGACAACGACTATCTCCCAGAACTCGAGGCCGTTGCGGGAGATGAACTCCGATTGCTATTTGAGCGTCCTCCGCGCGTTCAAACACTGAGAGTTGGTGAGGTAGTACAGACAACCTTCAGATACCTCGGCGTCGTTCGCAGCGGCGGCCTTTTCTACGTCTTTGCCCGTCTTGATCCTTACGAGCAGGCAGAGTTACTGCAAAAGGGCAAGCAAACTCCTGCTAATGTTGCTGGTTCTGCCGTCTCAAATCCCATGTCAGGAGCGAGAATCACTACTCGGGCCCGCCGCGTATCGGCGCCTTAGATTGGGGCGTTCTGAATGAAGGCCGATAGTGCGCTGCCTAAACCGAGCGGTTAATTCCCGGCGTGCCTGCGACTCGAACATTCTACGATGCCAGAACCAGCCCCCGTTTCCCACGTCTGACGATTTTCGCGGCGCAGCTAAGCATGGAGTTCATGAGGCGTTAAGGGGCCAAAAAACTCTGGACTGCCAGTCGCCCGTGTGCTAAATTCACGACCGACGCAAAAAAGCACAGTTTCGTGGTAAATCTGGCCAAAAGTCTGTTGACAGAGTGCCTTCATTCATGTAATAACTGCCCCGTGTTTTAGGCTTTGCAGGCGGCACTTAGGCTTTTGGACATCGCATTTGGTTAAGGCGGATGAGAATTGAGTGCGCCCGCCTATCAAGACATTTTGGCCGTCGCGGCACGCAATCAAGAAATTGTTCACAATACGGGAGGAAAGTTAATGATTAGCAAAATTTGGAGCCGCAAACCTATAGCGGCCTTGGTGGCAGTTGCCATTTTGAGTGTTTACTCGATGGTAGGTTTAGCGTCGCCTGCAGCAAAGGCCCCTTCGGGCGAGTTGTCCATCGCCGGCCAGGTTACAGTAAACGGCGAGACCGCGGTTTCTGGCGGTACAGTTTTTTCGGACAGCGTTATCGCAACCGCAGAGAAGAGCACTGCGACTGTGAACCTTAGCAAGTTGGGCCGGGTTGAATTGTCGCCTACCTCCAACTTGAAATTGAGCTTCACAGATAAGAGCATCATGGGATTGCTCGAGAATGGCACTGCTCGTATCTCAACCCTGGCTGGAACTTCGGTCAGCTTCACGACCAAAGATGGTCTAGTGGTAGTCGATGGAAGCCAGGCAACTTCGTTCACAGTTAACGTTGTTAAGGGAGTCACTTACTTAACAACTCACTCCGGCGTGGCGCAGTTGCACGTTGGCAGTGCCGTGAAGCAGGTTGCCGCGGGTGAGAGCGCCACGGCGGGAACGCCGAACCCGAAGAATGATCCAGGCGACGATGACGATAAGATGAGCGGCGGCGAGTTGGCTGCCCTGCTGCTGCTGGGCGCCGGTGCGGTTGCCGGAATCTTATATGCAGCGTTGCACAACAACGACCTTAACTTCGGTGGCACGGTAAACGTTATCAGCCCAACGAAGTAAGCCATCGAGTTGCTCTCAAAAAACACTGCGGGCGCGCGCCTATGAGCGCCGCGGTCAACTATGTGAAACCTTGCGGGTCACGCGACGATGCGTTGCGCTTGACCCGCAAGGTTTTGCACGTCTTCATTAGCTCCTTCCTTGTTTTTGAAGGTAACCCCTAAATGCATATTGCGGTTATAGGCACCGGTTACGTTGGTCTGGTTACGGGTGCGTGTTTTGCGGAATTCGGCGTT
>JANMQG010000031.1:0-47014 GCA_031370285.1 Chloracidobacterium sp. | reverse complement strand
TAACTAGTGGGCTGTGACAATTGAATTTGGGGCTGGGGGCGGGGGGCTGTGTTCAGTTTTTGGATTTTGGTTGAACACTTACGGCCTGGGTTTTGGTTTGGTTACTCTTTCTTTCCTGCCCACTGCCCACTGCTCACTGCCCACTGTTCACTGTTCACTTTCTTTACTGCCCACCACTCACTTTCTTTCAGTCATAAATCCCTTCCACAAACCACGTTCCACTACGCAACTCACGATAAATCCGATAAAGAACTTGTGTGTGTCTACCTACTTCTTTGCTTTCCAAAGCGTCTGCCTTCTGCCCACTGCCCACTGCCCACTGCCCACTGGCTTGACCTCTGGATTGAATAGCCACATCCCATTCATCCCGCGCCCACGTATCCGTGCGCCACCACTCGCCCGACGTGCGCCAGGGACCGGCCACACCCACCACTTTTCCATGGACACTTTTGTTTTTATTCCAGGCACTGATCTCTCGCGGACATCCTCCTTCCGCCTGCACCAGCGCCCGCAACGGTGGCCGAAAAACTCTGAATCCCAACATCGATTGCGGATTGCGGATTGCGGATTGCGGATTTGCTGACTGCTGCCTGCTGATTGCTGATTGCTGTTTTCTCTTCCTCCGCTTCCGCTCCTGCAACTCAAACCGTTTCACGCGAAAGGCGTCCGGCCGATGCGTATCGAGCAACTCCGGCGAACCGATATTCTCCGCTCCCACTAGTTTTGCGAGTCGCGCCAGCATCAGTTCCAACTTCTCCGGTTCCGGCGCCAGCGGAATAAACAGCCCCGTCTGCAACACCCGCGGCTTCAGCGGTTCACAATTTATCGAGACTCGGGCAACCGCTGCCGGCGGCGGATGCATTTCTGTGTTGAGCAGCAAAAGTTTTAGAAACACTTTGTGATCGCGCATCGGGTAAGGCAGGTTCAATTTGATTTCATGCCGAGCGCCGTTCTCCAGTTTCATCTCCACCTGTAAAGCATTCGTGGCGAGCGCATAGGCATTCAGGTTCGCGCAGATCTGGTTGAGGAGTCGCGCCAGGATGAACGATAGTGGTTCTAGTTCGGCAATCGGATACTCGAGCTCAATTGCGTTTTTGAATTCAGGCGCCGCTTGCCTGAGTTTTAAGTGACGATTAGTTTTTCCGCTCGCGAGCTCACGTAACTTTAATCCTTCCTGACCCAGTCGCTCGGAAACTCCCGCCACCGGCAGTTCGGCAAATTCTTTAAAGGTACGCACGCCCCAGAGCTTGAGCGTCTCAAGGATTTCTTTTAACTGCACCTCGTCCAAAGTCCAATGTCCAAAGTCCAAAGTCTGTCTCTGCGACATTGGGTCTTGGCTTTTAGACTTTGGACTTTGGACATTGGACTTTGGACTTATTAGATTTTCGATTGGCAGTTCTCCCAAGGCGTTGAGCTCTTCTCCGGGAGATATGAAGGTTATGCCCTTAAAGTATTTCGCAGCGTGTATCGCGGCATCAGGGTTTGCAGCCAGAGCCACATTGACTTCGCAACCCAATCCCCCGGGTCCTTTCGCTTTCGCCTGTTTGGCAATCTCATTGGCTAGCTCATAAGGAGACCCAAATCGCAATGCACACCCTTCGACGTCAATTACCGCCGTGTCCCGCGCCGTCTCCTCCACCAAAGGTGAGAACGTATAGGCAAACTCCGCCAGAGATAAAGACACTTCCGCCGGGAGTTGCTGACCATGAATGCAGACAAACATCGCGCTTTTCAGAGTTCTTGAATTAAAAACAACGGTGGGCGAAGATTAGCGAAAATTAGCGAATATTGTCAAGGCGAGATAACTAGCTGGCTTTGACCAGAACCTCGCCCGCTCGTCTGTTTAGATAGAGCGGGCGCTGGCATTGCACCTGAAAAGACAGGCCATTCAGTAAGGTTGAGTGAGGCAGTGAACTTTTATTCACTGGGCGGCGAAGCACATCAACCGCTGCCGGGGTGGGAATTGATGATAATGAGCGGGAGGAAGACGGCGAGCGAGTATTGTTCTTAGTAAAGACTTCGCTCACCGGTCCTTCGCTAGTGGACGACCAAAGACATGCTTCTCCTCTTAACTCCAACGCCAAAGCCGCGCACGATCGCAGGCAGCTCTCCTCCGCAATTACAACCAACGCGGTCGGCGTGGGTTCCAGAGTGCGACGGAAGCGATACCACCAGGATGAAATGATGCGCTTCGCAGAATTTGCCGGAACGTCTCCAAGATCAAGCAGCACCAGCCCAAAGCCGCCCCCTTGCAACAATAGATCGGTAGCTTTAAATGCGTGCTCGAGATTGTTGGCGCAACGGATCCAAAGTAATCGTTCGCAATTTATTTCCGCTCGGGTTGCGGACTTAGGATCGAACGAATTGCTTGTATCCACCAATGCGCAAACTTCTTCGTGCCTGGTTGCGTGTGCCAGGACAGAAAACATAAAGCTCGTCCGACCTGAAGATGCTGGTCCGAAGATCTCCGTAATCGCGCCGCGCGGGAGACCGCCTAAGGTAAACGAATCGATTTGGGGAATGCCGGTGGAGATTACTTCCGCCGGCCTTTTTTCATGTAGCTGAAAGGCAGAACTGAAGCGCGAGGCAATCTCAGATTCAATTTCAGCTTTTGAAAACATGGCTCTCATGTTGTAGGACAGACTTTCCAGTCTGTCTCTCTTCATCTGGCTCCGGCTCTTAATTAACGGTGACAGGCAAGAATGCCTGTCCTACTTTTCTCTTGACGCCGCACCTCATCTTCGATAATATTCGCTTGATTTTCGGCACATGGCGAAAATAGCATACGGACCGTATTTGAAGCAAGATTTTCGTGGAGGATTTTGAAATGCCCGTAACTGCACGGCAAAGGCAGGTCTATGAGTTCATCTGCCGCTACCTGGAAACCAATAATCAGCCTCCCACAATTGCCGAAATTGGTGGGCAATTCCAGATGACTTCATCGGCGAGCGTGCATAGCATTTTGTCGGCTCTCGAGCGCGAAGGACTCATTAAACGCATTCCCAACGTTAGTCGCGGCATTGAGCTCGTCAAAGTCGACACGCAGGAAAGTGGCGGAGACGAATTTGAAGTTCCTTTGTTAGGACTGGTGGCTGCCGGCCAGCCAATAGAAGCGGTGCTCACTCATGAAACCGTCTCTGCTCCGAAAAGCATGATCGGCCGCGGTCGCATGTTCGCCCTCCGCGTGCGTGGCGATTCCATGATTGAAGAGAACATTCAGGACAACGACATCATCATCGTGTCGTCTCAACAGACGGCTGAGAATGGTCAGATGGTGGTGGCGCTGATAGATGGAAATTATGCAACCGTGAAGAAGTTTTATCGTGAGCCAGACTTTATTCGCCTGGAGCCGGCAAACCCACAGTTCAAACCGATATTTATCAAGACCCCGGAGCGCATTCAAATCCAGGGCGTTGTTCGTGGACTCATTCGCGACTATCAAACTTCCGCCTGAGATCTTAAAGTTTAGATTTGATATCAGAAGCTGTCTCGCCCGAGGAGCCAGGTGCTAATGGCTATTCGAGAAGATTTTGAACTACAGAGCAAAGTGTCAGATGTGAACCTCTGTGCGTTTGCGCTGACTGATTGCGTCGTCCACATCGAATCGCAGTCAGCAAAATACCTGCGTGCCGTCCACCGGACAGCGCTGGAGTTGGCGGTACCGAATCTGTTTGGTACGGAGATCGGCGGATTTTGGTTAAAGCCGGACCAGGTTGAGCAATTGCGAAAATTGCCAGACTGCTATCCGGCAAATGAAATCAGTTTTGTCAGACGGGCGGTTGAGGCTTACTTGCTGGCGCAGGTTGATAACCTCTCTACCCTGCCGGGAATTTTGCATCAATGAAGAATCTCTAGTGAGATAAACTATTCGCTATCACATGACCCGCGAAGCTACAATGTCGCACTAATGGCAAAGAACTCTCATATTGAATGGACTCACCACACATTTAACCCTTGGTGGGGTTGCAAGAAGGTCTCGCCTGCCTGTGACAATTGCTACGCCGAGCTATGGGCGAAGCGCATGGGTCACCAGCTTTGGGGTACGGAGGCGCCGCGCCGGTTCTTCGGAGATGCGCATTGGCGAGAGCCTCTTCGGTGGAATGAAGAAGCAGGGCTCTCCGGTCATCGTGAAAGAGTCTTTTGCGCGAGCATGGCCGATGTTTTTGAGCGTCGCGCCGATCTAAACGCTGAACGCGCACGTCTCTGGCAACTCATCGAGGCCACGCCGAATCTTGATTGGCTTCTCCTGACGAAGCGCCCGCAGAACATCGAAAGACTTGTCCCTTGGAAAAACGATTGGCCGACAAACGTCTGGTTGGGTACGAGCGTCGAGAACCAAACATTAGCTGAGAAGCGACTGCCTTTCCTTTTGAAGAATCCTGCCGCGGTGCGCTTTCTCTCTTGCGAACCATTGCTTGGTCAACTCAACTTGCGTAAATGGTTCCAGAGGAGAGGGCTTCACCCTATCGATTGGATCATAGCTGGCGGTGAGAGCGGTGGGAATTCACGTCCAATGCACCCAGACTGGGCAATGACTCTGCTGCATCAGTGTCAGGAGTTCAATGTGCCATTTCATTTCAAGCAATGGGGACACTGGGTGCCTGCCGAACTCACAAATGAAATTGCCAGGCCACAATTACTTGAGCTAAACAACGAGCGACCGGTTGAAATGGTTCGGCTCAGTAAGAAACTTGCTGGTCGCATTCTCGAAGGAACCACCTGGGACGGGGTGCCCCACACACCTCTTATTCATGCCTAAACCTGACCTTTCATACTATGAAGGCGGTCGCGAGCCAGCATATGTGAAGCATAGTCTGCTCGAAGGTTATCTACCCGAGTTAGCTTATAGAATTGGTAGGACGTGGGATTCACTAGCCTACGTTGACGGGTTTGCAGGACCTTGGAAGACTCAAAGATCCCGCACATGCTGATTCATCGTTCGCCATTGCCATTGACACGCTGCGGCGAACTCAGAAGGGCTTGCGCGATGTGCATGAACGAGACCTCCATGTCACATGCGTTCTCGTCGAACAAAACAACGGCGCATATGCGGAACTCAAGAAATTCGCTTCTGATGAAACATCCTCAGATTTTGAAGTACACGCGCTTCACGGCGAATTTATCAACACGATCCCCGCTATTGAGCAGATTGCTAAACGCGGTGGCAAAGATCCATTCAAATTCGTCCTTCTCGATCCAACCGGTTGGGCTCAGGTTCCGATGGACAAACTCAAATCTTTCCTGCATGGACGTAGTTCTGAAGTACTGGTCACCTTGATGGTTAGGGATATTAACCGTTTCTTAGGCCAAGAAGATCGCGCTGAAAGTTATCGGGGGCTCTTCGGCCGACCCGGGGTCATCGAGAAACTGCGAAACACTCCTCAGGCGGAACGGGCCGAACAGGCCGTACTTGAATACTCGCAGAGCCTAAAGGAACTGTGTCGGTTCAAGTATGTATCGGCGGCAGTTATTCTGGAACCAGACAAGGAATCGGTCCGATATTTTCTGGTGTACGCTACGAAACATCATCGCGGAATCGAGGTCTTCAAAGCGGCTGAAATCAGGGCCGCAAAGATTCAAGACGATCTTCGACATCAGTCACATATCCAAAAGACGGGCCAGCCTGCTCTCATGTTCGATCCCACTCCGCCAAAATCGCGAAAAGCTTTAGCTCTACAATCTCAATACGCTGAAAGAGCTCGAAATAGAGTCGTGGCGGTCTTGGCCGCTGATAGGAGTCGTGAGGGAGTGGAATACAAAGAGTTATTTTGCGAAGCGATGTTTTTCCCGTTAGTAACTCCAAATGACTTGGTTGGATGGCTCAGAGCACTTGAGCCAAACATTAGGATCGATCTCGGTGGTGTTCCCTCGCGAAGGAAGCCTAAGGCCTCTGAGGATTACCGGGTTGTAGTCATCAACCCAAAGGCACTGAAGTAGTCCTACTCTTTCGCAGTACAATCAAACCAATGCCCGAAATGATCATCGCCCCACCCGCGAGTGTACGCCAGTTAAGTTCCTCTTTTAGTACGATCATACCCAGAACAACCGCGACGACCGGCGTCACCAGCGCAATCAACATGGTCTTGGTCACGTCCATGTTATGCATGAGCCAATAGTAAAGAAGGAAGGCGACCACCGTCCCTACGATTGCGAGGTAGAGGAGTGAAATCAGCGCCATTGGAGTCCAGTGAAAGTTCAAAGGATTGCCCTCAAGCGGAATTCCGATCAGCAGCAAGGGAATCAGGCCAAAGAGCATCTGACCCGACGCAAGTACGGATGGCTGCAAATTCAAGCCGTAGGTTTTCACCAACACGTTTGCATAAGCAGCACAGAACGCGCTGAGCACCAGCGCCGCGCTGCCCCACAAGGCTCTAGGGCCGGAAACCTGCAACTGGTTGGAGAAGATCACTCCCACGCCCACCACTCCCAATAAGACTCCGACAATCCTTGGCAACGTCATCCGTTCGCCAGGCAGATAGTAATGAGCAATGATCAACCCAAACGCCGGCAGGGTTGACTGTAACAGTGCTGCCAAACCCGAAGAGATGTATTGCTCTCCCCAAAACACCAGGCCGTAGTTGAGGCTGAACGACAAAATTCCGGTAGCGGCCAGGAACATTAAGTCTCGAGCCCTGGTCGGGAAGGGTATCCGACGCACTGCAATGAGAGCGAAGAGAATGATTGCGGCAATTACGAATCTGATTCCGGCGAAGGTAAGTGGCGGAAGGTCGTCGAGGCCAAGCTTTATGAACAGCCAGGTCGAGCCCCAGATGAGACACAAGAGAAGCCAAACCAGACGTGATTTCATGTTAGGGGATGGCCCACTCGGTTAATCGAACGACGAGCGCAGCGAGCGGACGGTCCCGCTCACCCGCGCTCGAGTTCTCAAATCAAATTACTTCCAATTATGCTTTTCGTTCGGCCGCCGCTTCAGGGTTCTCCAGCTTGATCAGCGCAAACGCAGCGCCCTGGGGATCCGTCAGGATCGAAAAGCGACCGATGCCTGGAATGTCGTCGGGCGGTTTCATCACGCTACCGCCCAGCTCAGTTGCCTTCTGGGTCTTGGCATCGCAATCCTCCACCGCAAAATACACCAGCCAGTTCGGGGGAATCGGACCCATCTCCGCAGTTATCTTAAGCATCCCGCCGGCTGGTCGTTCGCCGTTGGAAAACATCGTGTATTCCAGCGGCCCAAAATTCTGGGTATCTTTTCCCCAGCCGAAAAGTCCGGTGTAAAAATCTCCGTCCTTTGCGGTGTCGGTGGTCATGAGTTCATTCCAGCAAAATGAATTTGCCACGTTTACCACGCCCGCGCCTTTGTGCGTTCCCGCCTGCCAGAGCGCGAAGACCGCGCCGGTTGGATCCTGAATCACGGCCATGCGGCCCACAGTCATGACGTCGAAGGGCGCTGCCAGCAAAGTGGCGCCGAGCTCCTTCGCTTTTGCTGCGCTCTCGTCAGCGCTCGTCACCAATGCATAGGACAACCAATGTGGTGGAATACCCTGCGCAATCTTTTCAGGCTCCATTTGGTAGAGTGCACCAGCATCTTTGCCGTCAAGCTTCAACATCGTGTAGACCATTCCCGGTCCGACTGGATGGTCATCAGGGGTCCAGCCAAACAAGCCAGCGTAAAACTTCTTGGCAGACTCGCTGTCGGTGGTTCCCAGTTCAACCCAACAAAAGGTCCCAGGTGCGTACTTGGGAGTTTCCTGCATTCTCGCTTCAGTCATAGCTTTCTCCTTCGAGATTAAGCGCGCAGGACTACGGGAGACAGCGAGCGCTGCGCGGCGTCAAAAAGTATGATTGTCGTGGAGCCCTATGATAATCGTTTTGCGTGGCAGATGCCAAAAACGGAAAACGCTACCTCCGGCAAGCCGAAAGTAGCGCAATCCGTTTCCTAATAATCGCCGAAGCTTTTAAAAGGA
This sequence comes from Chloracidobacterium sp., assembly GCA_031370285.1. Lineage (GTDB taxonomy): Bacteria > Acidobacteriota > Blastocatellia > Pyrinomonadales > Pyrinomonadaceae > PSRF01. The sequence goes on along the minus strand of JANMQG010000031.1, from coordinate 39,089 downwards.
TGGCAGCTTCGCATGTACACACTAGGCTGCCGGTTTTGTATCCCGAAGATCAACTGTCGGTCAGTCTGTCCTCGGTCAGCACGCGAACCGCTTTCGCAATTCTCGCATCCTTTCGAACGCGGTGCCGTTAGGTTTTTGTTCTGGTGGCTTTTCCTCCACCTTCGGTTACGATCCGACAACGTCAGTTCAACTTGCGTCGAACCATTCGCCCCCTTCAGCGGGTCCTGTCTAAAGGGTGCCACTCGTTTTTATCCGAATGGCTTGAGAAGACCTTTCAGTCTCCTCTAGCAAAGCCTTTCGGCTTCGGCTCAGGGCGTCAATAGAATCAACAGACCGTTGCTGATTCCCTCTTCCGTGTGTCACCACATCGGTTGCCGATCCCTATGTCGGTCTCGAAGGCCGCGACCCTCGTGACAGGGAGGGTTATACGCTCTTCGAATTTTTAGAGCAACTTTTTGTGTGTTTTATTTTTTTGCTACGTCGAAAAATCTCGAAAAGAAATCGCTCGCTCGTAATTCCCTAATAAAACAGGCTTACTTTTTGCTACAAGTGTTCTTGTATCGCGGCAATTGCCGCCTGAATCGATTTCCGTACCTCCCCAATCTGCGCTTCGCCTTCATATTTATTGCGCGGCCAGAAAAACCCTTTCAAACCGTCCTTCTTCCGGCGCGGCACGATATGCACGTGCAGATGCGGAACACTCTGGCTCACCCGATTATTCAACGCCACAAAAGAGCCCTCCGCTTCGAGAGCAACTTCGACCGCACGCGTCAACAACTGCACATTTCCAAAGAAAGGCCCTACCAGCTCGGTTGGCAGATCGCCTAAGGTTTCGAAGTGATTTCTGGGGACCAACAAGCAATGACCGGGAAAAAGTGGTCGATGATCGAGAAAGGCTATTGAAATATCGTCCTGAAAGACGATCGCAGCGGTTACTTCGCCACTAATAATTCTGCAGAAGAGACAGTTCATCTTCACCTATCAACAACGCAGGTTCCGCCAGCTTCCGGGTTGAAGCCACAGTGCTGTTGAGATCACTCCGTGTACGATCATGCAGGCTTGACGGCTTTCTGAAAGGCTTTAACGGCCAGGGTATTTAGAACCTCGGCCTTTCTTAACCAGCCTCTTCGCGCTGTTCCTACTCCATATTTCAGATTGTGAAGCGCGCCGGTCGAATGGGCATCGACTGAAATCACGAATTTGAGCTTGCGCTTGCGCGCCTCGCGGATCCAGCGGGGCTCCATATCGAGCCGATTAGGATCGCCGTTGACCTCAATCGCCGCACGAGATTCGGCAATCACATCCAGGATGCGCTCGACGTCGCAATCAAAAGGCGGGCGGCTCAGAAGTTTGCGGCCGAGCGCGTGTCCCCAGATCTTGAAGACGGGCTGGCGCATTGCCGTCACTATGCGCTTGGTCATCTTTGTCGAGTCCATCTGGTAACGCGAATGGATGCTGGCAACGATCACGTCAAACTGTTCGAGGATTCGATCCGGATAATCCAGTCGCCCGTCCGCAACGATATCAGATTCCGTGCCGCGCAGAATCTTGACCTTGATCTTCTCCTGCACTTCATCAATCTCTGCCCATTGCCGCTTCAGACGTTCGACGGTAACCCCGCCGGCATAGAAGGCGGTTGGCGAGTGATCCGTGATCGTTATGTACTTCATCCCCATCGCTTCGGCCGCCCGCGCCATTTCTTCTATCGTGTTCTTGCCGTCTGAGTAGGTCGTGTGGCAATGAACCATTCCGCGAATGTCTGCCAGCGTGATCAGATCTTCCGGCAGCTTTCCGCCGAGCGCCGCTTCGATCTCGCCTTCGTCTTCACGCAACTCCGGCGGAATGTACCGCATTCCCAGCTGCTCATAAATATCTTCCTCGTTTTGTAGTTCACTAGATCGAGCGGACGTCCGCGTTGGACGCTTGCCATGCTTCTCTTTCTTGCCTTGCTTCGCGTTTGCTTCCGGACCTTCACCGTTCGCGATCTGCTGGAGCTTGTTGACGTGCGCGTTTGAACCTGTCTCCGTTAACAATGCCAGGGCAAACTCCACGGGCCGAGCGGCGACTAGTGAGATGCGCGCGCCCTCCGCCAACCGTACCGTGCAGGCCTCCTCCATCCGCTCTATGACCTCAACAATTTGCGGGTACCGAAGGAAGTGCTCAATCAACGTTGCCGGCCGCTTCGCATTTGCGACCAGGCGGATGGTCCCGACCGTTTCCTTCCAGCGTCGCAGTGAACCGGCAAAACTAATCTCACCAGTGTTGCCCGCAGTCTGGAGGTAGTCGACAACTTGAGTCGCCGTTTCCAGTGCGCGGTGAACCTGTATTCGGTCGATGTCTTTCCCGCGCTGACGTTGGATGGAAATTGTCTCGAGGAGTTTCTGCTCAGTCTTTGCACCAAAGCCGGCAATGGTTCTTATCTTGCCCGCTTCGGCCGCAGCTTTCAGCTCGGCAATCGAAGCGATTCCCAGAGCTTCGTGAAGAGCCTTGATCTTACTAATGGAAAGTCCCGGCAAGGCAGAAAGCTCGATTATGCCCTTGGGGAATTCCTGCTTCAGGCCGTGCAAAACAGCCGACTCGCCAGTGAGGTAAAGCTGTTCGATTTGCGAAGCCAGCGCATCACCAATTCCGCGCAATGAGGTCAAGCGGTTTTCTAGTACTACTTCGCCGATATCTTCAGACAGGCCGGCAACAACGCCCGCGCCGGTTTGATAAGCACGAGCCTTGTAACGGTCCTTGCCACCCTTCAACTCCAGCAGCGCGGCGATCTCCTGGAGCGCAGCGGTGATCGCGAATTTGTCTAAACGCCCGGTCTTAGTCATAGCTAAGTTAACAGCATACAAGAAGTCTTTCGCAACTCCGTTACGCAGCTATTGTGGAGAAGCCTTGACGAGATCAAGCCTCCTCGCGCGACACTAGGATTACGTCATGCCCAAAGGGAGCGAAGAGCCTCCGCGTTTCGGATGCGAGCGGCTCTGCCGCCTTCCGTGCGGAAAGGCTCAGCCTTTCCGGACATAACCCCAATTGGCGGAGGCTGCGCCTCATGTTTCGCATTTCCAAAGATTCTCCGGTCCATTATCTAACATCAGTTACTCATGATCGGCTACCAGTTTTCCAGACAGCAAGACCTCAAGGAGTTGGTTTGCAAAGCTCTAAACGAAGCGCGTACTTCAGCCAAATTTTTGATCTTCGCCTACGTAATAATGCCAGACCACATCCACATGTTAATCGGCTCCGAGAGAAAACCATCAGAAGTACTCCGCTATGTAAATGGCATCACCGGCCGCCGGCTAATCAGTTTTCTGAGAGAGAAAGGTTTCGAGTCCTCTTTGCAAAAGCTCAGGCGCGGTGACGGACCGCGCCAGCACAAATACTCACTCTGGGACCATCATCCAAATTTGAAACTAGTAACTACCGAAAATGGATTAAAAGAGAAAGCTAATTATATCCATAACAATCCTGTGCGAGCGGGCTTGGTGGAGCGCGCTGAAGATTATCGCTGGTCGAGTATCCGTTACTGGCTGGGAAGACCGGTAGAAAACGAACCACTCTCAGTCGACATTGAGCAAATCGCGTGGCACAGATCGTGAGGCGTAGCCTCGTAACCTAGACTCTTGCCCGGAAAGGCAAAGCCTTTCCGCACGGAAGGCGGCAAAGCCGCGTTTGCGTCTATAATATTTTCATCAAGACAAACAAAGTTGAGGATCGAGCAATGGCCATTGCATCTATTAACCCCACAACCGGGGAAACAACCAAGACGTTTGAGGCGCTCAACGAAGCGCAAATCGATGAGAAACTGCAGCTCGCCGCAGAGACTTTTCGTTCCTACCGCCGCACCACCTTCGCAGAACGCGAGTCTATGATGACCCGCGCGGCGGAAATTCTGGAAACGCAGAAGCACGACTTTGCGCGCTTGATGACGTTGGAAATGGGTAAGCCAATCAAAGGCGGCGTGGGCGAAGCAGAAAAGTGTGCGTTGGTTTGTCGTTACTACGCTGAAAACGCAACACATCATCTGGCCGACAGCCTCGTCGAAACGAATGCGAGCAAGAGCTACGTGTGCTCCCAACCCCTCGGGCCCGTGTTGGCCGTAATGCCTTGGAATTTTCCGTTTTGGCAAGTCTTCCGTTTCGCCGCGCCCGCTCTGATGGCGGGTAATGTTGGACTGCTGAAACACGCGTCAAACGTGCCGCAATGTGCTTTGGCAATTGAGGACATCTTTCGCCGGGCCGGATTTCCCGCAGGCGCCTTTCAAACCTTGCTGGTCGGCTCCGAAGCGGTGCGGCGCATTCTCGAAGACCCACGTATCGTTGCGGCAACCCTGACTGGAAGCGAACCGGCGGGCCGCAGCGTAGCGAGCATTGCGGGGAAACAAATCAAGAAGACTGTGCTCGAACTGGGCGGCAGCGATCCTTTTATCGTCATGCCGTCGGCTGACTTGCAAGAAGCTGTATCCACGGCTGTAAGGGCGCGCACGATTAACAACGGCCAATCGTGCATCGCGGCGAAGCGCTTCATTGTTGCCGCGGAGATCTACGACGAGTTTGAGCACAAGTTTGTTGCAGAGATGAAGGGGTTACGTTTGGGAAACCCGCTCGACGAGAGTACCGACATCGGGCCGCTGGCGACGGAACAGATTCTGCAGGACGTGGACGAGCAGGTGAAAACTTCGGTTGCCGGCGGGGCGCTAGTGCTGACCGGTGGCAAGCGGCTCGATCGCCAAGGCAATTTCTACGAGCCGACCGTTCTCGTCAATATCCCTCCAGACTCGCCCGCCTCCTGCGAAGAAATATTTGGCCCAGTAGCGATGCTCTTTCGCGTTAAAGATATTGATGAAGCAATTGAACTTGCCAATGCAACCAGCTTTGGGCTCGGCGCGGCGGCCTGGACTAGCGACGCCAACGAACAAGACCGTTTCAGCGATGAACTCGAAGCCGGCTCTGTTTTCATCAACGGCATGGTGGCTTCTGATCCGCGCCTTCCGTTTGGCGGCATCAAGAACTCGGGTTACGGTCGCGAGCTGAGTGAATTCGGCATCCGCGAGTTCGTAAACATCAAGACCGTCTGGATCAAGTAAGGCAACTCGCCAAATGAAGAAGCGAAGCGTAACTGTGAACGACTTAATGCAGCACGATTATGTGTATTTTTTGGTTGAGCCTATGGGTCGAAATTTTCATCCCGACTTTCGCCCTGACGTCACGCCCAAACAGATGCTCCAGCTCGGCGTCTTTGGCGGCAAGTACTTGACCGACTGCACCCACGAGTTTCCCGCAGACTGGTTTGCCAAGGCTAAACTTTGCCACGAACCCCACGATCCTAAGTTGAATTACTTTGGCGTCAACGCTTCTCAACCGCTGTCAGTCTGGCGAAGAAACGGTTGGCTCTACGAGGAAGATCCACGGGGCTGGTTTCAATGGTATTGCCGTTACTATCTGGGGAGAAGATGCGTGGACGACGAGCGGCAGATCAAACGTTGGCGCGCCGTGAGCCGGCAAGTTGCCCAAATCAAGAAAAACTGTCCCCGCCAGTGCGCTCGATCGCCGGCCGAGACAAAGGCAGGCATTGCTTCATTGGGCCTACGATTCGCGCCAGCTCTAGGTGTCGCTCGAAGTTCAATTCGCCTTAATTGCTTCGTTCCGGGCAAGCGCTGCAACCAGAACGAGTGATGCAGACGCTAGGGTGATCATAGTTTGTAAAAATATCTTGTGGCTCATATGGGTTGTCTCCCGCTCTTTGTGCCGTTGGCAAATCATGCCGCTTCTATGTCATTATTAGGTGAAAGTCAACATTACGCGAACGGCAAGCTGGGGACAGTGATACGGATTGGGTCTTTGATCTTGAGTGACGACTTGCCATCACATTCACGACGTTTGAGACGAGAATCTCTCGCTCTTATCTTCCTGCTTAGTGCCGCACTGTTATTTGCCGCCTGCGGCAAAGGCGGTGCTATTGCTAACTCGAAAAATTCGAACCGCTCGGCGTCAAACAGCAATACCAACAACCACGAGTTGGTGGATGTCAATTCGGCTTCAAAGTACCAATTGATTCAGCTGCCCGGAATCGGAGAGGCTCATGCGCAGAAGATCATTGACGGCCGGCCCTATCGAGAGAAAAGCGATCTCGTGAAGAAGAACATCATCTCGCAAAAAACGTACGAGATGATCGCCGACAAAGTGATCGCCAGGCAGAATTGAGACATTTGATCTGAATTGATTGGAACGGCATCGGGCCCGCGTCCCCATCCTTCCTAAACGCACAACGTGTCAAACGTTCCCGCGGATTTTTTTTTACCTGGAAGGTCAACGATGGAAAACTACGAAAAACTAGGCGCTTTCTACCTTGGTCGTCCCTACAACCTCAAAGAAAAGAAACCAAAAGACGGCATTCTGCTGTATGACTCAAAGGATCTGGTGACTCACGCGGTTTGTGTGGGCATGACCGGCAGTGGAAAGACCGGCTTGTGTATCGCTTTGCTTGAGGAAGCGGCGATCGATGGTATTCCGGCCATCATCATCGATCCCAAGGGTGACCTCAGCAACCTGCTCCTGACCTTTCCCGATCTGAAGCCCGAAGATTTCGCGCCCTGGGTGAACGAAGAAGATGCCCAGAAGAAAAATCTTTCAACTGCTGAATACGCCGCGCAGCAGGCAGATCTCTGGAAGAAGGGTTTAGCTGACTGGGGACAGGACGGCGCTCGCATCAAGCGACTGCGAGAAGCTGCCGACTTCCGCATCTACACTCCCGGCAGCAATGCCGGCATTCCGGTTTCTATTTTGAAATCGTTTGCCGCGCCGCCGGAGGCAATCAGAGAAGACAGCGAGTTGATGAGCGAACGCGTCAACACAACTACTACAAGTCTGCTCGGTCTGCTGGGCATCGCCGCTGATCCGCTCAAGAGCCGCGAGCACATTTTGATTTCCACCATTCTCAGTAAGGAGTGGGCGGAAGGAAGGGACCTGGACATCGCGGGATTGATCCAACAGATTCAGTCGCCGTCGATGAAGACCGTGGGCGTGATGGATATCGATTCCTTCTTCCCGGCGAAGGATCGATTCGAGCTGGCAATGTCACTTAATAGCCTGCTTGCCGCGCCCGGGTTTAGTAGTTGGATGGAAGGCGAGCCGCTCGATATTCAACAGATACTGCACACGCCGGAGGGAAAGCCGCGCCTGGCTGTCTTCTCAATTGCCCACTTGAGTGATGCCGAGCGAATGTTTTTCGTTTCACTGCTTCTCAATCAAACTTTGGGCTGGATGAGAACGCAATCGGGCACGACCAGCCTGCGCGCTCTTCTCTATATGGACGAAATTTTCGGCTACTTCCCACCCACCGCCAATCCGCCGTCGAAGGTGCCGCTATTAACATTGCTGAAGCAGGGACGCGCCTTTGGGCTCGGCGTTGTGTTGGTTACGCAAAACCCGGTGGACCTCGACTACAAGGGTTTAGCAAACGCCGGCACCTGGTTTATCGGACGTTTGCAAACTGAGCGCGATAAGGCGCGTGTGCTGGAAGGTCTGGAAGGAATTGCCGGTGGCACCGGAATGAAGTTTGATCGCGGCCAGATGGAGCAAACGCTGGCCGGCCTGGGCAATCGAATCTTCCTTATGAACAATGTGCACGAAGACGGCACGGAAGTGTTTGAGACGCGCTGGGATATGTCGTATTTGCGCGGGCCGTTAACACGAACGCAAATCAAATCGCTGATGGAGCCGATGAAGACGCAAGCGATGGCGGCCGCGACTCAACAGGCGGCTGCCGCAACTGCCGGCGCAACTACTCAAGCCGCCGCTAACGCTGCACCGGTAGCGGCGGCCATGGCGCGCGGGGCTGCGAAGCCGGCCGCAGAAAGCCAACGTCCAACTTTGCCGCCCGAAGTTTCTCAGTATTTCATTCCCGTGCGGGGCAGTGCATCTGAAGGGGCTTCGCTCGTCTATCACCCGACACTCCTTGGCTTCGCGGAAATCGGCTACAGCGACTCCAAAACGATTGACCTGTCGCAGCACCTGACCTTGCTTGCCCCGATAACCACCGGACCAATTCCGGTTGATTGGGCACAGGGTTCCGCAGTTGATTTGCCGGTCGAAGATTTGGAAAAGTCGCCTGAAGCAAGCGCGCAGTTTGCAGAACTTCCCAGCGGCGCCAGCAAAGCTAAGAGTTACGATTCCTGGCAGAAAGACTTTGCCAACTGGATCTATCGGAATCAAAAACTCGAACTGCTGGAAAGCCCAAGCCTCGACGTTGCTTCTAACCCCGGCGAATCGGAGCGCGACTTTCGCGTTCGCTTGCAACAGCACGCCCGCGAGCAACGCGATGAGGCAGCAGAAAAGCTGCGCCAGAAGTACGCGCCCAAGATCGCGGCCCTCGAAGAGAAAAAGCGACGCGCCGAGCAGGCCGTCGAACGTGAAGCAGAGCAGGCGAAGGGTCAGAAAATGCAGACGGCAATTTCATTTGGCGCCACGCTCCTGTCCTCTTTTATGGGCCGCAAGGCTGTTAGTTTGTCTACGCTGGGCCGGGCAACCTCCGCGGCGCGCGGCGTTGGTCGCTCAATGAAGGAGGCCCAAGACGTTGGGCGGGCGCAGGACACCGTCGAAGCAGTCAATCAGCAACTGGCCGACCTCGACGCTCAGTTTAAGGCGGAGACTGACGCGATTGAAAAATCCAACGATCCGCAAACAGAACAACTCGAGACGATCAGTTTGAAACCCAAGAAGGCAAACATATCAGTTAAGCTGTTGACACTTGCCTGGGCGCCACACTGGCACGACGCGCAGGGACAGGCCGTTCCTGCATGGGAATAAGCAACTAAACATAACAGGGTAAAAACCCTAAGGAGAATCAGATGGAAGAACTCATTAAGCAAGTAACAGCGAAAGCTGGCATTTCAGAAGAACAGGCCAAATCAGCCATCACGACGGTGTTGGGTTTCCTGAAAAGTAAACTTCCCGCGCCCATCGCGGGCCAACTCGACAATGTGGTTGGCGGCGGTGGTGGAATTACCGGCACTGCCGGTGACATGGCCGCGAAAGTCGGCGGTCTGTTCGGTAAGTAGTCCCTCGCCACTGTGAACTCCGGCCAGATGAGAACCCCCACCTTGATTTGGTCATGCGCTTTGCTGCTTTGCGCCCAACGAGGCCCTTCCGCGCAGAGCAGAGGCGCGCCCGCAGTCAGCCCGACCTCGATCTCTCGGGCAATGGGCAGCGAGCCCTCGGCCGATCGCGAAATCGCCGCGCGCTTTGCGCCGATCTTTTACCAGGCACTCGGAGACAACCCGCGCAGCGACTACATTACCAACTTCGACTTTGACGGCGATTGGCGCGGTGATAACAACTGGGAGCACACCGACGACAAGAGTTTTCCGCTGCGCGCTTACATCTACTATTCAGTCAGCGAGACTCAAACTCATTTCTTTATCCACTACGCTGTTTTTCATCCGCGTGACTACAAGGGTGGCGAGCAAAACGGTCTGATCCTTAGCGAGATAATCCGGGAAGGCGTAAAGCGCGGCAGCGGCCACGACCCGACGGGATTGCTCGCTGAAGCAGGCGTAGCGCATGAGAACGACATGGAGGGCACCCTCATCGTAGTGGCGAAGAACGGAAGAGATCCGAATCGCGCTCGTACGGTCTTCGTCGAAACGTTTCGCCACGACGACTTCTCTCCTTACGTTGCCGGCGAGTCGGCGCCGAAAGGCTTCGGTATTTTCAAAACAGATGAGCAACGCGTTCTGCTTTACGTTGAGCCGAAGGGACACGGCATCGAGGCTTATTCTGGTGATGAGAAGCAAACAGCGAAGAAGGAGTTTTTGATCTACAAGTTTGCCGGTAAGGCAGAGAACCCTGATAAACAGAAAGATGGTTCGGTGGGCTATGAGCTGCTGCCGATTCAAAGTACGCTCTGGCCGAAGGCCCGCATTCGCAAAGGGGACAAAGGCTCAACCTACGCAACTTCTCATGACTACGCCGAGATTTCGCTCAACCTGGTGCAGCCGAACGGACACGTGGTAGTGAAGAAAATCAAAGTCGGCGAAATTGGCGCGACGTTCGTGGGTGACTCAGGGGGAATGAATATGGCCCGTCCTCCGTGGGCCTGGTTTGACAAAGGCCACCGCAACGATCCGCTTGGTCTCTGGTTCTTCGACCCGGCGCGAATCATCAAACGCGACTTCAAACTTGGTGAGTCGTTCTCGACCGTCTACGTTCACCTGCCTTTCTGGGCGGCAGATTAGTTGATCGATTTCCGCCCACCTTGAGGCGAAACTGACATGAGAATTGCGCTGAAATATGGCCTGCTCATTACGCTCGGAGTAATTTCATGGGTGGTTGTTGCTCACCTGCTCGTACCTGATCCTCGTTCGCCGGTTCACAGTCTCGGCGCCGGAATTTTCTTTAACCTTCTCCACATGGCCGGAATTTACCTGGCTATCAACACAGTGCGGAATGAAGCCGCTGGTGAATTGAGTTTCAAGAACGGAGTGAAGACAGGTGTAGCGACAGCTTTGGTCTATGCGGTTTCTTCCAGCCTGTTTTTTCTGGTGGCGATCTTCACGGTTGGTCCCAGGTTAATGGCGAGTGAGCCGGGTGCGGAGAATCTGCCACTCTGGCAGCTGGCCCTGGGCGCCTTCGTCGGATTGTTCGTTGGGTCGCTAATCTTCGGCCTAATCTATTCGACCGTCATTTCTTTCTTCCTGACTAAACGCAAAGGGCGCTAATCAATTCATCCGCAGATTACGCCGATTCCGCAGATTCAAAACCAATACAATCCGCATGAGGTCGCGAGTCACGGCGTCCATAAGTTGCTTTCTTAGTTCTGTGTAATCTGCGTAATCTGTGGATATCGGTTTTCGTGAAGTGGACGAGGGTTCTGCTCATGGCACCAGCACAACCTTTCCGATGTTCTTGCGCGCTTCCATGTAGCTGTGCGCGTCACCAGCCTGCGCAAAAGGAAACGCTTTGTCCACATGAGGCCGAACCCAGCCTTCACTGACCCCAGCGAGAATCGCCTTCATCCAGGTCGCGACCTTCTCCGGCTCATGCCACATGTGGCCGAGATTTAGTCCAAAGACGCCGCGGTTCTTATTTAGTAATCCCAGCGGGTGAAACCAGGGCATCTGAATGGCAGCTTTTATTAACTTCAACTTTCCCTGTAAACCATTCGCAGAGGCAGTGGAAACTCCAAACATCCCGAGCCGGCCCGTGTGCCTGAGCGCCGCATAACTCTTTTTCCAGTGGCTGCCGCCGATTGGATCGATCACGAGGTCTACGCCGCGGCCGTCCGTGAGTTGCTTCAAGACCGGAAGCCAATCCTGGTTGCGATAGTCGATAGCGTGATCAAGTCCACGGTCGCGCAGAAACTCATGCTTACCCGGACTCGCCGTTCCGTAAGTTGTCGCGCCGATCTTTTTTGCGATGTCGATTGCCGCCAGGCCGACGCCGCCGCCGGCATTGTGAATCAAAACGGATTCGCCGGCGTCGAGCGATCCCATCACGTAAAGCAGCGCGTAAGCCGTAAGGTAGTTGACTGGAATCGCCGCCGCTTCTTCGAAACTTAGCAAATCAGGCTTGGCAAAAAGTTGGTTCGCCGCTATCGCAACTTTTTCCGCTTGACCACGGAAGCGCGTCATTGCCATTACCGCTTGACCCACCAGATCATGATCTACATCTTCACCAACTGCTTCGATCACGCCCGCAACTTCATAGCCCATCACGCAAGGCTTCTTCGGTCCATCCGGATAAAGCCCCTGACGGGCGAGTATGTCAGCGAAGTTCAGCCCGGCAGCTTTCACCCGGACTACAACCTCGCCTTTGGCTGGGCGCACGTCCGGTACCTCCTGAACTTTCAGGACTTCGACGCCGCCGTTTGCGGTGGTGACAACTTGTCGCATCTAAACCCCTCGCCCCCAGGTCTGGCCGACCGGCCCAAAGTTTACTTACAAATCAATTCCGCGAGCCCACGCGGCATTTCACCCTTTGGGCAAGATGGTCACGTGCGGAATAGACCCATCGACTTCTTTCCAGGAACCCTGCACGTGAGCCGCATCAAAGCGTCTCTCGCGGCCCTTTCCCACTGCTTCGAATTCATGGTGCTCGGCGGCCCGCACCTCTCGTAAAATTTCCTCGATCTCAACTCTGTCGAAGGCAACTCCTTTGTCGAGCGAGTCCAGGTAGTAACCACGTAGTAGTTTTGCCATTTGCCCGCGACACACTTCCGTGGAACCGAATAGATCGCAACCGGCAAATCCACCCTTGATGAACGCCATGTAGCCAACTTGCTGCTCTTCAACCTTGAAAGCCTGATTCATTACTTCCACATCCGGCGCGTGGCTTTGGTAGATGTCTGACATAGCCATGCTGTCGCTGAAGACTTCCATGCGAGCCGACTTGGCGGAAATATCCTGCCAGACCCGGGACTGATTTGCGTCAGAACTGCCGAAGCTTTCCTTATTCCGAGTTACCTCACTGTGCATTGAACTGCGCAGACTGGGGTAGGAAAACTGATCTGACGAGGCAAAACTCGGACTCGTGTAGCGCCAGCGTCGCTCCTCAACACAGGAGACTGGAATCGGTAACGTCGAGTTAGCCGCGACCACTACTGTGATATTCACGGTTCGGTTTTGCTTGGCTCCAATCAGTTGTTGGCCATCATAAATGATGAGGTCTCGGGGCGAGCTATTGATGACGTTTAATTGCGGAACGCTTCCCCCGTCGGACACCTCGGTGACTTCGACCAGGCCTTTCGCCAACGCTTCGTCGAGCTCCAGGAGCGACGACGATTCACACCTGCTACCGAAGAGAGGAAATACTTGCACATCCTCGAATGCCTGGGGCGGACCAACTGTTATGCTGTCTAGAAGTTCATTTAAGACCTGCATTGAAGAACCCCCTTTTTTGGATAATCTCGACGTAATGCCGAGGACGCTCACGAATCCGTTTGCAGCGACTAGCCCACGATCGAACTCGTCTCCGAAATGCATAGGATATACGCAGGCGGGGTTGAATGCTATTCGAGACGTTTGTGAGGACTGATGCCGTTTCAAATTACTTTGGAACATTGCCGCTGCGGCTCTGCCTTTCCGGTGTGCGGCAAGTCTCTGACTTGCCGGAAGGTCAACTGACCATTCGCGGTCTCTGACCGCCGAACCACAGGTCGGAGACCTGGGGAATAGGCGGAGGCTTGCCGGCAAGTCAGAGACTTGCCGCGCACCGAAACGGCCAAGCCGTAGGCAACAATAGTTGAAACTGCATCGGTACCCGTTTGTGGTCTACTGGTTGAGTTGCCTTTAGACCGTTTATGTTAAGCAGGCTGCATCCCACACCAAAGGCGCAGAGCTTGTGAGGCCCTACGCCCTTGATTGTGAACCGGAGACTCGCGATTGCGGAAGCGCGCTTTACGACGCGCTCTTCGCGGCCGTATCTGTAGACGCAGTCTTATTCGGTTGCGGCGTGATGCGGAGATAAGGTTTCAGCGCTTTCCAGCCGGCGGGAAACTTCGCCTTTGCATCTTCATCAGACATTGAAGGAACGATGATCACGTCGTCGCCATCTTTCCAGTTCACCGGCGTAGCCACGCTGTACTTCGCCGTAAGCTGAAGTGAATCGATGACGCGCAAGATCTCGTCGAAGTTGCGCCCGGTGCTCGCCGGATAAGTAATCATCAATTTCACTTTCTTGTCTGGTCCGATGACGAAGACTGAACGGACCGTGAAGATGTCGCTAATCTCGGGATGGATCATGTCGTAGAGTTCGGCCACTTTGTGATCCGGGTCGGCAATCACCGGGAAGTTCAACGCGGTGCCTTGTGTTTCTTTGATATCCTCTGCCCACTTGCTGTGCGAGTCAGTCTTATCGACGCTCAGGCCGATGACTTTGACGCCGCGGCTGTCGAATTCGGGTTTGAGCCGCGCCGCCTCTCCAAGTTCCGTCGTGCAAACCGGCGTGAAATCTTTGGGATGAGAAAAGAGCACGCCCCAACTATCACCTAGCCATTTGTGAAAGCTAATCGGGCCATCGGTCGTGTCCGCTGTAAAATCGGGTGCCATGTCACCTAAACGTAAAGCCATGTCTATCTCCTTCCTTCGCTAAAGAGCAAACTCCCTGGCGCTAACTGCGGGGGAGGGGGTTTTCCCGGGTTGTATATTGGAATGAAGTCCGCAACAACGCTTTTACATCCAAAGTCCGCGCCAAGTCAAATTACCGGGCCCGCGTATCCCCTGAGCAGCCGAGTGGCTCCTAACTTTCCACCGCTGCTCCAAGGCTTTCCTGATAAACTGGCTGCATGCTGAAGCGTTGCGATTGGGCCAAAACGGATCTGTCAATCGCTTATCATGACAATGAATGGGGCGTGCCAGTGCACGACGATCGCAAGCTCTTTGAGTTTCTTATTCTCGAAGGCGCTCAGGCGGGTTTGAGTTGGGAGATAATCCTCAACAAGCGCAAGGGTTATCGTGCTGCTTTTAACGGCTTCGATGCGGCAAAGGTGGCGCGTTACGACGAACGCAAGCGCGCGCAGTTATTGCAAAATGCCGGCATCGTTCGCAATCGCTTGAAGATTGCGGCAGCCATTCAAAACGCAAAGTCGTTTCTGGCAACCAGCGAAGAGTTTGGCAGTTTCGACTGTTACATTTGGCAATTCGTCGACGGTGTTCCAAAGCAGAGAAAACGCGGCTTGGGCGTGCCTACCCACTCGGATGAATCAGATGCGCTGAGCAAAGACTTGGGTCGTCGCGGCTTCAAGTTTGTCGGCTCGACCATTTGCTACGCCTTCATGCAAGCTGTCGGTCTGGTCAACGATCACAATCACAGTTGCTTTCGTTACCGAGAGCTTAGTTAACTTCAGCCAAGGACAGGAGCCACCACCATGTTTAGATTTGCTTTGCTGGCGACGACCGTTCTGATTTGTATTGCCTCGCTCTCTTGCCAGAACTACTCGACGGGTTTGCAGCAGAGCGTCGCGCGGGTCGATGAGACCGTCGCGACCGGAACGCTGCGAACGATCGCCTCAGCCCAGCAAACTTACGCAGTAAGCAATAGCGGGAACTATGGAACCTTTCAACAGCTATTCGAAGGTGACTATCTGGATTTGCGTTTCAAATCCGACAATCCCGCCTCACAAACCCGCCAGATCAAGGATTATGTTTTGACCATGGAGGTTGGTAGAGACTCCGCCGGTCCATACTTTCGATGCAACGCCGATCCGGCAACTGCGGGTCAGCAGGGCAAACACTTTTACATTGACTCGAGCGCGAACGCGCTGCATGCCAACTCAACTCAGCCCGCTTCCGCCAGCGACCCGATTGCGCAACCCTAGGGCTTGCTAGTGTCGGATAAGGAACTACGGAATGATTTCCTGTCCAGCGGCGTCGCGTCGAACTTGTTCGATGATGGAGCGGATAGCCGGTGCGAGACTTCCGTTTGGCGCCAACGCTAGATACTGCTCGTAAGCCGCAACTGCTTCTTTGAATTTCTGCTCTTTCTCGTAGGCCGCGCCCAGCAGTTGGTAAATCACCGGCTCGGAATCCGAAAGCTGATCGATGGCTTTGCGAAACTCGGCAATAGCTTCGTCATACTGTCCTTTGTCTTCAAAAACTCGCGCCAAACCCACGTGCGCTTCCGGCTGAAAACCTCGGGCCTCTCTGGTGGCCCGACGAAATGATTGCATGGCGTCGTCCGTGAAGCCGGCCTCGCGATTGATGCGCCCTTCGACTGCGGAAGCCTCAGCGTAAACTGGACGCGTGCGTCGCGCCGCCTCAATCTCGTCGAGCGCCGCCTCGTGTTGGTTTAGCTCAAGCAGAACGCGCGCCAGGCCAACGTGTGCGGCGGGATAAGCGGGACGAAGTTTCAACGCTGCTCGATAGAGTTCGGCAGCTTTTTGTCTGGCTGGCTCGTCCTTCGCCTTTCCGCGTGCATCCTCGGCTTGCTGAAACGTGAGTTCAGCCTGATCCGTCGTTCGGATGAGTTTCACGGCCATGCTTCGTCTGCCGGCGACGAGCGGCATAGTGACTTCCTTGAAGCTCATTGAGCGAACTCGCAGCGTGTGGCGACCTGCTGATGTCTTCAACTCGATCCTGCCCGAAGCGTCGGTTACACCGCGACGAATCTCATCAATCCAGACGATGGCATTTGGTTCGGTTGTGATTTTGAGTGAACCAGAGACGGGCCGCAATTTAGTAGTTGTTCGACTTTGGGAAAGGGCTGTGTAGGAGACTAAACAAAGAAACACGGCCACCCTTGCAAAAACGGATATGGCGTGTTCACGCCGGAAAGATTTGTAGCGGAACCCTGATCTTCTCTGTGCAACCTCAGTGAACTCTGTGTCTCTGTGGTTAATGCTTCCCCTACTTGTGTTCACCACAGAGACACAGAGAACACTGAGACAGCACAAAGTAAAAAACATTCCTTTCATTCCTCACTCTCGTTACCGGTAACCCGCCGCTTGCGTACCGACGAATCTTCGGGATCGGCTGCCGGCGAAGCCCCTGCTGGTGGTCGTCTTGTCACCGCCCGAGTGCCAACCTCAGGACGAAACTTTCCGTTCGCATCGTAGAGTCGCTGGTACTGCAGCCGGTTTCGCACGACACCCTGCACGTAGCCGCGAGTTTCCTTAAACGGAACCGCCTCTGCCCATTCATCCATGTCGGCAGGTAACGACGCGCGCCATTGCACGACACGAAGCGGACCGGCGTTGTAAGCCGCAGCTACATATTCGATGCGGCCAAACTTGTCGATTTGGTCCCGCAGGTACGCAGTGCCAAGTTGGATATTCAAGCGCGGTTCATAAAGCGACTCTTCGGTAATGCCGCGTTCTACTCCATACTTCTTCGCCGTCAGCGTGCCGGTCGGAACGAGCAACTGCATCAACCCATAGGCTTTGGCGGACGATCTCGCGCGCGCCATAAAAACCGTTTCCTGGCGAATCAGGCCAGCCACCTGATACGGATCGAGATTTCTGGTGCGGGACTCCTGAACGATGATGTCCCAGTAGGAAAGCGGATAGAACACGTCCCATTGCTCGCGCGTCAGCTCTTCCGGTTTCATTTGCGAATAGTCAGGAAAGCTTTTCTTGAGCACGTTCAGCGCGCGCACGTTATCTTCCTCAGAACGATAAACTCGAGCGATCGCCAGGTTTACCCTTGGACTGTTTCCCGCTGACGCAGAAGCTGCGGCCAATTCTTCCAACGCCCAGTCATTAAGCCCGACGTTGTTTAGTTCATCTGACTTTGCAATCAGCTTGTCTTCATTCGCGCCGGCCGTTTCCTCGGCGACGGTGACTGTTTGCAAATTCGCCACGGCGCGTGCGACCACCGAGCCCGTAGGAAAAGTTCTTACCGGTATTGTTCCGACTCCGCTGCGCAGCATGGCGTCTAATCGCTGCTTCGCCAGATAGCCGTACCAGTTGGCGTTGTAGCGCCCCTGCATCGCGTGGTAAAGCACACGCGCCTCCGTGAGTTTACCGGCACGCTCCGAATCGCGCGCCGCCCAGTAGCCGGCACGACCGCGATTGTCGGTGTTCCTGTCAGCGTAATAAGCGAGATGCTCGGTTAAGAGTTTTGACGACTCGGAAAAGTTTTTGCTCTCGTGAGTCATCCAGGCCAGATCGAATTGCGCTTGCGCAACTTCGCCCGAACCTTGATACCCAGTCACCGCTGTGCGCAGGAAATACGAGGCGTCGGCGTCGTTGTTCGCGTCTTCCGCGATCTGTCCGACGCTAACGAGCGCACGCGGCGTGAAGGGACTCGCGGCAAAACTACGTCGCAACTCTTCGACGGTGGCGCGCGCCTGCTCCCATTGCTTTCCGCGCGCGTAGGCCTGGGCTACGTAGTAAAGAGCTTCCGCGCGCGTTTCGCCCGCAGAGGATGGAATGGCATTCAGAGCGGGAACCGCATCCGCTGTTTTCTTTACGCTCGTCGCTGCAATCACGCGATGCAGTTGCGCTTGAGAGGTTGCCGTATCGGGGAACCTCGCGAAGGCGTCACCGTAAGCTTGCAACGCAGCGGAATATTTCTTCGCCTCGTAGAGCTTGTCTGCGCGGGCGATTGCTTCGTCCGCTTTTGCAGGCGACAGCGTTGCACCTAGCCGCGAGATTGCAGTCGCGGCATCGACGCTTTCCGCCGCCGCCGGCGCATAAAAATACAGACGACGATAAGTGGCGAGGGCTCGTGGGGAATCAGAAGTTTGCTCGGAAGCCCGAGCCGTCAGCAGCAACGCACCAGGATCATCCTTCGCCGCCAGGTCTTTCAGTTGGTTTGCGACCGCGGCTGCGCTCCCGCTACGCATGAGGATATTGGCAACTCGCAAGGTCGTTTCACGCGTGCGCGTAGAGCCGGGATAGTCGTCGAGCAATTGTTCGTAGGCTGAGCGCGCCTCAGGTAACTTGCCTGCTTGTTCGAGCGCGCTGCCGCGCATAAGAAGCGCGTAATCACCGAGCAGACTTTGGTCGCGGATAACGCTCGTCGCAAGCAACGACGCGGCGCCGGCAAAATCTTTGACGTTAAGCCGGATGCGAGCCCGAACTATTCTCGCGAGCGCGGCTGCTTTCGTGCGCGGAAAGTCTGACTCGATGCGCGCCACCACATCTTCCGACGGCAATACGCCGCCACGAGTCATCGCCCGCAGACCCTCGAGTGCCCTCAGTTCAGCCGGAGTTTGCTGTCGGGTCAGACAGCTGGCCGTCATGAAAGGCGGAAGAGAGGCTCCAACGACTACGGCAATGCCAATAGCAATAAGCGTCAGACGATACTTCCCAAGTTTCTTCACAAACTTCCCCTTAAAAAGTTTCAAGTTCCAGGTTTCAAGTTTCAAGTTTATCTTACTCGTCCCGATTAGATGCACTCTCAGGACGATTTGTCTCAACTCGAAAACTCAAAACTTGGAACTTGAAACTGGAAACTTGAAACTTGAAACTGCTTCTAAGCCGAGACCGTTGCTCCCGGATAAGCACTACCAAGCTTGGCTTCGTCGCCTTCGGCAAGCGTAGTCACCAATTCGTTGTGGAAATAATCGTAACGCTGCCCCACCTCCGGCTTGACGCGCTTGTCATACATTTCGCGCGAACGATCGATGTATTCCCGCAAGCGCTGGTAGAGATCACCCTCGGAACGGCCAGCAGCGACCTTCTGCTCGTTATAGAGTTTGATTTCTGAAACCAGCAGCCGGGCAAAACGGCGCGCGTCGTTATGGAGGCGCCGCTCTTCGTCGCTTGCCACTTCCACCGGCAGTTCGACATCCGCGCCATATCGTCGTCGCGGCGTTGTCGCCGGAGCTGGCGCTTCCACCGACGGCGCGAGTTCCGCCGCTATTTCTACCGGCGCTTCAACCGCAAACGGCGCGGCTTCGACTTCCGCCACCGAGGTTTGCGGTTCTGGCTGGTGCTCGACCTCGCGCTCAACGTACGGTGCCTCAGGCTGTATTTCAAATTCTGTGACCACCGCTGCCGGAGCACTCTCTTCTACAACCGGGGTTATCTCGTCATACTCCACCGCTGGCGTGTATGAACGTTGCTCCGGGGTCGCTGCTTCCTCCGCCGGCGCGGGTTGGGGCGCAGCCGCCGGCATCGCGGGAGCGGCGCGCGCAACCAACAACTCAACCGCCATTCCGGAAACGCGCACCAGCGTCTCGAGGGCTTCCAAATTGATCGCGTCGGAATCGAGATCAGCGGAGTCGGCATACAAAACTGCTACGGTTCGATTGCGCACGACGAGCGGTACGGCAACAATCCGCGAGGGCGGCTCGTCGCCAAGCCGGTTGAGAATCAGGTGGTTTTCAGAATGCGAGGACGAGCTGCCACTCCACGATGCTTGTGATCTCGCGGCGTGTCCCACTGATGTATCCGCGGCAACTGGAAACGCCATTTGGTGAATCACTTTGTCGCCAACTGTCGCCTGGAAACCACGCGCGCGCCAACCAATACTCTGCTCGCCTTTGGTGACGAAGAAAGCCACGCGCGGCGCAAATGACGCAGAACGGTTGACCAGTATCTTAAGGATATCTGCTTGCGAAGCTTGCTCGTCGATTTCGGAGATGGCCGCCTTAACAATGGCCATGTCACTTGAAGCTTTCGCACGCGACAATTCCGAGGCAGCCAGGTCGATGCCTTCTTCATGGGCCGCTCGCAGGTGCTCCAGAATAGAAGCCGCTACAGAGCCGTCAAGTTGAGCATCGCCTTGTCGATCCAGAAGCCGGCTGAGCGACTCGTTGAGTTGGCTCTGAAGCGCCGCTATTTCTTGCTTGATACCGCCAATGCGCCCTTCGATATAGCTCTCTAGCTCGTGGCGCAAGCTATCTTCCAGTTGTCCGCTAACCACAGTGTGTTCCTCCATTGCAGATATTATTGAACGCGCGCCCTTGGTGAGAATCATAATTGAGGTGAGCGCCTCCTGCTGAGACCGGCGGGGGGGCAATGCGTCTCCTTAGGGATTATGGACGTGTGGGAATCTAGGAGTCAAGAAATCGTTTCTTGAAGCCCGATTGACACTCTACGGGCCCTAAGTTTTAAGTCGCAACTGTAACCTCGTACCGCCGGATCGCGAATCCCAGATCCTCTAATGACACTCAATGGCCACTACCATCCTAATTGCCGACGATCACGACGATAACCGAGAGCTTTTGCAGCTCTTGCTTGCGGGCGCGGGTTACGACGTCCGGGAAGCAAAAGACGGAAGCGAATGCCTGGCGATTGTCCGGAACGAACCGCCGGATCTAATTGTCATGGACTTGTCGATGCCGGTGCTGGATGGCTGGGGAGTTTTGCAGGAACTGAAAGCGGACCAGCGCACTCTAACGGTACCCTGCATGGCTTTTACGGCCCACGCCAAACTGGATCGAAATGAGGCCCTCGAGACGGGCTTCAAGGCTTACGTGTCGAAACCTTACACTGCCAAGACCCTCTTGAAGACGATAGCAACCGTGCTCGCAGGCGGGAAGGCTGGCTACGAAACCTGAGGACAGGTGAGTTAGGCAACATTGCGGTGATCGGCAGTAGTGGGGACCGCAACGCTCTCAAGATATAAAGTTTCCGGACTGATATCCTGACCGTGCGGCCATTGGACTGTGCTATACGCTAGTCCTGCCTGTTTGAAATAATTCGGATCTTTCAGTTCTCGGAAGAACTCATAATCAAGATAAGGCTTGGCATCAAATCTCTTGACGCTGCCGTCGTTGAACTTCAAATCCAACGAGAAATCATCATTGGCCGTCACAGCGATAACTTTATTCATAACTTCAGCTCCTTACTTGAGGGGTTCGATCTTGAATACCGACGCTCCGCTAACTGCCAACATCCAATCCGCCATTAGCTCCTCCTGATGAATCTCAACCCAAGCCTGCACCAACTTAAGTTTAGCAGTTCTAAGAGAGCCTTCGATAACGTTGCCATCTGGGATTGAAATCACGGCCTCTTCGTCGCTGTACTGAACGTGAATATGTGGCTGATGGTGCCTCCTGTTATCGAAGTAATACATCAACACGATGATGCCGTAGAACATTGAAATGACGGGCATTGATTCACCATTCTCTCGAAAACATTTGGCTGCCGAACGAAATGTTTAGTTCCAATTTATCCTTTTCATAGCTGGCAAACTACTTCCGCGAAATCACTACCTGCTGAATCGATGGCGGTAACGGGTGCAGTTCGCTACCGGCAAAGCCCGCGTTCGTAAACATTCGTTCCAACTCACGAAATGTGTAGGCATCGCCGCCTGACGTTCCGCCTAACATCATGACACTGAAGGCAGCGCCCTCCGGCGGCGAAATGCGATCCTCGTTTGGGACAAACTCCAGTGTGATTGCGCGTCCGCCTTCAGCCAGTGCCGCATGAACCTTCCGCAACAGCGTTTCATTTGTTGGCGGATCGAAGTGATGCAGGAAGTTTGTTAACAGGATCAGGTCATAGGCCTCGCCGTAGTCGACGTCGAAAGCACTGCCCTCGATAGTTGAATACCGATCGGCAACACCGGCCGCAGTTGCATTCTCTTTTGCAACCTCAAGCACGCTGGACCAATCAAGTCCGACGATGGTGGCTTGCGGGTTGTTCTTTGCAAACTCGATTCCGTAGAGTCCGTGACCGGCAGCGATATCGAGAATCTTTAGTTTGCGATCAGCTGCCGGGTCGACCAGCTTCCGGATCAACTGCGCCGGCAGCGCCATCATCGGCGCCATGCCGCGAGCAAACTTCACCCAGATCGGATTATCGTGGGAGACAGTGCCGCCGTCTGGCATCGTTGTGCCGCCTTTGCGCACTGCATCCGCAAGCTTCTTGAATGGTTCAGTAAGCATTGGCGAGGAGATGAATTCTGTAGCGCCGCCCAGATATGCGGGCGAGCGCTTGTCGAGAAACATCGCGGAGTCCGGTGTCAGGCTGTAACGGGTTCCGTCTTTGGTGAGAAAACCGATGATGCAGAGAAAGTCGCAGAGGATGCGCATGCCGCGTTCCGATGTTCCGCATCTTTTGGCGATCTCCGCAGCAGTTGCGTTTCCCTCGCCGATGGCCGTAAAGGTTTCCAGCTCGATTGCCGCTTTCAAACCTTCCGTTTGCTGGTAGGCATTAATGGTTTGGAAAAATAGTTGTGGGGATGGTTGCTGTGCTGCAGGACTAGACATAATTAGTGCTCCTTTATTTCAGTTCTCAGTTTTAAGTTTTGAGTTTTGTTTCCTGTCTACTGTCTGCTGTCTACTGTTTACGGCGTAAACGTGCGATAGAAATCGATTCCGGCGACGTTCGCATGAATGGCCCGTCCGTCTAGGATAGTATCAAACGTTATTCGGTCAGCACCGGTGTCACCGCCGAAACGAAAGACCCCGGGGCTCACTTCCGCTAAGGGTTGGTCGCCGCCAATCAGCAATTGCCCCTTGCGAATGACGATGCGCGTGCTGCCATACCAGGGGCTATCCGAATGAAAATGCCCCGTGTAGGCTTCCCATCCCTTTGGATATTCAAACTTCTTAGGTCCTGAGTATCGTTCGTTCGTCCACCAACTGGGGCCATGGAATGCTTCTACGACCGCGTCTTTTTCTCGTCCAAAGCCAAGTGTGAACAACTCGAAATTCGGATGCTTCACCAGAAAAGTATCTCGGCCCGCCAGCTCCAGCGCAATGCGCGCTCCGGCGTCTTGCAGGATAAGTTGGTCGCCCTCGCTAACCAGCACCAGCTTCCTGTCGTCGGCTGACGAGGCCAAGGCATACGTGCCGGCGTAGTCTGCGGCATTCTTAACCGATGTCGGTGCGGGCAGCGGCGGTGGTGGCGCCGGCAATTCCTGACCGTGCGAGGCGGCACTCAAGAGGGCAAGAGCATACCGCACAACCGCGATTGGTCTATACCCACCTGGTAGCCTAGCCGCATTCACTGATGCAAAAGCTGCCAAGCCCTCGGTCGTGTCCGCGTACATCGCGGAGCTGAACGCAACCATGCCGCCGGTGTGGCGCAAAAGCGTATGACCGTTGGTGTCGCTAACCCACAGCCCGTAGGCATAGCTCGCATCCTCACCGCGGAACGGCGATTTGATCACCGGCTTGGTAAACAACGCGAAAGCCTTTTCCGAAAGCACTCGGCCCTTTGAACCGGCGCCGTGGTTTAGCAGCATCTGCAAATAGTTGCCCATGTCGCTGGCGGTCGCGGCGATGCTGCCGGCCGCTTCCGGCACTTCAATCCACGGCGCCTCTCCGAGTTTGCCTCTGATTGGGAAAGGGCGATCCGGCTGCAACGGGGCGTAGCCCACCGCGACGCGCTCGCGAATCTCGTTTGAGATAACCGGCGCGCTGGAATTCATTCCCAGCGGATTGAAAACGCGCTGCCGCATTGCTTCGGCAAACGGCCTCTTATCAATCGCTTCAATCAGGAATCCGAGTAAGCCGTAACCGATGTTTGAATAGACCCAATGCGTTCCCGGCTCAAAGCTGACGCCGAGAGTTGTTCCCGCCACGCGCAGCAACAACGGCACGCCCGAAAGACCGGAGGTGTGACTGAGCAGATGGTGAGTAGTAAACGGGGCAAACTTCGATTCGATTTTGAGCCACGGCAAATAATTCGTGACCGGCTTGTGCAGATCGAGTTTGCCTTCTTCGGCGAGTTGCAGCACCACCATCGCAACAAACGACTTCGAGATCGAACCAATCTCAAAAAGCGTTTGCGGACACACTTTGATGCCGGCTTTCACGTCGGCAAATCCGTACTGCGAGCTGCGCATTAGACCGTTGCGATCTGCCAGCGCGAGCGTCATTCCCGGTGTGCCCACTTCAGCCATGTGCCGCCCGATGTACTCATCGAGTCGCTGGTAGGCAGCCTGGAAACGATCGCTGTGCGCTTCGGTGGCTTGGGCCCAAACGATCCCCGAACTTGAGTTGAGAGCAACCTCCCGCAGCACGACCACCCCAAGACCGGCCTTGAGTCCATTGCTCAGAAGTTTTCTTCTGCTTATGACTACTGACATTGACATCGTTTACGCTCCGGTTTCAGCTTTTAGGGTCAGATGTATTCAATCGTCAACTATCTTTACTAAAGCGCCGCCCTCATGATGAGAGCGGCGCACCGTCATTCAACTTAAGACGGACTAAGTGGCAACTTCCGAGGTCACCTGCTCTTTGGTTCGAGCACAATCTCGCGAGCCAACCTGTCGCCCATCACTTCGCGAATTTCGGATCGGTCCTTATAGCCTTGCATCTGTTTCTCATCGTTGCCGATCATCTTTTGCGTGAGGGCGTCTCCCTTGTCTTCATTGGCTTCCATCGTAGCCAGGTTTTTGTATTCGGTCATCAGCATCAGGTTCCACTCGCCCGGCGTGTGGCCCTCGACGCTCATGACTTTATAAGAAAGGATCAGTCCTTCCTTCCTGGCGGCCTCCTGATTGGCCTTCCACGATCCGGCAAGATAGTTCATGTAGGCGGTTTCCATGCCCGGTTTCATACGGATGAACGCGATGTTCCAGACGGAACCATTGTGATAGGGACGATTGACCTGTGCGAATACTGAGATACCGACAATCAGAACCAGCAGAACCAGTGATCCAACCAGCGAACGCTTGATTTTCATATTGAGCTCCTCCCCCGTACTTAGTTTGGCTTTCTGGGCAGCGAGTACGGGGGGAGTATCGCCGTCTGAAGCTGCAGCGGCAAAAGAGATTGCCATTGGGAGTAAAACCAGATTGGTGCGGGCGGAATTTATGAGAAAACAGAAAACATGTCAATGGCTGGAATGGGGCGGTCAGGCCGGCAGCCCCTTGCGCGCAATCATTTCCATCACATTGCAGAAACGATCCAGCTCGCGCAGCGTGGTGTAAACGTTTGGCGTAATACGAAGGCCCTGGAACTCTTCATGAATAATCGGCGTCGTGAAAATTCGATGTTTCTCGAACAGATAACTACCGACTGCGCTGGGATTCACACCTTCTATATCCACGTTGGCTATGGCGCACGATTGCTCGGGATCGAATGAGGTGTTGAAACGAACCTTCGGCACATCCTTGAGCCGGTTCATCCAGTACCGCGACAAATATCTGAGCCGGGCTTCTTTTCTTTTTCCACCAATGCCGTTGTGAAACAGCATCGCTTCACCGATGGCGAGTTTGGGCGCGGCGGAGTGAGTGCCGATTTCTTCAAACTTGCGAATATCGCTCGCCTGTTTCGACTCCGCCGCCATCAACGGCCAGATCTTCTCAATCTTGTCTCGTTTGATGTAGAGCAATCCCGTACCCTTCGGCGCGTAAAGCCACTTGTGCAGGCTGGTGCCGAAGTAGTCGCAGCCGAGATCTTTTTGTTTGAAGTCAAACTGCGCAAACGAATGCGCGCCGTCCACGATTGTTTCGATTCCTTTGGCGCGCGCCATTTCGCAAACGGCTTTCACCGGAGTGATCTGCCCGGTAATGTTAACCTGATGCGTCATCAGGATCAGCCGTGTGCGGTTGGTGATTCCTTTTTCAAACGCTGCGACTATCTCGTTCAAATCTTTCGGCGGAATCGGTATCTTGATCAACTTCAGCGTGAGGCCTTCGCGTTTCTCGCGCTGGCGCAAGGTGGTCAGCATACGCGGATAGTCCTGGGTGGTGGTGAGTATTTCATCGCCAGACTTGAAGGTCATCCCCATCAGGAGAATCTCCAGCGATTCGGAAGCGCCGCGGGTGATGGCTATCTCCTCGCGGTCGCAACCAAACAACTCGCCCAGCCCAGTGCGAATCGTTTCCGATTGCGGCTCGAGTATTTGCCACATGGTGTAAGCCGTCGCGTCTTCCTGTTGCCAGATGTAGCGGACGAGCGCTTCCGTGACGATGCGCGGGCTGGGGCAAACGCCGCCGTTATTCAGGTTGATAATGCCGCGGGTGACGGAAAAGGCGTTTTGAATCGTGAACCAGAAGTCTTCATCCATCGCCGCCTGCGCGGGCGTCAGATGCGCCACGCTTTTCGTAGCCGCGTGAACTTCTTTCAGCAGCGAGGCGACGGTTCCGGAAGAAAGCGCGGCCAGACCGAGACCTTTGCCGGCGAGCGAGAGAAAGTTGCGACGGGGGAAAGCAGATAAACTAGTCATAGGTAATTTGTCCTCAAAGAATTACGAGTGGACAGGATTTACGAGATTATCAAGATGGGGAACGGAAACGCTTTATTATCGTGTTGTAATCCTGTTCATCCTGTTAATCCTGTCGGCGATTAGTTCCCCTCGTAGACAATCTCGCCGCCAATCACCGTCATCATGCAGCGCGTTTTCAGAATCTCCATCTCCGGAATCTTCATGATGTCTGCGGAGAGAATGGTGAAGTCGGCGAGTTTTCCTGTCTCGATCGAACCGCGCAATGTTTCCTCAAATGCAGCGTAGGCCGGCCAGATGGTAAACATCTTGAGCGCCTGCTCGCGCGTGGCAGCTTCTTCCGGGTGCCAGCCTTCGCCCGAGAACCCTTTCATGTCTTTACGGGCCACGGCTGCGTAAAACTCAATCATCGGCTCGCCACGCTCCACCGGCGCATCGGAACCTCCCGGAACAATCGATCCGGACTTGATAAAACTTTGCCACGCGTAAGCCCCTGCCAGCCGCACTACTCCCAGGCGGCTCGGCGCGAAATGCAAATCGCCAATCGCGTGCGACGGTTGCATCGATGGAATGATGCCCAGCTTTTTGAAACGTGGGATGTCCGCCGGGTTTACAATTTGAGAGTGCTCAACGCGCCAGCGCGGCGCCTTTATTTTCCATTCGGCCTTTGGCACCGCGTTCATCGCCTTCTCGTACTGATCGAGTATGAAGCAATTGCCGCGGTCCCCAATCGCGTGCGTCTCGATTTGAATACCTTTCCTCAACGCCGCTTGCAGCACGGGCTGCAACTCTTCTTCTTTGATTGTCAGGAAGCCTGAGGTGTCCGGCTTGTCGGAATAAGGCGCGAGGAGCGCCGCACTACGCGAACCAAGCGAGCCGTCGGCGTAAAGTTTGAGCGCGCGCACAGTAAAGCGATTGTCGTGCGCGCCGACAATTGGTCCGTCGTGAAACAGTCTCTGCGCTTCCGCGCCTGGCGCTGAGAGCGCCTTGTAGATGCGAAGTTTGATCTTGCCTTCGCTGTAAAGCTTCTCGTCAATAGCGACGTCAGCATAACTGCCGCCCGGATCCTGCACCTGCGTCCAACCGAGAGCGATGTCGCGCTTCACTCCGAGGATGATTGCGCGTTCGGCCTCCGCCGCAGTTGTCCCCGGGATGTGGCGTTGAATTAGATCCTGCGCCGCGTCGAGCATCATGCCGTTTGGTTCACCGCTCTGCCGGTCTTTGGAAATTTCACCCCCGAATGGGCTGGAAGTATTTTTATCGATCCCCGCAATCTTCAAAGCCGCACTGTTTGCCACCGCTCCGTGGCCGTCAGCACGATCCAGAAAGACCGGGTTGTTTGGGGCGATCTTGTCGAGATCCCAGCGGGTGGGAAATACCGGCGGAGTCCAGAAGGTTTCAATCCAACCGCGACCGGTGATCCATTCGCCCGGTTGTTTCTGATCGACGCGCTCTTTGACTTTGGCCAGAAACGCCTCAAGGCTCCGGAGGCCTTCAAGGTTGAGCGTCATCTCCCGAAAACCGACGCCGGAAAGATGGTGATGAGCGTCCGTCATTCCCGGCACCAACGTCTTGCCGTTCAGATCGACGACGCGCGTATTCTTCCCGACATAGTTTTGCGTCTCGCGATTTGAGCCGACAAAGATAATGCGATCGCCTTTGACGGCGACGGCTTCTGCTGTCGGTTGCCGTTCGTTGACTGTGTAAATGTTGCCGTTTTTGAAAACCAGATCAGCGGTTGGGACTTTCGCCCTGGCCGGTGAAAACTCAAAAGCGGAGACGATTGCGACGAGAAGAGCAGCCAAAGCTTTCATAGTATTTGTGACTTACCAGCGCGGATGTGTGTTTCAGAGAGCGTCAGTTTTATATCACTGATTTGATACCGAGGAACAGGGCGTAGTGATGATTCCTCCAGTTCACGTATAATCCTCCTTCTCGCAGAAATTCTTACTTTTCGTATCCTACGAGGCTAACCAGCTATGAAAACAGAACTGCTTAATTTGAACACCCCGGGTGGCGCTACCACTGCGCATGTTGCCCGCCCGGAAAACGAGACCGCCGCGGCGGTAGTGCTGATTCATGAATGGTGGGGCATCAACGATCACATTCGCGATATCGCCGGCCGTTATGCGAATGAAGGTTATCTTTGCCTGGCCCCAGACCTATATCGCGGCAAGTTGGCGAAGAACACCGAAGAAGCTGGTCGGCTAATGCAGGGGCTGGCGATCGCAGACGGTGTGGAAACAATTCGGCAAGCCATCGCTGAGGCAAAGCGCGCCTACAACGTGCAAAAGATCGGCATTACCGGTTACTGCATGGGAGGTACGTTTTCGCTTCGTGCTGCTTGCGAGCTAAGTGAGCTCGTTGCTGCGGCGCCTTTCTACGGCGACGTTCCTGAAGAGAGCGTTCTCAAACAGTTGCAAGCGCCGACACTTTTCATCGCCGGCAAGCGCGACGCCTGGATCAATCCGGAGAAAGTAAACGGACTAGTTGAAGCGGCGCAGAAGTATGACTTGCCGGTGGAGGTCGTCAGTTACGATGCCGACCACGCTTTCTTTAATGACACGCGACCGGAGGTTTACGACGCAGAGGCGGCGGCGGATGCGTGGCGACGTGTGCTCGACCTATTCCATAAACACCTGGCACTGGCGCTACCGACTGGCGCGTAATCCGTAGCGAACCGGGCTCGGAGGAGATTCGAATTCATGAAGATCTATCGCCTGTTGGCCACGAGTGTCGCGATTCTGGTCTTTTTGACTTCGGCTTTGACGCAAGTCGACACCGGAAACAACGACGGCAGGATCATTGAACAGTCCGTCTTCGCCCGGCCAGCGTATGAACAAATACCCGAGCGGTTCAAGAGTATCTATTCGCGGGAGACGGTTGAGAGGATCAAAAACTCTCCGGACCTCGAACTGCTCAAAATCAGATACTTCAGCGCCGGCTTGAAGATCTCGGGGTTCATCTACAAGCCAAAGACTACCGCCGGGAAGAAGTTTCCGGCTGTTATCTGGAATCATGGCAATATCGAGGAGGCGTCCAGGATTGGCGTAGAAAACTACAACGATATTTACGAGATGCATCGCCTCGCGTCGGAAGGTTTCGTGGTTATTGCTTCCCAGTATCGCGGCATTGGCGGCAGTGAGGGTAAGGACGAAGTGGGCGGCGCCGACCTCGACGACGTGATGAATCTGTTTCCGCTGGCCCGTTCGCTCGGCTACGTCGACATGGATCGAGTCTTCATGTGGGGATTTTCACGTGGTGGCCTGATGACCTTGCAGGCGATAAAACGCGGCGCTTCCATCAAAGCGGCCGTGGTAGTGGGAGCTCCCACAGACACAGTCGAAGCGATCAAGAATCCAGCCACTGAGCAGTTCTACCGAACTATCTGGCCCGACTTTGACAAGCGAAGGGAAGAGCACGCGGCAAACCGTTCGCCGGTACTGTGGGCCGACAAAATCACAATGCCGTTACTGATTATTCAAGGCGGCGCCGATCAGGGTTTACCGCCACGCCAGGCCTGGAAGTTGGCTGAGAAGCTGGACGAGCTTGGCAGCGTTTATGAATTGGTCGTGTATGCGCGCGATGACCACGCGGTAAATAGGAACGCGGAGGATCGTTTACGCAGAACTATCGACTGGTTCAAGAACGTGCGCCAACTATCGATCAGGCAACCGCTCGCGCGAACGATTAGGGAACAGGGGATCGACGCAGCCGTCAAGCAATACTACGATCTAAAAAAGAATCAGCCTGCTTTTTATGACTTTGGCGAGCCAGAATTGAATCAGTTCGGTTACGCGCTGATGGCGGAGAATAAAATGAAAGAAGCGATTGAGATTCTCAAGCTGAATGTTGAAGCATACTCACAAGGCTTCAATACTTACGACAGCCTGGGCGAAGCCTACATGATTGACGGTCAACGCGACCTGGCGATCAAGAATTACAAGAAGTCGGTCGAACTAAATCCTCAGAACACGAATGCCGTGGACATGCTCAAGAAGTTGGGAGCGCAGTGAATCCGACCTAAGGATTAAACAATAAGAACACTTTACTTCGCCGCTCCCTGATGGAATTTCGAGGGCACGTTTTCGCGGCCCCACTTCAACGCGCGACTCATCCAGACCAGTTCATCTAAAAACTCTTTCACGCGTTTCTCGAAGGCTGGATCCAAAAGTTTCCCTTCAGCGTCAAATGTTTTCTGGACGGAGGGAAAGTTGAGGTCGGAAAATGTAACAGCCAGTCCCAACTCGCGCACCATCGGCACCATGGACTCGATCACGCGCGTGCCGCCCCAGGGTCCGGCGGAAACGCCGACAAACGCTACCGCCTTGTGTACGTACTCCCGCAGAAGCAGATCGATCACAGCCTTCAATGAGCCCGAGTAACCGTGGTTGTATTCCGGCGCCACGATCACCAAACCGTCTGCCCTAATGATCGCGTCGCGCCACTGCGGAAACAGGTCCTTGAGCCCCGGGCCGTAGTCATCCCGCGGCAGCGCAAACTCGCCAACATCAAACAGCGTCGTCTGAATCTCCTCGCGCTTCTCCATCTCGCTGACTAACCACTTGGCCGGGTGCACGCTGTTTCGCTGCTTTCGATTAGTGCCCAGCAGTACCGGCAAGAATAACTTGTCCACTACGATACCCCCCTCACGTTGTCCTTAGGAATTCGGTCAACTCATTTTCACCTGGCAACGCCGTACGCGCACCCAGATCGCGACACTTCAGAGCCGCCACTGCATTCGCAAGTCTCAAACTCGTCTCAACATCTTCACCACTCAATAGTCCGTAAAGGAATCCGCCGTGAAACGCGTCGCCGGAGCCGGTTGTATCGCGACACCCGCCCGGAACTGCGAACGCGGGCGACTCGATAAACTGCCCCCCGCAATAAATAAGCGCGCCTTCTCGACCCTTCGTCATCCCGACTATTCCACAGCCGTATCGAGCTTTCAATTCCACGAGCGAGGTGCGTTCGTCAGCAATGCCAGTCAGGCGGTGCGGAAACTCCCGCGAACCGATTAGCACATCGATCAGTGGCAGAAACTCAGGAAGCCCTTCATAAATATTGTCGATGTCGGCTGTGACGATTGTGCCTTCAGCGCGAGCAGCGCGCGCCATGCGCGCCCCCGCCGGCGGATCATGCGCGTCAAGATGCAAGACGCGTCCGCGAGTAGCTAAAGCGATCGGCGCTTCGTCGGCGCGGTAAGATAAGCGTTCGTCTCTATCCCAGATGATTGTGCGCTCACCGTTGCGCGCATCGACGATAATGAAGGCAACTTGATTACGCGCGCCGGCCACCACTTCCGCGAATTCGCAATTGACACCTTCCGACTTGATAGACTCGAAACCAAACTGCCCTTCAGCGTCTGAACCGAATCTCCCGGCATAAGCTGTCCGGAGACCCAGGCGCTGCAAAGCCACCATCGTGGTTGCCGTTTGCCCGCCCGAGGTCTGTTTGTGTTCAAGCAGCCGCACCTTGGTATCAAAGGTGGGATACTCCGGAACGACGATCAGATGATCGACGGCATTCAGCCCGAAGCCAACGGCGTCGAACTGCTTGTTGTTCACCAAAGTAAAAGGAAACCGCATAAGAGATCTGGGTCGAAATCTCGGGGTCGGGAAGGTGGGCTTGCCCCCGCTTAATCGGGGTTAGCAGGATGCGCCCAAAGATTCAAACAAAGAGCGGGGGCAAGGCGGGATCCCCGGCGGGGCAGCCCCGCTGGGGTGCTAGTCCCGCCTTCCTGACCCCGAGCTTCTCCAACTTGAGATTTCGAAATGTGTCTCCGTAGTCTTCACTGCATCGGTGCGATAGAATGTAATCATACAGTTTAGTAGCGGTAGCAATAAACAGTGACATTAGCCGAAAAGCTCAAGGAAATTCCAGTCTCTGCCGGCGTTTACCTCTACAAGGACAGCGCCGGCAAAATAATCTATATCGGCAAGGCCAAGCGCTTGCGCAGTCGGGTGCAATCTTATTTCCGAGAGGGACGGCCGTTCGATCGCAAGACCGACGCGCTCGTCCGCCAGATAGCCGACGTCGAGGTCATCGTCACTGACAATGAAGTCGAAGCGTTGATACTCGAAGCAACGCTTACCAAAAAACACAAGCCCCGTTACAACGTCAATCTAAAAGACGACAAGTCGTATCCGCATCTGAAACTAACGATCAACGAGCATTTCCCGAAAGCGGTCATCACCCGACGCATTCAAAAGGACGGCGCGCTCTACTTCGGCCCATTTCTCCCCGCCAGCATGGCGCGCCGGACGATCGACGTCATCAACAGAACTTTCCAACTGCGCACCTGCGACATCGAAATCAACGGCAAGGCGCCGCGTCCGTGTCTTGAGTATCACATCAAGCGCTGCCTCGGCCCGTGCGTCAAGGGACTGTGCACGGCGGAACAATATCAGGAAGCGGTGCGCGATGTGCGCCTGCTGCTCGAGGGAAGAAACACCGAACTCGCGGACACGCTCCGTGAGCGCATGGATCTGGCGTCGGGGGAATTGCGTTATGAGATGGCGGCGAAGTATCGCGATTTGCGCAAGACAGTCGTCAAACTCTCTGAGCAACAGAAGATGGCTACGGCGCCTGATCGTGACGTTGACATCTTCGCTTACTACCGCGAAGGGCCGCGCCTGGCCTTGCAGTTATTCACGATGCGCGAAGGAAACATCGTCGGCCGTCGCGAATTTTTCTGGGAAGACTTATCCGAAGACGATTTCGATCCGGCGTCGTTTCTCGGTGGAGTGTTGGCGCAATACTACGTGACCGACTACGTGCCGAAAGAGATTCACGTCCCGGTAGATTTCGAGGATCGCGAACTGCTGGAGAAAGCATTGACCGCGCGCAAAGGGCGGCGCGTAAGAATTCACCACAGCCAGCGCGGTGGGAAGCGCGACATGATCGACCTGGGCGAGAAAAATGCGAAGCTCGCGTTTGAGCAGCGCTTCCGCATCCTCAAGCCGGACATGAAACTCGTGCTGGAGGAACTGCAGGAGACGCTGGAACTGCCGCGCTTTCCGGCGCGCATCGAGTCGTTTGATATTTCGCATATTCAGGGCGCGGAGAACGTCGCCGGCATGGTGGTGTGCGACAACGGCAAGATGAACCGTGCGGAGTATCGCAAATTTAAGATCAAGACAGTCGAGGGCGCGAATGATGTGGCGTCAATGCGCGAAGCCGTCATGCGTCGTTATCGCCGGCTGCTTGATGAGGGAAAGCCTTTGCCGGATCTGATCATGATTGACGGCGGCAAGGCGCAACTGAGTGCCGCCGGAGACGCGATGCGCGAATTGGATCTTGAAGCAATCCCGATGGTGGGCGTGGTGAAACCGCCTTTGAAACACAATCAGGTTTCCTACCTTCTGGTGAAAGGACGCGAGCACGAACCTATCTATCTCGATCCGCATTCGCTGATTCTGCGTCTGCTACAAATGATTCGCGACGAAACGCATCGCTACGCGCTGACCTACCATCGCAAACGCCGCGAGTTGCGCGACTTCACTTCGGAACTTTCCGCGATCCCTGGCGTCGGCGATAAGCGCAAGGGACGTTTACTGAGGCACTTCGGTTCGATTCACCGGATCGCCGCAGCGGCCGTTTCGGAATTGACGCCATTTGTGGGCAAGAAAACCGCGCAGGAGATTGTGGATCACTTTGAACGCCAGCGCAATTTGGCTGAAAGCAGCGCGGCTGTCGGTTCATCAATCCAACCTTGACGCGTCCACCAGCCGAGTACCAGAATAACAACGTCTTTTCGGTAACCGCTAGTCAATAAAGTTTAACGACTCCTGCGATTCTCTTTCCCCTGAAAGGAGGAACTTCTCATGGCAAGCAAGGCCAGCATCGGCGGACATCCAGTTCACCCGATCCTGATTCCATTTCCGATTGCGCTATGGTCCACGTCGTTTGCCAGCGACGTGATTTTTTATTTTTTCCGAAACCCCAGTCTGAATTTAATTTCAAAGTTCATGCTAGCGGCCGGGTGCCTGGGAGCTGTGGCTGCCGCAGTACCCGGGATCATTGATTGGCTGAGTATCACCGACCCTGGGGTGAAGCGAATCGCAAACTGGCACGCGCGCTTAAATGTCATCGCTCTGATCGTGTTTGCGATAAGTCTTTACTTCAGGATGAGGATCGGCGCGCATTGGGTCAGCTACAGCATGCGGATTCCTTTCTTGTTGTCGTTCCTGGGAGTGATCTTGATTATGATCTCAGGATGGTTGGGGGGCGAACTTGCCTACAAACATGGTATAGGAGTTTCCCCGCAACACGACTCATAGAAGAAGCAACCAAGGTGCGGTTCTCCTAGCAAGGTATGGCGACGCGATGAGGTTTGTTCAGAGTTCGAGCTTTAGCTTCCACCTTATTCAAAACGCCAAACTAAAGTTTGTACTCTGAACTCCAAACGCTAACCCTGGGGCGGCTGCCCTTTCGTCCCCGCGAAATCGTAAGTAATGTGCAAACGCAGCGATCCGTCCTGCACTTCGGAGCGCACGTCTTTCACCTGAGCCTTCAGCGAACCATTGCTCGCCTGCACCGGAATTAGCAACTGCAATTGCTGCGGACGCAAGAACTGAATGGGATTTACCTTGCTGTCGATGGCGGAGCGAACGAAAACAGTCACGAAGTTGTTAGCAAGCGGGTTGACGCCTTCCAGATTGACACCTTCAACATTCAGCCCGCCATAGAGCGTTTGGTTGGGCTGATCAAACGACAGTTGGATAGTGGTCTGCACCCACCCCTTAAACTGCACGCAGTTTCCCAGCAAGTTGTAACTACCGCTGACCACAAGCGGCGCCGAAATCTTGCCGCCCGCAAACTCCACGCGCGTCTTGACGTTGTTGCCTTCCGCTGCCAGCGTCATGGTATTCGTGCAGGCAGCCTGAAACGCAGCCTGAATATTGGACGAACCCCGCGCGGTGTCTGGAACGCCGGCGAGCTTGAACGATGGCGGCCCAAGGTCGCGAAAGACTGTTCCCAATAGTTCGTTTAAGAAACTGTCGCTGATCGAAACCACCACAGTCCCCGGCGGATCGCCGCCTGCTAGCGGCGCTTGCACAGTTGCGCCAGGAATCGCCTTGGCACTCGGCACACCCAGAAAGAAGATGGCGGCGGCCGCGCCGATGACGAGACCGAGGACGAGAAGCAATATGTATTTCATCGGTTTTCTCAGTAAGTGGATTTTCGAGCCGGCGACGCGACCGGCGATGCCGCTGATCCGGGAGACGCGCTCGTGATTGCCGGCGGTGCGTTCATGTTGCTCAGCAGCACTTTGCCGAGGGCCATCAGCATGTTGGTGAACGCGTCGATTTGCTGGCGCACCTGCTCGGGTGGAACTTTACTAAACCCAGCCGGCACCTGAAACAGCAAGTCGTCAACGTTTGTGCTGATGTCGCGCATCTCGACGACAATCCTCGCGCCTTTCACGCCCTGCACATTTCCGCTTGCTTCCGAGGCTAACTGCGCCCTGAGTGGCAGGCCCGTCTCCTTGTCAACGTAGAAGAATGCTTCGCTCTTCACCTCGCCGGCGGAGGTTGAAGTGTTCGTCCTGGTCGCATAACGATACTTATCCGCGGGGCGACCATTCATGGTGTCGTCACCGACGCGCTCTACGCCCTTCAGTTTTTCCAGATAAGAAACGATCTGGCCCGGCGTCATGAGCTTTTGCAGTTGAAAGCCGGTCGCTTCCGGAGTCAACTCCGCATACTGCTTGCGGGCGGGCGCGATCACAATGTGTTTGTCACCCTGTTCGAGATAAATTAAATCGGAACCATCAGGCAGCTTGAACGACACGCGGCGATCAGTTCCATTCCGCGCAACCTCCGCGGACAGCGTAGGAATGCCGACAGTCTTTTGCCCGCCTTCAGTTTCGGCGCTGAAGACCAGGACAGCACGATATTTTTCCGGCTCCCGCGCTGCGATTATCGGCGTTGGCTCCGCTGAGGGACTAGCCGTTGCGATCGTCGGAGAGTTGTTGGTGTTCGCTGACAGATTGGTGTTTGTGTCAGCTCGCTGGCAAGCGTTTCCAGCGAGACCAAGCAAACTGATCAGCAAAAGAGAAGTTAATCGAATTAGCGTTAAGAATCTTGACCCGAGTCGCTCGGCGTGACCGGTCTTGCAGGCAACGGTATTCATAAGTTTCTCCGAAAAATTTGAGCTCCTGGGCTCGGCCAGTAAAAGGGGGGTTCGAGGGGAAAGGTAGGATACCACGCTTGGGGCCAACGTTTGTAACGCGCGCCTGTTAGTTTGCGTCTTACCCGCTGCCGGCTTGGATCGATATCACGCAAACTAACAGTTCGTGTTGCCAGAATTCGTCGGGACGTTAAGCTCAAAGCATTTGACTTACCACCCCATTTTGGCATAGAAGCGCACTGCTCTTTCAGTTTCCTTCTTGTGGTGGGTGTGCCCATGAAACATATTCCCGTCCTGCTTGTCCTCGGATTTGCGCTCTCGCTTTGCAACTTAACCAATAAACTAAAACCTGGAACCAGCTCCGAACCGGGCAAGACTGCATCGAGCGAAACCGGCGATGTAGAACACGCAACTCCAACTGCAGCCCAGACTGCAGCGTTGGCCGGCGGCCAGACCGCCAAATGGGACCAGCAGGGCATGTCATGGACAGTTCCGCCCAAGTGGACTGAGACAACGAACGAATCGAAGATGCTGTTGTGGCGATCACCCGGCGGCTCGGAAGCCGCGAACTTGATCGTCAACATCTCGCCGATGGATGAAAGCTTCCCAACTGACATGAGCATCAAGGCGTTTTACGACGGCGCCAAGACACGCGCCAAGAATGGCGAAGTTGATGAGGTCAAGTGGCTCGAGATTGATGGACTCAAGGGTGTCGAGTTTCGCGAGGCGAACCCTGAGAAATCAGACGGCATCAGGCGACTACAATGGATGGCTTACCGGAAGTACAACGGACAGGTGCAACTGGTTAACCTGATGCTGTCGAGCAACGGCACGGGTTTCCCAAAACACGAGGATGCGATGTACGGAGTTATGTATTCGACGAAGATTGTCCACTAAGGAGCAAGGAGCAGAGGGCGAAGAGCCAGGGGGGCTAAGGGCAAAGAGCTGCGCGAGAGTTTCGCTTTTTCTCCGCCCTTTGCCCTTTGCCCTTTGCTCCTTGCCCTTTGCCCTTTGCCCTTTGCGCTTCAGTTCTTCTTAATGTAGTTGCGGTGAATCCACGCGCCGTTTTCCTTCTTGTCGCGAGTTTCAAAGAAGATGTTCTCGTCGTCCTCGCGAGTCATCAGGTTCACACGAGCGTTCACGTCCTTGTCCGAGCCTTTCGCCTTTTCCGAGGCGGAAAGAAATCCCTGCACACTATCAGCCGATGCCGGCTTAAATTTACCCGGTTGCAACTCGGCAATGGCCTCGATCGCGTTTGCCTTTAGCAGCTTGGGCCAGAGTTTCTTGAACAGCACGTTTGAGCCGTAGATATCCGCGCTATTCACCTTCCCGTTAATCGCAAACACGTAGCCGATGATGTCGTCGCTGCGGTTGGCAATGTTGGCAAGCGCTTTGACGTAACTGTTTGCTGTTTCCTGGACCTTGTTGTTTTCAACGGCGAGTTGCAGGCTCGACTCTGACACCGGTGAGTTTACACGGCCGCCCACATTTTGACTTAACTTATCCTGAGCCACAGTCACACTCCGCCAAACTTCGCCCTGGGAAGTTGCACGCTTCGCTGCCAACTTAATTTCTTTGGTAGTTGCCGCGTCAGACGAGCTGCTGAAGACCGCAGCGCGTTCATTCCCGCGACCACTCCATCTGCCATGCTCGACACAAAACGCGGAAATCGGCAACTTGCCCGAGCGCGGTGGGACAATCAGGTCAACTCCAATCATGCGGTCCTGCTGGCCACCTTTTACGATGTCGCCGGATTGTACGTAAACGTCTTCATCCGAAAAGTTTTGGATCGAAAGTTCGTTAACGCTCTGTGTCTCGTAGACCACCACTTTCTTCTGTACGAGCGCCTCTTGCAACGTTAGAAACGACTTGGCCTTGATCACACTTTTTCCGTGAACCAGAAAGATTGAGAGATTCTTGTGCGTGTAAGGTCCGGAGAGACGGTAGTCGCTTGCCTGAGCGCCTCCCCCGCGTCCCTGTCCCCCGGCGCCACCGCCAGCCAACGCTTTGCGAGCCTCAGCACTAATCAACACTCCCATTGACACCATGACCGCTAACAGAACTACCCCGAGTGTTAGAACAAACGCTTGTTTCTTCATTGTCTTGTCTCCTAAAGAATTGCCCTGGGCGGCGCCGTCTCCCAACGTTGATTGACCAGTCTCCGAACCTTGACCAGTCTCCAAGCGTTGATTGACGCATTCGTGCACCTCACCCAAAGCTGAGTGAAAAATCTTGACGGGGAGCCCGAGTCATAGCTGAACCCCTTGGAACTCTTGTAACCCCTGGGGAGACGCCCTCGAATTTGAGGGAGACACTTAGAACCGGAACCTAACTGGTGGGTAGAACGATTGCAGGAAGACTTCTTGCGTGCGAAGCCAATTCGGCAGGCCAAAATGTGCGCGCTTGAGTAGCTCAGCCAGTCTTAAACCGACTTTCTAAACGCAATCGGTTGCGCC
>JANMQG010000216.1:0-18885 GCA_031370285.1 Chloracidobacterium sp. | reverse complement strand
GGACCAGTTGACTGTATTCGTTGTGGCGCCCGTCGGATCAAAGCAGCGGCTGATCACACGCGCGTGTAAGAAGTAAGCTCCACCTGGCCCTGAGCCACTGAGGCGGCTCAGCGTGAGACTGATCCAACGGGTTGTGGAGTTCTCCAGATGCAAGTCTGAGTTTGAGTTCTGGTAACCTTCGAGTCGATCGATTACGCCAGTAATGTCCGACCTCTGGTAGATACCATACGCCCCACCCGTGGCGCTGAGATCGGGATTCAGATCATCACTCTGCAGCAAGGACACGCTGCCGTCCAAATTGGTGTCATAGATCGTGGTGGTGATGTTAGTCGAAGATGTCACCGCGAATAGTTCAGTCCCTTTGCCGCCGCGACCGTCGGCGTTCGAAACCGCGATGTCGAAATTGGCGATTACTGCGGTGTCGGTGACGGTGATGTTGGCGGTCACCTCAGTGCCGCTGACGAAGGTGGTGGAGTTCACTGTGACGCCGCCCGGATCGGTTGTCCCCGTCACGAACCACTTTGCCTTTGCGCCATTCTTGAAGCCTTTGCCTGTGACCTTCACGTTCAAGTTCAGAGTTCCTTGCGCCGTTGATGGTGGATCGGCAGCGGTCACCTGTATCTGCTGCGCCCGGGTGCTGGTAATACCTCCGCTTATAAGCAGGAAGGCAAAGAACATGATCGAAGAGGCAAGGGTTGTCTGACGTCTGGGCTTCATTCGGGTCTCCTAGTCCACTCCTGTGGGAGCAGTGTTCGTGAACTGACGCACATGGGGCTGCGTGGGGTGAATTCGCTTAATTACACGGACGCGCGATTTGGTTTTCCGCAGTCACTGCAAAAATTTCGTGTGGCGCTACCGAGTCTCCATGAAACCTGGTCAGCGACAACTCCTTGGAGTGCGGCGACCTGTCGCCGCTTTCGCCAGCGACAGCCTCGGTGCTGCCTTCCTTGCAGTCTTCAACCAACTAAGGGTACGGCATAATCGCGCGGACCAAAGCGCCGACAGGTCGGCGCACTCCAAGGAGTTGACGCTCAGGAAACTGCCAGCGGTAGCCTTGCCTCACGGATACTCCCTCATCAGTTCATGCTGCCGACCATCACAAATGAAGCCCAATAGTATGGGTGCCGATAGCTGCCCCGCGCTCGCATTTCGCGTTGCACTTTCGCCAGCGCCGCCGCTTTGTCGCCTTTGCCAAGTTGGCCATAGAAGCCTTGCATGAAACGCACGGCAGAACGATCGTTCACCTCCCAAAGCGTCGCGAGAACTGATGGACTGCCGGCAAAAAGAAAGGCGCGCGTCAGGCCGACGATGTCATCCCCGGCAGGAACTTCGGCGAAATAACCGCTGCCCAACGCTGTATCGCAAGCACTGAGCGTTACCAACTGGGCGTGAAGTTGCAGCTCAAAGATTTCGTGAACTTCCAGTCGCCCATCATCCTGAGCATCCCGTTCAAGTAACACGCCGGACAGCAGGGGATTGAGTTTGTTGAAATAGCCGTGCGTCGCCAGATGTATTACGTCGTAATCCCCGGCGAGATTCTTGAATGAGCTTTCAGTAGCGCGCGCGCCCAGTAGCAACGTGTGATGTTTCGGAAAAAACGTTGATACACTCCGCGATTCCTGCTGTGTGAATTGCAGTCTGGCGTTTGCGGGCGCCATTGCCAGCATCGAGTTGCTACTCCCAGTCGAGCTGCTGCCACTTATCAATGCCGCGGCCGCCGGCAGGTATCCCAGCACAAACTTATCCACCAGCAGATTATCCCGGCCATTCGCAGTTTGGCGCAGCGCGGCAAAGGGAACGTAATGCAGGATGGCGTGGGGCACCAGGTAAAGACGCTCAGTACCGCGCAGCCAGCCGGCATCTTCCACCGGCGCGATTAGAACCTGGTAAAGTTTTTCCGCCGGAAGCTTCCACTCCTCCGTCTGGTGGCGCACCATCAAGCTGCGCAGCAACTCGACCCGCGCCCTTAAGTTTGCGGCATCGATCGGAACCGTCATAGCTCGCAGGCCGTCGGCGCGAAGCACAAAAATGCTGAGTGAGTTCTCCGCCAGCACATATTCCACGAGGGCCGTACCAGGGCTTAACTTCTTCTTGACCTCGAGTCCGGTAGGCGCACTGAGTGAGCGCGCCGCAGCGTAGTCCGGTTCGCTACTGCGCAGGTCATCGACAAAATTCTGGTAATTACGTTCAGCTTCGGCGAGTTCGCGCGAGAAAAGATCAACCACCTGTCGTTTCTGATCGGGAATAGGCTTGGCGGTTTCTGCCTCGATGTTCTGCTGCAACTGCCTGATACGATTTTTTAACGTGGTCTCCGTTTGCCGTTGTGCCGGATTACGAAGGGGCGTTTGGCCGCGACTTAGCAGATCCAGATAACTGCGCGCGCGAAGCTTCTCCGAGACGAGGAAGGCCTCGTCGGCGCGACCGAGCGTTAGTAACAACTCCACCAGCGCGACATAAACCTGGTACTTATCTTCGATGTAACTGGCGCGGAAGCGCTCTTCGCGCAGTTCGTTCCGAACCTGCTCAATAGTTTTTATTGCCGAACGATAGGCGGCCAGTGCCGCTTCATTTTGGTTAAGGCTCTCAAGCGTCTGGCCACGGCCGAAGTCGACTCGCCAGCTCAGTTCGGGGTTGGCGATGTTGGCAGCAATCTCTCGGGCCGCTGCAAAATTCTTGAGCGCACCTTCCTGGTGGCCGCCCGTTCTTGCTATCTCGCCAAGCGCGAAAAGCGCTTCACCTGCGATTGGTTGCGCCTGGGTTGCACGTCCTATGTCGGCAGCCTTTTGTGCTTCGTTGGCCGCGTTTTCTAGATTGCCGAGGCTCCGTTCGGACAGCGCCAATTGAATGCCGGCCGCGGCTGCGGAGCCCTGATCACCGGCGGCGTTTGCTCTGGCAAGTGCGTCGCGATGGAGCGCGCGGGCTTCCGTGTATCTCTTACGCCGCCATTCCAGATCTCCCAAGGCGATCAGATTCATCGTAACGCCGCGCGGGTGATTGATCGTCCGGGAAAGGTCGAGAGCGCGACGAAATTCTTTCTCTGCCGAAGCCGCATCACCGAGGCGCAATTCGAGGTTTCCTAAATCTCCAAGACCTTCGATCAGTTGTTGCTTCAGGCCGGCCGCTTCGTAGACTTGCAGAGCGGCACGGTATTGATTCAATGCCTCCGTGTATTTGCCAACCTGGACAAGCGCACTCCCTTTTCCTTTTTGCGAGTCGGCAGCTTCTTTCTTCAGCCCGGCCTCATTTGCTAACTTGATCGAGCGGTCAAAAGTCTCAATTGCGTCGGGAACACGGCCCATTCCCACGTAACACAAGGCAATGTTCTGAAGATCCAAACTCATTCCCGGCTTGAGATTCGTGCGCTCATCTATTTCCAGGGCCTGCTGGTAATAGCGCAACGCCTCGCCGTATTCACCTAACAGCAAGTGTTTGCCGCCGATGTTTCCTATGGTGTCGCTGATACCTCGTTCGAAATTAGTGCCGCGATACAGTTCCAAAGCGCGATTGTATTCTTCGAGCGACTTTCGGTATTCGCCCAGCTCGTCGTAAACAAGTCCCAGGTTGTTGCGCGCTGAGGCTTCGAGAACCCGGTCATGTAGTTCAGACCCGAGATCGATGGCCTTGTTGAAGTGTTCGATGGCCGGCGGGTACTGACCCATTTCCCAGTAAAGCAAGCCGAGATGGCTGAGTGTTTTGCCAGCCTCCGCGCGTTCGCCAAGTTCGCGTTTCAGCGCCAGTGCTCGTTGTAGATAATCAAGCGCTTTCGGAAAACCGCCAAAC
The DNA here is from genome assembly GCA_031370285.1 of Chloracidobacterium sp. Classification (GTDB taxonomy): domain Bacteria; phylum Acidobacteriota; class Blastocatellia; order Pyrinomonadales; family Pyrinomonadaceae; genus PSRF01. Next base: position 15,105 of record JANMQG010000216.1, on the reverse strand, counting down.
TTCTTGTAGCAGTTTCCGATCAACCCAAGCGTGATGGCTTCTCCTAACCGATCACGTTCATTGCGAAAGAGCGTCAATGCCTTCTCAAACTCAGGGAAGGCGACCTTTGGTCCTTCTTCGGAATACAGCGTCCGCGCTCGGCTCAACACCTCCGCAGCTTTTTCAACTTTGGCAGGAGTGTTTGCATTTCCGTTTGTCGACACGTTCGCAGTCTGGGCGCGCGCCGCGAAGGGGAATAGCAAAACCGCCAGGAGCAAGACTATTTTAGGGGGATAACCCATTTGTTTGACGACTTAGTGTGAAATCCGAAAACCTACCACTGATGACTTGATGGTGTTTCCCTGGGGCATATTGGCCGTCACCTGCACAAAGTATTTACTGCCTGGTGTCAGCTTCACGTGAGCAGGCAGCTTGAGTTGCACATCCGTTGAGCGATCGGCGAACACCACATCGCCAGCGTCCGTCATTAGTGTTACTTCGTAGAACGCAGCTTCGTTGACAGGCGTCCAGCGAACAACCAGGTCTCCGGAAGCTACCGTCGCACGTTCGCTCGGGAAGAGTACATCTGGCGAGAGTCCTCCAGGCGACAACGGCCGACGCACACCGGGCACCGGCGAGTGTATCGGACGTGGGGATTCAACGCGCTCGGGTCCTGGGATATTAGTGAGCGTTGGAGGCGTTTCCACTGCCGCCGGTGAAGGGAAGGATGAAGCCTCTGATTGGGGCGGCTGGTTTTTTGCTACCAGGGATTCATCCGCGGACTTCCGCGATTGCGTCAATTGGAATGCAAGCCCAAGAAGAACGGCAAGGACTAAACACGCGGCAGCAGCAGTCGCGACCGGCCAGCGCCAATCCGCCCACACAGTTCGTTTCTGAGAAACCAGATTTCGCGCTCTTGACAGCATCTGGGGGGCAACTGGCTGAGCGTCAGGCAGCTCGGAAGACTTCACCAGAAACGACACTTCGGCGAGACATGAGTTGCAGCTTGCCAAATGTTTTTCGATGGATTCCTTCAAATGGTCTGGTAGCTGTTGATCAGCAAAGGCTGCCAGCCTGGCATCATCGGGGCAGCGCCAACTCCGTTTGGAAGAGCCTTGCTGTTGACCCTGTAACAGTCGCTTTAGATTGTTCTCGTCCATTTGCCTCATTACTGCAATTAGTTCTCAACACATTTCACGGACGCGCGGTTGATTTTTCCGCACTGCGCGCTTTACCGACTCATCTCGTTTCGCAGTCGTGCCAAGATCTCCTTCAGCTGCCGGTCAACACGCTGAGCGTTGCCCAGGCCCACCAGCTTCGCGCATTGCTCAAGGGTCAACTCCTGTTCGAATCGCAGGCGCAGTAGCAGACGTTCGTGAGCAGTAAGTCCGCTCATCAGCGATCGCAACTTCGCTCGGCTTTCGTCTTGAATGGCTTGCTCTTCCGGACTTGGTTGGAAATCAGGTATCTCCCGAGCGGAAGCCTCGTCCTCCACAGCGCTCTTTCCCGGAGTTATTTGCGCAGCCCGTGACGCAAGTAACCAGCGTTGATTCGCTGTCAATTCCTTTTCGATTCGATTCCGACTTTTAGCCAGACGCTCTGCAGTTACTCCGGGAAACTGCGACGCCAGCAAAAGCAAACTCTCTTCAGTCGTGTTTCCACGCTCGTAGCTAAGGCGAAAAACTTCCTGGTCAAACGATGAAAGCCGGGAGACCGAGCGAAACAGTCTTTGCCTCCCAAACTCCTTACGACGCCAGTCCAAACAGAGATTGCGCACCACGGCTCGCAGCCAGGTTGTGAATTTTGCGGCGCCGTCGATTTTGAACTTGCGTAGACGCCGAAACCGGTGCTCCACGAAACGCTCACAAACAAACTGGAAACAGTCTGACGCCTTGTCGGGATCGCTTTCGAAGTAGCGAATGACTGCCAGCATCTGACTCGAATTCTCGCGCAAGAACTCGGTCCAGGCTTCTTCTGGATCTCCCGAGCCAAGGTCCCGGAGGATCCGTTCAATCGGTGATGCCGGCATGTTCGCGGTTCTTACCTGTAGGTTTGCTAATAGCGTCTGGGCAGACAGGCCATGAATGGCCCGGCTGATCTAACTTGTCTCAGATCCGCTTTCGACTGGATGAATGACGGGCCAAGTGCGTCCAGCACGTGATCGTAAGGTCAACAACAAACTCTTCTCGGACAGCGGCGTGATTCTACCCTCCCAATGTTGGCTTTTCCAGTTAAAAACATGGCGCGGAACATTGGTTTGCCGGTTCTCGCAGACGGGTACCGATGCAGTTTGATTGTGGCACGCGCATCTTGCGCGTGATCCACGGGCGGGACGCCCGTGCCACTCTCTCAAACTGCACCACTACCCGAAGACGGGCGGATTATCAAAGACGCCGGGTCGGTGTTAAGCTGAATCTGCTATTTTTTGTGGTGTTCTTGCTTACTCATGACCGTCGAAACCTATTTCCGCACCTTCTCTTACGCGACGATCGCGGTGGCCACGCTCGCGTTGTTGCTGGCGGGCGGACTGTCGGTGGCGCTCGCGTTTTTGTTCTGGCTGGGCATGGCTTTGGCCTGGAAGCTTGAAGGTACCAGGTGGCAACTCTCAGAACGCACTGTCCTGGTCGTAGTGCTGCTCTCTATTCCTCTATTCATTCTCGACTGGAAGTTTCAGCAGAGCCTGGGCGAAACGGCAGGAAAGGTTGGCGTCACCGCCCTGGCGCACCTCATCGTGTTTCTCTCGGCCGTGAAGCTGCTGCAGGCGAAGAAGGATCGCGACTGGGTTTTTCTTTATCTCATCTCTTTCTTCGAGGTGCTGCTGGCCGCGGGCCTCAGTTTCAGTCCGATATTCCTGGGCACCCTAACGCTCTATTTGCTTTGCAGTGTTTCCACGATCATTGCTTTCGAGATCCAGAAGTCAAAACGATCTTTGACGGCAGCCGAAACCCATTTGCTCGTGCCGCCCGATTCTCGCATCTTCAAGAATGCCCGCGCGCGCGCCGGTAAGCGAAACGCGGAAGCGCACCGGCTTCCGTGGGTCGCACTCGTCCTGCTCCTATTGACCTTTGTCCTGGCCGTGCCGTTGTTTCTCGTCGCGCCGCGTTCAGGCGCCGCCGTGCTGACTCGCTCAGGCGGAGCGCTTACGAATTTCATAGGATTCTCGGAGAGCGTAACGCTCGGAGAGATTGGCGATCTCAAACGTGACAATGCATTGGTAATGCACGTTCGCCTCGAAGATGTGCAGCCGCGAGGCGGGTTCAGGTGGCGGGGCGTGGCTCTCGACGAATTCACCGGTCACGGCTGGAGAAAGTCCTCCGACGCCCGGCGCACTAGTGAAAAAAAGAATGACAAGGGATTCTTCCAGCTTGGCACCACCGAAGCTTTGCATCGTCTGACAACCCAAACTGTTTTCCTGGAGCCGATCGAGTCTCCGGCGCTTTTTGCCGCTTCGCGTCCGGTGGCGATTCAGGGTGACTTTCCCTTTGTGCTCGTCGATGGGGAAGGTTCAATGCAGACGCGCCGGCATGATTTTGAGCGAGCAATCTACAAAGTGCTTTCGGACGTGACCGAACCAGACATTTCTTTGCTGCGCAGCGACTCGCGTCCTTATCCGGTCACGTTCGAAAGATACCTGCAACGGCCGGCCTCACTCGATCCTAAAATCGAGGCACTTGCGAACGCTATCGTTGTGAATTCCCACGCGCGCAATCGCTACGATGAAGCGAAAGCGATCGAGGCGCATCTGCAACAAGAATACGGCTACAGCCTGCAGATGAGGGCCGGTGGACCCGACCCTCTGGCCGACTTCCTTTTTAATGTTAAATCGGGACACTGCGAATACTTTTCCACCGCCATGGTCGTGATGTTGCGGACTCGTGGTATCGCCGCGCGGATCGTAAATGGTTTTCTGCCCGGCGAGTACAACGATGCCGCCGCCGCCTACACGGTCAGGCAAAGCGATGCGCATTCGTGGGTGGAAGTCTATTTTCCGGAGAGCCAGACCTGGGTGACTTTTGACCCAACGCCCGCGTCCGGGAGAACCGAACCGGTCAGCACGGGTTTCGCTGCGCAACTAAGAAAATATGCCGAGGCCCTGGAGTTGATCTGGTTTCAATACGTGGTGGGCTACGACAAGCAGGAGCAGCGCTCGCTGGCAACTTCGGTCAGCGCACGCGTCAACCAGTATCGCGGTTCCCTGGAGCGGTTGGTTGCCGGAATGCGGAAGACGACTTCTTCGCACAGCCGGGCGCTTGGGTTAGTTGGCTTCTCTGTCGTTGCCGTCTTGCTGGTCTTGTTCGCGGCCACGCGTGTGCGACGCTTCGGCTGGCGCTGGGCACTACGCTTTCGCAAGCGTCAAACAAGAACAGAGACTTCAGCGGTGGAGTTTTACCAGCGCCTGATGCAACTGTTGGGGCGTCGCGGAATGCAACGGAATCCGGATCTGACTCCACTCGAGTTTGCAACCGGCCTCGATCTCCAACCGGCCTTAGCCATTACGCGCGCGTACAACCGCGTACGATTTGGTGGACAGGAGCTTTCGCCGTCGGAACTGCGGGAGATTGAAAGAACTCTTAAGGAACTGGAGAACAGTAGTCAGTAGTCAGTAGACAGTAGACAGTAGACGGTAGGCAGAAGGCAGAAGGCGGAAGGCAGTCTCTATTCACGATTTACTATTTACGATTTACTAATTTACCAAACATGAAAAAAGTTGGATTTATCAGTCTTGGTTGTCCCAAGAACCTCGTTGACAGCGAAGTGATGATGGGGCAGCTCAAGGCAAATGGTTATGAACTAACTGCGGACGCCAGCGAAGCTGACACGGTCGTCGTCAATACCTGTGGCTTTATCGACTCGGCGAAAAAGGAATCGATTGACACGATTCTCGAAGCGGCGCGCTTGAAGGCCGACGGCAAGGCTACGCGACTGGTTGTCGCCGGTTGTTTGGTTGAGCGTTATCGCGATGAACTGAAAGCAGCGATGCCGGAAGTTGATGCCTTCATCGGCACCAGCCAGATCAACGACATTCTCGCCGTTTGCGATCCGAACACAGACACGCGCTCGCTCCCTATCGTTTCCCTCGGCAAGCAAAGCTCAACCTATCTTTACGACGAATCGACGCCGCGGGTCCTGGCGACGCCCAGCCACTATGCATTCATAAAGATTGCCGAAGGCTGCGACCGGCCCTGCGCCTTCTGTTTCATCCCGCAGATGCGTGGCCATTTCCGCAGCCGGCGTTTTGGCTCCATCGTCGCGGAAGCACACCAACTCGCTGAGGAAGGTGTGAAGGAGTTGATACTCGTGGCGCAGGATTCGTCGCGTTACGGTGAGGACCTCGGCAAGGAAGATGCCCTCGCGCACCTGCTGCGCGAGCTGTCACACACCGACGGCATCGAGTGGGTGCGCGTGATGTACACCTATCCAACGCATATCAGTGATGGCTTTCTCGATGTCCTGGCGGAAGAACCAAAAGCCGTCAAGTATCTCGACATGCCTTTGCAGCACGCATCGCCGAATGTTTTGAAACTCATGAAGCGCGGCGGCAATCGCGCGTCGCTGGAACGACTGATCAAGCGCGTACGCGAACGCGTCTCCGGGATTGCCGTGCGCACCACCTTCATCACGGGCTTTCCCGGCGAGACTGATGACGACTTTGAAGAGCTACTGACATTCATTAGGAACGTCGAATTCGATCGTGTGGGCGTGTTCACCTATTCCGATGAAGAGGGAACGCCTGCCTACGATTTGCCGCACAAGGTAGACTCTAAGATCGCGAAGCAACGTCGCGCGCGTTTGATGAAGGAGCAGGCAAAGATTGCCAAACGAAAACACAAGACAATGATCGGAAAGCAGGTTCTGGTAATATTCGAAGGCGAGTCGACCGAGAGCGATTTGCTGTGGCAGGGAAGAATGGAAACGCAGGCGCCCGATATCGATGGCTGCGTGCTCATCAACGATGCGCCGGAAGGCTTTGCGCCGTCGGCGGGCGATTTAGTAAACGTTCTGATTACGGAAGCGCAGCAATATGATCTGGTCGGGCGGATCGTGGCATAAGCACCTAACGGCTCCGCCGCCATCCGTGCGGTAAGGCTCTGCCTTACCGTGTGCTCAACTAATACTTGTGCCGAGGCTAAGCCTCGGCAAAGACTCTTTTGTGGCGTCGGTCGGAAAGGCTGAGCCTTTCCGCACGGAAGGCGGCAAGCCGCGAAGCCCACGCTCGATGGTGTCCCCATGAAAGAATCCAGCGATGAACTGAATCCATCTGCGTTGACATCGCCGCCGCGCGCTGCGAAAGATTACCTCGCACTCGCCATTGCCACCTGCGGAGTTGGATACTTACCGCTCGCTCCGGGCACGTGGGGATCGCTTGTCGGCATCGGCGTCTATGTTTTGGTTCGGGGCGCTGCGATGAAATTCTTCTTCGCGGCCGGCGCCGGGCGCAACTTCAATCTTCTGCATGTTTATTATGGCGTTATCGCATTTGAGTTGGTGGCAGTATTTGCAATCGCATTGGCGGGGACTTGGGCAGCCTCTCGTACCGAAAAGCTTTCGGGCAGGAAAGATCCCGGCAAGGTCGTCATCGACGAAGTGGCCGGTCAGTTCCTAGCGCTGATACCCGTACCCTTTGTTTTAGGGACTGCGTGGTGGACAGCGATCCTGGCGTTTATTCTTTTCAGGTTTTTTGACATCGTTAAGCCATATCCGGCGCGAAGGCTTGAGTCACTTGAAGCTGGACTCGGAATAATGGCGGACGATATTGTTGCCGGCGTATACGCCGCGATCGTGGTCGCCCTGGCAGTCGTAATTAGCTGGTTTATCTAGTGTCCTGTCTCTAAAGTTCGAAGGACTAATCGTGTCCTGGCCGCAGAGCGGCCAAATGTCTATAGCACGTTGCGAGAACTTCAGAGACACCACACTAGCAGGCTGCTGAAAAGCTAGAACCACGATCCACGAAACTGCGCTAAGCGACACTTATTTCGAGTTATTTCGTGGATGGCTTTACTGCGATTAACCGGCTCCACTGCTTTCTTTCCGCCACCTGCTAAGGGGGAGCTATGCAGGAACATTCACTTACTCAACCGGCAGCAGCGAGATTTGCCAGACGATGAAGACGATGAAGACGAGCATTAGCCCTACTATCACAAGAACGACCGGCTCCATTCCGAGGAAAGTCCTTTCCCCCGAGCCTTCCATAATATCCTGCGAAAGATTTCCAACCGAGTTATCGACGACGATGGCTCCGTATTCCTGAGTCGCTCCGGCGTTGGCAGGATGACTAACTCCCAGCTGGCCTTGTTGAGTACGCTTCCCTTGCTCTTCGAGCGGTGCAAGCTGGGCAGCCAGCTGCGCCGTATCACCCTTCTTCCTCTTCTTTCTGTGGAAGTGGTTTGTGAACCCTTCTTTCATATCCATTTCACCTTCTTCAAGTAAACATAGAGCGCCAAGCCCACGACGACCATCGAACTAAGCGCAAATACGTAGCCAAAGCGCCATCTCAATTCAGGCATGAGAGCAAAGTTCATCCCATAGATTCCCGCAATCAGAGTCACTGACATCAGGATCGTCGAGATCGAAGTCAGCCGCTTCATGATTTTGTTCATGCGGTTACCGGAAACAGAGAGGTAGGCGTCCATTGTAGAACTGAGCATGTCGCGCAGAGAGTCGATGGTATCGGCTACGCGAATGAGATGGTCGAAGACGTCCTGAAAATAGACGTGCGTCTCACGCGGAAAGATGGGCTGTTCACGCCTGAGCATGGTATTGAACACATCGCGGAGCGGCGTTATCGAGCGGCGCAGGTAAAGCAGTTTCTTCTTGATGTTGAAAATATCTTCGATGACTTCGGCGCGCCATTCGCCGAAAATTGAATCCTCGAGGTCGTCCATGCGCTCGCTGACAACGTCGAGCAGTGGAAGATAATCGTCAACAATGCCGTCGATCAAAAGATACGCCAGCAGCCCCGCACCTTGTTCCGACCGATCCAGCCATTCATGCCAAAGCCGGGCCGCCGTGTCTATGGCGCGAATAGGCCGGCTGTGGACAGTGACGAGATAGTTCTTGCCCAGAAAAATATTCAGCTCGCGCAGTTCGAGCCGATCATTTGGACCCGCGAGCTGCGCTTCGTAAAGGACGATGAAATAGTATCCCGTGTACTCCTCAATCTTCGGGCGCTGGTGTTCACTGCGGCAATCCTCAATCGAAAGGTGGTGAAAGCCAAACTCCTCGGCCAGCTCTTCAAAGTCGCCGCTCGTGGGATCACTGACATCCGCCCAGATAACATTCCCTGCTTCAACGCGCAGTTCGCTGATGTCAGTCGCAAGACAGTTCTCGGTAAATGTTTTTGTGTTGTTATTGAGGCAGATAGTAGTAATCACTTGACTGGCCCCCATCAGGAAGAGGTTACTCGGTGACTCGTTAGCTAAACGTCATGGAATGTTCTTCAACGCCTCGCGAATAGGCTAACAAGCCGCGGGAGAGTTTATCATAACCTTACCAACGAGACACGCCGAAACAAAAACCGCTATAATCCGCCACACTAATGAGCCAGAACAAAATTTTTGTAGCTGACGAAGTCAGCGATACCGGCCTGCAACCTCTGCGCGACGCCGGCTTTCTCGTGGAGAAGCGCGTCCGGCTGAATCCGTCTGAGTTGCGCGCAGCGCTCACCGGTTGCGCAGGGCTCGTCGTCCGCAGTGAAACCAAAGTCACAAGCGACTTGATGGACAGCGCCACCGCCTTGCGGGTTATCGGCCGCGCCGGAGTGGGCGTTGACAACATCGATGTGCCGGCGGCAACCGAGCGCGGCATTGTGGTAATGAACGCGCCTGATGGCAATACGATTACCACGGCTGAACACACCATCGCGCTTCTGATCGCTCTGGCTCGCCGCATTCCCCAGGCTAACAGCAGTCTCAAGTCAGGCCGTTGGGAGCGGAGGGCTTTCATTGGCGTTGAACTGCAGGGCAAGACCCTCGGCATTGTAGGCTTGGGTAGAATCGGGCGGACGGTTGCGGCGCGCGCGCGCGCGTTTGGCATGAAGATAGTTGCGTTCGATCCATTCATCGCGCCGGAACAGGCGCGTGATGCGGAGATTGAGCTGGCGCCGCTCGACGAACTGTTTGCCAGCGCGGATTTCATTACTGTCCACACGCCGCTGACGCCGGAAACGCGCGGCGTGATCGGTCGCGAGGCCTTTGCGCGGATGAAGAAAGGCGTGCGCATTATCAACTGTGCTCGTGGCGGGTTGGTCGATGAGAGCGCGCTTTACGACGCGATCAAATCGGGGACAGTTGCGGGCGCCGCGTTGGATGTTTTTGTTGAAGAGCCGCCGGCGCCAGACCATCCTTTGTTGCTGCTCGATGAAGTTATCGCCACTCCACACCTGGGCGCTTCAACCGCGGAGGCTCAGGAGGGCGTTGCGTTCACAGTTGCGGAGCAGATGCGCGATTATCTTTTGAGCGGCGCTTTGCACGGCGCCGTGAATGTTCCTTCTCTGGGAACGAAAGAGCTGGCAGTGCTGCGGCCGTACATCGAACTTGCCGAAAAGCTCGGTCGCTTTCAGGCCCAACTCGTTGACAGCGCAGTGCGCGAAGTGAAACTGGAATTTGCCGGCGAGATTGTCGAACTAAACGCCGCGCCGGTGACGAGATCGTTTCTGGCCGGACTGCTGCGCGACGTGAGCGCGCGAGTCAACGCGGTCAATGCGTTTCTGATCGCTGAAGAACGTGGCATCAGTGTTACGACCAGTTATTTTCGCGCCACGTCTGACTTTGTTCCGTCCATACGCACGCGTGTGGTCGGCGCGAGCGGTGAACAGTGGCTTGCCGGAACGATCTTTGGCTTCGGCGAGCAAGCGCGCGAAGGCCGCATCACGGAAATAGACGGCTTCCATCTCGAGGCGACTCCACGAGGTCACATGCTGGTGATGCGCAATCGCGACGTGCCGGGAGTCATTGGTCGTGTTGGTACGATACTGGGCGAGCGTGGAGTAAACATCAGCGCGTTCCACCTCGGCCGTCGCGAGCGGGGCGGGGAAGCGATGGCCGTGATTGAAGTCGACGCTCCCGTTGATGAAGGAACGCTCGCCGCCTTCCGGTCGCTGGAACAGATTCTCTACGTTCGTGAGATTGTCCTAATCTAACACCGCGAATGAGCGCGCAAGAGGTCTCAGATTGGCAACTGGGACGGCCCGCACCAAGGAGGACTTCGATTTAGTATGGCTAACGAGAACCCGCAAATCGACTCAATGAAAACGGCGCATGTCCTGTTCATGGACATCGTCGGCTATTCGAAGCTTCCCATAGATGAACAGACCAGTTCGATCCATATTTTGCAGGAGATTGTGCAAGGTACGACGCAGGTTGCCCGCGCGCAGGCCGCTAATGAACTCACCAGTATTCCGACTGGCGACGGCATGGCGCTGGTCTTTTTCAGCGAGCCGACGGCGCCGGTCGAGTGCGCCTTGCAGGTGGGGAAAGCGCTTAAGAGCCATCCTGACATCCAATTGCGGATGGGTGTTCACAGCGGTCCCGTGAATGAAATCATCGACGTGAATGGCCGGATCAATGTCGCGGGCTCCGGCATCAACATGGCACAACGCGTCATGGATAGCGGTGACGCCGGTCATATTCTGTTGTCGAAGCGTGTGGCCGAGGACCTGGCGCAATACACCCGCTGGAAACCACTGCTTCACGACTTGAACGAGGTTGAAGTGAAACACGCCGTGCGCGTTCATCTCTTTAATCTCTACACCGATGAAGTTGGCAATCCAGTCCTGCCGGCAACGGTTAAGCAACGCAAGCAGCGCACGGCCACGCCGATTATCGTGGCTGCGGTGCTGGCCGCCGTCATCATTCCAGTAGGAATATATCTGGTTCTGAAAAGCCGGCAGACATCTCGTCCCACGAAACCTGAAACTGAATTCCGCACCCTCCTGCAACGCAAGACTAATGCGTGGGTGAACACCGTATTTGCTTCTCAAGCGGTTGATGGCGGCATCAAGATGTCGCCTTCGGCGGCGGAGGCGACTACGCAGGTTTGGCAAACAGCGCAGTGCCTCGTCGGAGCGTTGAGTTCCGGGCAAAATCTGGACAGCCAGGTCCCCAAAATAAAAAGCGCGTTCAAGTACATCGAGGACCTGCATCACAACGGCGCGACGGAAGGCTGGAACCTTTATGGCAACGCCAACGAATTCACGATCAGCGAGATAGGTAGCTGGGTCACGCTCGCCAACATCAAGTCGCTCGACTCGAAAACGAAAATCTGGGACGACACGGAACGGGAAGAGGTCCTAAAGCGCGTGATTCACAACCTCGATGAAAGTAATCGCCGGCAAGATACCACGGGTGGCTGGCGGCCCATCCGTGATGCGAACAGCGAGTTTACCCGGACCTATCCCACGATAATGGCCCTTTGGAGCCTGGTAGAGGCAAAGCGGTCACCCTCTGTCTCAGCGAGGATTGGCGCCAGATATGATGACAATATTCGCAAAGGGATCAACTGGCTTCTCGGCGGTTACAAGGAGGGCCAGGGTTGGGTGCCAAATCCCAATCGCGCCGGCCAGAAGGATCGTTTCGATGGGCTTACCGCCCACGTCTTGTACGTGTTGTCGCGGGCTGAAGGTGTTGAGGCGGCCGGATTCATCAAGAACGATCACGTCTATCGCACCGCCCGGCAGGACTTCATCAAGAACAGGCAATTCGCCGATTGGTCAATCGAAGCCAACAATAGTCACATGCCTGATCCGGATCTCAGATTTGTCGGAACAGAATTTCTGGCGGAAGGATCAACCTTCCTTTGGTTCCCCTGGACGTTGGCAGAGTTGAGCCAGCTCGCGGCTGATGCCGGAATGTCGGAAGACGAACGCCAGGCCGCCGCCCAACTGCGGCTCGATATCTTCAACGCAAATTCCGACAAGCTTGAGAACTACATAGAGACAGCGAATCTTATGTATGTCTTGGGCGAGAATCTTTATGGTGTCTCCACGTATTTGGAAGCTGTGGAGAAATCCGCCAAACAATAGAGGCAATTGGTAAGCGCAATGTCGGATGGAGAAACCGTCTCAGCCAGTATGCCGCTGCCCGATCTGATAACCGAGCAACCGCCCGCGTCCTTGCGCAGGCGAATCGATTCGATCGACCTGTTGCGCGGCATCGTCATGGTCGTGATGATGCTCGATCATACGCGCGACTTCGTTCACTCCGCTGCCTTCCAGTTTGATCCCACTGACCTGACACGAACAAACGCTGCGCTCTTCTTCACCCGCTGGATCACGCACTATTGCGCCCCGACCTTTGTTTTCCTGGCCGGCACCGGGGCGTATCTACAGTTTACCCGGGGCAAGAGCAAGAGAGACCTATCGCGATTCCTGATCACCCGCGGGCTGTGGTTGATCGTTATTGAGTTTACCCTCGTGCGTTTTGGGGCGACGTTTAGCGTTGACTATCGCTTCTTTGGGATGATGCAGGTTATCTGGGTGATTGGTGTGTCGATGATCGTGCTGGCGGCGCTTATTCACTTGCCTTCGCGTGTTGTCGCCGGTTTTGGAGTGGCGCTGATTGCTTTCCACAATCTGCTCGATCGCTTTCACGTGCAAGGTTGGCGCGGACCGGGGAGCGCGGTGCCGAGCTATAGCGCGAAGCTCTTCATCATCCTGCATCAGGCATTTGAGGCATTTCCCGTGTTGGGATTTCCCAGCCCGGTGGTGTTTGTGCTTTACCCGTTGATTCCGTGGGTTGGCGTGATGGCCGCCGGTTATGCGTTTGGCGCCATCTACCAGTGGGACGCTCCTCGGCGGCGCCGGTTATTGCTGACGATGGGAAGTATAGCCACGCTACTCTTCATTGCGCTGCGTGCTATCAACCTGTACGGCGATTCTTCGCACTGGTCCCGGCAGAGCACGGCCGCATTTACAATTCTTTCATTTGTGAACACGACCAAGTATCCGCCGTCGCTGCTGTTTCTGCTGATGACGCTGGGACCGGCGATGTTGGCGCTCGCCTGGTTTGAATTGCCCAACGCTTCACTGGGATGGTGGGCGTCTCGCACACATCCTTCTCCAAGCAGCATTCGCAACTTCTTCGTTACCTTTGGACGCGTGCCGCTCTTTTTCTATCTTTTGCAATGGCCAACCGCACACTTGACCGCAGTGGTGGTGCACTTCGCAGCAGGCAAACCGTGGCGCTGGATGTTTGGCGGGCTCATTGGATTTGATGCTCCGCCACCGGGTGTGGGTTTCAACCTCGCGGTTGTTTATGCCTGCTGGCTCGTCGGCGTACTATTACTCTTTCCGTTGTGCAAATGGTTTGCCGGCGTCAAAGCTCGCCGCCGCGATTGGTGGCTGTCGTATTTGTAACTATTGATAAAGTAGGCACCAACGATAATCGAATTGGTTTGACTTCTCTGTGCCTCCTCTGTGTTCTCTGCGTCTCTGTGGTGTTCGATGATTATTCACCACGGAGTCACAGAGGACACAGAGACTGCACAGAGGAACGAAAATCCCACCCTGGCTTAACTGTTTTTGTGAAGCATAGAAAGGAAACGAAATGCGAAGTTACTTGTACCTGGTTATTTTCATGACCATTGCGGTCCTAACTTATGGTTGCGCTAATCCAGCTGCTAACAAGCAGAAGGCCACCGTCGGGAATGCACAGCAGGAGTCAAACTCACCGAAGCCGGCGGGCACGGAAGCGCTCGTGATTTCGCCGGAGAACTCGAAAGTGGAATTCGTTGCGGCCAAAGTCACGCGGAGCCACAACGGATCATTCAAGCAGTTCTCAGGTCAGATTGATCTGGCTCCCAACAGTATTCCCGACAGTCGAGTGACCATTGATATCGAAACGAGTTCGGTGGTGACTGACGAAGATCAACTGACCGGGCACTTGAAGACGGCGGATTTCTTCGATGTGGCTAAGTTCCCCAAAGCCATTTTCGTCTCCACGAAGTTCGAGCCGAGCACTACTGGCGGCGATACCTACACCGTCACCGGCAATTTTGATTTGCACGGAGTAAAGAAGTCGATCTCGTTTCCAGCGACCATTAAGGTGACACCGGGTAGCGTGGGGGTTGACGCGGAGTTTGCCATCAATCGAAAGGACTTTGGAATAGTCTATGCGGGAAAGGCTGACGATCTGATCCGCGAAGGGGTTGTTGTCAAGCTGAACCTGAAAGTGCCGCGTAAGAAGTAGTGCACGGCATGAAGCGACCTACCATTCGCATCGCAGCGCTATCTCTGGTCGTCGGGTTGTTGTTCGCGGTTGTCATGTTCCTGTCGCCACCGGGCCGCGGGCAATCGAAACAAACGGCCAAATCCGGCAGCCCTGCCGCCGCGCGCGCAAACGCCCAGCTCCGCACAGATCTTAACTGGACGTTCGGCGGGAAGCCGCAGCGTGGCTGGTATATCTACACGCTGCTAATCAAGCGGCTCATCAACACAAGTCACGATCCCGCCAGCCCGCAGTTTGCCTCAGCCCTGGCGCGTTGGCAGCAGAAAGCAGGTCTGAAGCCCAGCGGGATACTTGATGAGGAAACGCTCTACGCGATGATCGCGGCGTGGCAAGACGCGCGATTGAAAGACCGGAGCCCGGCGCAACCTGACCAACTGCTCACCGCTCCGATCTCGGATTTCTACGACCCAAGCCGCGCCGAGGAACTCCGGCAGATTGAGCGCCGTACGTACGCAGCTTACAAGCGTATGGTCGCGGCAGCGGTCGCCGACCGTTCACTCGCGCTCGCTCGTACCGCGCGCGGCGAGCTGGCGCCCGGCGAGAAATACTTGAAGATCATCTCCGCCTTTCGTTCGCGGGAGTACCAGGAAAAATTGCGCCGTGAGTCGCCGAACTCAGGTAGCGCCGGTCTGGCCGTCAACAGCCCACACTTCACTGGCCGCGCCCTCGATCTCTACGTTGGTGGCGAGCCGGTTGATACCGAGGATTCAAACCGTGCCTTGCAGGTCGAGACACGCGTCTACCAATGGCTCGTGCGCAACGCCGAGCGCTTCGGCTTCCGTCCGTACTGTTACGAGCCGTGGCACTGGGAATACGTGCGATAAGGAAAGTGAGCAGTGAGCAGTAAGCAGTGAGCAGTGAGCAGTCAGCAGTGAGCAGTGAGCAGTAAGCAGTGAGCAGTGAG
>JANMQG010000157.1:0-5878 GCA_031370285.1 Chloracidobacterium sp. | reverse complement strand
AAGCGGAGTGTAGTCAAAGTTGTGCCGCTTCGGGTGCGTTGAGTGGCTAGCTGCCAAGCACTATTCATTTAATCGGCGGCCGGCTGGGGAGAACTTTTCTCTTGACAGCCCTTTCATAGAACCGCTCCCGGTTCTGACTTCAGTGTGGCTGACTGACTTATCTCTTTACAGTCGTCCAGATTAGCTTTATAGAAGTTCCATCCCAATTCAACGGAGCGCTCGAACATCGCTATGGCAACACTAGAAAGCGGACTACCAACAATCGCCCCAGCCAACTCTGCTCGCGTACGACATCCGCGCGGGCTGGCAACCCTGTTCTTTACCGAGCTGTGGGAGCGTTTTAGTTACTACGGGATGCGAGCGATTCTCGTGCTCTACATGGTAGCGCCTGTCGGGCAGGGCGGCTTGGGCTTCGATACGAAACATGCGGCGTCGATTTACGGCACTTACACCATGTCAGTCTATCTCACGGCGCTTCCGGGTGGCATGCTTGCCGATCGTTTGTTAGGCGCAAGACTCGCGGTCCTACTTGGCGGCATCATCATTGCCTGTGGCCACTTTTCAATGGTCCTCCATTCCCTGACTTTCTTCTATTTGGGAATGGTCTTGATTGCCGTTGGCACCGGACTACTCAAACCAAACATTAGCGCGATGGTCGGAGGTCTTTATGGTAAAGACGACCCACGTCGCGATAGTGGTTTCTCGATTTTCTACATGGGAATAAACATCGGGGCTGTGCTGGCGCCTCTTGTTTGCGGCTATCTGGCACAAGGCGAGAGTTTCAAAGCCTTCGTCGCCAGGATGGGCTTTGACGTTTCCACGAGCTGGCACTGGGGATTCGGAGCCGCTGGCGTCGGCATGTGTCTGGGGTTGGTAATCTACCTGATTAATCAGAAACGACTTCCTGATATCGATCGCAGCGTCATAGACAAAGCTAATGATCCGGAGCCGGCAACAGATCAGACCTCGGCAGTTGCTACTGACGTTTCACCAGGTCCGGGTCAGAGCCGCGGAAATCCGCTTATCGCGGTCGTGCTGAGTCTTATTCTTCCCGGCGCCGGTCAGCTCTATCGAGGACAAACTGGCGCCGGCTTGTCGTGGCTGTTCGCGTTTGTCCTGGCGTGGATTTGGTATCTGCTAAATGGTGGGATCATATTGAGCGCTGTGATAGTTGGCATCGTTATCGCTTGCGCTATATCAGCGGCGCGCCGGCCCAAAGCCAGTGCACAACTGAAGGCCGACGAGTGGAAACGCGTCGGGGCAATCTTCGTCTTCTTCTTGTTCACCATACTTTTCTGGGCGGCGTATGAGCAGAAGGGCGCGAGCCTGAATCTTTTTGCGAAGGACCTGGTGCGCACGGAAGTTTTTGGCATGAGGTTTCCTTCAAGTTGGTTACAATCGTGCACGCCGGCCTTTGTAATTTTATTAGCGCCAATATTCTCTTATCTGTGGGTACGGCTCGGAAAGCGCCAGCCTTCGAGTCCGATCAAGTTCACCCTGGGTCTGTTGTTCATCGGTCTTGCCTATTGCTTGCTCGTGCCCGCGGCCTGGATGACGGCTTACGGTCGCATCAGCCCGCTCTGGCTGGTCGGCCTCTACTTTCTGGAAGTGATAGGCGAGATGTGCTTGAGTCCGGTGGGACTGAGCACTGTGACCAAACTAGCACCGGTGAAGTTGGTAGGAATCATGATGGGTGTTTGGTTTCTCGCAGCTTCGTTTGGTAATAAACTCGCCGGGTATCTTTCCGGCTTCTACGTTCCGCAATCAGGCACACTCGTGAAACTCTACGGCGGCATAGCAGCCGGACTATTAGTTTCGGCGGGACTACTGGCGCTCTTGACTCCGAAAGTCAAAAAGTTGATGGGAGCGGTGAATTGAACTTCAGGTGCATGCCAAGAAAAATCATTGCGAACCAATTGATGCCGGCATAGCCCTCCCGCCCTGTGGATCGTTCAACGAGCCTGCGAAGCAGGCGGACAGAGTGGTAGCCCCAGGTGAGGCAAAGCCGAGCCTGGGGTACCGCGCACATCAAGATCCGAGCCCACGAAGTGGGCGGCAGACGAACATGCGGGTTAACTCCCCTCGACTTGCTTTTGGTGAATCTCAACTGTCTGCCGTCAGCTTCGCAGGCTCAGTTAGATCTGACTCTTGTGACCCCAGGCTCGGCTACGCCGTCGCCTGGGGCTATCACTCTGTCCGCCCGCTTCGCAGGCTGGTTAATGCTTCCTACTCCACTTTGCTCAGTGAAACTAAGACACTACCGAACCGCTACTGAAGTTTTGCTGCAACGGCAAAAGTGCGATAATCCTGTTCGGCCAATACGTTGCTTTTCGACCACCAGCCATTCCCGGCGTTCGTGCTAGTGCCGTCGCGGCTTATTATCAGGAATATTTCCACTGAAAAGAGTTCCCACGTTATGAGCACTGCCATTGAAGAAACCGTGAAAGTCCCCGAACCAACCACCAGCAAATGGGTCTACCTCTTCGAAGAAGGAAGTGGTGACGACAAATCGCTGCTGGGAGGTAAAGGCGCGGGGCTCTGCGAGATGACGCGCGCCGGCTTGCCCGTGCCGCCGGGACTCGTAGTCACCACCGAGGCTTGCAACGCCTTTTTCGATAACGACAAGAATTTTCCCGAAGGCATGTGGGACCAGGTCAAGGAAGGCTTGCAGAAGATTGAAGAGAAGGTCGGGAAGAAATTCGGTGATCCAAAAAACCCGCTGCTGGTTTCCGTCCGTTCCGGCGCTGCTTTCTCGATGCCGGGAATGATGGATACAGTGCTCAACCTTGGTCTTAACGAAGAGACGGTACAAGGTCTGGCGGCACAGACCGGTGACTTGCGCTTCGCGCTCGATGCTTATCGCCGCTTTGCGTCTTTGTTCGGCGAGATTGTCATGGGCGTCGCTCATAACAAGTTTGAGCGCGTGATGGATCGCTACAAAGCGCAGACGTCCGGCGGGCGCGATACGGACCTGAAACCCCAGCACCTCCGCGACATAATCGCCGCCGAGAAGCAGATCATTGTCGCCGAACAACATGCAATCCCTGAAGATCCATACGAGCAACTGCGCGTTGCAGTCGCCGCTGTGTTCAATTCATGGATGGGCCGCCGCGCCATCGACTATCGCCGCGTCAATCGCATTCCTGATTCGCTGGGCACAGCGGTCAACGTGCAAGCGATGGTCTTTGGCAACATGGGCGAAAATAGCGGCACGGGCGTGGCTTTCACACGCAATCCCTCGACCGGGAGGAAAGAACTTTACGGCGAGTACTTGCTCAATGCGCAGGGCGAAGACGTGGTTGCCGGCACTCGCACGCCGAACCCGATCAGTGAACTAAAGAAAGAACTGCCGAAAGTTTACCAGGAATTCGCCTCGATCACGGGCTTGCTGGAAAAGCACTATCACGACATGCAGGATTGCGAATTTACTATCGAGCGCGGCAAGCTTTGGATGCTACAGACGCGCACTGGTAAACGCAGTGGCGCCGCAGCGGTGCGCGTGGCAGTGGAAATGGTCAGCGAAAAGTTGATCGATCGGGCGACTGCGGTTCAGCGTGTTACGCCTGAGCAACTTGATCAACTGCTACATCCGACGGTCGATCCCAAGACCAAAGCGACGGTGTTGGCTACCGGGTTGCCGGCGAGCCCCGGCGCGGCGCAGGGTAAGGTTGTGTTCAGTCCTGATGAGGCGGAAGAATTAGCACGCGACGAGGGCGCGAAGGTGATTTTGGTGCGCCAGGAAACCAGCCCTGACGATTTTCATGGCATGGTCGCGGCACAGGCCATCGTGACCGCGCGCGGCGGCATGACCAGCCACGCGGCGGTCGTCGCGCGTGGCATGGGCAAGCCCTGCGTTAGCGGCGCCAACTCGCTTGATATTGATTACGGCCAGCAACAATTCACCGTAGCCGGTACGGTGGTCACTAAAGGCGATTGGATTACGGTCGACGGCTCGACCGGCCGTGTGTTTCTCGGCCAGGTGCCGACAGTGCAACCGTCGCTAGGTCCGGAGTTCTCCGAATTGATGCTTTGGGCCGACAAGTTTCGGCGGCTGCGCGTGCGCGCCAACGCAGACACGCCACGCGATGCCAAGGTCGCGCGTCAGTTTGGCGCCGAAGGCATTGGACTATGTCGCACCGAGCACATGTTCTTTGGTGATCAAAGGCTGGCCGCCATGCGCGAGATGATTTTGGCGGACGGCCTCGGCGCGCGGGAGAAAGCGCTGGAAAAGTTGCTGCCACTCCAGCGCGGCGACTTCGTCGGCATCTTCCGCGAGATGGTTGGTTTGCCGGTAACTATTCGCTTGCTCGATCCGCCCTTGCATGAGTTTCTGCCGAACGCCGAAGAGTTGATGAGCGAACTCGGTGAACTAAAAATGGCCGTTCGGCTCGCGACAACACTCGGCGACATGGACAACCTGCTTGACGACATTGACGAGAAGCGCCGGCTGCTTAAGCAAGTCAACCGCATTCGCGAAGCTAATCCGATGCTCGGATTCCGCGGCTGCCGTTTGGGTCTGGTGTTTCCCGAGGTGACCCGCATGCAGTGTCGCGCGATTTTCGAAGCGGCCTGCCTGGTACAGGGCGAGAAGATGAAGACCGAGCTCGAGATTATGGTGCCTTTGGTTTCGCTTAGCGAGGAACTACATCAGCAACGCGAAGTAATCGACGAAGTCGCGCGTCAGGTGATGGGCGAGAACGGCATGACGATCGACTATCGTGTGGGGACGATGATCGAACTCCCGCGCGCAGCCTTAATGGCTCATGACATCGCAGCATACGCCGACTTCTTTTCCTTCGGGACAAACGATCTTACGCAAACAACCTTTGGTTTGAGCCGCGACGACTCGAGCCGCTTCCTGCCCAATTACGTCGAGCGGAAGATCATGCCCGACGATCCTTTTCAGGTGCTGGATCGCGAAGGTGTGGGCCAACTGGTGCGGCTGGGAACGGAGCGTGGCCGCAGCGTGAAGCCTGATCTCAAGGTAGGAATTTGCGGTGAGCATGGCGGCGATCCGAGCTCGATCGCTTTCTGCAACGAGATTGGACTCGACTATGTGAGCTGCTCGCCTTTCCGTGTGCCGGTGGCCCGGCTGGCGGCCGCGCAGGCTACGCTGGCGGCGAAGGCGAGCGCAGCAGACAAAGCGGCGCCCCCTGGAGATATCTGACATCTCAATTAGCACCGCTCTCCGAGACTGTGTGAAAAACTGCGAGTCTCAGCGCCAAAGCTGCGAAATGTAGCAGCCTATCACAGCTCTGGTAAACGTTGGTGTGCTCACCGCTGCGGGTTATTCTTCTATGCTCCCCTCCTTCATTGCCGTCAAGGAACCAAATCGTCTTCCAGCATTCCTATGCGAGCAGCGCCCCTCATTCAGTAAGAACTCGGAAAGCAAAAGTACAGAAAGAAAAGTCCGTTGAGAGACCGGCGCCAGTCGCGAAAGGTATGTCGGTAGCGCCTTTGATGCAGAGAAAACTGCGCGGCGCCTGAGTACGCTGTTCAAAACGGTGCGCACATCTCCCCGGATTTCAGCCGGCAGTGTCGGCTTGTGGCGAGCATTCTGAACGGGCTTTCAGATTGACCCTTCACCTTGATTGACACACGTTCCTCAGCCTCAACCAGCGATCGAACGTTGCTTTCCTCTTGTTCAGATTGTTCAACAAAATTGCATTCCTTGCGCCGGGAAGCTGGTGGCATACGGAATGATAGGTAACAAGCGCGCGGCCAACTCGTGCACACGTTTCAACGATAGTCGGAGTAGGGAACGCATTGCTGCGCACCCCCTCCGCAGATCCGGACGAGCGCTGCTAACGCATCCGGCTCCTGTCTTAGGTGATGACGACTAGCATGAACATAAACACCAGTCGTATGCAGGGTAGTG
>JANMQG010000044.1:0-56899 GCA_031370285.1 Chloracidobacterium sp. | reverse complement strand
ATTGTCAGCCTGGAGTTGCAGTCGCTTCTCTTCGAGTTTTACAACAGACTCAAAGGCTGACAACAAGTCGGAGAAGTCGAGTCCTTCCCGAAACTCCCATCTCTTCAAATTCTGTTCGCGCCATTTTACATCGCACTCGAAGGTCTCGGGATGTCGCAGTACGGCACCCTCGTCGGCAACTGTCCGGGCGATCGACGCCGGACTTGCCAAGGCCCCTGCGCCAAACTTCTCGCGCAGCGCCTGCTGTATCTGCTCGAGCTCACGCGCGCCCACTGATTCACAATCGAGATCTTCCCAGACCTCGATAATGAGATCGTGTTTGGTGCGCGAATTCCAGTTGGCCTTTACCATAGTTTCTTGAAGTCCGATAAGCTTTAGGAAGCTCTGATCAAGTCGCCGACGGCAGCTTTCTAGAGTGCGCGGACACGTCAACCACGTGCTAGCTCTTGGCTCCGGCGGAGCCAGATGTTTATAGCTCCAGCGAGGTGACTTGTTTCCGAAGCTCCGTATGAGCGCAACAAAGCAACTTTCCGCTCCTACGGAGCGGGGCTCTGAGGAACAGGTCGGTGCTATAGACATTTCGCCTCTACGAGGCGAGGAGCGCAGCAGGCGCGGAGTGCCACGACTTGTTCAGAGGTCCTTAGCTTGTCGTTGAGCTTACCTTTAGCTCGGCGCCTTTAAGCAAGAGTCCGCCACGAGCTGAAGCTTATCGGACATCAGAAGCGTTCTTAATCCCTGCTTCCTATCTACTTATGAACTATTCTGTATAATGATGCGGTAGTTCCCTCTCGTCATCAATAGCGCAGGCAGTCCTGCTTGCCGGGGTTTTTCGCAAACATGCTTACCGACACCGAAGTATTAGAAGTTGAGCCGAAAGGCACAACCGCCGATGAGACTCGCGCTTTTCTAGAGCGCACAGCTCGCACCTTCGCGTTGAAGCCTTTCCAGCCCCATCAACTCTTTCGCAATGGCCACGCGCAAACCATCGCTGCCTACGCGTGGCCGCGACGATTTCGTTTCGCTTCCGAAAGAGATGAGGAGCGTTTGTTTGAAGTGGCGCCGGGCGTCAGGGTGCTGGCGCATTGTCGCTGGCAAACTGAGCGGGACAGCCATCCGACCATAGTCGTCTGGCACGGAATCGAAGGTTCCACTTCTTCCAACTACATGCAGGCGACGGCGGAGAAAGGCTTTCGTGCCGGCTTCAATGTCATCAGGGTAAACTTTCGTAACTGCGGCGGCACCGAACATCTCACCGAGACAATCTATCACGGCGGCTTGAGCGCGGACCTTGGCGCGGTTGTTAAGGAACTGATCGAAAAAGATCACATCTCAAGAATGTTGCTGGTGGGTTTCTCACTGGGCGGAAATCTTGTACTTAAACTCGCCGGCGAATATGGCTGCAATCCGCCCAGGGAAATTCTCGGCGTTTGCGCTGTTTCACCGTCAGTTGATTTAAGTGCCAGCGCGGATATGATTCTGAAGCGCTCAAACTGGATTTATCATCGCGACTTCGTGCGCCGGCTGAAACAGCGAATTCGCACCAATCATGAATTGTATCCGGAGCGTTACGACATTAGTGCCCTGGACGAGGTGCACACCCTCAGGGAATTTGACGATCACTATACCTCTGTAGCCCACGGCTTCGCTGATGCGGCTGATTACTACTACCGCTCCAGTTCGCTAAGAGTCGTTGATCGCATCCGCATCCCTACCTTGATCATCCACGCCGAAGACGATCCCTTCATCCCTATCACACCGTTACGCGATCCGGCCGTCGCTGACAATCCCTACATTCTCTTGCTCGCACCGCAGCAAGGCGGTCACGTCGCTTTCATCTCGGCGGATCGGAACAGTGACGAAGATCGCTTTTGGGCCGAGAACCGCGTGGTCGAGTTTTACAAGCTGACGAATGAAGCTTCATGACAGGACTGTCAAGGTAAGAGTGTCTTCTTACTATCTCTCGGCCTTATGCGGCCCAACGCTCAGCTTCAGCCCCACTGGCTCAGCACGTAGTCTGTCGCATCCGCGTGATAACGCCTGGACTGGTAAAGACAGCGACAAGTGTGATCGCGTCGATGCCTTCAAACTCGCTGAATTGCTGCGACGCTTGAATCGAGCAAAAACAACATCAGACACCGAACTGCCGCAAGTGCTGATCAAAATGTTTGTGGATGAACACGCCCCAGTCGCGTCCACTCATATGACCAAAGAGGGCGTGATCCCAGCGTGAAGTTCTGGAGCAGCATGACGATTTATGCCGGCGCGCGATTCTCATGCGCCTGCGCGGACTCAGGCCCGATGCGCAAGCTCGCTGGGGTCGCATGAGCGCACCGCAAATGGTCGCTCATCTCACGGACCAGATGCACCATGCCCTGATGGAGTTGACCGGGCGCGGCGATTAGCAACAACCTCGAATCCAACAGCCAAGTTAAAGAACACGCGACGCGCTCCGCTCCAACGCGCGTACGTTAGACCGCCTCGCGAGTGTACACAGCAGGCAACTTGCTCAAAGATTGAGAAAGAAAACGGGTGCAAGTGCTGCGAGCGCGGCGGCGGCTTGCAGTGCCAGTACCAGCAGCGACTGCCTTGGAGTCCGCGGTAACCACTTGATTGCGAAGAACGCGACGACCGGTACCTGTGCAGCCATGAGTATCTGCCAGATATGGGCGGCAGTCCCCTCATCGGCCTCACGGGCAACGCCGAACATGACAATGTGAACAAGCACCACGCTTAGGGCGGCGAACGACATTGCTACCGGAACAAAGGCGCTCGGCTGCTTCATCATAGTCGGAAAATTCATTCGGCAACCTCCAGAATCGTTTCGTGTCAACGCATCGCGAAGAGCCACACATAGTCATTGTGAGTACTTCATAATATGAAGCTACCGGAGTTCGGCGTCGCAAAAGCGTTGCCATCTGTCGCGCATCGTCTCAAGAACGCGAGCTAACGAATTGTTGGGCGGCAGCCGCGATGGCCACGAAAGTAACCCCCGTCAGCGGTCCGCGAGGGACAGCCGGAACGCGGCCATCTCGTGGTCATTGCGAACCAGCAGAACGTCGCCGACCAGCACCGGGTGGTTCCAGGTCTTGCCCTCGAGCGCCGGGAACCGCGCGAGCTCCGTGAACTGGTCGGGGGCCGCCTTTACAAGCGCCAGCTCACCCTTCTCTGACAGCACCAGCAGCACGTTCTGATCGGACAATAGGACGAGCTGGCCGTAGCCGTACCGTGCGCCCTTCCACTTGCGCTTGCCGTCCTTGAGGTCGATGCACGCCAGGCTGCTGTAGTCGAAGCCATAGGCATGGCCATCGTGAACGACGAAGTCGTTGAAGTTGGGATTCAGGTCCTCCGACGTCCAGCGTTCTTCGGCGGTCCATCCCCTGGATCCGTGAACGACCGCGATGAGGCGCATGCCGCCTCCGCCCATTCCGTCGCCGGTACTGATCAGAAGATTGCCATCCGCAGTCAGGGCCGGCTGCATAATGCGGGTGCCAGATGGCCACGGGTGATTCCAAAGTAAACTTCCGTCCGCCGGTGCGACACTAGTCGCGCCAGTTGCGCTCAGCAGCAGGATCTGCGCGACTCCGTCGATAGTCAAAAGCTGTGGCGAGCTGTAGCTAGTGCCGCCCTTCGGGCCGAACCAGCGCGGTTTGCCGGTGGCGCGGTCGTAGGCGACGAGGTTGCCGGAGGCGGCGACGATGACGACGTTGTCGACCACCAGGGGCGAGCCAGCGATACCCCAGCCAGGGATCTTCGCGCCGGTGTCGGACACCGCGTTGCGCGACCACACAACAGACCCAGTAACAGCGTCGAGCACGTTCATGATTCCGGTCGCACCGAGTGTGTACACGCGACCGTTGCTGAGGGTTGGCGTCGCACGCGGACCGGGACCGGCATTCGATTCCCAAAACCGGGCCGCGTCCCGGTGTCTCCACACCGGCTTGCCGGTGGTAAAATCGTAGCAGGCGACGATCTCGTCGTCACCGCGCTGCTCCTGCGTATAGAGGAGCCCGCCGCCCACCGCGAAGGACGACCAGCCTGGGCCGATCGGCCGGCGCCAAAGCTCGACCGGCGGCGAAGCTGACCAGTCGGTTTTGATTCGCCCGCCGCGAATGATGCCGTCGCGCTCTCGTCCGCGAAAGCCGGGCCAGTCGGCTTCCGTCGGCGCTGCTGCCGGAGCAACCGCGGGAGCTGACGCGAGCGACGTTGGAGTCGATTGGGGCGCCAGGGGCTCGTCGCCCCCTTGGGCCAGGAGCCGCTCCTCGGGAGTCTTCGTCCACCGCCAGTGGAGATCCGAATCGGCGTCGCCAGTGATGCCACCGGTCCGTATGATCGTGAACACTCCGCACGCGAGCAGGATGGTCACTACCAGCGCCACGCGCCGCGCTCCGTCAGCGAGTCGACGGCTGGCCACCGCCCATACAACAAGGGCGAGGCTCATTACCGGAATGGAGTAGGCAAGCAGCATGAACCCCATCATGCCGTTCCTGATAGACGCGTGGACAACGCGCGATGTCGCGAACAGCGCGACGACCATCAGGACGAGGGCGCCCACGCGCTCGGACCAGGGCGCGCGGCTGAGGAACAGCCACCACACAACTATCGCCAACCCGCCGATGAGTTCCCCGAGCATCGCAACGAGAATGGCTTCGGGCGCGACGAGAGGGACGCCAAACCTGAGCAGCCACAGCAGTACCACGATGACCACGCCGGGCCACAGCCGGAGCGGCTTCCGAGGGATCGGTTCGTCGGTCTGCGCAATGGTCATATCAGTCAGACCATACGCGCCCCACGGGCCGCTTGTTTCTTTTTTTTGGCGGGACTTTTGTAACCTCAGGACACTTGCAGCAGAGCGGACCAAAAACCTCCGAACCGACGAACCCGCCCACCAGCGGACAGCGAATGGCGCAGCGACATCTCGTCTCTTTCGCAGACAACGCAGAGGAGGAGGCCAAACAAGACGATAGGGGGAAATCGGGCGCACAGGGCACGCTTATCTTTGCCCGCGTCTCGAAAAAACCATGAAAGCCGCACCGATTATCATAAGCAGAGGGGCAATCCAGGGCATGCCCAGATTAGCCACTCTATGCAGATTAAGAACAGCCGTTACTACTGCGGCAACGAGAAAAAGGATTGCGACGAGTCGGAGAAAGTTAGGCGCCAAGCTTCACCTCTTATTTGGAAGCTAAAAGAGCAAGCTACTTCTAAGACAAATCTAAGAGGGAATCAATCGCCCGAATAATCGACAGACAGTCTCGACTAGCGAACGAGCAGGTCCAACTGACCGACATCCAGACCGACCTCGCGATAGTACTTGCGAGTCAGCTCAAGCATGGTGAATCCGTCCTCGTAAGCAGAAAAGGCGCCGTTGATCCCCTTGTCCAGATAGATGAGACCGCCCTCGACCATGAAGAGGATCAGCGCCGGTTCTGGTGAGTCGTCGGTGATGACCAGCGTGTGAGCTTCGCCGGCCGGTTCATAAATGAACGTCCCGGGCTTTGCAACCCAGTCATGCTCCAGGTACCGCCAGTGACCACGCATGGTATATCCATGAACGGTGCCAACGTGGTAGTGGACGCCGAGCTGGGCACCGGGGAGACCTTTCAGAACAACGCTGAACCCTCCGGACGTGACGTTAAAGCAGCAGGGCTGGAACCAGACGCCATCCGCATAGGGAACCCACGGCCCCTCAGCATCCAGGTTGATGTTAGCGACAAAGTGCTCGCGGTTTCTTCGATTCGGGTCGAGCCCGTCGGTTACACTGTTGAAGGCAGTAATAGGCATGTGCGTCCCCCAGTCTGAGTCAACGAATGAAAAAACATTTCTGCTCCACAAGCCGTGCCAAGCCTCTTCATATGCGAGTCTAACGGCATCTTCCGATAGCGGTCTAACATAGCAGCAACACGCTATCGCGCCGTCAGCTGCAAGGCTTTGTTCGGCGCCTTCTTCAATGAAGCATTCAACTTTCAATTAGCTGAATAGTACTTACCGGTGAACTTCCCATAGATGAACTGGTACGGCAACGCTCCCCATGATCGAGAGTCATTAGAATTATCGCGATTGTCTCCGATAACATAGTAACTGCCTTCGGGCACCTTAATCTCTTTGCTACTGACTAATGCTTGGTTGTTCTTCGCATCCACGTATGGCTCGTGGAGGATCTCTCCATTTATCAGTAACTTGCCTTCACGTACCTCAACGCGATCATTCGGCAGCCCAACTACGCGCTTGATGTAACTCTTTGATTGATCCACCGGATAATAGAAGATAACGATATCCCCGCGCACAATACTATCAAAACTTCTACTAATGAAGATTCCATCGCCGTGATTCAAAGTCGGTTCCATAGCAATTCCTTCAACCTTTACAGGCTGGACAGCAGCCTTCTTGACCGCTGAGCACGCGCTGGCGATCAATAGTAACGAGCCAAGGACGATCAGGTTGACCTTCATAACTCAGTGCATAGCGCTGAACGATTGAGACATGTATGTTGAATGTCAGGTCGGTTGTTTAGAATGGGCTGCGGTTGAGCAGCCTGTTCGAGGAGGAAACGACGATGACAATTCAGCCTCAAGTCTCGACGTTCATACCCCGCGAGTACCAGATCTTCGCCGGGTTAGACGACCGGGCGGCGCGAAAGTACGCTAGCCGGTCGGAGCAATGATACTTGAGAAACGAGCTACCGCGAGCCGCTGAAGGCCAGCGTTGGATTCCTTCTTCATGCTCTTAGAAAACTGGTTTTTGCCAAAGGCCTCCCCGACCGTTCACTTGTTTATTGTTCAAGTGCCTTCCTTAGGGCTGCTCTCGCGAGCAAGCGCGTCGAATCTAAGGTGGGTAGAGGGGTGTCGTCCGGGCACACGATTAACGGTATCTCAGTGCAACCGAGGACGACCGCATCACATCCTCGCGCCTTGAATTTTCCCATAACTTCATTGAAGTATGACCGAGAGGTTTCCGGGAAGATACCCTTGACCAACTCCTTGAAGATTATCTCATTAATCTTTTCTCTATCCGCCTCATCAGGTATTTTGCTCACTATCCTGAATTCCTCTAAAGCCTCAGGGTAGACAGTCCCTTCCATCAGATACTTCGTCCCTAAAATGCCTAGCCGCACGTAGCCCAAACGGTAGGCCTCTTCAGCGACTGCTCCGGCGATATGTAGCCACGGGATAGGGGACTGCGGAATTAAGTACTCGAATGCCTGGTGGTATGTGTTATCAGGGCAAATGGCAAAGTCGGCCCCTGCCTGCGCCACCCTACGCGCAGAAGTTGCTAAAGCCTCGGCTAATGCCTCCCAATCGTTCGCACGAATGTGGCGCATGTGTTCGGCTAGTGGCACCGAGTTCATGGTTATCTCAGGGTGATTATGCTCACCCATGAGGGCCGGCGCCTCCAAACAAATCGTGCGGTAACACAGGGCAGCGCCCTCGGCACTACCAGCTACGATACCAATGTGTTGGGTCACAATCTCTTCGCCTCCGGGCCTCTAAAGACCTTCGGAACTACCAAGGCGAGCAGCTAACATTCTAATTAGGCGGCGATGCTTGTGATGACCTGAACTTCCTTGATAACTCAAGTCAGACCGTCAGAGTGAAGCCTCCATCGGGTGTCAACGTTGTGCCCGTGATGTAACTCGCGTCGTCTGAGCACAGAAAGACAATCGACCGAGCGATTTCCTCGGGGCGTCCCACGCGTCTTGTGTGAACACGGGGCACCAAGACATCGTCGTAGATCGCGTCGCCGAGGAGCCCCCGAGCCCGCCGATGCATCGGCGTATCGATGAATCCCGGGCAAACGAGGTTGACCCTGATCCCCTGCGGTGCCAGCTCCGCAGACACGCATGTCGTCAGGCCGATCTGTCCATGCTTCGACGCGACATAGGCCGAGCCGTGCGCGAAGCCGAGAAAAGAATTCACGGAACCGACGTTGACAATTGCCCCGCCACGACCGCCTGCAAGCATGGCTCGGCTTTCGTGCTGCAAACACAGAAAGGTGCCCTTCAGATTGGTGTTGAGAACTCGGTCCCATTCCTGCTCAGGCAGATCCGCGATACCGGCGAACTGACCCTCGATACCCGCGTTGTTCACTGCGTAGTCCAGTTGCCCAAATGTCTCAATGGTGTGCGCGACCATCCGTTCGACGTCCCTTGCTATCGCGACATCCGTAACCACAAGCGTCGCTTCTCCTCCTCGTCCCTTTATCTCACTCACCAGCGCCGCCAGCTCGTCTTCGCGCCGCGCGGCGAGTACTACCTTGGCGCCTCGCGCTGCGAAGGCCTCAGCTGTCGCCCGACCAATTCCACTGCTCGCTCCGGTAATCAGAGCTACTTTGTCATTCATCTCTGACATCTGCGGCCTCCAGAGACCTTGGCTGACTTGACTCGATCACGCTCCGCCTAACATCAGAGTGGCTGCGCGTTGGCTCAACGTCGAAGCTACCATTCAAGTTAACAGACGAGCTGTCGAAGAGCTCGCCCGCCACCACCAGCGTCTACACGCACCTGACCGTGAAATCGGTTACTGGAAGGTAATTGTAGCCGATGGCGCGCCTGTTAATCCTCGACGCTCAGGCAAGCATCACGCACGATACCGCCCATGGTAAACGCATTAACCGGATTGTGGCGGGGAACAGTGAGAATGCGAACGCCATCAGACATGACAATATGCTTGCCTTAACGGAGAATGCGAACGCCAGCTTTTTCCAAAGCTCGAACAGCGTGCAGATGATTGACGCCAGGTATCTTTGGCACGACTAAACCGGCACCTGCACTTCGCGCACATCCTGCCCTTGAACCAATTCATTCACAGCGGCAAGGTATTCGCGAATCGCATCCTTGATGTTTTCCAGCGCCTACGCTTCGGTTTGGCCTTGGGACCAGCAGCCAGGCAGACCAGGACAGGATACGCTGAAGCCTTCCTCAGATTCGTGCACAAGGACTTTATAGTTCACTCGAATACCTCCAAGCCGATTATACCTGCGCCGGAATTTAACAGCCATCGCCCAGCATCAGCTGCGGTGCGAAGCGCCGTCAGCTGCATGCCGTTAGGCAGCGCCCCGGTACATTCAAATACTGTCAAAAGAAGCTGCAAACGATAATCGGAACATCAATCGGCTACCAGTTCGATTAAATCGCCTTTTTTCAATAAGCCTTCGACCAATACCGCACAATAAACACCAGCAAGGTTACCGTGTGCTTGGGCGACCTTCCGTAAAACTTCAGGGTTGTGTTCACTTGTCTCCGGGTCGAGCGAAATCATCTTACAGCGCGGGTCGCGCTCAAGAACCATAATTGTCGCCTGTGAGCCGATGCGCAAACGGCGACCGACAAAATTATCTTCGGCAAATCCGCCGCTCTCAGACGCGAAATTGACATAGATGTTTGCTCGAAAACGCCGCATATCAATCGGCATGCTCAATTCCGATTCAATCTGTCGAACGGTTTTCAAGCTGATTAACGAAACCGGGCGGCAATCAGTTAAGGCGCGGTCTGACCGCACGAGTGTTAGTTGATTCTTTTCGCTGATCCCTTCGCCGAGTAGTTTTATGAGGGCCGGATTGTCAACGGAAACGATTTCGCCTGACGGCGTAACAATGTCTAAAACCATATCTTCCGCATCACCGTTTGCAGGGGTAACGCCGGGCGCGATGCTCGCCGCTTCGGTCAAATTCGGCGGTTTTGACGCTCGTTCCGGGTGACGGAATTGGGGACGATAAAGTAGCATTTGTTGCTGCACATTTGCGTTCAAATAAGGGAAGCCTTTGCGGGCGGCGGAATTTTTGAAGGCATAGCATCGGTCGCCATAGATGCCTGAAAATCCCATAAAAACTTCAGGCATTTCCGTTGACAACTATCGGAACTGTCGAAGGTTTATGGCGTTATCCGGTTAAAGTATGCGCGGCGACCCAGATAAGAGCGCAGTATGCCTTCCGGGGAGGACCATGCTCACGGGGTGAATGTCGTAGCCATCCTCAAGCAGGTGCGTGGCAAACGAATGCCGCAGCGTATGTGAAGTTGCGGGCTTGGCGATTCCCGCTGCTCGTACCGCAGTCTTGATGGCCTTTTGGACGATTGAGGCGTCAACATGATGACGACCCTGTTCTTTTGCTTCGCGATCAACCCACCGTTTTGCCTGGGGGAAGACGAACTGCCAGCCCCACTCAGTTGAAGCGTTCAGATACTTCCGCTCCAGGGCGTACGGCTGTGGCACGCGGCCATAGCCATCGGTCAGATCGCGAGCGTGAATCTGCTTGACCCGTTCGAGCTGTTTACGTAAAGCCGCGGTCACTCTTCAGGCAGCATTGTGTGCCGGTCTTTGTCGCCTTTGCCTTCCCGGATCAAAATCTCGCCAGAGCCAAAGTCGATGTCCTTCACGCGCAAGCGCAGGCACTCCATTAAACGCATTCCGGTGCCGTACATTAGTACCGCGATCAGCCGCTGCTCGCCCTTTAATCTATTCACAACTGCCTTTACTTCCTCGCGGGTCAGCACAACGGGAAGTCGTTTGGACTTGCGCGCCCGAATAACGTTGCCAAGCTGCCCGAGCTGGCGCTCAAGCACATAGCGGTAGAGAAACAACAGTGCGCTCAGCGCCTGATTCTGAGTGGAAGCGCTGACCTTCTCTTTGATCGCCAGGTGCGTCAGAAACTGATTGACCTCAGCTTCAGCCATCTCTGCCGGATGCCGCAGCTGGTGAAACAAAATGAAGCGCTTGACCCACTGGACGTAAGTCGCTTCGGTACGCTTACTATAGTGCCGCGAACGCAACGCCTCGCGCACTTGTTTCAGCAGCGTGGGCTTTGCTGCTGCCGGCACGACGGACCGCGGCGGAACCAACTGCGGCAGTGGGCCTCCAACTGACTTGGTAGCGCGCTGATTCGACTGGTTGTGAGCTTTGCCGTACATGGGAATTTAGCAGTCCGCAGCCAAAAAACCGAAGCAACAACGCTTCTCCAGACTATGACATGAACCAGGATGCGATCCGGTTGGCATTTGGAAACACACAGGGTGACCGACTGTTTAGTCCAGGGTTGGACCATAAGTCAAGAGCGATCCCGCTAAACAGTGGCTCTATCGCTTGCCAGACTTTTGGCATGAAAAGACGGAAGAGATGCAGGCAGGAGGCTGCGCTCGCGGGTATTAACTGACGCACGGTTGTTGCTCGTGGGCGGCTTCCGATGCTTCCGCATCTGAACGCTTTTGTCTTCTCGCCGAGCCTCCCGAGCAATAGGGAAAGCAGAACGCCTTAATGCACCTGTCACCGGCGCTGGCAGCTAGTTCTCGAGCTTCTTGATTAAGCGCAGGGCGTGGTTGCGGGCGATGAGCGGCAGGTGCTCGTCGGTAGAGATGTCGTTTAGGAGTGGAACTAGTTGCTGCGGATCAGACAAGCCGTTGCGTTTCATCTGCAGCTCAAACTCGTCCATCAGCTTGGGAGTAGCCAGCGGCTGCGTCTCGCGCGCGACAGAAATATCGAAGATAAGGATCGCCTGATCGGCAACGCGGCGATACTCGTTGGCTAACAAGAATGCGGCTTTGTTTTTCGTCCAGTTGAATTCGGCCGTTCGCTTGAGCGGGTCGCGCTCCATCTTCAGGCGCATCGTGCCAAGGTGAGGATACTGTCTCTCTGCCTGATAATTCTCGGTTGACTCCAGGAACCGAAGTTCCGCCCAGGCGCCAAGCACTCGTCCGAGCGCGCTCATTGACAACTCGATCGGCTCCTCGACCGCCGTTTCCCCGCCCTTGCGCTCAAAGGTAATCTTGCCGCGACCCGTGGCGTCGTGCTCGATGACAATATGACGCACGAAGAAGTCCGGCTGCGTAAATTCGTAGGAGTAGCGCGTAGTGTCGGGTGGCTCTTTGTTCTCCTCGCGTTTTTGGGCGGCGGGCGCCGCGGGTGTGGCAGGTGCGACCTCTGGTTTTCGTTCGTTCGCCTTAGTCTGCGCCGCAAGATTGGGGGCAGCAACGAAAAACACCGCGCCCAAAACTACGAACACGGCGGAGAGAAACTGCAACTGCTTGAAAATGTGTCTGGCCATTCTTGTCGCGGACATTCTAAGCGAAGCTTCGGTTGGAAGGAAACGCACGTGCATTGTGGGTCAACGAAGTCAGAACCGGGAGCGACCGGGTCAGCGGTCCTGAGCACTCAACTCTGGATCAATCATTCCACTAAGCTTGAATCGAAGAAGCAAGACTCGGTCCCAACCGCTCCCGGTTCTGACTTCCTTGACCCACGATAGAGACTCCAAGGAAATCAAAAGGCGAGTCCGTCATAACGGGCCCGCCTTAGGCTAATCAGGTCGTCCTCGCAACGCTCTCTTGCGGAATCATTCAAACCTAACAGAAACCAACTTCGAAACACCCACTTCCTGCATAGTCACGCCATAGAGCGCCCGCGCCATCTCCATCGTTCGCTTGTTGTGCGTGATAACAATGAACTGCGTGTCTGCCGACATCTGCGCAACCTTATCGGTGAATCGTCCCACGTTTGCTTCGTCAAGCGGCGCATCCACTTCGTCAAGCAAGCAGAACGGCGAAGGCCGATAATGGAAAATTCCCAGCACCAACGCGAGCGCCGCCATTGCCTTCTCGCCACCTGAAAGCAGCAGCACGTTTTGCAATCTCTTGCCGGGAGGTTGCGCAATCACATCGATGCCTGCTTCGAGCACATCATCGCCTTCAATTAAACTCATCTCGCCCTTGCCGCCGCCGAAGAGCTCCTGGAATAGCTCGCTAAAGTTCTTGTTAATCTGCTCAAACGCATGACGGAATCTTTCGCGCGAGCGGCGTTTGATTTCGCGCAGGGCTTCCTCAGTTGAAGAAATGCTGTCGACAATGTCCTGGCGCTGCGTAGTCAGGAATAACAGGCGCGCCTCGTTTTCCGACAACTCTTCGAGCGCCATCATGTTGACGCCGCCAAAGCTTTCAATTCGCGCTCGCAACTCTTCTACCCGAGACTGGGCTGTTTCAAGATCAAAGTCGTCATCAACGGGCTGCTCTCGCGCCAAATCTTCGAGCGACTGATTCAACTCAGACGCACAGTTCTCGCGCACAAACGTTAGCCGAGCCTGCGCCTCGGCGCGTTGCACTTCGATACCGGCCCGCAGGTCGCGTATCTCCGCAGCATGCCGATTTAGATCGGAGAGTTGCGCAGCCAGCAGGTCGGCCCGTTGCCGGGCCTCTTCGAGCAGGCTGGCTATTGCGGCGATCTCCTGTTCTTCTCTCTCTTTTTCCGCGGCGACGGTGCTCGCCTGGTATTCGAGGTCTGCGATTGACGCGCGCAACGCGGCCAGGCGCTCGGTCGTTTCCACCAACTCTAAACGGTGGCGTTCAACGCGACTGGCAAGATCTACAAATTCAGCTTCCATGCGACGGAGTTCAGCCGCGGTGCCGCGTCTGCGCTCGGTTGCCGCGGCCGCCGCTGCGCGCTGTCCGCCCAGTCCTTCGCTTTCGGCCTCTGCCGCGCGCCGCGCTTCGGCAAGCAGAGCGGTGGCGGCCGTTACTGTTTCCGTCGCGGCAAGCCGCGCCGCCTCAGATTCTTCAGCATCAATAATCGCGCTCACGCGACGTCTTTCGATTTCAATCCGTTCTTGCTCAATCCGCCCCGCTTCGTCGGCAACGACGCGCAGGTGGCGTTCGGCACGCTCTATCTCATGGGCTAACCCGGTTGCCGTTAGTTCTCGCGCCATTGCTTCGCGTTCTTCGCGGCCAATGGCTTCATTCAAAATCAACACAGC
This sequence comes from Chloracidobacterium sp., assembly GCA_031370285.1. GTDB lineage: Bacteria > Acidobacteriota > Blastocatellia > Pyrinomonadales > Pyrinomonadaceae > PSRF01. The sequence goes on along the minus strand of JANMQG010000044.1, from coordinate 43,171 downwards.
GTCTTCGAGGCCGACGAGACTCGTTCGCGCCTTCCTGGCTAACCCTTCAGCTGAGTTTGACTCGGCACTCAGAACTTCCGCGCGCGCTTCCAGTTCTCTCAATTCTCGTTTGAAAGTCAGCAACCCTGCGCCTTCTTCAAGCGCTCGGGCGTCGCCGGCGCTCACGAATTGTCCGCTGGCGACCCAATCGCCGTTTAGGGTTACAAAAACTTCGCCGGTCCGGAGCGACTGCGTCATCGCGTCGTCGAGGTTCGCAGCCAGGCGCGCATTCATTTTCTCGGGAAGAGTGCGATTGAGAACGGACAAAAGTTCCCGCGGCGCTCCCAACAGATCAGCGATCTTCAGGTCCTCGGCTATCGCTTCGGTTGCAAAAGAAATGGAGAGCGCCGGGCGCTCCTCGACTCCGCACGCCAGGGCATTCAGCTGAGTACTCGACTCTTCGCTCCCGCCGTGAAGTCCGGCAACCAGGAAACTGGCGCGGCCGCCGTTGTTTTCCCGCAACCACTGCGCCGCCCGAGCGGCATCATCCGGCGTAGGCACAACGATCGACTGCAACGAAGAACCAAACACACCTTCGACGGCGCGTTCCCATTTGGCGTCGACGTTAAGCGCATCGGCGAGCGTGCCGATAAAATGGAAATCACGTGGCGCGCTGTCTTCGGAAAACATCAACTGCACCGCCGAAGAGTAGTAGGCACGGCGCTCATCAAGCTCCTTCAAACTCTCGAGACGGTGCCGTGTTCTCGAATACTCATCACGGACGCGAGTAAGTTCTGCTTCGGTGTCGCTGACCGCCTCATGACCCTGGACAACGGCATCGACAGCTCGTTCACGTTCGGCGTTGAGAGTCGCAATGTGTTCTCTTGCCTTATCGGTCTCAGTGGTGAAGGCATCGGCTTCGGCCTGGCGTTCGGCATGCTGCGTCGCGGCGCGTTCGCCTTCGCGCGTCAGACCCTCTGCTTGCACACCAAGACGTTCGAGCGTGCCCTCTAGCTGTCGGGCAATTTCGCGTAATCGCTCGGCAACAGCAGTGTGCTTCAGCAAATCCGCGCGCGCACTTTCGATCTCGGCTTCTGCTTGCGACGCTGTGGATAGTTTCTGAGCATACGACTCTTCCGCTGATCTTAGAGTGGCTGCACTCTGCTCGGCTTCGATTCGAAGTCTGGCATCATCTTCCTGAAGCCGTTTGCACTCGGCTTCCACCAGAATCAATCGTGCTGAGAGGGCATCAATCTCTGCGCCTACCTCATGCTTTCGCTTGTCGAGGGAAACTACCTGTTCTTCCTGATAGGCGCGTTCTCTCGTCTGCCGATCGCGACGAAGCACAGCCTCGGCGGCAGCGGCGCGCGCTGCTGCGAGGTCGTCTTCCGTCTGGCGAGCTTCCTGAGTTGCACCGCGAGCCCCCTCTTCCTGTTTCTCCAGGTCAGCGGCGACGCTCCGCTCCATGGCGCTGGCTTCCAGCAGTTTTGCTTGAGTCTCATCGAGCAGCCTGGTGAGCTTTCGATCCTCGGCAACGAAGACGTGGCGCAGCAGTTCGCGCAACTCTTCGCGAATGACGCCATACCGGCGCGCCTTCGCCGCCTGTCGTCGCAGGCTGTTTACCTGACGGTCTATTTCGGAAATTATGTCGGCGATTCGGGAAAGATTTCCCCGCGCCGAGTCTAGTCGCGCTTCCGCAGCCCGTTGGCGCACGCGAAACTTGGTGATGCCCGCCGCCTCTTCGATTATCGTGCGACGGTCCATTGGCTTCGCAGAGAGAATTTGACCGATGCGACCCTGCTCGATGATGGCGTAGTGTCCGCCCGCCAAACCGGTGCCGGAGAAGAGATCCTGAATGTCGCGCAGACGACAAGGACGGTCGTTCAGAAGGTATTCACTCTCACTCGAACGGTAAAGACGACGCGTAACCGACACTGCTTCGCCGGGCGCAAACTCCAGCGCCAGGTTCCTGCGACGCCAGTGTCGTTTGTGTTGAACTCTTGGCGAGGCGGTGGTTGCAGCTGTCAGCCCTTCTGTTCCGCCAACGATAGCGTCTGCCCCCGGCGTCCCCGGCTCAAAGTCCGTGCCTATTGCTTCGGCTGCGATTGCTTCAGGTACTTCCTCGATCGAATCAGCCTCGGCTGGAATAATGGCGTCAATGTCTATGACCTGGTCATCGAGGAGTTCGAGGGTGGAATCGATGTCTTCAATGTCAGGCTCGTGCTCAACAGCCGCGTCGCGCACCATGTGCATGACGACTTCTGCCATGCCACTCGGCGGACGGTTTCGCGAGCCCTGGAAGATGACGTCCTGCATCGCGCCGCCGCGTAGGTGTTTGACCCGTTGCTCTCCCAAAACCCACGCTATTGCATCCGCGACATTGCTTTTGCCGCAGCCGTTGGGCCCGACAATGGCGGTAATTCCGTCACCTGTGAAGAGTATTTCGGTGTAGTCCGCGAAGGATTTGAAACCGGTAATCTCGAGGCGTTTCAGTTTGAACATGCGAAAATCGTCTGTTTATTGCCTAAATCACGACCAGAATACCGAATTCGGGAAGGCGATGCACGGGCGTGCCAATATAAGTGTGGTTTGCTTAGAATGTCAACTAAAACTTGAGGTTACAGAACTTTAATGATGCAGTCAGCAAAGTTAACTGGCTGCGCTTAATTTTGATTGGGTGCGGATACTGATGGACTTCTACTCTCCCAGAACGGCTGACAATTATCCAGAGACCCGCTCTCAAGGGTCCTGGGAGATTTTGCGGGTCATGATGTACTCAATTCCCTTACGAATTCCGTCGGGGTTAGTGACTTCGGGGCGCAGTTGACGGCCGTCGATGAGCAGGGTTGGAGTGCCGTTAATGCCAAGTTCTGCGGCAGCCGACTGGTCGGCTTCAATCCTCAATTTCACCTGCTTATCGTCCATATCGCGAGTGAAGCTAGCCGTATGCAAACCGAGGTCGGCCGCAAATTTTAGAAAGATAGCCCTGGGATTGATGTCATCCTTCCATAAATCCTGATTCTCATACAAGAGGTCATGCATTTCCCAGAACCGATTTTGCATCCTGGCGGCCTCAGCAGCCTGGGCAGCGGCAAGTGCGTTCGTATGAATGGTGGTAAGAGGTAGATTTCGGAAAACGAAATTGAGACTAGAGCCAAACTCCTGCTTCAGCTTTTTGAGAGTAGGATGAATTGCGCCGCATGGCGGACACTGGTAGTCGCCAAACTCTTCGAGCGTCACGACTACATCTGCGGGAAGTTTGGCCTTTAGTTCCGTCCCCGACCGAGGAGCCGGGGCAGCGATGGAAGAGTCTCCATTCCGATCCGATCGCAAGAGGAGGGCGCCGCCAACAACTGCGGCTACCAACACGATCGCAATGATTAGGAAGGGGCCAGATTTTTGCATTAGTGAATCAACGCGATGTGTTCGGACTTAGCTCCGCAGATCCATTCTTCGCGCTCACTTTTGGACGACGTAATCTAGCACATCGCGCTGCTGGTCAGCACTGAGCAGTAGCCTCCCAACTCGTCTATAGAAAAGCGGGTGGCAAAAGCAAGTTCTTGCTTTCGCCACCCGCATTCTCCGGAGAGGATACCGAGGTCACACAGAGAAGAGGTCAACCCCCCGACGCAGCCCGCCCAAAAACCCGTGTCGGAGTCTGGCGCAGGAAGTCGCCGAACAAACCCCTGGACCGGGCGCTCGGAGCGCTGCCGTCGGATTCGACCGGCGGGGGTTCTTGGTTTCCAGTCGGACTGCCTCCAAACCGGCTGAGATACTCGCCTGAAACGATGAAAGCCTTGACCATCTCCGCGCGCTTCACTCGGGCCAGCGCCACGTTCGCGTCTCGCACGTCTTCGCCCGGCAGGCTGAACTGGTTCATCTTGTTTAGCCAGAAGTCGTAACCTGAGAAGTTGTTGTCAGGCGCGTCATCCGGATTGCGTCTCAGATAGCCGTAGTATTGCATCAACACAAACGCAGGGTTGTAGTGCGTCTGGAAGACAGAATTACTGTCAGCCACGCTGCGCAGTGCAGCCGCTCGTCCGGCTGTGTTGCCTGTACCGTAAGCGCTGATTGCCGTGTTTCGCTCAGTAATCGTCGGCGTGACACCAGCATTGGTGAAAAGCGTGTCAACGTAGGTCGCGGCTGCTACGCCCAGCGGGAAGGGCGTTACAAATTCAGGACGCTGCACAAACTCCGCGAGGAACTTCTGGATGTTTTGCTCCAGAAGCGTGCCTGCTCCCGGCTGCCCAATTATCACACCAGCGGTGATCGCGCGCTGGTCGCGCAGGAACACCGTGTATCGCGGAGTGCTCTTCGCGCTTCCGAACGCAGCCTTGTGCGCGCGTATAACCAGATAGCCCGTGTTCTGAAATTCGATGGAAATGAAGAATGCTGCCGAAACATTCGTGCGTTTCTCATCAATGCAGGCTGCGTTGCTGCCGCAGCTCGCGATCTGATCGGTCCAAAAAGCCTGACCACTAGGATCGGATTGTCGATTGAGAAAGTCGTGATAGTGCTGGCAAACGAACGTACCCGCATCGTTAATAGGGTTTGGGTTTGCCGGCACGGCCGTGTCGTCGCCGATACTCACCGTCGCTGTGCCTTGAGCGCCCACCGTCCCCCCAATTGGATTGATGAGCGCAAGGTTGAAGCTTTCCGTGCCTTCGGTGTTGTAGGCGTCTCTAGTACCTAGCAAGATGAACGTTTTGCTGACCTCACCGGCGGCGAATGTCACTGTTCCCGCCCCAAGTGTGTAGTCGCCGCGCTGTACGGCAGTGCCATCGCTCGTCGCATAATCCACAGTTCCGACGCCAGTTGTGTCACTACGCTTCACGGTAATCGTGGTTTCCCCACAGCCTTCGTTCATAGGGAAGTTCGCGGCGATGAATTCATAGCCGCCGGTCGGCACTGCGTCAACGTTCGTAGAATCAATCGTCGCGGCGGCATTTAGCGCAAAGATTCTGCCGGTCGTGCTGGCGCTGGTAGTAAAGGTAATGGCCGTGTTTGCAATAATGTGTCCGCGGAAGATGGTTGATGTACCAATAGTCGCAGAAGTTCCGACCTGCCAATACACGTTGTTTCCGCGACCGCCACTGCTCATGACAACCTGCGAGCTGCTGGCGGTGGTAAGCGTCGTCCCAATTTGGAAAATGAAGATCGCGTTGGGATCACCGCCATCGTTGAGAGTGAATGTTGCGTTTAACTGAACCGAAGTGTCAAAACAATAGACGCCTGGACCGACCGAGAGTTGGGTCTGTCCCAGAATCTTACCGGTCAAGTTGTTTGCGGCGGGACACGCCTGCCCTCTGAGATTATTGTAGGCAGTGAGGGCACTGGCCTGGGCCGGGCCGGCGAGAGATGACGCGCCCAGGTATAATTGGCCATTCAGTATTACTGCCGGGCCCCCCGGCGGCATTCCAGTTGCCGAAGTTCCAGGGCTCACTCCAACGTTGCCGGAGAAAACGGCCGGGCCCGTAGCGGTTATTGTTGTCCCAGCCAGGGCAGCAAAGCTCTGCGCCGCGCCCAGCGGTGGGATGCTTTGGGCCGATGCCGACCGGGTAGAGGCCGCGAAAAAGAACGCGGAGATCATGAGAACACTAGCGAAAATATACTTATTGAGATAATTCATCAAAGGTTCCTCTTTCAAGTCAGGACGTTTTTTACTTGAAAAAAGAACAACCTTATCAGAGTGCATCGTGTGGCCTGCCGAAAAAGTCAAAGGCATTGAGATTCTTTCTTCAAAACTCGCATTGCTACGGATCGCAGTAGCTCGTTACATGTCAATCGCCGTGCCGCGTTCCTTGCTGCGTTGCGCCCACACTGCGCTGCATGATTCGCGTACGTTTATGCGATTTTGGTGCATACACGCGACGACGCGGGCCTGCATCGCGAGAACCAGGCGTACCGGTGCTTGACTGCTCTAGCGCACCAACTCACGTCGGGTGTACAGAAGCAAGTCTACTCCGGGTCGCAAGGCGAAACTGCCGGCGGTATTGTAGCCCGACTGAATCTGCTGGTAGCGGTCGCCGAATGTTGCTTGCACTTCCGCAGCCTGATCTTGTCTGGCGATGATGAGGGGTTCAGTGGAAGGAGTCATGCGACCGTGATAGCCCACTCGCTTGTAGTCGCGCAGATACCAAGGTAAAGGCCAGTATTCTGGCGAGACTATCGTGATGCCGGTCTCGCCTCCCTGATGCGTGCGCAAGGCCACTTTGTTTATTTCATCAAGCAGCTTCAAGGTTTCTCGGCGCGTGTGGGCGTAGACGTAAACGTAATAGCGATTGTCGTTGTCGTAGTTAAGAAAATTGAGATCAATCGTTTGATAGCCAGGAATAAACGTTTTCCAGTGGACATCCGTGGCAGCGAGTCCCTTGAATGAATCGGCCGTTGCACTATGAGCCACCTCATCAAAGATCCTGGCCAGCCCTGGTAATGGACCAATCGCTATCAGCAAGACTCCGGCAAGCGTATACCAGCGCCTGCGTTTGCTAAGCTCCCATTTTCCAAGTTTTTCGTAGAGCCCTTCGAGAGCTACACCACTGGTCAGCGCCAGGGGAACAATGAAGCTCAGCGCCAGCCACGGCGTCTTGTAGGCAATCAACGAATAGGCTGCGATTAACCCGAAGGCCCACAGCGCGGAGAACAGCGCAAATGATTTCGCCGGCTTCAAGACCGCGAGTATCGCGCCGATCGCGCCGAGTACCAGCAGCGGTGACTCCTGCTCTAGCAGCCACCAAATGTAAGTCGTGGGTGGATGTTTATGAGCTTCCAGGCCGGTCTTGGTCCAAATTTTGAATGTCTTGAGCGAGTCGTAAACACCCTGGGGATAATTCGTGAAGAAGGACGAATAGAAGAGAACATACACGCCGATAAAGACGGCAAAGGCAATCACCAACCAGACTGTCACTCTGGACGACCCACCCGCTTTTTCAAAAAAGGAACGATAGTCTCGCTCGCCAGCGGAACCCGCCACCTTGTTCTTTTTCTTCGTTGTGCCCCCGATGGAACCCCAGAACACGCGATAGACCCTGGTGACGGCGACCGCGATCACCAGCACCGCGACAGAGATCATCGCTGTCTCTTTTGTGGCAAAGAGCAGCGCCATCGAAAGCGCCGCCAATATCAAATAAACCGGATGCGGATCCTCGAAATACTTCAGCAGGGCAACTACGATCCCCAGTGTAAAGAAAACAAAAAGCGTTTCATGGATGAAGTAGCGAGACAGATAGACTGCGCCGGGCGAGATGGCTAACAGAAAAGCAGCGCCGAGTGTCGCGATGGTTCCCAGGTTTCGCCGCAGCGTGAAGATGAGTCCGATCGTCGCCAGGCCGAAGAGGGCAGGAACCCACCTGATCGCGACGGTCGTTAAGCTGGCATTCAGGCCAACAAAAGGTCTGAGGATCCAGGCCACGACGGCGGCGAAGTAGTAAAGAGTCGGGCCATGGTAGTTTGCCGGATCGTAGTGGTAATACCCGTCGCGCACGAGGCGGACCAGAAAATTTCCATTTACTCCCTCGTCATGATGAAGCGGAACCAGGTTGAGATCGTACAGACGAAGAATCGCGGCGACGACGAGGATCGCAGCAGCGGCAAACAACCAGGTGCGATCCGACATGACGGCTTGAGCCGGCGCCGCGGGCGCTTGAGCCACGTTTCGCCCTCCCGCGGCCGGCGCCTTCGCCCGGTTAGCTTTCCGCTTACTTTTGCGTGATTTTGTAGAGGCGGTACCCACCAACTTCTCCTACGAGTTGAAATCTGGAAAAGAACTGCTCATTCACATTCATAGCGTTGCCTTCAAGTGGGCCGACTACGGCATAGTCAACGCCATATTTCCGAAGAATGGCAACGGCATCGGGCGCGCCCGCATAAACTCTCTTAATCTCGGATTCGCGCTGGGTAAACTCGAGTCCGTGTGTCCACACGTGCCCGGGATAACCCATCAGGGATCTTCTTCCGGTTAGAAACACCGGATGATTATGAACCGGGGCATGTATCACGACTGCTTGCGGTGGAGTTTCACGCTTTATCAATTCAGCAAACTGGATTCCTGGGGCAGTGAATATTCCGTACTCGTTCGAACGCAGCACAATGGCGGCAACATCCAGCGCTCCAGCCAGAGTCACGCAGGCCAGTAGCGATACCGCGATCGCTCGCTTCACGATACCTTGCCGCCACAGCCGGGCGAGCAAGAGGGCCACCAGCGGCGCCGACGCGAGCCACCAATAGAACAGTACTTTTATGTTATCCCAAATCCACGGCGCCATCTTTATAACATTGGGAATGATAAAGCAGAGTGTAAACGGCAAAAAGAATATTAGTAGCTTGCGAGGAACCAGAGCTTCCTTATCGCGGCGCCAGAGGATTGCGGCTATGGTTAGCGGAATAAAGAGTCCGGTGTTCTTCAACCAGAACCAGACGGGATTCTCCAGGCCGCGGTCCCAACCAAACTGCCATTCAAAAAACTTTCCGGCGTTGACCGCGCTGTTGTGAGTTGACCACCACATTTGCGGCAATGCTATTAGCGAAGCCACGACGGCGAACGTTATCCAATCGCGCCAGCGCCATTGTAACAGCGCTATGCATCCGCCTACCACCATCACCACCACAAAACTGTGGGCATGCACCAGCGGCAAAAGACCAGCAACGACGCCGGCGGCAATCATGCGATGGACCGAAGAGACGCGGAGACGTAGAGACTCGGGGACACGGGGATTACTCCCTCGTTTTCGTTTACTCCGTTTCTTCCTCTTCTGGGTTCTATCTGCCTTCCCCTCGCTCGCCGTGTCTCCGTGTCTCCGCGTCTCCGCGTCAGCCTTCCCGGCGTCGGCTGTCGCCAGCCACCATTGCGTAAACACAATTACAGCGAGCGGCAACCCAAGCAGAAAGCCGCGCTGCGGAATCAGTAACGCAGACAGTGCGTTTCCCCAACGCCAGGTTGTTCCGGGGACCACGGTGAAAGAAGCCGGCAGACTTCCAAGGATTCCCAACAGTCCGTTATCATTCTTTTGCGTCATCTGATTCCACAACAATACCCAACCGAAGCCGCCATTAAGAAGGACCAGTATTGGCGTGATGATGGCGGCGAGCTTGTCGCGCAACATCTCCAGTGCCCAGCGATGCATCAAGCCAACAAAGGCTAACCCCACCACGAAATTCTCCAGGAACATCGATTGGCGCAGGTCGGCGCCGCAGCGCACAAAAATCGCGGAGACGAAGTCTGTCAGGAACGGGTAGGTAAAGTGCACGCCGGCGTAGGTTGGATCCTTGGGCGGAAAGTTGTTGCCAAAAGAAAATCCAGTGATCACGCTCAAGTGAAACGGCAAGTCGCCGAAGTTGTTGATCAGTCCGGTGAAAATGCCTTCCGGCGTCTCAATCATCGCGCGTTGAAAGGCGCGCCAGAGAATTGCCGCGACCACGACATAGAAAACGGTGTAGCCGAGTGGGATGCGCGTAGGGTCAGACAACGCCTGGCGAATCGATCGAGAGGTCGCCCTCAGATCTTGCTGAACAAAGGCCCGGCGATCCGGATTCCTCAATGAGAGGAGCGGCAGCGCCACTGCGACCAGCACCGCGAGGAGGATTGCCAGGGGCGTAAGGCCGAGGAAGGACGCAAACACAAACCCCAACAGCCCCAACGCCGCAATCCCGATGCACGCCCCGGCGCAAAGCCGTGCAGCGAAATTTACGTCGTCGTCGTAGAGATAGCTGGCTATTGTGCCGCTGGCAGTGACGAGCAGCACGAGTACAAGCGAGATGATCACCGGGGTCACCGACGGATGATTACATTTCGAGAGACGCGGTCCGTCTGGTCCTTTTTCTATTATTGACTACAAAACTTCGATTTATCTCGGCCCGGATTATACGCGAAATCGTAGCGCAAACCGTTATTTTTCCAACCTAAGCTAACAGCTTGCGTTGCGGCGTGCTCGGCGTTTGCGCCGCGGAATGTTATCGGTTAGTTTCAAAGCCGAGGAAATCAACTAATGTTACGAGCTGGAATTGTTGGCTTGCCAAATATTGGCAAGACCACGCTCTTCAACGCAGTGACTGCGCAGTCGTCTGGCGTGATCGCGAACTACGCCTTCTCCACCAGCAAGCCGAACGTCGGCGTCGTCACGGTGCCCGATGAACGTCTGGCGCCACTCGCAGAGATCGTGAAGACCCGCGTCATCGTTCCCGCCAGCGTTGAATTTGTCGACATCGCCGGGCTGGTGCGCGGCTCGTCAAAAGGTGAAGGGCTCGGCAACCAGTTTCTCGCAAGCATACGCGAGACGGACACGATGATTCAGGTTGTGCGCTGTTTCGAAGACGAAAATATCATCCACGTCGATGGTGCCGTTGATGCCAGGCGCGATATTGAAACGATCCAGATCGAGCTGGCGCTGGCGGACCTCGCAACTGTCGAGCGCCGTCGCGAGCGCGTGCAAAAAACCGTTAAGAGTGGTGAGAAGACCGCGCGGGCCGAGCTGGAAGTACTGGACAAATTGCAGCCGGCGCTGGAAGAGTTCCTGCCGGCCAAGAGCGTGTCGCTGACCGAAGACGAGCTCGCCATTGCCCGCAACTATTTTTTGTTGACGATGAAGCCGACTATTTACGCGGCCAACGTCATTGAAGCTACGCTCGGCGCGCCAGACGACAACGAGCACGTGCGGGCGATTCGTGAAGTCGCCGCGAGCGAAGGCTCAGAGTGCATCGTGATCTGCGCCCAGCTGGAAGCAGATCTCGTGGGGCTGGCCCCTGAAGAGCGCCGCGAGTACCTCGAATCGCTGGGAGTGAAGAGCAGCGGCGTGGATCAATTGATCCGAAGCGCATATCGCGTGCTTGGCCTGATGTCGTTTCTGACTGCCGGCGAGAAAGAGGTGCGCGCCTGGACTATTCCGCAGGGCACGCGCGCTCAGCGAGCGGCCGGGACCATTCATTCAGATATCGAGAGAGGTTTCATTCGCGCCGAAGTGATTGGTTATGAAGACCTGCTGCGCTCTGGTTCCCACGTCGCCGCGCGCGAGCAAGGCCTGACGAGGTTAGAAGGCAAGGACTACATCATGCAGGAAGGCGACGTGGTTCTTTTTCGGTTCAACGTTTAAGATCTTCGCGGGCCTGCTTCAAGATGCGCCCGGTCCTGTCCACCGTTTCCCTCATCTCCGCGCTTTCCGGGTTCGCTGCTGCGGTTAGCATTGCAGCGTCATGTTGTCGATTAGCCTCGAGAAGGAATTTGAGCTTGGCGTTTTGTTTGCGCGACTCGAGCGCGTTGCTGCCTCGTACAACAATTTCGCGATGCGTTCCCACCGATCGTATCTTTGTTCGGGTGTCATTTCTTCGGTCGGGATTTTCCGTTACGGCCTTCTTTAACAATCTCAATCAATGCTTCCAGTCGCCGGTCTGTGTTGGTTTGATATTCCGCAAGCCTCGCGAACCGCACCTCGTTGTCTTTTTGAAGCTTGATGAGGTTGTCTATCCTTCCGTTCTGGTCGGCAAACTTCTCCTCATTACGTATCTGGTGGTCAATCAGGTGGTTTATCTTGCTATCTTGTTCTCGCGATTCGCGGCGCTGACGCAACCCGCTTTGACGAAAAGCTTGGCAATCCGTTCCAATCTGTCGAGTCTTGCTTCTGTCGTCATCTCTCTGGGCGTTAGCGTCCGCAGCGTAATCGGGTTCGTTCTAGTAGATCAAGACAACAGATTCCTTGGGAACCTGTTATTCTCAATACTGACTTTTAGGAGACTACGAGCGGTTTAGTCAAGTGGGAGGGCGAGTTCGAGGTGTGGCCTTCGGTGCAAAATCTATGGCAAGGCCTGTAGAAGCACTTCGGATGGTTACCGAAGCACGGCGCGGACGCCGACGAGAACCAGATAAGCGATTGCGATCACGACCGCCAACTTGATAACCAGCACGGCGATGCCGAAAAGGATCTTGATGATTCCCAGCGTTATGCCGGCAGCCGTTAACACGATCGGGATACCCACTGCGAAGACAAAAATTCCCAAAAGGATAATGCCAATTATTCTCAAAATGTCGGTTGCTTCTTTCATTGTTCAATTCCTCAATTCTTCCCGCTCATCGCTTTCAAATCACGCGGGTTAGTTGCGTTCGGCTGAATATACGAAGATGGCGCGAGCCACGTTCCCTCTAAGTTCGCACAAACTTCCAGCGCCCGAAATCAAGGGAATTCTCTGTGCAACCTTTGCGCCCTCTGCGTCTCTGCGGTAGACAATCGCTGGAAGAAGTCACCACGAAGACACAGAGAACTCAGAGAATGCACAGAGAAAGGATCTAACCAATGTCGGCAGTCGCGTGTAGCGACGCTTTCGGCCATAATTGGCAAGCGTATCAATCATGGCGTATTCAACCACAGGAAATCTTTTTAGCAAATCCGATGATGACATCGCGGAACCCTCGGCGCCGCTGGCTGAACGCATGCGACCGCGTTCGTTGGCGGAGTTTGCGGGCCAAGACCACCTGGTCGGGGAGGGTCGAATTTTACGACGCTTGCTCGAGGGTTCGGCAAACTTGCCGTCGTTGATTCTTTGGGGCGCGCCCGGCACCGGCAAGACGACGCTGGCTCGCCTGCTGGCCGAAAAATCGGACGCGCGGTTTGTGGCGCTCTCGGCTGTTTTTTCCGGCGTCAAGGATCTGCGCGCGGCCATCGCGGAAGCGCGACATGAGCGGGAGTATGGCAAGCGCACGATTCTGTTCATCGATGAGATTCACCGTTTTAATAAAGGTCAGCAGGACGCTTTGTTGCCGGCGGTAGAAAACGGGACGGTAAATTTGATTGGCGCCACAACCGAGAATCCATCGTTCGAAGTCACCGGCGCGCTGTTGTCTCGTTGCCGCGTGCTTGTTCTCAATCCGCTGGCACCCGGCGAGGTAACAACAATTCTCGAACGCGCCCTGACAGACGCCGAGAAGGGCCTCGCAAGTCTGCATCCCATAATTTCGGACGAGGTACTCGAGCGTCTCGCCAATTCTTCGGGTGGAGACGCACGCGTTGCACTAGCCGCACTGGACGCAGCTGTGCAATCAACTGCGCCAGACGAGACCGGCTCTCGGCAAATTTCGAACGAAACGGTTATCGAGGCGCTGGGCCGCGCGCAATACGCATATGATAAAGGCGGGGAGATCCATTACAACCTTGCTTCCGCGCTGATCAAGTCGCTGCGCAATTCCGCTGTCGATGCCGCGCTCTACTGGCTGGCGCGGCTAATTGAGGGTGGGGCCGATCCAGTCTTCATAGCGCGGCGGCTTTGCATCCTGGCTTCGGAAGATATTGGTCTCGCAGACCCGCAGGCGATGGTTCAAGCTGCTGCCGCCGCCGACATTGTGAAACTCATCGGATTGCCCGAAGGGTTGTTTCCACTTTCCCAAGCCACCATCTATCTGGCGCGCGCGCCAAAATCCAACGCAGTTAAGAATGCTTATCAGGCCGCGGTTGCCGACGCGGCGGAGACGGCGCGCGAGCCCGTGCCGCTCCACTTGCGGAATGCGGTTACGCCCTTGATGAAGCAGGTTGGCTATGGCGAAGGCTATCGGTATGTTCATAACGACCCGGACGCAAAAGATGAGATGGATTGTCTACCGGAATCCCTGCGCGGTCGGAAATACTTTGAGGAAGACAAGTAAGATTTTCCATTTCTCATTTGCCATTTCTCATTTGCCATTGCAACGCGCAGCACTTGTTGGAGTGACAACTAATGGTTTCAATGAAAAATGAGAAATGGAGAATCTTCGGTACCCTAAGAACATGAGCCCGGCGAAAACGAACAAGGAACTCGCGTTTCTACACGAGCTCTTCGTCGCCCCCGATTGGGGCGAACGATTCGCTGAGTTGATCGACGAGCACGTCAAGTTGCCGAAGAAAGGCCGCGGGCTTTATGTGGCTGCGGGCACTGGCGGTCATGCAATCGCGTTACAGGAACGCGCCGGCGAGAACCTGAGGTTTCTCGGTGTCGATGAAAGCGAAGAGAACCTCGTACTGGCCCGTGTGAAGGCCAAGGCGGCAGTGAAAGACGCCATTGACTTTCGCGAGGGCAGAGTCGATCGCCTCACGCTGGAAGACAATCAATTCAACCTGATAATTGGCGACGGCTCGCTTGTTCACAGTGAGCGTATTCCGGAAATGCTCGCGGAAATTGCCAGGGTTGCAGCGCCGGGGGCAATGGTCGCGCTTGCTCTGCCAACCTTCTCCAGCTTCGGCGAGTTCTTTTGGATTTACTGGGAAGCGCTGCACAACCTGGGACTGCTTGATCACGAGGGGGACGTAGAGAGCTTGATCGCCGTCTTGCCCGCGGTGTCACGATTGGAAGAGCTGGCCGAACAAGCTGGACTTGAAGAGATAAGCAGTTTGACTAAACCAGAGGAATTCAGGTACGAGTCGTCCGAGAACTTTCTCAGTTCGCCACTAGTCTCAGATTTCCTCATGCCGATCTGGCTCGAAACACTGCCGCCGGATTCCCAGCAACAAATCATTAACGAGATAAGTCGCCTTATCAATGACGAGAGCCACGAGGCGGAGTTTGCGCTTACTGTTAAAGCAACGCTGGTGATGGGCAAAAAGGCGCTGAGCCAGTGAGACTGCTCCGTAAGCTTTCTCAAAACGAATAACTAGACCTGCTTTTCTTTAGCTTCCTTTTGCGCTTCCTTCTCCGCTTCATCCAGTCCCTCTTTGAAGGCGCGCTTGCTTTGGCCCAGTGACTTCGCCAGCTGCGGCAGCCGGGTGGCCCCAAACAGTAAGAAAATAATTACCGCGATCACCAGAATCTCGGGCGTTCCCAGACCGCCAATTGCCAACACGATGTCGTTCATGACTTCCTCTTTCTATTCATGAGCAAACAACAGTGAACCGTCGGGCGTTCAACTGTCGCTCACCCCATTGTCAGATTCGTAGAAGAGATATTTCCTCCACGTCAGGTCGGCGCGACCGAGGTAACGCATGATTTGGCGATTCACGTGCAAGGAAAAACCGCGCGGTCGTCGCAGCAGGTGCATGCCTGATTCCTCGGGAGTTCGGCTCCCCTTTTTGTGATTGCATTTCTTGCAGCACGCAACCAGGTTGTCCCACGACGATTCACCGCCGCGTGAGCGCGGCAGAACGTGGTCCAGGGTCAACTCTGATGGCGCATACTGGCGTCCACAATACTGGCACGAGGAATGATCACGCAGCAGGATATTCTTGCGCGAAAGTGAACGTCGCTCGAAGGGAATATGAATGTACTCAGTCAGCCGGATCACAGCAGGGGCATGAATTGTCAGTTTTGCCGAATGAAGCATGTGGCCATTGTGCTCTTCCACGCGCGCCACGCCCTTAAAGATCATTACCACTGCGCGCCTTTCGTTGCACACGTTAATGGGCTCAAACGAAGCATTCAGCACTAAGACTCGACCGGTCATACAAAGCCGATATTACGCGAGCGGCGGAGCTAGTGACAAGTAAGAAGGGACGGGCATACTGGCCTGGATTGATTTCTCCGTGCAACCTCTGTGTTCTCTGTGCCTCTGTGGTGAGTGTTTGTAGGACGTTTATCCACCACTGAGACACAGAGGGCACGGAGTTTTCACAGAGGAGTCTGCAAATTAAGGCACTGCCGGCGCGGGGCCAACAAAGTGCCTCAGACTCTCACTTGTTAGCCGCCGTTTAGCTGGACCGGCAAAATTGGTCCGTGGCTCCCACCAGCGCGTCAATGATTCCGGGTTCGCTGATCGAATGACCCGCGTCGGGGATGATGTGGAGTTGGGCTTCCGGCCAGGCGCGATGCAGGTCCCAGGCGCTCATGAGCGGACAAACAACATCGTACCGGCCCTGAACAATGACACCGGGGATGGGGCGGATCCGGCCGACATTCTCAATCAGATAATTGTCGGTACTGAAGAAGGAGTTGTTCATAAAGTAGTGACATTCAATCCGGGCGAAGGCGAGGGCAAACTCCGGATCGGCAAACTTCTCAATCATGCTCGCGTCGAAAAAAAGCTTCGAGGTGCTGCCCTCCCAAATGCTCCAGGCGCGCGCCGCTTGCAAACGAACAGCGTCATCCTCGTTGGTCAGCCGCCGGTGATAAGCGCTCACCATGTCAGCACGTTCGCTCTCCGGAATAACTTGCAAATACTCTTCCCAGACATCTGGGAAAATCGCGCTCGCGCCTTCCTGATAGAACCACTGAATCTCCTTGGGCCGGCAAAGAAAGATTCCGCGCAACACGAGTTCGCGTACGCGATCGGGATGCGTTTCGGCGTAAGCAAGCGCGAGCGTGCTGCCCCATGAGCCGCCGAAAACTTGCCAGTGCCTGATGCTCAAGTGCTCGCGTAAACGCTCGATGTCTGCAACGAGGTGCCAGGTCGTATTCTCTTCGATGCTCGCATGTGGAGTGCTCTTCCCCGAGCCGCGCTGATCGAAAAGCACCACGCGATAGATTTCCGGATCGAAGTAGCGACGGTAGTCGGAAGAGATCCCACCGCCCGGTCCGCCGTGAAGAAAAACCACCGGCTTGCCCTGCGGGTTGCCACACTGCTCGTAGTAAAGCTCGTGAATCGGCGAGACTTTTAGGCGGCCGGTATCGAATGGTTCAATCTCAGGGTATAAGACTCTCATGAAGACTGGTTCCTTTCGCAAAGTAATAGTTTGAACGCGCGGAAAACTAGTAGCGCAACGGCCGTGCGATGGTAAGCACGAAAACATCCATCGCTCCGGCGTCCAGCAAAGCAGCCGCACAGGAAGAGACGGTGGCTCCGGTAGTGAAGACGTCGTCGACAAGTAGCACTCGCTCCCCTGCAACTAAGGCCGGGTAAGTCACGCGAAAAGCATCCGCGACAGTTTCCCGCCGGCCCCTGGCATCCATCCCCACACGGTGGCGATTTGTATGCTTGTTACGGACGAGGCTCACCTCATCCAGTGGCAACAAAGTGGCGCGCGAAAGTTCGCGGCCAATCAGCATTGCCTGGTTGAAGCCTCTTTCCTGCTCACGTTCAGTATGCAGCGGCACCGGAATGATTCGGGTAGCTTTATTCAAGGGAGACTGCTGCTGCATGCGAATTAGTTGTTCGGTCAGTTTTCGGCAGAGGTGCGGTTCGCGTTTGAGAAGCAGGACTGAAGCACGCAATGCTCCTTCGTATACCCCACAGGCACGAGCGGCAGTAAACGCGTCCTGGTCGCAGCGGCGGCAGCGGACCGTTTCGCGTTTTTCCGCCGGGACAGTTCCTAACGAAGGCTGTCCGCACTTCCAGCACAAAGTCTCCGCTCCCGAAAACACTTGCGTGTGTCGCCAACAATTTGCGCACGCCGCTCCCAAAGCGCGCGACTCTACGCTACCGCCACAAACTGCACATCCTTGCGGATACACGAGCGCAAGCAAGGAGTCGTAGCAAAGGCTGGACGCGCGAGTCAGGAGCATTGGAGTGTTATCGAAGATAATATTTGCCGCGGGTTTTCAAGGATAAACAAAGATTCAGAAATCAGCGATCCGCATTCATCCGCGTTCATCTGCGGCCAATTTTGTACAGCGCATTCAACTCACAAATAAATAACGGCCTCCCTGAGCAGCTAGCTCAAGGAGGCCGTAATTATGCCATCAAGTATGACGGACTTCTATTCGTCGTCTTCGTTGACCAACCCGCGCTCCTGAAGTTCCTGGCAACGCACGCAATGGCGCGCCCAAGGCACCGCTTCCAATCGCTTTTCAGGGACCGCCTGCCCGCAGCGAATGCATTTGCCGTAGCCGCTGTCGTCCATACGCACGAGCGCCTCATCGATCAGATTCAGCATTTGCCGGTCGTTGTCGGACATCGACACCAACAGTTCTTTGGTGTAAGCATTTGCCGCCATATCCGCTGGATCTTGGGTGGCCTCCGCGTCGCGTTCGCGACTATATCGGTCGGCCTGCTGAACCTGGCCCACTAAACTCTCGCGCCGATCCATTAGCTTATCGCGAAAAACTCGTACTCTTCTTTTGTCCATAGTGCGTCTAATCCTCCACCCTACTTGTAACTTGTCCTTCCAATCTCAATTGCTCACTTCTGATAAGGCAGACCGTGAATGATCGTGTAGGCCCGGTACAGCTGTTCCAACAACACGACTCGCGACATTTCGTGAGTCAGCGTCAAACGCGAAAGACTCCAGCGCTGGTCGGCACGCACCGCAAGTTCCGCTGAGACTCCGTTTGGCCCACCCACGATAAAAGCCACTTCTTTCGTTCCGCTGTCCTGCCACTGCTGCATCACTTTGGCCAACTGCGTCGAGCTCCACTGGGTTCCTTCCGGATCGAGCAATACATTTATGGCGCCCTCATGCAGCCCGTCTGAGATGCGCTTCGAATCTCTATCGATGCCCGCCTTTTCAGCAGCGGCCGCGCTCTCCCGAAACTCGGAAATTTCACAGCGCGCGAAATGCGAAAGCCTTTTCAAGTAGTCGTCAATCAACGCTCGCAAACGAGCGTCTCTGGTCTTGCCTGTCCAAATCACTCGCAGCCGCATGACTGAGCAACGATAGGAGTTCAAACTCGAGCTTGCCGGCGTTGGCTAGCCCGTAGTTCAGAGTTCAAGCTTTAGCTTGTGCTTTGTCCAAACATAGCAACCTGAAGGTTGAACTCTGAACTGCTTGAGCGTTTCCAGCCTTCATCCTTCATCCTTGCCTTTTTGGCGCGCGAGCTTTTCATAGAGATTTTTCCGGCTGATGCCCAGGATCCGCGCGGCTTCCGTCTTGTTCCCTTTGGCGGCCGCAAGAATTTCAGCCACATATTCAGCCTCAACAGCGGCGAGTGATTGTGGCACCGCTCGTCGCCGTTGCAGGCTGACGGCGACGCGAATGGGTTCCGGCAGATCTTCCAGCTCTATCAGCTTGCCGGCGGAAACAATCACCGCTCGCTCCACAGTGTTGGCGAGCTCGCGAACGTTACCCGGGAATTCATATTCGCTCAGCAGTGCCAACGCCTCCGGAGAAACATCGCTGACCTGGCGTCCATGCTTCGCGGCGTAAGACTTCACAAAGGCCGTTGCCAGTTCCGCCAAATCTTCCCGGCGCTCGCGCAAGGCCGGCACTTCAATGTGCACAACATGTAGCCGGTAATACAGGTCTTCCCGAAAGTGGTGACGCTTGACTGCTTCGCCCAGGTCAACATTGGTAAGAGCAATCAAGCGCGCATCCACCTTGATTGTCTTGCGACCGCCAAGCCGCTCGAATTCTCTCGTTTCGATAACGCGCAGCAGCTTTGCCTGCGAGTCGATCGACAGATGAGCGATTTCATCGAGCACCAGAGTGCCCCGATGTGAAGCCTCCAACCGACCCGGCTTTTCTTCGGTCGCGCCGGTGAAAGCGCCGCGTTCATAACCGAAAAGCTCGGCTTCCAGCAAGCCACTGGCAAGCGTGCCGCAATCAATTTTCACAAACGACTCTGCGGCGCGACTTGATTTCGAATGGATGTAAAAAGCGACTGCGTCTTTGCCAACGCCTGACTCCCCTGTTATCAGGACATTCGCATCAGTTACGGCAACCCGCTCCGCGAGACGAACCGCCTCGCGCATCGTCTCTGAATGCGCAACGATCTCGATCACGATTCACTTCTCAAAGAACTATCCGTCCCGGTTGCGAATTCGGGCGGCAGCTCGACCCGTCTCGATTCTCGCCAAAGTCTTTCCAAGTCATAAAACGCTCGCGATTTCTCGCCAAAGATGTGCACCACAAAATCGCCGCAGTCGAGCAGTATCCATTCAGCCGTTTTGTAACCCTCTACGCGCAGCACCGGCTCTCCGGCCTTCTTCAACGTTTCCACAACTTCGTCAGAAATTGCCTGCACCTGCCGTTCATTGGTGCCACTCGCAATGATGAAGTAGTCAGTAAAGCTCGCAATCTCGCGCAAATCCAGCATGACACTATTGATCGCTTTCTTTTCCGCGGCGGCGGCCAGAGCCATCCAGATTCTCTCGTCGAGCTCCGCCGGTTCCGACTGCTGCGCCGTAGGTTTCAGTTGCAAGTTTCCGCTTGTAGTTGGGCTTAGCGATTGTTCCTTGATGGTTGAATTATTGCTCATTCGTATTTCGGTATAGCCGGTACTTTCTTATATATTCCGCCACTTCAAGCGGTACTAACCTATTTAACTTCTCGCAGTCATCCTGAGCCGCCGCTCGCCTGATTTCCGTCGCCGAAACGTCGAGCATCACGACATCGGTTACAAATACTTGTTGGCACCCGGGTTCACTCGCGCCTCCGTTTCCGGTTGCGCCCCGCAAGTAAACAACCCGCGCTGCGGTTTCTGTGTCAACCTGTGCGGCAGAGATTTCGTATCCCGGCCGCGTTACCACGATCAGATTGGCCAGCGTCAGCAGGCGTCGCCATTCTCGCCAGGTGGTAATCTCCGCCCATGAGTCCGCACCCATAACGAAAAAAAGCTCGGCTGACTCTCCGAACCGCGAGCGAAAGTGAAAGAGCGTGTCAACTGTATACTGCCGACCCGGGCCATCCAGTTCGAAAGTTGAAATGCAGAGCCGCGGCTCTGCGTTTGTGGCCAGCGCCAACATCGCGTAGCGGTGTAGTGCCGGCGAAACTTCACGATCCAGTTTGTGGGGCGCCGCCATGGCCGGCACAAATAAGAATTGGTCGATGCCAAATAACCGTGAAACTCGTCTGGCGATTTCCAAATGGCCCGAGTGAACCGGATCAAACGTGCCGCCGTAAATAGCAATCCGCTTCCGCTGTTCCATTTCAGTAGGACAGACATTCTTGTCTGTCTCCTGTCCAAATCACTCCATCCCAAACTCAAAGTGACAGGCAGGAATGCCTGTCCTACTGCGCCCGTCCTAGAGCGCCAACTCAATTAGGCCGGCTTGCCGAGCCGTCTCTGTTAACTCATCAAGTCGGGCAGCGATTGCGGCAACAAGTTCCTTCGTGCCCCGGTTCGTCACCGAAGAAATTTCATAGAACGGTAACCCGTCCGTCACTGCCTGGCGCCGCAACGCTTCCAGCCGTTCGGGTTCGTCGAGTGCATCGATCTTGGTAGCCACCACGATCTGCGGACGCCGCGCCAATTCTGGATTGTATGAGCGTAACTCGTGATTTACAGTTAGATAGTCTGCGACGGCATCGCGTCCCGACGCAGAGGAAACATCCACCAGGTGTAGCAGCAGTTTCGTTCGTTCGATATGACGAAGAAAACGATCGCCCAGGCCGGCACCTTCGTGCGCCCCTTCAATCAGCCCCGGCATATCCGCCATCACAAACGTGCGAAAGTCGCCGAGATCAACCACGCCAAGATGTGGTTCCAGAGTAGTAAACGGATAGTCTGCGACCTTGGGTTTAGCTGCCGAGACGGTCGAGATAAGCGTCGACTTTCCGGCGTTCGGAAATCCCACGAGCCCGACATCGGCGAGCAGTTTTAGCTCGAGCTGCACCTCCAGTTCTTCACCCTCGCTTCCGCTCTGGTGATAGCGTGGCGCGCGATTAGTTGAGGTTGCAAAGTGGGAATTACCAAAACCTCCTCGCCCACCTTTTGCCGCGAGCCAACGCGAACCATCCGCAGCGAGGTCCTGTAGGATTTCTCCCGTTGTGCTGTCAAAGATCTGCGTACCTACCGGCACTCTTACCGTATGATCCTCACCGTCTCGACCCGAGCAATTGGAACCTTCGCCGTGCCGGCCGCGATCGGCAATGTGTTCCGGGTTATAGCGAAGGTGAAGCAAGGTATTGAGTGAGGAATCTGCCACGACCCAAACATCCCCACCGCGACCGCCATCGCCGCCCGAAGGCCCACCGCGCGGCACAAACTTCTCCCGACGAAAAGCCGTTACGCCATTGCCTCCGTGGCCGCCTTGAACATGAATCTTGACCCGATCAATAAACATTTAAATCGAAAGCGACGCCCTGCGCTAAGTCTATGACTTGGCTCAGGCGTCGCGTGATAGCGGTGTTTCGTTTGCACGACCTATGCTGAAGACGCCTGCTCCTGCGGATAGACGCTGATGAATTTTCCCGTGCGACCCTTGTCTTCAAACTTCACTATGCCGGAGATCAGCGCAAACAGTGTGTCGTCCTTACCTCGACCGACGTTTTTCCCGGGCTTCCATTTCGTTCCCCGCTGCCGGGCAAGAATATTGCCGCCAAGAACGCTTTCGCCGCCAAACTTCTTCAGACCCAGTCGCTGCGAATTGGAATCGCGGCCGTTGCGGGATGAGCCAACTCCCTTTTTGTGTGCCATAGCTTCGCTCCAAAGTGATGAGTCATGAGTTATGAGTGATGAGCAAAAGAAAAGCCTTGTTTTCTACTCAGTACTCATCACTCATTACTCATCACTGTTCTTACCCAATCGAATCAATTGTAATCGTGGTGTAACCCTGGCGGTGACCTTGTTTACGTTTGTACTGTTTACGACGCTTCTTCTTGAATATTATGATCTTGGCGCCGCGGCCGTGGTCAATCACAGTTGCGGAAACCTTGGCGGCCCCAACCACAGGTGCGTCAGCGTCCGCGCCATTGCCGGCAGTCAACAGCGCCTCCAGTTCGATCGATTTGCCGGCTTCGGCCTCGATCGAGGGAATACGAATCGTGCTGCCTTTTTCCACGACAAACTGTTTGCCGCCTGTCTTGATAACTGCGTATGCCATCTCCGGTGTCCTCTCAGACGGGCCGAGCCGCCATCGAAAAGTCGAATATTATAGGTATCTCAATCGCAAACGGCAAACGGCCACGCCTTATTCCGCCAAAGCTCCGACTTCGCTCCGGGTTTTGGGAATCTTTGTCCCACTTTGCGTTAGAAAATGCTCCATGAAGCTGGTCGAGATGTCGCCAGCCTTAAACTTCGGATCGTCCATGATCTTCAAGTGGAGCGGAATCGTCGTCTTGATGCCTTCAACTACCATAGCCTCCAGCGCCCGCTTCATGCGTGCGATGGCCAAATCTCGCGTCCGCGCATGGGTAATGACTTTGGCAATCATCGAGTCATAAAACGGCGGTACGCGATAGCCTGCATACACATAGGTGTCAACGCGAACTCCCGGCCCGCCCGGCAGGTTGAAAGCAGTTATCAACCCCGGTGACGGCGCAAACGTTTCCGGGTTTTCAGCATTGATGCGGCACTCAATCGCGTGACCCACAATCATGAGGTCGTCCTGCATGTACCCCAGCCGCTCGCCTTCGGCAATCCGGATCTGATTCCGCACAATGTCAGCGAGCGTAACCATTTCCGTTACCGCGTGCTCGACCTGAATGCGCGTGTTCATCTCCATGAAGTAAAACTTGTTGTCCTCATCCAGCAGAAACTCGACGGTACCAGCGCTCGCATAACCGAGCTGCTTGCAGGCGGCGACCGCCGCGTCGCCCATTTGATTGCGTAACTTCGGCGATAATACCGGCGAAGGCGCCTCTTCTAATAGCTTCTGGTGCCGGCGTTGTATTGAACACTCGCGCTCGCCGAGATGGATGCAGTCGCCATACTCGTCAGCCAACACCTGGATCTCGATGTGCCGCGGATTCTGTACGTAGCGTTCTATGTAGACACTGCCATCCTTGAATGCCGCGGCCGCTTCGGTTGAGGCAGCTTCCAAAGCCTTGCCCAATTCGTTTTCGGAGTGAACGATGCGCATGCCGCGACCACCGCCACCGGCTGAGGCTTTTACGATTACCGGAAAGCCAATTTCGCGCGCCAATTTCAAACCTTCGGCTTCCGACGTCACCAGGTCAGGACTACCGGGAACCACCGGCAGGCCCGCCTCGGCCATCGCCCGTCGCGCTTCGACCTTGTCACCCATTAAGCGAATGATATTCGCCGGCGGACCAATGAACTTGATGTTGCAAGCGGCGCAGATTTCGGCGAAGGTGGACGACTCGGCCAGGAAACCGTAGCCGGGATGAATCGCGTCGACGTTAAAAATCTCGGCGGTACTGATGATGGCGGGGATGTTCAGGTAGCTTTGCGCTGAAGGCGCCGGACCAATGCAGGCCGCCTCATCGGCGAAGCGCACATGAAGCGAATCGCGATCGACGTCGCTGTGGACTGCGACGGTGCGGATGCCCATCTCCTTGCAGGTCCAGATAATACGGCAGGCAATCTCGCCGCGGTTGGCGATCAGTATCTTCTTGAACTTTCTAATTTCCGGTTTCATCTTTTGTGCAAAGTCCAATGTCCAAAATCCAAAGTCATTCTGCCCTGACGGACATTGGACTTTGGACTTTGGGTCTTGGACTTACTTCTTGATGCCGTAGAGTGGTTGGCCATACTCAACCGGCTGTCCATTCTCGACGTAAATCTTCGCGACCTCTCCAGTAGTTTCGGCCTGGATTTCATTCATCAACTTCATCGCCTCGATGATGCAGACAACTGTCTCGGGCTCGACTGTGCTACCGATTTTTACAAAGGCGTCGGTGTTAGGAGAGGCGGAGCGATAAAAGGTGCCAACGATCGGAGAAGGGATGATGTAAAGGTCCTGATCTTCAGACGCTTCGGTTTGGGATCTTGCCCCCGGATGGGACGGCGCGGACGTCGTGGAAACGCTGTGGTCGGCAGCCGGGGCTCCGCTCGACGCCGCCAACTCCCGGGTTGCACCAAAAGCACCCGAGGCGGATTCATTGACTTCAACGCCGCGGCGAAACCGCACGCGAAACCCTTCGCGCTCGAGCTCAAACTCTGTAAAGTCGTTCTCGTTAATCAGCTGAATGAGTTCGCGCAACTCATCCATGTTTACCGAACTCTCAGCGCCAACTGATCCTCTACGGCGACGACGACCGCGCACGGGCTCACTCGAAACCTCAACCTCGGTTTCCGGTTGTAGCTCAATCTCTGCTTTTTGACTTCCAGGATCGCTCATCTTTTTCCCTAATTGAAAGCGGCTACTCAACTGGCCAAACCCGGCCCTTTCAAAGTGTTGAGCCCCAAAAGACTCGGGGGGCGTTGCCGGTGGTCAATTGGGGCATTTCCAGCCGAGCGTGCAATGGTCAGCACCCGGCGCTATCAATCGTTGAATCTAGCTCTTTTCAGTTACACCAGACTCAGGCTCGCCTGTTTCAACTCCGGCAGTCTCTTCAGCCGTCTCTGCCGGCGCTTCGCTTGTGGTCTCTGCGGACGCCTTGATCGCTTCAGCGTTGTCAGAAACCATTGCAGTAGCGTCGTCGGCTGCTTCTTTTTGGGCAGCCTTACCGCGACCACCGCTTTTCGTCTCGCTCACCTTTTTCTTTTTTGAACCAGCAGACTTCCGCTTCTTCGCTGCTTCGAGCGCATCGCGCTCGCCCTGGTTGTCGACCAACTCAATTATAGCGAGCTCAGCGTTGTCCCCTGCCCGGCGTCCGAGCTTGAAAATCCTGGTGTAGCCTCCCGGTCGATCCTTGTAGCGCTCGCCGAGTTCATCAAACAAACGCCTCAACGCCGCAACGCCCGCGGTTCGCGGCAGACGCGCTTGTCCACGTTTTCCGGTCAATGCCACCGCCTGCATATTTCCAGCGTGGAAGAATCCTGCCGCCTGCCGGCGCAGGTGCAGTCCGCGCGCACCCGTATCGTCACCTTCAAGATTACTGGCTTTGCGAGAGAGCGTAATAGCACGCTCAACAAAAGGCCTTAGCTCCTTTGCTTTCGGAAGCGTGGTGACAATGCGCTCCTCGTGCGAATTGATCAGCGAGACAGCAAGGTTGCGAAGCATTGACATGCGATGTTCGCTTGTGCGCCCCAGTTTGCGATGTGCTTTTTGGTGTCGCATGACTCTAAAAGACCCGTAATATCCTTAACGTTTCCGGTTATGGCGTCGCGCGCCAAACTACCTTACTGCTCGTCGTCGCTGTCGGCGAAGTCGCTGAGGTCGGCGCCGTCGCGACCTCCCGTTCCGGGGATCGGATTTCCCTGTTCGTCAAATTCCATCCCAAAATCCAGACCCATTCCGTTCAAGATCTCCTTGATCTCGTTCAGCGACTTCTTGCCGAAGTTCTTCGTGGCCAACATCTCGCGTTCGCTGCGTTGCACCAGATCACGAATCGTCTTGATATCTGCATTTTTCAAACAGTTGTAAGAGCGCACTGACAACTCGAGCTCGTCAACCGAACGATCGAGTTGATCGTTGCGCGGCAGCGGCGGCCGTTCGATCTTCGAGTATGCGAAGTCGTCTGTGTCTTCTTCAAAGTTAATGAAGATCGACATGTGATCCTTGATCAACTTCGCCGCCAGTCCGATCGAATCCTCGGGCTTAACCGAGCCGTCCGTCCAAACTTCGATCGTGAGCTTGTCAAACTCCGTGTTCTGACCGAGTCGCGCCGCTTCAACCGTGTAGTTCACTTTCTTGACGGGCGTATGCACGGAGTCAATCGGAATGTAGCCAAGCGAGAGGTCCTCGTCGAAATTCCTATCAGCGGAAACGTAACCGCGACCACGCTTGAGGCGCATTTCGACCCTTAACGAGCCACCTTCACTCACTGTGGCGATGTGTACGGTCGGATCCAGCACCTCAACATCTGCATCCGCTTCGATATCGGCGGCGGTAACTTCCCCGGCCGAATCCTTGGCAATCCGCAGCGTCTTCGACTCGTTGCCGTGCAGTTTGAATGGCACCTGCTTCAAATTCAGAATTACGTCGGTCGCGTCTTCGACCGCGCCCTTGATTGAGGAGAATTCGTGCTCGACGCCCTCAATCTTCACCGCCGTAACCGCTGCACCCTCAATCGAGGAAAGTAATGCTCGTCGCAAAGAATTGCCGACCGTGGTGCCGAAGCCACGCTCGAAAGGCTGCGCCGAGAAGCGGCCGTACCGTTCGGTGAGCGTTTCCGAGTCAGCCGCCAGACGACGAGGCATCTGAAATCCGGTCCAAAGATTATTTTGATCCATAGCCATAGCTTTTTTAAGTCCCGATTTAGAAAAACTGTTGTCCGCCAAGCTGTCGTTTGCCGACAACTCGCGGGTCTGCGTATTACTTGTCACTTGCTATAAAGCTCGACGATAAGCTGCTCATTGATTGAGCGATCGATATCTTCGCGCGTGGGCAAGCCACTGATACGGGCTGCCATCTCGCCGCCATCCTGTGAAATCCAGGATGGGCGTCCGCGCCCGGAGGCAGTCTGCCACGCGCCTTCGATGTGCGGATTCTTGCGGCTTCCTTCTTTGATACTAATTGCCTCGCCGGCCCTGACCTGGTACGACGGAATGTCTACTTTCTTTCCGTTGACCAGAATGTGACCGTGGTTAACCAACTGACGTGCCTGGCGGCGAGAGGTCGAAAACCCTGCGCGGTAAACTGCGTTATCAAGGCGCCGCTCAAGCAGGAACAACAGGTTCTCACCCGTGATTCCCTTCATGCGCGCCGCGCGTTCGAAGTAGTTACGGAACTGCCCTTCAAGGACAAAGTAAATACGCTTGACCTTCTGCTTTTCGCGCAGCTGTAGGCCATAGCCAACCAGGGCCTTGCCACGACGCATCGTGTTGCCATGTTGCCCGGGCGGTTGCGTACCGCGCTTTTCAATCGGACAAGAAGGTTTGTAGCACCTGTCACCTTTAAGAAAAAGCTTTGCGCCTTCGCGGCGGCATAAGCGGCACACCGCATCTCTATACCTAGCCAACTGTTCTGCCTCCAGTCTAAATTCGACGGAAAAGTTTACAGACTGCGTTCTTAAACTGAGACCTCAAATCCAGAATCTCGAATCCAGAAACGCCAGCCCTTCATCCTTTAGGTTATTCACTCTCAAATCTGCGATCTCAAGTTTGAGATCACAATATCTCAAAGACTAACTACAAACTTAAGTAACTAAACTCTGCGGCGCTTGGGCGGACGACAACCATTGTGTGGAATGGGTGTCGTGTCGCGAATCGTGACTACCCTAATCCCGGCGTTAGCTATTGCCCGGATCGCAGACTCGCGGCCACCACCTGGCCCTTTAACTCTGACTTCACATTGCTGCATGCCGGCCTCGTGCGCTTTTTTTGCGGCTTCGTAAGCAGCCTGCTGCGCAGCGAAAGGAGTGCCTTTGCGCGAGCCTCTAAATCCGCGCGCGCCAGCCGACGATTGCGCGATGAGATTACCCTCCAGGTCGGTAATCGAAATCATCGTGTTATTGAAAGAGGCGGCGACATGCGCTATGCCCATCGGCACATTCTTCTTCTCTTTCTTGCGAAAAACTTTTTTCTTTCCAGTTGCTTTTGCCATTTTCAAAATTTCAGATCTTAGATTTTCGATTCCTGACTGGTGCAAACCTCGCAGCAGAGACCCAGCACGGTTATTTCTTCCCGGGTGCCTTCTTCTTCGCGACCGTCATACGTCTTGGGCCCTTACGAGTTCGCGCGTTTGTATGTGTGCGCTGGCCACGCACCGGCAGCGAGCGACGATGTCTGAGTCCACGGTAGCACCCGATATCCATCAATCGCTTGATGTCCATCTGTATGCGCTTGCGCAGGTCGCCTTCAATTTCGCCTTGCGCTTCGAGAATCGCCCTGATACGGATCAGCTCGTCCTCGTTCAAGTCCTTTATGCGAGTGTCGAGGTTGACTGCGGCCTCAGTAAGAATCGAGCTTGCGCGCGAACGGCCGATACCGTAAATGTATGTCAGCCCAACCTGGGCCCGTTTATTCGGTGGAAGATCGACGCCTGCTACACGTGCCATTTTTAATGAATACTCTCCAGTTAATGTCTGAGTCGCGATTTCTTAAATCAGCAATCGCAAATTTCAAATCGGTTATCCCTGCCGCTGTTTATGTTTCGGGTTGACGCAAATCACCCGCACCACACCTTTGCGGTGAATGACTTTGCACTTGTCACACATTTTTTTGACTGAAGCACGGACTTTCATTTAATCAACCCTCAAGGCTTCTCTTTGCTAAGAACCGCTCTTATTTGTAACGGTAAGTAATTCGACCGCGATTCAGGTCGTAAGGCGAAAGCTCCACCAGCACCCGATCACCCGGAAGAATCCGAATGAAATGCTTGCGCATCTTTCCCGAAACGTGCGCCAGCACCTGATGCTGAGTCTCTTCCAACGCAATCCGAAACATAGCGTTAGGCAGGGTCTCAAGGACCATGGCCATAACCTCTATCGCTTCTTCCTTCGCCATATTCGCTCAGAACGAATGTTGCCTGTACCGACAAACTGCAAATAGTAGCATGCCGAAATGGCTTTGCCAAGCCGCGCTGGCCGTTGGAGTTACAGCCTCAGCCTGAAGTCGCCTGGAGCGTCTCGGACGGCCTCTGCGAGGCGATTCTCGTGAGCACTTCCGGGCCTTCCTCTGTAATAGCAATGGTGTGCTCAGCATGCGCACTGGGCTTCCCGTCTAGCGTCACTACCGTCCAGCCGTCAGCTAAAACCCTCGTATGATGGGTGCCCAGATTGACCATCGGCTCAACCGCAAAAACGTATCCGGCCCTTATTTTGGGACCCTGCCCAGGCTTGCCGTAATTTGGTATCTGCGGGTCTTCGTGCATACGCCGCCCAATGCCATGACCGACATACTCACGCACAATCGAGTAGCCACGGGCCTCTGCATGTTGCTGCACGACAGCTCCAATGTCTCCCAAATGCCTGCCGGGCCGGCACTGCTCAATTGCGAGCTCCAAACACTCCTCGGTAACCCGAACCAGCGCCAGCCAATCACTAGTCACCTTGCCGATGGGAACGGTCGTCGCGGTATCCCCAACAAACCCCTCAAGCGTTACGCCGCAATCGATCGAGAAAATGTCGCCATCCTTCAGTTTGTACTCAGAAGGAAACCCGTGAACTACCTGCTCGTTAACAGACGCACAGATGGAATAGGGAAAGCCATGGTAGCCCTTAAACGTCGGCAGCCCGCCGGCATCCCGGATCATCTTCTCAGCAGCTCGATCTATTTCGATGGTAGAGATGCCGGGCTCGGCCAGCTCCCGGAGCTCCCGGAGAACGAGCCCTGTGAGCTGACCGGCTGACCGCATCTTCTCGATCTCTTTTTTTGACTTCCCAATAATCATAAGAACAGTGAGCGGACAAAAGTGAAAGGTGAAAAGTCAGCAGTCTTCTTTTCACTTTTCACTTTTCACTTTTCACGATCTTTACGATCTTTACGATGTCCGCGTAAATGACTTCCGGTTTCCTGGTGCCATCCACCACGTGCAGCAGATTCGCGGCTTTGTAGTAGTCAAGCAGAGGGCGAGTCTGCTCCTCATAAGTAGCCAGACGCGCCTGGACCGTGCCCGCGTTATCGTCAGCTCGGTGGTTTAGTTGAGTTTCAGGATGAAAGTCGCAAACGTTGTCATCCTTGGGCGGCTTGAAATAGATATTGTAGATTTCACCGCAGATTGGGCAATTCCGACGGCCCACCATCCGCTTTGCCAGCAACTCGCGCGGCACTTCTATTTCAATCGCTTGAATCTTCTCGCCCTGCTTAGCCGCCAGCGTCTCCAGCATGGCCGCCTGCGCCGGTGTGCGCGGAAAGCCGTCGAGGATATAGCCATCTCGGCAGTCGTCGCGGCCGGTGCGCTCCTGCACCACACGTATGGTCACATCATCGGGGACGAGCTGCCCGGCTGCCATCAGGGCGCGCACTTCAGCGGCAAGTGGAGTCTGCGCTTCCTTAAGTGCGCGAAACATGTCGCCAGTAGAAACCTGCGGCAGATTTAAGCGTTCATGAAGCAAGCGCGCCTGCGTGCCTTTTCCAGCACCAGGCGCACCCATCAAGACAATGATTTTCGCCATGCCAGGAGTCAGATACTAGATGCTGGATGTTAGATGCTAGATGAGAATTCTAATTGCCGAATGCTTCAGGCTGTTGACTAGCATCCAGCATCTTGCATCTAACATCTGGCGTTAGGCCCTTCTTCCTCGGAGACGTCCGCCACCTCCAAGGAATCCTTCGTAGTTCCGCATAACAAGTTGGGCCTCAATTTGCGCCACTGTGTCCATGGCAACGCCGACCAAAATCAGCAAGGACGTGCCGCCAAAGTAGAACTGATAACCCATCCCAGTCGGAATCCAGGATAGACCGGGCGTGCCGCTTACAAACTGATCAAGCCAGGTACCGATCAGCGGCAGGCGAGCTACTTTAAACCCGCTCAGCATGAACTGCGGCACGAATGCAACCAGAGCCAGGTAAACAGCGCCCACAGCGGTCAGCCGCGTGAGGATGCTATTGAGATACTCGGCCGTAGCTCTGCCTGGACGAATGCCCGGCATGAAACCGCCGTGCTTCCGGAGGTTGTCAGCGACTTCCTCGACGTTGAATACAATCGAGACGTAAAAGAACGTGAAGAACACGATTAACGTAAGAAAGATCAACTCGTAGTAAGGATCGCTGGCATGAAAGGTTTGAAAGAAGGTCCAGACCTTGCCCCAGGCCGAATTCAGCTTACTGGGATCAGGCGGAAACGCTGCAAACAAACTCTGCGGCATTGAAAGTACCGACGACGCAAAGATAACCGGAATGACACCACCCATGTTGATCTTAAGTGGCATGGTAGTTTGCTGGCCACCCACGAGCTGTCGGCCAACGTGGCGTTTGGCATAGCTGACCGGCACTTTACGTCTCGCCGCTTCAACAAAAACTATGAACGCAATGATCCCAACCATTGCCACCAGCAGACCGAAAACTCCGAGCGTCTCCAGGGTGTCGCCACTGCGCAGTCGCTCTGCCACTTGTTGGACGCCGCGCGGCAGGCCGATGACGATACCCGCAAAGATTAGCAAAGAAATTCCGTTACCAACGCCTCGTTCCGTAATCTGCTCACCAAGCCACATAACAAAGATAGTGCCGGTGGTTAACGTTAGTACAGTGGTAAAAAGAAAGCCCCAGGTGGGCGCGCCGACGCCGTTCACTTGCAGCCAGTGGGCGACAAACGAAGTCTGAATGCCAGCCAAACCAACAGTCAAATACCGGGTCCACTGGTTAATCTTCTGGCGACCCATCTCGCCTTCTTCCTGCAGCTTTTTCAAGGCTGGATAGACGACGGTCATCAACTGCAGAATGATTGAGGCGGTGATGTAAGGTGTCACGCCAAGAGCAAAAATTGAGATCGTGCGAAAGTTTCCGCCGGAGAACAGATCCAACACGCCCAGTAGTGTTCCCGCCACATCGTGCCAAACCTGGTCGAGACGATCCTTGTTAATTCCGGGCGCGCCTATGTGTGCGCCGAGGCGATAGACGGCAAGCAAGCCAAGCGTAAACAAAATGCGCCGGCGCAGGTCCGGCACACTGAACATATTACGAACTGCGGCAAAAAACTTATCCATTAGCGTCCTTTCGCTCGCGCCTCCCGCGTCTACGCTACCTTGCCAATTTCCGTAACCGCGCCGCCGGCCTTTTCGATTTTCTCGCGCGCGCTCTTCGTGAAGCGATGCGCCGAAATGCGCAGCGGCTTCGACAACTCACCGTTACCAAGCACTACCACGTCGTGTTTGGCCTTCTTGATTACGCCGCGAGTATGCAAAAGCTCGGGTGTTACTTCTTCGTTGGCCGCAAAGCTTCGGTCGAGGGCACCCAAACTAACCTCGAGCCAACGTTTCTTGAAGATGTTGGTGAAGCCGCGTTTGGGCAAACGACGATGCAGCGGCATCTGACCGCCTTCAAATCCTATCTTGGCGGAATAGCCGGAGCGCGATTTCTGCCCTTTTTCACCGCGGCCGGCCGTCTTACCCAAACCCGATCCCGGCCCTCTGCCCACGCGTTTCTTCTTGTGTACGGAACCCTTCGTGGGTTTTAGATTGTTGAGACTCAAGACCATGATTTTTTTTGCCTTTAAACTCACTATTCAACGATCCGCAACAGATGCGGAATCTTCCGGACCGCGCCGCGCATAGAAGCATTATCAGGACGCTCGACAATTTGGTTGAGCTTCGTCAAGCCCAGGCTGCGAACCATCTGCTTATGAGTTTTCGGCGTGGCTATAAAGCTTCGGTAGTATTGAATGCGAATCTTGCCTGTATCCGCCGCCTCATTCTTTCTTTTTCGCTTGTCCGCCATAGCACCCTCAAGTTTAGTCAATAATGAATAGTAAATGGTGAAAAGTGAAAAGTGAAAAGTAAATCCATAACCAGCGAATCGTTCCGCTTTTTACTATTCACTCTTTACTATTCACCGTTTCTAGATTTCTTCGAGCTGCTTGCCTCGCAGCCGCGCCAACTCCATCGGGTCTTTCATCCGCAGCAGCGCGTCAAAAGTTGCGCGCACCACATTGTGGGGATTGGTAGAGCCCAGAACTTTCGTGCGCACGTCATGTACACCCACCGCCTGCATCACTGCACGCACCGCGCCACCAGCGATCACGCCGGTACCTTGCGATGCCGGCTTAACCAGGACTCGTCCGGCTCCGAATTTTCCAATCAACTGATGCGGTACGGTGTTCTGGATCAACGGCACACGAATCAAACTCTTCTTGGCCGCCTCGATGGCTTTCTTGATCGCCAAAGGTACTTCCCGCGCCTTGCCGGTTCCAAAGCCCACATGGCCACCTTCGTCACCCACTACGACCAGGGCGGCGAACGACATATTCTTGCCGCCCTTCACCACTTTGGTGACGCGGTTGATAGAGATAACTTGATCTTTTAGATCCAAGCCCTGGGCCGAGATACGCTGCTTAGGTTGTCTCATTGCTTTTTAGTTTTCTTGCGTGGCTTCTCTTCCACTTCCGCTGCGATTTCTTCCGCCTTCTCAGCCGCCGCTTCCGCCGCGGCCGCTAATTCATTCTTGTTCAGACCGGCCTCACGGGCCGCATCGGTTAGCGCCTTTATTCGGCCGTGATACAAATATCCGCCGCGATCGAACACCACGCTCTCGATTCCTTTTTCCAGGGCGCGTTCGGCAATCGCTTTACCGATTCGTCGGGCCGCATCGAGATTGCCGCCCGTGGTTCCACGCAAGTCCTTCTCGGTAGTTGATGCGGACACTATGGTCTTGCCAAGTTCGTCATCAACCACTTGCGCATAGATGTGATTCAAACTGCGATAAACGGCCAGCCGGGGCCGCTCGCCGCTGCCCTTTACTTTGCGGCGAATTCGTCTGTGAATCGCCTCGCGAACTGTTGCTCTACTCGTGTTTGCCATTGCGTTAGTAAATCGTGAATAGTAAATCGTAAATAGTTAAAACAGGATTCAGCGTCGAGTAACTACTGTTTGCTGTCTACTGTTTGCTGTTTGCTACTTCCCAGTTTTGCCCGGCTTCAGCTTGATGGGCACACCGGCGTAGCGTATGCCCTTCCCTTTGTAGGCGTCGGGCTTGCGCAATTTGTGCATTTCCGCCGCCACCTGTCCGAGCTTCTGCTTATCGATGCTGGTTAGCGTCAGCGTCGTCTGATACTGCTGGATACTTCCCTTGGTAGTCATACGCTCGGCTTTGGCTTCAACTCCGTCCGGCAAAGGAAAGTCGATCGGATGTGAATACCCAAGCGAAAACACGATCCGCTTCGCCTGCACATCGGCTTTATAACCGACTCCAACCACGTCCATCTGCTTTGTGAATCCTTCGGTTACACCGACAATGGCATTATTCGCCAGCGCGCGAGCCAGGCCGTGCAGCGGAGCCAAATCATCCGACGTGCGCTCCGCCCGCAGCTCGTCGCCCTCG
The DNA here is from genome assembly GCA_031370285.1 of Chloracidobacterium sp. Lineage (GTDB taxonomy): Bacteria > Acidobacteriota > Blastocatellia > Pyrinomonadales > Pyrinomonadaceae > PSRF01. The sequence continues at coordinate 8,734 of JANMQG010000044.1, read as the reverse complement.
AGTTTGAAACTGATTCCTCCAGGAATCGGAGTCTTCAAGCTGCCTTTCGGCCCCTTCACTTCGAGCACTTGCTCCCCAATCGTCACCGAGACACCTTTGGGCAGTGTGATTATTTTCTTGCCAATGCGCGACATGATTTTAACCTTCGGTCAAGAGATGTTAGATGCTGGATGCCATCTGACATCTAGTATCTCTCTTAATAAATCTGGGCTAACAATTCTCCGCCTATGTTTTCACGGCGCGCCGCTTTCCCGCTCATCAAACCTTTGGAAGTAGAAACAATGTTCACGCCATACCCGCCCAGAACTTTCGGGATTTCACTGGAGCCCACATAAACACGCCGGCCAGGTCGTGAAACCCGCTGCAGGTACGTGATTGACGAGGTGCCGCGCGCATCGTAACGGAGGAAAATGCGAATGGTGCGCTTCAGCCCTTCGCCCTTCAGGACAAAGTTATTGATATAACCCTCTTCCTTTAGAATACGGGCAATCTCAAGTTTCAGCTTCGAAGCCGGAATATCCGCGCGCGAATGTTTTGCCGCAATAGCATTGCGGATTCGCGTCAACATATCGGCAATAGGATCAGTCATCTAAAAAACTCCAAGTGATGAGTGATGAGTTCTGAGTGATGAGACAAAGCAGTCGCTTGTAACTTTTCACTTTTCACTTTTCACTGCTCGTTTACCAACTAGACTTAACGACGCCGGGGATTTGTCCCTCGAGCGCCAACTGACGAAAACAGATGCGGCACAAACTAAACTTCCGGAGATAGCCGCGCGCTCTACCACACCGTTTGCAACGAGTGTAAGCACGGACCGCAAATTTCGGTCTTCGCTGCGATTTCGCAATTAGTGATTTCTTTGCCATAACAATTCGGGTGCCAGAGGTTAGATGTCAGCCGCCAAGTCGATATCAAATGCTGACATCTGCATTACGCCCTAAACGGCATCCCCAATCCCTTCAAAAGTGCACGAGCCTGTTCATCGTTTCGTGCGGTCGTAATAATCGAAATGTTCATGCCCCGTAACTTGTCGACCTTGTTAAAGTCGATCTCGGGAAAAATCAATTGCTCGCGCACGCCGATGGTGTAATTCCCACGACCATCAAAAGCTTTTGGCGAAACTCCGCGGAAGTCTCTCACGCGCGGCAGCGCAATCGACACCAGCCGGTCCAGGAATTCATACATGCGATCGCCGCGCAGCGTGACCATCACACCGATTGGCATTCCCTGGCGCAGCTTGAACGAGGCGATCGATTTCTTCGCCTTGGTAATCACCGGCTTCTGACCAGTGATGGAACGAAGCTCGTCCGCCGCCGTGTCGAGAATCTTGGCATTGGCAATTGCCTCGCCCATGCCCATGTTCAGAACCACCTTCTGAACGCGGGGAATAGCCATCGGGTTCTTGATGCCAAACTCCTTCGCAACCGCCGGAGCAACTTCCTTTTGATATCGCTCTTTTAACCTTGCTGCCATTCCCGTCCTCACTTCTCCAACGACTGCCCGCTGCCTGCGGCCACGCGAATCTTGGAGCCGTCACCCTCAATTTGATATCTAACGCGCGTCGGCTTCCCCGACCGTGGGTCGATCAATTGGACGTTCGAAATATTTATGAACGCTTCCTTCTCGATGATGCCCCCACCCCGATTGCTCTGCGGGTTCGCCCGCTGATGCCGCTTGATCACTCCGGCGCCTTCAACTTTGACCTTTCCGGTGATGGGCGCCACCTCCAGCACGCGACCACGCTTGCCCTTGTCGCGGCCGGCGATAATCACTACCTGATCGTTCTTCTTGATTCTTGAGCGCTTTTTTCCCGCCATAATCCTCAAATAACCTCCGGCGCGAGTGACACGATTTTCATGAAGTTCTTGTCGCGCAGTTCGCGCGCCACTGGGCCGAACACGCGCGTGCCAATCGGCGTTCCGTCTTCTTTGATGAGCACTGCCGCATTTTGATCGAAACGGATATAGGTTCCGTCCTTACGCCGCACCTCTTTGCGCGTGCGCACGATGACCGCGTCCTGCACCGTTCCCTTTTTGATCGTGCCGTCGGGTGACGCTTCTTTGACGGTGACCTTGATCCGATCACCCAGGCTGGCGATCTTTCCGGTCGACCCACCGATGGGCATGATCATCTCAACCCGTCTTGCGCCTGAATTGTCGGCGACCTCCAGAGAGGTCTGCATCTGAATCATGACCTTGCCCTCGGAAATTCGAATTTCAAAATTCGAACTTCGAAATTTACTTCGCGGCCTTCTGCACTATCTCAATTACACGCCAACGCTTCCGCGCGGACATAGGGCGTGTCTCAACAATTCGCACCTTGTCGCCGATAGTCGCGCCCAACTCATCATGAGCCATGAATTTTGACGTGCGACGAACATAGCGACGGTATTTCGTGTGGCGTACCAGACGATCAACACGAACCACGACCGTCTTCTGCATCTTGTCGGAAACTACTGCCCCAACCTTCTGCGAACGATGCGCGCGCGCCACCTTTGTTGCCGGCCCCGCGGCGGTAGCGGCCTGATCGCCTGCGGTAGCCGGCGTATCGGTCTCGTTAACAGCGGCGTTTATTTCTGCTTGATTCTCTTCTGCCATGCTTCTCACTCTGCTGCCGGCAACCCGGCGGTTCGTACTTGCATTCATCCAGGGCCAACGCGCGAATCGGAACGGCGCGTCTGTGCTTCTAACAGTTAGCCGGCGACCTCAGTCTTACTCGCCAGCGGCCGGCGTTGCCGCGTAATCGTATGCAGACGCGCCAGCGATCTCTTTTCCTCGCGGATACGTTTGACTGCATCCACTTCTCCGAGGGCCAGCTTAAACTTCAAACGAAAGAGCGACTCCTTCAAGCGGGCGGTTTCCGCTCGCAACTCTTCTTCCGAGAGATCGTGATACTTGTCCAGTTCTTCGCGACGTTTCATATCTAGATGGCGCCTCCCTCTTGATCCGCGCGGGTCACAAATCTCGTCTTGATCGGAAGTTTCTGCGCCGCCAGACGCATAGCGTCGCGCGCGGTCTTCTCATCGACCCCTTCGATCTCGTAAAGAATCCTGCCTGGTTTGACTACCGCCACCCAGTATTCCGGTGCGCCCTTGCCTTTGCCCATGCGCGTTTCTGCCGGCTTCTTGGTTACCGGTTTGTCGGGAAACATCCGAATCCAGATCTTGCCGCCGCGCTTGATGTGACGGGTCATCGCAATACGTGCTGCTTCAATCTGGCGATCCGTGATCCACGCCGGTTCCAAACACTTGAGCCCATATTCGCCAAAGCTGATCTCGCTGCCACGGGTCGCCGTGCCGGTCATGCGTCCGCGCATCTGCTTTCGGTGCTTAACTTTTTTCGGCATCAACATGATTAACGCATCCCTGTTTCGGTAATCGACGTACTCGTTCGGTCTTTGATCTTAGGCCTTGAGTTTGATCGGGCCCCAAGTCGTGGTTCTTTCAAAGACCCAAGACCAAAGTCCAAAGACCAATCTCATGTGTTCTCGCCGCGTGGTCGTCTGCCGTCAGAGCCGCCGCCACCTTCACGCTCGCGACGAGTGCGTGGACGGCGCTCGCGTTCGCCCATGCGCGTTTCGTTAATCGGATCCGATCCGGTGCCGCGGGCCATGGCCGCCTTGGCGTCAAGAATCTCACCCCGGTAGATCCAAACCTTCACACCAATCTGGCCAAACGTCGTGCGCGCTTCCGCCAAACCGTAGTCGATGTCCGCTCTCAGCGTGTGCAGCGGCAGTTGTCCCTGGAGATGCCACTCGCTGCGGGCAATCTCGGCGCCGTTCAGACGTCCACTAACTTTCACCTTGATTCCCTGAGCGCCAAATCGTAACGACTCTTCCACTGCTTTGCGCATCGCCCGGCGAAACGCAATGCGCTTCTCCAGTTGTGCGGCAATTTTTTCGGCCTGCAATTGTGCGTTCAATTCGGGCTTATGAATTTCCTGAATCGAAACTAAAACTTCGCGGCCCGTCTTGGCTGAGAGATCCGTCTTCAGCTTGTCAATTTCCGCGCCCTTGCGACCGATGATGATTCCGGGACGCGAGGTGTAGATGATTATTTTCAGCCGGTTTGCCGCGCGCTCAATGTCGACGTGCGAAACACCGGCGCCGGCGAAACGTTGCTTCAGATCGCGCTTGAGCTTGAGATCCTCCAACAAGTACTCGGCATAGTGTTTCTTCGCGAACCAGTGCGAATGCCAGTCCTTGTTATAGCCGAGGCGGAATCCGTAAGGATGAACTTTCTGACCCACAATCTTCTCCAGTTCTTTGCGTTCAATCTGAGATCTGAAATTTCAAATCCGAGATCAGTTAACCGTCGATCTACTCTTCGTCCGTCTTCGCCTTCTTCTTGGAAGCGCGCTTAGTCGCCTTCTTCTCGCCCTCTGCCTTAGCGGCGGCGTCTGACTTTTCAGAAGCCTCCGTCTTTGGCGCTACACGCTTCGCGCGCGGTGCGGCAGCTGCTCCACCGCGTTTCCGGTCCTTACTTTCGGCCAGCTTCGCCGGCTTCGCCACCACTGCCTTACCGTCACCGTATCGTGCCGCCTTAGGCTCCGGGCGCGCGTCATTCGAAAGCAGAATCGTCACATGACAAAAGTGGCGCTGCTCGCGATAGGCCCGCCCTTGCGGTGCCGGGCGCACGCGGCGTCGACCCTTAGTCGGCCCGCGATCGACGAAGGCGGTCTTCACCCAGAGATCATCCGGGTCAATGGCTACGTTCGCTTTTTCCGCCGCTTCGTTAGCGTTCGCAATCGCCGAACGCACGCACTTCTCAATCAAAGTCGAGGCGCGCTTGCTCGAATAACGCAAAATGGCCAAAGCCTTATTGACGTCTTGACCGCGAATCATATCAACTACGAGCCGGGTCTTTTGCGCCGACCCGCGAAGATACTTTGCACTTGCTATCGCTTCCATACTTGATTTCCCCAGGTTCCGAGTTTCGCGTTTCGAGTTTCAAGTTAAGCAAGCCTGAAACTCCGAACTCCGAACTCGAAACTATTTCGCTGCCGGCGCGACCTTGCTCGCCTTCTCCACCTTGGTGCCGGAATGCCCCTTGAAGGTGCGCGTGGGAGCAAACTCACCGAGCTTGTGGCCCACCATGTTTTCCGTAACGTAGATCGGCAAGTGCCGCCTGCCGTTGTGCACGCCAAAAGTCAGACCAACCATGTCCGGCGAGATGGTCGAACGCCGTGACCAGGTCTTAATTACCGGAGGCCGGTTGCCGCTCGCACGGATGCGATCGACAGCCTTTTGAACGCTCACATCAATAAACGGTCCTTTTTTAACTGAACGTGCCATATTCGTCTCGCTTCGCTCTACTCTTTAGTTCCGAGTTTCGGGTTTCGAGTTTCAAGTTAAAACCAACTCGAAACCTGGAACTCGAAACTTACTTTGTTCGTCGGTCCTTCAAAATCATTCGCTGCGTGCGCTTATTGCTTCTCGTCTTATAACCGCGCGTTGGTATGCCCCACGGCGTCACCGGATTACGACCACCGGAAGTTTTTCCTTCACCACCACCATGCGGATGGTCCACCGGATTCATCGCTACGCCACGCACGTGTGGGCGAATGCCTTTCCAGCGAGACCGGCCGGCCTTGCCAAACGAAACGTTTTCGTGCTCGATGTTGCCAACCTGGCCAATCGTGGCCCGGCAAACCAGCGGCACGCGCCGCACTTCGCCTGACGGCATGCGGAGCTGCGCGTAGTCGCCTTCTTTGGCGACCAGTTGTGCAAACGCACCAGCCGATCGCGCCATCTGTCCGCCTTTTCCTGGACGCAACTCGATGTTATGAATCTGCGTGCCCAGGGGAATATTGATCAGCGGCAGCGTGTTGCCCGGCAAAATGTCGGCTTCCGCGCCGCTCATAATTGTCTTGCCGACTTCTATCCCGCTTGGCGCGATGATGTAGCGCTTCTCGCCGTCGAGATAAGTGATCAGCGCAATGTGCGCCGACCGGTTCGGATCGTACTCAATCTGCGTAACTCGACCGGCTATGCCTTCTTTGTCGCGCTTGAAATCAACGATGCGATAGGAGCGCTTGTGACCACCGCCACGTCGCCGCACGGTGATGTGCCCGTCGTTGTTGCGACCCGAGATCCGCTTCTTCGGCTCAAGCAGCGACTTCTCGGGAACTGCGCCCGCGGTTAACTCATCTCGCGTGAGATAAGTTTGATACCGCCGCGCCGGAGATGTTGGGGTTAGTTTCTTTATTCCCATAACTTAAAAGTTCCGAGTTTCAGGTTTCGAGTTTCGAGTTTCATTTGACTTGAAACTCGAAACTCGGAACTCGAAACTAGATTGACTCACCGTAATCAACAGGTTTCTCGCCGTGCTTCAACGTCACGTAAGCTTTCTTCCACGATGGCTTTCGCCCTTCGAAGCGTCCGCGCCGTGCTGTCTTGCCTAGGAAATTGATCGTGCGCACGCGGTCTACCTTCACCTGGAAAATAGACTCGACTGCCGACTTGATTTCCGGTTTCGTTGCCCGCCGATCGACGCGAAACGTCAACAACTGCCCGGTGTCCTGCGTCTCTTCCTTGGCAACTAAAGCCTTCTCCGTAATCACCGGCGACTTAATGATGTCCCAAACCGTTCTCATTTCTCAGTCGCCTCCCGTCTGTCAGGTTTCGCCTTAGCAGTTTTCGCAGCGGGCTTTTTCGCTCGCTTTGGCTTTGCCGGCTGATCATCCACGACCGCGGCCGCTTCAGCTTTCGCTTCAGCCGCGGGCGCAGCGCCGGCTTCCGCTTCCTTCTTTGGACCCAGCAGCTGCTCAAGCTCTTTAACTGCCGCTTCGGAAATAATCAGTTGTTCGTGGTAAAGCAGGTCATAGATATTTAAGGCGAAGCTGTTAACCACTTTCGCGCTTCGCACGTTTCTCGTCGAAAGAATCAGGTTCTCGTTAGTCAACGAGTCAACAATCAGCGTCTTGCCCGCGAAGCCCAACTTGCCGAGCGAGGCAACAAAATCTTTCGTCTTCGGCTTATCGAGCGACCAACCGTCAACTAAAGTCACCTTGCCCTCACGAACGCGCTCGGAAAGCGCCGAACGCAAAGCACCCTGCCGCATTTTCTTGGGCATGTTGTATGACCAATCGCGCGGCTGCGGGCCATGAACATTGCCGCCGCCTTTCCAAAGCGGTGAACGAAGCGAGGCGATGCGGGCGCGGCCGGTGCCTTTTTGTTTCCACAGCTTGCGGCCGGAGCCGGCAACGTCGCCACGCGTTTTCGTGGCGGATGTTCCCTGCCGGGCGTTGGCCATGAAGTTTCTGACGGCCGCGTGAATCAGACCCTCATTCAAGGGCGCGTCAAACACAGCTTCAGACAATTCGACTTCGCCGACTTCTTCGTTTTTTAAGTTGCGCACCTTAACGGTAGGCATAATCAACTCCAGTAACTAAGTGAACAGTGAAAGGTGACAAGCAAGACCTTGTAGTGAATCGTAAAGCAAAGTGAAGTCAAACTTCTCTTCACTTTTCACCTTTCACTCTTCACCTTTGCTTCTTCGCGCGTTTGCCAGCCTTTTGGACTACCACCACGCTGCCATTCGCGCCCGGAACTGCGCCGCGGATCATTAGGAGATTATTCTCCGGGTCGACCCGGGCCACGGTCAGCCCCTTTATCGTAACGCGCTCGTCCCCCATGTGACCGGACGATCGCGTGCCCTTGATAACTCGCGAGGGATACGCCGATGCGCCAATCGAGCCAGGCGCGCGCACGTTCATCGAGCCGTGGGATTCCGGCCCACGATTAAATTTGTGGCGCTTGATGGTGCCGGCGAAACCACGACCCTTTGACTTGCCAACCACATCGACGACGTCGCCATCGGCAAACTGGTCGACCAAGATCTTGTCGCCCACATTCATCTCGCTTGAAGACTCATCCAAACGAAACTCCTTGAGTATGCGGGTGGGCGGGGTTCCGCCTCCGGTTTTCTCAAAGTGGCCACGCATTGGCTTGGTCACGTTCTTCAACTTCGGCGGCCGCTCGTCAACCAACCCGACCTGCACGGCGTTATAGCCATCAACGCCGGCGGCGGATTTCTTTTGTACCACCACACATGGCCCAGCCTTGATGACTGTGACCGGCGTAACCATGCCGTCTGCCGCAAAAATCTGCGTCATGCCGATCTTTCTTCCGATGATTCCGTTAATCATTGGTTCAATTCCAATCTCAAATCGCCGAATGCCACTCAGGAAGTTTAGAGTTCAACCTTCAGGTTGTCCTCTTCAGGTGGCAAGCTAAAGCTTGAACTCTGAACTGCCGGCCTATTGCCTGCCGAACGCCTTAATTTCCACGTCGACGCCGGCTGGCAGATCCAGCTTCATCAGCGCGTCAACGGTCTGCGGTGTCGGGTCAAGAATATCCATCAGGCGCTTGTGCGTTCTGATCTCAAACTGCTCACGCGATTTCTTGTCCACATGGGGCGAACGAAGTACGGTCCATTTGTTCTTGACCGTGGGCAAAGGTATCGGCCCGGCTACACGGGCGCCGGTGCGCTTCGCTGTTTCCACAATTTCCGCAGTGGACTGATCCAACACACGGTGGTCGTAGGCTTTCAGTCGGATTCTGATTTTTTCGTTCAGCATTTCTTCGTTGGCCTTTGGTCTTTGGTTTTTGGTCTTGGCTAATCAAAGGCCCAAAGCCTAAGACCCAAGACCTACGTCCTACTCGACTATGTCCGACACCGTGCCGGCTCCGACCGTGCGGCCGCCTTCACGAATCGCGAAGCGCAAACCCTTCT
>JANMQG010000023.1:0-6761 GCA_031370285.1 Chloracidobacterium sp. | reverse complement strand
CCGACGATGACCGCTCCATTCTGGTCTTTGACAGTTCCGGCAATGCGACCGGTAGTCTGGGTTTGAGCAGGCGCAGTGATAGAAGACAAAAGGAGAAAGGCTAAAGGCAAGAGTAATGAGGCTGCTTTTCTGGCGAGCATTGGCTTTCAACTGAAAGAGAAAAGAGGCGCGCTTCCAGCTTACGCCAGCTTCAGGCGCCGCAGCAGATCTGTGAAGCGCGAATCTGAGCGAAGGCTGTCAAATCTTGGGCCCACTTGGATGTCCCACAAGATCTCAGGGCGCTCCTCAATAGTTTTTCCCAGCCATACGAAGGCTTGATCCTTGTCGCCAAGGCCGATATAGATTAGCGCAAACTCATAAGGCGAGACCGGACGCTGCTTTGCTCGCTCCTTCAAATCATCAAGTATCTTCTGCGCTTCGGCTTTCCTTCCCGCCACCGCATAGGCATGTCCGAGCCATGCAGTTCTTCTGGGGGAATCATCTAAAGCTATGGCCTTTTTGTGCTCAGTGATGGCCTCCTCATACATGCCCTTCTCAAGATAAACCATTCCGAGGCGGGTATGCGCTGGAGGGAAGTTCGGGTCCAGCTCTATGATCTTCTGAAATTGTTCGATTGCTCGGTCGTACTGGCGCGCGCAGTAGAACATATTTCCGATTTCCGCGCTGGTAATCAACGAGAGTGGATCAAGCTCCTGGGCTCGTTTCACATGTGGCATGGCTTCATCTAATCGCCCCAACCACGCTAGATGGTAGGCATAAGTCACGTGAGCCCGCACGGAGTTTGGGTCAAGTTCCAGAGCACGTTTACACTCTTCTTCGGAAGCTGACCAATTCAAATCCAGCCTCCTGACAAAGGACACGGCGACGTGAGCTTCGGCGAGCATATCGTCTATTTCCATCGCCTTTAGCGCCGCCCACTCTTGCTTTTGCCGGGCCTCTTTCGCTGGCAACAGGCCGGTGAAACCAAGGGTTTCGTAGGTCAGCGACAAGCCAGCATAAGCCGGGGCATAGTTCGGGTCCTTCTTGATTGCCTGCTCGTAGAGTTCAATGCTTTTCTGAAGTCCCTTCTCCGACCTGGTATAGCTGTAAGAGCGGCCCATCAGGTAGAGCTGGTAAGCGTCGCCATTCTCGGTGTAGCGTTTGGCCAGCCTCTTCTTTTCCTCGCCGCTCAGCCGCAGCCGCAACTTCTCCGTGATGTCCTGAGCGATCTCCGTTGGCACCCCAGTAAGATCTGCCAGTTTGCGGTTATACTGCTCACCCCATAAGTGTTTGTTGTCTCGCACGTCTACAAGCTCGACACTGATCGAAAGATCATCGCCGCGCTGAATGAGCCGGCCCATTAGTACCGCTCGGACACCTAGCTCGCGCCCGACCACCTGCGGGTCTGTCTGCTTTCCCTTGTAGTGCAACACCGAATTGAACGCGCTCACTTTTTTGAGACTTGGTAATTGTGAAAGGCTGTTGATAATGCTATCGCTGAGCCCGTCCGAGAGGTACTCGGTGTTGGGATCGCCGCTCACATTAACGAATGGCATGACTGCAATTGAATCTATTGCTTCACCGGGCTTCGTGAAATACACAACACCCAGCACAGCCACTCCCAGAACCAACACCGCGAGCACTGCAATAGTTAGGCGCCGTTTGACAACAACTGCCAAACGCCTGCCAGCGGGAAGAGCCGGTTGATAGACACTTCCAATCCTTCCATCAGTGCTCGGGTGTTCTTCCTGATCGATTACGATGCGCGCTCTCGTCTTCTCCTCGACAATCAGTTCAAGGTCTTCATCAAATTCCGTAACCTCCGCCACAAAGCGGTACCCGCGCTTGGGCACGGTTTCGATGTACTGGTGATCCTCGTCATGATCACCGAGGACCGCGCGCAGTGTTGAGATATTTCTGGTGAGGTTCCCTTCTTCGACAAAGCTATCAGGCCAAACGGCCTTCATCAGCTCGTCCTTCTCGAGCATGTGTCCACTGTTCTCGACAAGTAGCCGCAGGACGTCGAAAACCTTCGGCGTCAGGGGCACAGCTCTCCCATCGCGCAACAGTTGATGCTCCGCAGCGTTCAGCCGAAATGGTCCGAACTCATAAACGGGCCTGGAAATGGCTTTCTGAATGTTTTCCGAACTCTTTCTGAGAACTTTCCGAATTCTCGAAGGACTGTCAAATCGCGCTCAGCGTATTGTCCGCGGCGTGGTGAACAAAAGTATGGGCGTGGAAATCCAGTTCACCGGCTTGAATGGCCCTCATTTTAGCGCAAGGCCTTACGTGAAACAACAAAACCGGAGCGGCAGATAATGAGGCGAAGAACAGAAATCACTATTGAGGCCCATCGAATCCTGGTGCTGCGTCGGCACCGGAGATCGCTGCTCACTGAATGCGTAACCTGCACCGGGCAAAGCTTGATGCTGACACCGGATGAGGCTGCCACCCTGGCCAGTGTGGGAACGCGCACAATCTATCGCTGCATTGAGGCCGAGCAGATCCACTTCACCGAAACAGCGGGCGGACAGATGCTCGTCTGCCTTAACTCACTCGCCGAAACCGTCAGGTTGCGGACTTCGGAACCCAAAGAACTCTTGTCCTGAGGAGAAGGAGAACGATCATGTCGCATACTCACAATCAAAGAAACCACGCTCGACTTCGCGTTGGTCTGACGCTGACCCTCGCTGGTTTGATAAGTGCGGCCATCTTGGTGGCAGGCACCGCAAGACTCGCCTCTGCACAGGCGGTTGGTCCGAGTTGGAGCATCACTGGGAATCTCAACACAGCGCGCGTCTTTCATACGGCGACGCTGCTACGAAACGGCAAGGTCTTGGTCGTTGGCGACGACGAGCACGATCCCAGTCTCAAGAGCACGGAACTGTACGACTCGGCCACAGGAACGTGGAGCATTACTGGCAATCTCAACGCCGGACGCGAGTTCCAGACAGCGACGCTACTGCCCAATGGCAAGGTCCTCGTCGCGGGAGGCTTTCACTTTCCCGGTGGTGAACTTAACAGCGCAGAACTGTACGACCCGGCCACCGGAACCTGGAGTAGCACTGGCAATCTCAACGCAGCCCGCTGGAGTCACACAGCGACGCTGCTGCCCAGTGGCAAGGTCTTAGTTGCGGGGGGCTGCGTCAGCTTTGTCTGCAACACGACCAACAGCGCAGAGCTTTACGACCCCGCCACCGGGACTTGGAGCTACACCGGCAGTCTCAACATAGCCCGCGACGGTGAGACCGCGACGCTGTTGCCAAACGGCAAGGTCTTGATCGTGGGCTTCTACAATGATTTTGGCAGTTTATTCCCCGCCGCGGAGTTGTATGATCCCGCCACCAGGACCTGGAGTATTGTCGCCAATCCCAATGAAGCTCGCTCTGGTCACACAGCAACCCTGCTACTCAATGGCAACGTCTTGGTGGCGGGAGGCGATTTTAACAGCGGTCAGAGCGCAGAGTTGTATGACCCGACCGCTGGGACATGGAGCATTACCGGCAACCTCAATACGGCGCGTGGTGCTTACACGGCGACGCTGTTGCCCAACGGCAATGTCCTAGTTGCGGGGAGCATGGATCCTGGTGGCCCGGATGATAATGGTTTTTCTCTCAACAGCGCTGAGTTGTACGACCCGGCCACCGGGACATGGAGCAACACCGCGAGCCTCAATGCGGCGCGTGGTGCTCACACGGCGACGCTCTTGCCCAACGGAAAAGTTCTTGTTGCGGGCGGCAGCGACGCCTGCTGTTCCCCTCTACGCAGCGCCGAGCTGTACGACCCTGGCCCTAATCAAATCGACGAGGCGCAGTTCTTCGTCCGTCAACACTATCTCGACTTCCTCAACCGCCAACCCGACGCAGACGGTCTCGCTTTCTGGACCAATGAGATTGCCTTGTGCGGCGCGGACCCGTCGTGCATCGACGCTAAGCGCATCAACGTCTCGGCTGCGTTCTTCATCTCGATTGAATTTCAACAGACGGGCTATTTGGTCTATCGCTTCTACAAAGCGTCATATGGAAATCTGCCCGGCACCCCTGTGCCCGTGAGACTTAGCGAATTTCTGCCCGACACGCAGGAGATAGGGCAAGGCGTCATAGTCAACCAACCTGGCTGGGAACAGTTGCTGGAGAATAACAAACAAGCCTTCGCGGCGGAGTTTGTACAGCGCTCGCGTTTTGCGTCAGTCTACCCGACCTCGTTGACACCGGATCAATTCGTCGACCAGCTTTTCATGAACGCTGGTGTGACGCCTTCAGCGAGCGACCGCACAGCAGCCATCAACGAGTTTGGCTCAGCGACAAACACAGCCGACACGGCTGCGCGTGCACGTGCCCTGCGAAGCGTGGCCGAGAACTCAACCTTAGCTCAGCAGGAATTTAATCGAGCGTTTGTCTTGATGCAATACTTCGGTTACCTGCGAAGGAACCCGCCCGACCCGCCGGAACCGACCCTCGACTTTCAGGGTTACAACTTCTGGCTATCAAAACTCAATCAGTTCAACGGCAACTTCGCCGACGCCGAGATGGTGAAGGCGTTCATTACCTCCACCGAGTATCGACAGCGGTTTGGACAACCGTAGAGCAGCAAAGGGTGAAAAGTGAAGAGTGAAAGGTGAAAAGTAAACTGCGGTCTGCAAACTAAGCTTTGTCGGTGAGCGCAGCGACGCCAGGCAACTCTTTCCCGGCAAGAAACTCAAGCGTCGCGCCGCCGCCGGTGGAAATGTGCGTGATGCGATCGGCAACGCCCGCTTGCGTCACTGCTGCAACCGAATCGCCTCCGCCAACGATCACTATCGCGCCGCGATCGGCGGCTTCTGCTACAGCCCAGGCTACGCCAATCGTTCCTTCATCAAACGGCGGTTCTTCGAATACGCCCATCGGGCCGTTCCAGATGATCGTGCGCGCGTCGCGCAACGCATTCGCAAAATGGGACATTGTTTCGACTCCGATGTCCATGCCCGCATGGCCTGCGTTTGTAAACTCGATCGGGATCGTCTTGGCAATAACCTTGTCGCCCTTTATTGGCTCGTAGCTGTCTACGACCTGATGATCAGTAGGCAATAGCAATGCGACGCCTTCGGCTTCCGCGCGCTGCTTGATCTCCAAGGCGGTTTGCAGCATATCGTTTTCAACCAGCGACTTGCCCACGGTAAAACCTTCCGCCTTGAAAAAGGTGTAGGCCATTGCCCCGCCAATCAGAAGCTTGTCAACTTTGCGATCGATGAGGGCATTGATCACCGGAATTTTGTCGGAAACTTTGGCGCCGCCTAATATCGCCACGAATGGATGATCGGGTTTACTGATAACGCGTCCGAGATATTCCAGCTCCTTCTGCATCAACAGCCCAGCCGCAGCCCTGGCTACATGCTTAGTTATGCCAACTGTAGAAGCGTGCGCGCGATGCGCCGCGCCAAAAGCATCGTTCACATAGAGGCCATCGCACAGTCGGGCGAGTTGCTGCGCGAACGCATCGTCGTTCTTCTCTTCCTGTTTGTGGAACCGCAGGTTTTCGAGTAACAACAAATCGCCATCCTGCATTGCCGCTACTTTAGCTTCGGCCCCTTCCCCGATGCAGTCAGTCGCAAAAACAACTGGCTTGCCGAGCAGACTCGAAAGATGCTCGGCCACCGGCGCAAGGCTGTATTTCTCGACGCGCTCACCTTTCGGCCGGCCCAGGTGCGAAGCGAGAATTATGCGCGCGCCGTGTTCAATTGCATATTGGATCGTTGGCAAGGAAGCTCGAATGCGCGTGTCGTCCTCAACCTTGCCCTCCCTGATGGGAACGTTGAAATCAACGCGAATGAACACGCGCTTGCTTTTCAGATCCAGATCCTTAATGGAAAGTTTTGCCATGGTGACGATCATGCAGTTCAGAGTTCAAGCTTTAGCTTGCGCCTTTGCCCGCAAGAGCAACCTAAAGGTTGAACTCTGAACTACAAGCCTCTGCTCGCTCTAAACTACAGGCCTTTAGCGGCAATAAACTTGATCAGATCGCGCACGCGGCAGGAGTAGCCCCACTCGTTGTCGTACCAGGAAAGCACCTTGATCATATGCCCGTTGATGACCTTCGTGTATTCGGCATCGACAATCGAAGAATTCGAATTTCTCTTGAAGTCGATCGAGACGAGCGGCTCTTCGGAAAACGCAAGAATTCCCCGCAACTCTCCGTTGGCAGCATCCTTCAGCGCGCGATTCACTTCTTCCGTGCTCGTCTCCTTCTCGACGTCCATCACCACATCAACCAGCGAAACGTTGGGCGTGGGCACTCGCACAGAGATACCGTCAAACTTCCCTTTCAGTTCAGGCAGCACCAGCGCCACAGCCTTTGCTGCTCCAGTAGAAGTTGGAATCATGGAGAGAGCGGCTGCACGCGCGCGCCGCAGATCCTTGTGAGGCAGATCAAGCAGTTGCTGGTCGTTTGTGTACGAGTGAATGGTGGTCATTTGGGCCGAGCGAATACGGAAGTTCTCGTGAATCACCTTCGCCACCGGCGCCAGACAGTTTGTAGTGCACGACGCGTTTGAGATTACGTGATGCACTGCCGGAAGATACTTGTCCTCATTCACGCCAAGGACGATCGTAATGTCTTCGTTCTTCGCGGGAGCGGAAATGATCACTTTCTTAACGCTGCCGCGGAGGTGTTTCCTGGCGTCTTCGGCCTTGGTGAAAATTCCCGTTGACTCGATCACGATTTCGGCGCCCACCGACTCCCAGTCGATCGACGCCGGGTCGCGTTGAGAAAAGACACGAAACTCATCCCGTTCAACTCTAATCCCA
>JANMQG010000201.1:0-8787 GCA_031370285.1 Chloracidobacterium sp. | reverse complement strand
CACGGCGCCAAGGGCGCACCAATTCTGTTAACGCGCACGCCTTACAACGCCACCGATCTCACCACGCATATCAACAGCTCTCACCTTGGCCCCAGTCTGTATGGCTACGATAACGCCACCGACGTGATCGTCGAAGGCGGTTACATTCGCGTAGTGCAGGACATTCGCGGCAAGTATGGCTCAGAGGGCGATTACGTGATGAACCGCCCGCTGCACGGACCGCAGAATCCAACGCCAGTGGATCATGCGACAGACACTTACGACTCTATTGATTGGTTGGTGAAGAACGTCCCGGAGAGCAACGGCAAGGTGGGCATCCTGGGAATTTCCTACGACGGTTTTCTGCCTTTGATGGCGCTGGTGAATCCGCATCCCGCGCTCAAAGTCTCGGTACCGATGAATCCAATGGTTGACGGCTGGCGCGGCGACGATTGGTTTCACAACGGCGCCTTCCGCCAGCAGGGCATGAGCTACATCTACGATCAGGAGGCGACGCGCGCCAACGACGCCAAGTGGTGGATGAGCCACTTCGACGACTACGACATGTTCATGGAGGCCGGGTCGGCAGGCGAACTCGGTCGCCGCCGCGGTCTCGAACAGATCGGCTTCTGGCGTAAGCTGCTCGAACATCCGAGCTATGACGCGTTCTGGCAGGATCAGGCAGTGGACAGGATTCTCGCGGCCCAACCGCTGAAGGTTCCGGTGATGCTGGTGCACAGCCTCTGGGACCAGGAAGACATTTACGGAGACATCGCTGTGTACAAAGCGATCAAGCCGAAGGACACAAACAACGACAAGGTGTTCCTGGTGATGGGCCCGTGGCATCACGGTCAGGAGATTCGCGAAGGCAGTGCGCTCGGGGCCGTTAAATTTAACAGCGATACAGCGCTGACTTTTCGTCAGGAAATCCTGCGGCCGTTTCTCGACCACTATCTTAGGGACGCGCCCAAACCTGATATTGCCCCGGTGACGGCATTTGAAACGGGAACGAACAAGTGGCGGCGGCTGGCTTCGTGGCCGGCTGGCTGCGCGAGTGGCTGCATCATCCACCCGACGCCGCTCTATCTTCGTGGAGCTTCGAAGTTGAGTTTTGACGCGGCTAAGTCGGGAGAAGCCGGTTACGAAGAATACATTTCCGACCCGGCCAAGCCTGTGCCCTATCGCGCGCGGCCCATTGACGGTACCACCTGGCGGCAGTGGCTGGTTGACGATCAACGTGAAGCGTCAGGCCGTCCGGATGTTGCAGTATTTATTTCTGAAACTTTGACTGCGCCGCTGAAGATCAGCGGTGAGCCGATGGCTAATCTGATCGCTTCCACGAGCGGCACCGATTCTGATTGGGTGGTGAAGGTGATCGACCTTTATCCCGATGAGGTCGCGGGCGATCCGAACATGGGCGGTTATCAGTTGATGATTTCCGCAGACATCCTGCGCGGCCGTTATCGCGAGAGCCTGTCAGAGCCCAAACCAATCGCTGCTAACGTGCCGCTGCTCTATCGCTTCGCGTTGCCAACCGCCAATCACGTCTTCTTGCCGGGTCACCGGATCATGGTGCAGGTGCAATCGAGTTGGTTCCCGCTCTACGATCGCAATCCGCAAACCTTTGTGCCTAATATTTTTTGGGCGAAGCCCGGTGACTACCGGAAGGCCAACCAAAGGATTTATCACACGGCCGGCGATCCTAAACTGCAAAGCTTCATCGAGCTGCCGCTGGTAACGGCGCCGTGAACGTTTCGCTCAGTGAAACACTTTCAGCTTGTTTTTTGCCAAAATGTTCACCAGAGTTGATCCACGAAAGGACACGAACTAACACGAAATGTCGTTAGTGTAGTTTTGTGTGATTTCGTAGATCGTGTCGTCGACAACTGCAGCGTCAGGGAGTTTGAAGATTTTGATTATGTCTGATCCAACCAACAACTCCGCCGAGGCCATCCTGCAAATCGAGCGGGAAATTATGGCGGCCATCAAGAGCAAAGACGCGGCTACGCTCGGACCAATGCTGGCGGACGAGTTTATTTATCGAACGCACTTCGGCGCCGAAGCTGATAAGGCTGCATTCCTGGAAAGCATCGCCTCTTTTCCGGTAGAGATTCTTTCGCTCCGCGGTGAAGAGCTGAAGGTAAACGTGTATGGCGAGACGGCTGTGCTCACCGGCGTACAACTCGCTGAAGCTCGCCCGCCCGAAGGAGAAGCGGAGGAAAGTGCGGTTGCCTTTACTGACATCTTCGTACGACGCGATGGGCGCTGGTTGATGGTGCTGGCTTACGGTGTTGAATTGCCGTCTGAGTCTGAGATCGTTTCGACCTAGACCAGTCTTTAGCCGCTTCTTAAAAATCTTTTCTGCCAAAATGTTCTGGAGTAAACCCAGCGGCTTGAAGTGAGCATCTTCTGATAGTTACTAGTCGCGTTACGCTGGATCGCCAACCCGTCTCGTTTCCATAAGGAGGATAGTGGCTTAGTCTTGAGCCTAGGCCCTTCCCGGTTTGCGTGCGGAAAACTTGACGCACCTTGGCTATTAGCGCGCACGAGCATTGTCACTCGCCCTCAGTGGGATTGATAACGGCCGACTAAACCTTCCGACAGAAATGAGTGCCGGCTGAGTCCGCTACGCGAACTAAATCGATTTGGACAGACTCGAAAGTCTGTCCTACTTCGCTATCCCTTCATTAGTTCGTCGGCGAGGGTGTTTGCACCGAACACTTTGCGTAGGACTTCCAACATCCCGCGGACGTCGACGGAGATTGAACGATTTACTGACTCATCGAATTCAAAGTTGCCGACCAGCGACTGGATGTTGCCGTCGAAGATCAAGCCGACCAGCTCGCGGTTCTTGTTAATAGTGGGCGAGCCGCTGTTGCCGCCAATGATGTCGTTCGTGGAAACGAAATTGAACGGCGTCCTTAAATTAAGGGCGGTACGCTTACTCGTCCAACGCGGTGGCAGGTTGTAGGGAAACTCGTGATGAAATTGATTCGAACGCGCGTAGAGACCGCCTAGCGTCGTGAATGGCGCCACAAACCTGCCATTCTCCCGGTAGCCCTTGACTGCTCCGTATGAAAGCCGCAGCGTAAAGGTCGCGTCTGGATAGAGCTTCGTGCCCTGGTCTTCGAAAAGCGCGTGGGCAATCTTCGCGTAGTTGGAGCGTTCGACCGCCACCACTTCTTCTTCATAACGCTTGCGCACGCCACGCGCTTCTTTGTCGATGTCGTTCGCCAGGTCGATCATGGGGTCATTGGAATTCTCGATTCCCTTACGACCGGCAGCTGCGACCTGCTTGCGATATTCGACGTCTTTGAGTTTAGTTCCCTCGATCAACTCGGCAGCGCGCGCTTCCGGAGTTTTCCCCTTCAGCACTTTCTTTACGAGCGGACTATTCGGGCCATACTCGCTCTGCATAAACGCGAGCGAACTGGCAAGCTTCGCCTTTTCATAATCGTCATAGATAGGCGCGGTCGAGTGGAGACCCGCTTCAAGTGCAGCCCGACGAGCATTCGTAAACTCGGGCAGACGCTTGGCGTCCGGCTTTTCATTTTCGTCAGCCAGCCGCACGAGCGTGCGAGCATACTGGAATAGCGGGGTGAAGAAGCCGGCCGCAAGATCCAGGAAGCGCCGGTCGCGATCATACTGCCCGAAATCCTTCCGCCCCTTCGCGATCGCGTCCCAGGCGTCGCCGTATTCCTGCTGCTTACGCGGGTCAGCGTTGATCGACGTTCGCAACATCTGTTCGGCCACGCGTTTCTTGGCCATCAGTTTTGGATCCTTAAGGCCGGCAATCTGTCCCTTGTAAACCTTGAGGGAATTCTCAATGCTGTTTAGATCGTTTTGGGCGCGGCGCGTCTGCTCTTCACCCTGCGTCATGTAAGCTTTCAGCACGGCGCGGCGCGATTCCAACATCCGGAGCAATAGCGGAATGCTGACATCGCGCAGCGATTCGAGATGGGCCAAGGTGTTTAGCCGGGAGGTATTGCCCGGATGTCCGGTAACAAAAACCAGCTCGCCGTCTTTCGCGCCCGTCTTCGACCACTTGAAATAGTTTTCCACCTTCACCGGCTGGTCGTTTTCATAAACTCTAACGAGGGCCATGTCGATGTTGAAGCGCGGGAAATTAAAGTTATCCGGGTCGCCGCCAAAAAATGCCGCCTGGAACTCAGGCACAAACACCAGCCGGATGTCGGTGTACTTCTTGTAGCGATAGAGATTGTATTGACCACCCTGGTAGAGCGTCACAACGTCGCTCTTTAGCCCTGTCTGCTGCATTGATTGGGCTTCAATCGCACTGATTTGGGTGCGTCGCGCGGCGTTTGCTTCGGCTGCAGACATGTCGCTTTTAACGACGCTGCTAACGACCGCAGTTACGTCTTCGATGCTGATTAGCTGATCGAGCGAGAGGCCTTCCGCTTTCAACTCCTCGGATTGAGTGCGGGCAACAAACCCTTCCTTGGCATAATCCTTAGCCGGCGTGCTCAGTTCGCCCACAATGTCTTCGACGATATGATAGTTTGTGAGCACCAGGCCGTTTGGCGATACAAACGAACCCGAGCCGCCCGGGAAGCGCACTGACGCGAGCTGAACTTTGCGGAGCCAGTTGTCAGTAACGTCGTAGCCATATTTTTGTTTGATGTCTTCCCTGGGAACGTTATTAAACGTCCACATGCCTTCGTCGAGCGCGGAGACAGGAATTGTTTGGAAGGTAAGAAGCGCTAAGATCAGCGCACACAGAAACATTCTTCTTTTCATCATTAACCTCGCGAAAATGTTTTGCGGGAATTATTCAAGCTGTACTCTCGGGGTGAGTGAATTAGAAACGGCTGGGCCAATGATTGTCAAGCGATTAAGATTGCCTGTGCGAATAGCTTTCAGTTTAACTGGAACCACATAACGGCTTGCTGGGACCGCGGGCGTCTCGCCCGCCCGCGTAGGCAGGCACAAGCATCGGGAGTTAAAGCCAACGCACCTCGGAGCGGGCGGGACGCCCGCGGTCCCAGTGAAGAGGTCGATCCTGACCTAAAGTGCACCAAGTGCTAATGAGACTGAAGATGATGAACTTCAAAACGGGCCGATCGACTAAACCCAGGCTATCCGCCTTCGCCACCGATCTGCTGGAGCAGTGGCGACGACTCGATCTGCCCGCTTCGGAAACGAACATTGTCGTAGCGGTCTCTGGCGGCGCCGACTCTACCGCTCTCTTGCTCGGCCTCGATGAGTTAATCAAACAAGAGAAGCTGCGCGTTAATTTGATTGTCGGGCATCTCGATCACGGGCTGCGGCCGGCGAGCCGGAAGGATGCGCTATGGGTAAAGCAACTCGCGAAAGGACTCGGCTGCGACGTTATCGCAGGTCGCGCGAATCTGAAAGTTGCTTCGGCTCCAAAGAAGAAAAGTGAGAATCTGGAGCAGGCGGCGAGGAAAGCGCGCTACGAGTTTTTGTTTAAGACAGCCGTGAAGAAGAGTGCGGGCTACGTGTTGACTGCGCACACCCTCGACGATCAGGCGGAGACAATTCTGATGCGACTTCTGCGGGGCAGCGCCGCGGAAGGATTGAGTGGCACACCCGCTATTAGGAAGTTAAGCCGCGACTCGACCATCCTGCTCGTTCGCCCGTTGCTGGCATGGGCGCGCCGCAGCGATACGGAAGACTATTGCCGGCTACGTCAGATCGATTTCCGCGTTGACGAGATGAACGACGATGAAGCCTTCTCCCGGGTCAGGGTGCGCAAACAACTCTTGCCGCTGATGAAGTCGTTCAACAAGCGCGTGGTTGAGGCGCTCAGCCGGACGGCCAGTCTGCTGAATGAAGACGCGGCGGCGCTCGCGGATGAGGCCAACCGTCTGCTTGAGCTGGCTCAAGTGCCCCAGAAGAATAGTGAAACCGGAGTGCCATCGTTGAGCGTAAGTGTTCTGTTGCAAAGGCCGGCTGCGGTGCGACGCCGCGCGTTACGAGAGTGGATTTTACGATCACGCGGTGATCTCAAGCGGCTTGAAATGGTTCACCTGATTGCCGTCGAGAAGCTGCTAAACGGCGATCGCGGCGGCCGAATCGCAGAGTTACCTGACGGCATGAAGGTTACGCGAAAGCGGGGAATGCTGGAGTTGTCACCTAAAAAGGGGTTGAAAAAGCGCCCTGCGACCTCTAGAATTCGACGAGGTTGACACCGCCAGGCATAAGCCGGCGGTTTTCGCTTTTTACCGGGGCGAGTGGCTTCCGGGAACTCCCGGGCGGGTGAGGTTTCTAATAAGGGTGTTAACAACCAGCCGGAAGCGGAGAGGCATCCAAAAGGCTCATATGAAATCTTTCCCTAACAGGCTGCTGAAAAACTTGACTACGATGCACGAAACCACACTAAACAACACTAAGCAAACTCCTATTTCCACTTATTTCGTGTGATTTCGCGGATCGCTTTGTTCCTTTTACGGGCTCTACTGTCCTTTCCAGCAACCTGCCAGGATGCGGAGTTTGGATTTGAAACTAACGGCGGAACCCTTTAGCCGCCAAGCGACAAAGGAAGTCGGGATAGGGTATGATCGCAGTTGGAGGGCGTTAATGACTTTGAGTTCTACAGCTAGACAAATAATTTTTTGGTTATTGATTGTCGCGGGAGCGGTGCTGCTTTATAGGCTGGTCAATCCCTCAGGCAAGAATTGGCAGCCAATCGACTTGGGGACACTCAGTACGAAAATCGATGCGCTTGAGATAAAGCAAGTGACGCTCAAACAGAACGAGGCGATCGCTCTGGATACGCGCAATCAGGAATACCACGTCCAACTCACCAGCGATCAGATAAAGAACACGGTATTTAATAAGTCGCAGGAAAAAATCGACGGTAAACCCAAGGTCGAGAAGTTTGAAGACGACTCCGGCAGCAGCGGTTATCTCTGGCCAATGCTAATCACCTGGGCGCCGTTACTGTTTATCATCGGTATTTGGGTTTTCATGTTGCGGCAAATGCAGTCGGGCGGGAACAAAGCCCTCTCGTTTGGTAAATCGCGCGCCAAGCTGCTTAACAACCAACAAAAGCGCGTGACGTTTAAGGACGTTGCCGGCGTCGAAGAAGCCAAGGAAGAACTGCAGGAGATTATCGAGTTTCTCAAAGAGCCGCAGAAGTTTCAAAAACTTGGCGGACGAATTCCCAAGGGCGTGCTCATGATGGGCCCGCCGGGAACCGGCAAGACTTTACTCGCGCGCGCCATCGCCGGCGAAGCGAATGTTCCCTTCTTCTCTATTTCAGGTTCTGACTTCGTGGAGATGTTTGTCGGCGTAGGCGCTTCGCGCGTTCGCGACCTGTTTGAGCAAGGCAAGAAGAATGCGCCTTGCATCATCTTCATCGACGAGATTGATGCGGTCGGTCGTCATCGCGGCGCCGGACTCGGCGGTGGACACGACGAGCGCGAGCAGACTTTGAATCAGTTGCTCGTCGAGATGGATGGCTTTGAGTCCAACGATGGCGTGATCCTGATCGCTTCGGCTAACCGTCCCGACGTGTTGGATCCGGCCTTGCTCCGACCAGGGCGATTTGATAGGCGTGTCGTCGTATCAAGACCCGATGTGCGTGGTCGTGAAGGTATTCTGAAAGTCCATACGCGCAAGATTCCGCTGGGCGAAGATGTTGACATCAGCGTCATCGCGCGCGGCACGCCGGGCTTCACCGGCGCCGACCTGGCCAATCTTGTCAACGAAGCGGCGCTCAACGCGGCGCGCTATAACAAGAAGCTGGTCGCGATGGCCGACTTTGAGTTGGCGAAGGACAAGGTGTTGATGGGCGCGGAGCGCAAGAGCATGGTGATCTCAAACGAGGAGAAGCGCGTCACCGCATATCACGAGGCCGGACATACGTTAGTCGGTTTGAAAGTTCCCAACGCCGATCCGGTTCACAAGGTCACGATCATTCCGCGTGGCATGGCGCTTGGCGTTACGCAGCAACTTCCCGAAGGCGATCGTCACAACTACAGCGAAGAATATCTGCTGGGCCAGATTGCGATCCTGATGGGCGGGCGAATTGCGGAAGATGCATTCCTTGGCAGTATCACCACCGGCGCTTCCAACGACATCGAACGCGCCACCGAACTGGCGCGCGCGATGGTTTGCGAGTATGGCATGTCGGAGATGGGACCGTTGACCTTCGGCAAGAAGGAAGAGCAGATATTCCTCGGCCGCGAGATTGCCCAGCATCGCGACTTCTCGGAAGAGACAGCGATCAAGATCGACCAGCAAGTAAGAAAGATCGTCACGGCTCAGTTTGAACGCGCCAAGACGATCATCGAGGAGAATCGCGACACCATGGTGCGTTTGGCTGAGTGCCTGCTCGAGCGCGAAACGCTCGACGGGGTTGAGATTCGTCGCATCGTTGCAGGCTTGCCGCTCGAAGAAGCACAGCCCGTGTCTGATCCAGCCGGCGAAGATCGGCCGCAACTGAAAGAACCGGCCAAACCAATGAAGCCGATCCTGCCACCAATCACCGGAGGCAATCCGGCGCCGGCGTGAGACAGGGGGAAAAGGTTAAAAGGGAAGAGGGGAATGGGAAGACCTGTTCCCCTTTTCGTTTGTAGTAACACAAACTGACAAGCAGATTTTCCATTTCTCATTTCTCATTTGCCATTTCTTGTAGTAACGCCGAGAGAAAAAGTTCTCCCCCCGTGGGTCCGCCATACGGAACCGGGAGCGGTAGCGACCGGGTAATATCGCGGGGCCACTCATGCTTAAGTCAAAACTCCACCAGCTTTGATTACGAAGCTCACACCCGGTCGCTACTCTATATATGAAAGGGCGCCCCAGCGGTGGTAGCTTGGAGTT
>JANMQG010000194.1:0-19133 GCA_031370285.1 Chloracidobacterium sp. | reverse complement strand
CGCGGGTTCTTGGGATCTGTTTCCAATTTCTTGCGCAGTCGATTGATGTGTGGGTCAATGTTGCGCTGGTATCCCTCATACTCCGTGCTCCAAACTCTGTCGAGCAAGTCGTTGCGCGACCAGGCGCGTCCGGGTTCTGACGCCAGCAACTCCAAAATTTGAAACTCGAGTGGCGTGAGATCGATGCGCACGCCTTCCCTGATCACTTCATGTCGGCGCTTGTCGATTACGAGACCCCCAACCTGCACGCGCTCGCCGTCAGTGTTTGATTGGATCCTGCTCGTGCGTCTCAAAAGCGCCTCAACGCGAAATTCCAGCTCGCGCGGACTAAAGGGCTTGGCGAGATAGTCGTCGGCGCCCGCTTCGTAGCCGGCCACTTTGTAGTCGAGCGCATCGTGGGCGGTGAGGAAAAGCGCTGGAGTTTGCACGCCTCGCTCCCTGACGCGTTTCAGCAGGTCGAAGCCGGAAATCCCGGGCATCGAAACGTCGAAGACAAAACAATCAAACCTGCCGCCGGTTGCGGGCTCCAACGCCGCCGCGCCGCTTTCGCGCTCCTCTACCTGGAAGCCGAGCCGGCGAAAATACTCCGCCAGCAACATCCGCATGTCGGCGTCGTCATCGACGATCAGAAGTCGCTTCCCGGCGTACTTGCTCGCTACTTGTGATGGCTGTCCCAAGTTCTGCCTGTCCTTAATAATGATTAGGGAATATCGTGAAAGAGTATAGCGTAGTTTCGAGGGTGTGGTCTAAGGAAACCTTGTGGTGGTCGGATTGTAAGTCGTAATTCTCTGTGCGTCCTCTGTTATCTCTGTGCCTCCGTGGTGAGTGTTGCGTCAGGGTAAACCTACCACGGAGACACATCAGAGAACACAAAGGTGGCACAGAGAAAGTCTCCATTAGTCGACTACTCTAGCGGAACTCGAAGCGCGGGCGTCCCGCCCGCAATGGGCGCGAAGCGCGAAAAAAGGTCAGCGCACCTCGCGGCCCACTGCCCTCTGTGCCCACTGCTCACTACGATATTTTGCCAGCACGTCTGCCAGTGAAACGGATTGCAGCTTTCCGTCCTGGTACGCCTGAATGCGGTCTTCAACTTCCTTCCGCCACAACGCATCGATCGTTGTCGGGTTCATCGAGACTGGAAAGGAGTTGGTCGACGAGGCGAGCTTTTTCTACGGCTGGAACCTCGATCAAGAATTTCGCGGGTTTCTGCACTCATCTTCGTAGCTTTCCCTCTAGTAATTGGTGATCAAGTCTACCATCACAGGTAACTCTGGCCGAAACAATTCATTATGTGTTGAGATTGAGATCGGGAATGCCGAACCTTATTCGTGAACTACAAAAGGCCTTGCAAGAAACAGCGATAGGTGGTGACGGGAACGACTTTGCAATCCGTGATAAAGGAATCTATGATGCAAGCTATGGAAGCAGTCGCCAAGATGAGACAACCGCGAAATGTGACTATCCAAAACGGCGACGCTCGGAACCTTGAATGGATTCCCGATCAATCAGTCCATTTAGTTGTCACGTCCCCACCATATTGGACACTCAAGCGTTATCCCGATAACAAAAGACAACTCGGTCACGTCGCTGACTATGACGAGTTCCTCGATGAATTAGACAAGGTGTGGGCGCATTGCTTTAGAGTGCTCGTTCCTGGAGGCCGTGTAGTTTGCGTTGTGGGCGATGTTTGTTTGTCTCGTCGCAAGTTTGGCCGACATGTTGTAATGCCGCTACATGCCGACATCATAGTGCGAGCTCGGCGGCTGGGCTTTGATAACCTCAACCCGATCATCTGGTACAAGATTTCGAATGCCAATTACGAGGTCGAAAACGGATCATCATTCCTCGGCAAGCCCTACGAACCAAACGCCATCATCAAGAGCGACATTGAGTTTATTTTGATGTTGCGCAAGCCAGGGGGTTATAGACAGCCGACGATGGAGCAAAGGGATTCCTCGCGCCTCACCAAAGAGGAGTATCAGGAATGGTTTCAGCAGATCTGGACCGTACCAGGCGAGTCTACGCGAGAGCACCCTGCGCCCTTTCCTGAAAAGGTGGCATACCGCTTGGTGCGCATGTTCTCATTTACTGGCGACACCGTGCTCGATCCATTCATGGGAACAGGGACAACGCTAGTGGTAGCCGCCAAGTGCGACCGCAACGCGATTGGCGTGGAGCTTGAAAAGGATTATATAAAGATCGCCCAGCGAAGATTAGACAAGCAGGTTTTAAGTCTCTTTCGCCATGACACGCCCGTAGAAGTTACTGACAAAAGCGATCCTCATGTTTCGCAGCCAGCCGCCTAATGAAGTTATCGTAATGGACTGGACTTGATAGGCTGGGACTCCCTTCCCCACTCACCAGAGTAGCAGGGTTCACGCCATCGTAGTTCACTACAATCACAGTTAGTGCTTCTGGTAAATCGTTGGGATCATCAGGCGACTCTCGTAGTGGAATGACCTCAAAGACTCTGATCGTATCCTTCACAACCTTTTCCATGTTGAACTTTGGTCGCTTCAACCCACGCGCAAACGCGTCCGGATTCTCATAGGATTCGGAGGTGTTAATGACAACAGTAGCTCCTACAATACAGTCTCGGCGATGATTGTGCATGTGATTACAGTAGGCGATTATGTCGCCATAGCGGTTCTTTCGAGCCTTGCCGTGCGCTGTCATCACGGTCTTATGCTCAACTGATAACTGGACGCAAATTCTGGGAAGCTCAGGCTTCTCATAGAGCACCAAATCGATGTTCCGCACAGTGACGCTAGTAGATACGCTGGCGTTTTTAAGTGGCACTAGGTAGCCAGATTGAATCATTGCGCCAATAGCTGTTGGTGATGCATCGCAGAGATCTTCTATTATGTATTCCGAAAGAGCGTTCGAATTGGCTGCAGATCTCGGGTTGAAACCAAGGTGAGTGTTAATCCATTCGACATATTTTTCAGGGCCGCGCATTGCCGCAGATGCTACCAGAGGCTGAGTTCTTCCACCAACAACCCATTGGAGCTCTTTTGCAATTTCCTCAGCCTTGACGCGATCGCGCGCGGATACGTATAGTTTTGTTTTAGTTTTGCGACCGTTTTCTAACTCTTCCCTAGACTGATCAGGACTTTCGCAGAGAAATTCGTAGAGCCCGTTACGCCCCGGAGTAATTCCGAACTGCTGATGCGCGATCTTAAGAGACTGCTTCGATACATAAAGCCTCACTGGGAAACGTTTGCGCTGGCGACGTTTGCGATGTTCCTGATGAGTCTGCTCGAAATCGCGATTGGTGCGCTGATCGTACCCATCTTCGATCAGGCGCTCGCCAAGGGCAGCGGCCAGCGAACGCAAACTCTCTTCGGGCTCCAACATCTGATTCCTGAATCCGGTCTGGCGGCGTGGAAGACAATCGCGCTCCTGCTGATCGCTTTCACTCTCACCAAGGGAGTCGCGGAATACTTTTCAACTTTCCTGATGGCCCGCGTCGGGCAATCTGCCGTGCTGAAGCTGCGTCAGGATCTCTACAGTCACTTGCTCAATCAGGCGGCAAGTTTCTTTGAACGCCATCGCACGAATTACCTGGTGTCGCGGCTGATCACGAGTGCAGCCGCCATTGAGGTGGCGGTGACGAACACATTGCGAGACATGCTGCGTGAGAGTTTTATGCTGATCATGTTTCTCACTGCTTCGTTCTACTACAGTTGGCGACTGACGCTTGGCTCACTCTTGATAACGCCCATAGTTGCCGTGCTCACTGCACGCTTCGGCACGGCGCTACGCAATCTCGCGCGCGAGAGTTTTGAAGGCAACAAGGAACTGACCGATACCGCGCAGGAAGCGCTTTCAAACCAAACGATTGTGAAGGCATATCGCGGCGAGGCGCGCGAGTCGGCCCGCTTCACCACGGTGGCCCAGCGAATCGTGCGGGCGAATTTAAGGACCGCGAGGATTTCCGGGTTTGCGCCGCCGACGATTGAAATGATTGGCGTCGTCTTCATCGTCGTCCTGCTGTTCTTTAGTCAGCGTGAAATTGTCTCCGGCCACATGAACCTATCGCAGTTTGTGACTTTTCTTTTCTTTCTGTTTCGCAGTTACGACCCGATGCGCAAGCTGTCGCGGTTGCAGAACAGCATGGAACAGGCGCTCGCAGCCGCTCATCACGTTTGGGAAATCATGGACGAACATGCCGAGCTGGTGGAGAAGAAAGACGCGCGCGAACTTCAGCCCTTCGCGCGAGCGATAGAGTTGAAAAGCGTTTCGTTTGGCTATGCAAATGAGGAGCGCTCGGTGCTGCGCGATGTGAGCCTGGAGATTCCGGCGGGGTCGATGGTGGCGCTGGTGGGTGAATCGGGCGGTGGGAAGTCTACCCTGACGAAGCTATTGCCGCGCTTTCATGATCCGGTCTCGGGCGGCGTCTTCTGGGACGGCGTCGACCTTCGTGACGCAAAAATATCCAGCCTGCGCCGGCAGATAGCCTTAGTCACTCAGGAGACCGTGCTCTTTAACGACACGGTGCGCCACAATATTGCCTACGGAAAACCTGACGCCACGCAGGCGGAGATCGAGGAAGCGGCGCGGATAGCTTTCGCGCACGACTTCATTATGGAGCTGCCGCAGAAATATGAAACCATAGTTGGCGAACGCGGGACCTTTCTGTCAGGCGGTCAACGACAGCGGCTCGCCATTGCGCGTGCGCTGTTGGTTGATGCGCCGGTGCTGATTCTCGATGAAGCCACTTCGGCACTCGATGCGGAGTCGGAACGTTTCGTCCAGCAGGCGATCGCTCACCTGGTGCGCAACCGCACCACGGTTGTTATTGCGCATCGCCTTTCAACCATTCGCCGCGCTAACACTATCGTGGTGATGGAAAGCGGTAGGATAACGGAAATAGGTAGTCATGCAGAGTTGTTGGCCAAGGGCGGCCAGTATCGACGGCTCTATGAACTGCAGTTTGCGGATGAGGAAGAAGAAGTGACAGTCAGTCCGTAGTTAGTTGTCCGTAGTCAGTTGTCAATTGATGTTTACGTAACTTGACTACGGACTACGGACTACTGGCCACTGACTACGAACTACGGACAAAACAATGAAATCAATGACCGGATATGGACGCGGATCGGCAGATGGCGAGCACTTCGCAGTTTCTGTTGATTTGAAGACTGTTAACAATCGCTTTCTCGACGTCCATCTGCGTCTTAGCGGCGAGCTGTCATCGCTAGAGCCCGTTATCAAGCGGCAGATTAGTACGCGGCTTTCACGCGGACGAGTTGACGTAAGCGTCAATTTCGAGAGGACATCACAGACGGCGTATGAGATTAACCGTCCGTTGATTGCCGGTTATGTTAACGCTCTCCGCGATATGCAGGAAGAATTTAGCATTGGTGGTGAACTGGACATCAACGTGCTCGCGCGCTTGCCTGGCGCGCTCCAGCCCGCTCGCGATGAACTCAGTGACGACGTGGTCGCGGGTATTGAAAAGGCGCTGGCCGAGGCGCTTGATCAACTTGAAAAGATGCGCGCCCAGGAAGGTGAAGCGCTGCGCAAGGAAATGTCCGAGCGGATCGAGAGAATAGACAAGCTCGTTCCCATCATTGAAAACGCGGCGGCAGGATTGGTCGACGCGTATCGCGCGCGCTTGCAAAAGCGTATCGACGAGCTATTGAACCGCAACGGTCAACTCGTCGAGATCGATCCGGGAAGGCTAGCTCAGGAAGTTGCTTATCTTTCCGATCGCAGTGACGTGAGCGAGGAGATGGTCCGCTTGCACAGTCACCTGGCGCAGTTTCGCGAAGCCATGAATTCGTCCGGCGAAACCGGCAAGATGTTGGATTTCTTGTTACAGGAACTCAATCGGGAAGCCAATACAACGTTGTCCAAATCAACGGATCTGGCGATTAAAGAGGCGGCTCTCAGCATTAAGGCAGAAGTAGAGAAGATTCGCGAACAGGTCCAGAATGTCGAGTGAAGCAGACGAAACTGGTCTCCAAACCAAACTTGCCACCGAAACAAACCAAGGGCGCGGCATCCTCTTTGTTGTCAGCTCCCCTTCCGGCGGCGGCAAGGGTACGCTGATTCAACGCGTGTTGAGGCAAGTACCGAACCTTAGCTATTCTGTTTCTTTTACCACCCGAGCCCCGAGAAACGGCGAGGTGAATGGACGCGAATATTTCTTCGTCACACCGGAGCAATTCGAAGAGAAGGTGGCGGCCGATGAGTTTCTTGAATGGGCGCACGTCCACAGCAAACTTTACGGAACGGCGCGGCAGCAGGTTGTGCGCGAGATATCTGAAGGTCGTGACATCATTCTCGAAGTGGACGTTCAGGGCGCCGCCAGCGTGCGCGGGTTGATGGCGGATTCGGTTAGCATATTTATTCTGCCGCCATCTTTTGAAGTTTTGAAACAACGATTGCAGGCGCGTGGCACAGATTCTCCCGAGGAACTTGACTTGCGCTTACGTAACGCTCCCTGGGAACTGAAGGACTACCTGGCCTTTCAGTACGTGATCCTCAACGATGATTTGGATCGCGCCGCCAATCAAATGACAGCTATAGTTCATGCGGAAAGAGCCCGGCTCAGCCGTCAGGAAGCGAAGGTGAGGCGCGTCGTCGAAGCTTTTACCGCGGATGAAATACCAGACTCTGAATCAGGGTAGATTTGACCTGGAATGCTTGTTTTGATGAAAACTTTGTTACTAACGCGAGGAGCAGGAACCATAATGTCGTTAATAGAAGAGACTGAAGCAATCGCAGAAGAGACGCCGGCGCCAGAGATCGACTCGAAGTATCGTCTGATTATTCTCGCGGCCAAAAGAAGTAAACAACTACAACGCGGCGCCAGCCCCCGCATCGACATCGATACGCTTAAACATAAAAACACGCGCATCGCCCTGGAAGAGGTGATGCAGGGCCGCGTGAACTTTACCAAGACGACGGATGATGAAGAAGCTTAGGCCTCACATGCCTTTGTAGTCCGGCCCGCCGCCACCCTCCGGTGTCACCCAGTTAATAATCTGGTACGGGTCCATGATGTCGCAGGTCTTGCAGTGAACGCAGTTCGAGAAGTTGACCTGCAACTTGCGCCTGCCGCTGGTGCCATCGATCACCATTTCATAAACCGCCGCCGGACAAAATCGCTGGCAGGGATTGCCATATTCCTCCGCGCAACGCGTCGCACAAATATTCGTATCGAGCACGTGCAGATGGCTTGGCTGGTCTTCGCTGTGGCCGACTGCGGCGTGGTAAACGTCCGTTAACTTGTTGAAGGCAATCTTGCCGTCAAACTTGAGTCCCTCGTAGCGCTGCTCGATATTGTCGCCGCGATATCCATAAGCCGAGAGCTTTTTCATTTCCTCGTGGCCGGCTTCCGCTTTGGTGCGATCAAACAAACCCCAGGCCCTGCCGCCGGTGATGAACTGAAATCCGGTGTTCATGATTCCCAACCAACGGCCATGCTTGAAACCGGCGTGAAAGTTTCTCACCTTGCGCAACTCCGGAATAATCCAGCTCTCGTTGACGAGCTGTTCATAACGCTGCAACTGTTTCGCCGAGTAATCTTTTGAAACGAACGCTTCAAAGATTGTTTCCGCCGCAAGCATTCCGCTCTTTATGGCCGAGTGAATTCCCTTCAGCCGTTGCGAGTTGAGAAATCCCGCACAGTCGCCGACAAGTAAGACTCCATCCGCGTAAATTTGCGGCATCGCGAAATATCCGCCGGCGGCAATTGTCTTCGCGCCGTAGCGAATCATCTTGCCGCCCTCGAGCAGCCGGGTAAGAAACGGATGTTGCTTGAAACGCTGAAACTCCGCGTGTGGATCAAGCAGCGGATCCTTGTAGTCGAGCCCGGTTACGTAGCCGATGTTCAGAATCCGATTCTGCATGCCGTACATCCATCCGCCGCCGTATGTTTGCGTATCAGACGGAAAGCCAAGCGTGTGCGTCACTCGTCCGGCGGGATAGCGATCATCCGGTAACTCCCAAAGCTCCTTGACGCCAATGCTGTAAACCTGCGGCTCGCGCCCGGCATCGAGACCAAGGCGCTGAACCAGTTGCTTCGTTAGCGAACCGCGCGGCCCCTCGCCGAGGACAGTAATCTTCGCAAGCAGATCGACGCCGGGCTCAAAGTTAGGCTTGCGCTTCCCTTCCTTATCAATACCCTTGTCGCCAGTGCGGACGCCGACGACCGCGTCGTTCTCGTCGTAAAGCACTTCAGCTCCGGGAAATTCCGGAAAGATGTTGACGCCAGCCTCTTCACACTTCTCGCCGAGCCACGCCGTCAGGCGATTGAGCGACACGATGTAGTAGCCATGATTCCGGAGCGGCGGAGGCGTTATCGGTGAACGAATCGCACGGTTCTTGGTCAGGTAAAGGAAGTAGTCTTCGTTGACCGTGGATTCCAGCGGCGCGCCTTGTTGGACAAAGTCTGGGATCAACTCTTTTAACGCACGCGGGTCCATGACCGCGCCGGAAAGAATGTGCGCGCCGACTGAAGCACCCTTTTCGATAACACCGATCTCAATCTCACCGAGCGCCTCGCCCTGCCGCTCACCGCTCGCCACCGCCGCGTTGTGGACCTTGATTAAACGAGCCAAGTGTAACGCGCCGCTCAAGTTTGCCGGGCCGGCGCCGACAAAAACTACATCCATTTCCAAAGTTTCACGTTCCATCAATCAATCCTCAATGTCATGGCCGATAAACTTCAGTTTGTCGTTCAGACTGCCCAGCCTCATCTCTTGAGAATCGACAAACTAAAGTTTGTCGGACATACATACAAATGAATGGCCATTCAGTTTTGGCAGAGTATAGCAAATGGGCGACAACTTGCGAAAAACCGGGAGCGTTTTTGTCGCACACTTTACTGCGAGCTGAGTTAAACTGCCTCGCCTTGTTTATGGAAGACTTCCCAAGACACCGACTCCGGATCGTGCTCATCGTCCTAACCGGCGCTTCCCTGTTTTTCCTGGCGACGTTCTGGTTGCAACGGCGCGAGCAAGCGCACGCGGCCTGGAGCACCCCGACTTCATTAAGCCGGATCTCACAGCTTCCAGCGACGATCCTCTGGGCCTGGGAACGACCGGAGAAACTTGACTTTATCGACCCGCAGAAAATCGGAATCGCGTTTCTGGCAAAGACGATTTACCTGCGTGGCGACCGGGTGATCAGTCGCCCCCGCCTGCAACCGCTCGCTGTTCCAACTGGCGCGGCTGTTATTGCAGTCGCGCGAATCGAATCCGAGCATCCCAACCCACCGGTGCTATCTCCCACGCAAATCACAGAAACTGTTGCGGAAATATCCGAGCTTGGCAGTCTTCCCAATGTCGTCATGGTTCAGGTGGACTTCGATGCCGCGACGAGCGCGCGCGCTTTCTATCGTGAGTTGCTTATCCAACTGCGCGATAAACTCCCGCCGTCAACCTTGCTCTCGATTACAGCGCTCGCTTCATGGTGCAAAGGCGACAACTGGCTGGAAGACCTGCCGGTGGACGAAGCGGTGCCAATGTTGTTTCGCATGGGAGTAGAACGAAAGCAGTTTCTTTCACAACTGGCTGCTGGAGAAGGATTCCGTTCGAAGCCTTGCCAGACCAGTGCTGGAGTTTCAACCGATGAACCGCTCCGGCAGTTGCCGCGTGTTCAGCGTCTCTACGTTTTCAATCCCGGCGTTTGGTCGCCTGACGCACTTAATCAAATCATGGAGACTTACAAGAGATGAGGCCAAAGATGAAGCACAACGTCCGCAGATCAGTCTTCGCGATCGCCTTGCTAGTCACCGTTCTATGTCAAGCCCCACTGTCTCTCGCTTGTGGACCATTCTCGCTTGACGCGGTTTTTTCCTTTTCCGTCCACCCGGAATATCCGCTCGAAAAGTTTGCCAGAGGCGAAATAGGCATCGTGCAGCCTTCGTATGCGCGGTCCTATCTGTACGTTGCTTATCAATACTTCAAAGGCGACAGCTTTGATCAAACTGAACAGCAAGCGCTCGTCGACCTTTGGCATGACCGTTTGGATCTCAGGTGGGAAGCTGGCGACGAGCAGGCTGTGAAAGCGTGGGTCAGCGCGCGCCAGAAAGTTTCCGGGCTGAGCCCAGCGCCAAAGATTGATGTCTTCCGTAACCGGGAAAAACCGAACGAGTATGAAACCTATTTGAACTGCCAGAACGACGCGTTCGAAGCGGCTGCGACTACGCTCGATGCCAGAATCGGGCGATTTGGCGCGGACAACGCGGGGCTCAAACAGTGGGTTGAGGCACAGGATCAGGTTTTTGCGAACTGCTCAGAAGGCCAACGCATTCCAGCCGACTTGCCGTCGGACGTTGATGCTTTGCTCCGCGCTGATCGGCAATATCAAATAGCTGCGGCGAATTTCTATTCTGGTAACTTCGCGGCGGCTCAGACACTTTTCGAGTCGGTCGCGGCCGATGTGAGGTCGCCGTGGCGCGCCACCGCTCCCTATCTCGTGGCCCGGACCCTTCTTCGCAAAGCCAGTCTCGGCCCGGAGGAAACAAAGAAAGATGCGCTCGCCAAAGCCGAACAGCAATTGAACAAAGTCCTTGGAAACCCGGAGCTGAAGCCGTCGCACCCCGCCGCGAAGCGACTGCTGAACATTGTGCGCATTCGGCTGCGTCCTGAAGAGAGACTGCATGAACTGGCGCTCTCGTTGGCGAGCAAGAGTGAGCACGCGAATTTGAAACAAGATCTGTGGGACTACACCGTCTTGTTAGATCAGCTTGAGGGCGATGATGAAGTGCACCATCAAAAAGTAGCCGCCCCACCAGCCGTGCTTCACGATGACGATCTTACTGATTGGATTGTTGCAATCCAATCCAATGCGGCCGAAGCGCTCGATCACTCCGTAGCGCGGTGGGAAGCCACGTCCTCGGTGCCCTGGCTTATCGCCGCACTTTCAAAAGTAGATGCGCAAAATGCAAAGGCAACACTGCTGCAGAAGGCCGCTGCGAAGATTCCCGCGTCGTCACCTGCGTTTCCGTCGGCTTCATTCCAGAATATAAGGCTGGACATCGCCGCCGGCCGGTCTGCCGACGCCCGTACAAAACTCGACGACCTCCTTCACCAGCATCGCGCAAGTTTCAATATTTCCTCCATCAATTTGCTGCTACACCAACGTATCCTGGTTTCGAGCAATTTCGACGATTTCCTCACCTACGCGCAGCGACTGCCCGCGGGGTTTACCTGGAATGAAGATGGACGCGAGATTCCCGCGGACGCAGAAGAAGTCGCCAGCGAATCTGAACGGATTCAAGACAAGCCCCTATTCGATTCTGACGCCGGAGAGATTCTCAATCGACGGATGCCGCTCGCGCTGCTCAGCGAAGCAGCAGGCAACAAGCGCTTGCCTGACCATTTGCGCCGCGACGTGACCCAGGCGGCCTGGTTGCGAGCTGTCTTGCTCGGCAATCACGCAACTGCTACAGCGCTCGTGCCGACATTAAAAGCCATGGTTCCGGGACTGACGCCGTTTTTGAATGAATACACGGGCGCAGGCGAACCGGCCGCAAAAAAGTTTTCCGCTATCTACGCCTGGCTGAAATTTCCCGGAGTCGAGCCCGTGATTGACACCGGTGCAGGGCGAGGAACTCCGCTTAACGAGCAGGATTCCTATCGCGACAACTGGTGGTGTTCGGCAGCGCTTGCAGAGCCACAGACAAGTGAGACTGAGGAGAAGAAGCCGCAGTCCGGAATTCCCGCGAACAAGGCGAGCCCGAGCTTTCTAACAGCCGCGCAGCGGGCCACAGCCGAGAAGGAATATGCGACACTCGCTTCTCTTGGAGCGGCGCCAGACTATCTCTGCCGGCAGGTAATTGAATGGGCAACTAAGCACCCGGCTGACGCTCGCGTTCCCGAAGCACTCCACCTGGCGGTGAAGGCAACCCGTTACGGTTGCACTGACAAGCAGACGGGCAAATGGTCCAAGGCGGCGTACGACTTCCTTCATCAGCGTTATCCGGGTAACGCCTGGACCAAGCAAACACCATATTGGTTCAAAGATTAACCTGGCAACAGATCCTCTAGCTGTCCGGTTTTACCGCGCAAAGTATCGGTTACCCACACGTCGGCGAAATTGCCTCGTTTGTAACTTCGAACGTTCTGGGACAAACTGTACAGAAAGATAAATCATAGAGAAGTTGAGCGTCTTGAGTGACTGAACACGCATTCACAAACCACCTTATCAACGAGACAAGTCCCTATCTGTTGCAGCACGCGCACAATCCGGTCGATTGGTTTCCCTGGGACGAAGCAGCGCTGGAAACTGCACGCCGCGAGCAGAAGCCGATCCTCTTAAGCATCGGCTATTCCGCGTGTCACTGGTGTCATGTGATGGAGCACGAGTCTTTTGAGAACGAGGCAATTGCCAGATTGATGAACGAGAACTTCGTCAACATCAAGGTTGACCGCGAGGAGAGACCCGACCTCGACCAAATTTATATGAGCGCCGTGCAGATGATGACCCAGCACGGTGGTTGGCCTATGACTGTTTTCCTGACGCCTGACTGCGTTCCTTTTTACGCGGGAACTTACTTCCCTCCCGAGGACCGCTACAACATGCTCGGCTTTCCGCGGGTGCTCCAGAGCGTTGCGGACGCCTACCGCGAACGCCCCGAAGACGTTCAGCAAACTGCCGCATCAGTTCTTGGCGAGTTGAAACGCTCGGCGACTGCGCTTGAGTCAAACGAACTGCTCTCGACCGAACTGCTGGACGCTGCTTATCGCGGGATCATCAAGAGTTACGATTCAACGAACGGCGGCTTTGGTGGCGCGCCGAAGTTTCCACCGGCGATGAGTCTGGAATTTCTGCTTCACACTTTTTATCGAACCGCGGACCAGCAAGCCCTGGACATTGTCGGGCACACTTGCCGGAAGATGGCCGCAGGCGGCATCTATGATCAGCTCGGCGGTGGTTTTCATCGTTACGCTACGGATGCGCGTTGGCTCGTGCCGCACTTCGAGAAAATGTTGTACGACAACGCTCTGCTCGTTAGCCTTTACCTTCATTACTACCAGGTTAGTCACGATGAGGCGGCGCGAGTTGTCGCGGAGGGAATTCTGGATTACGTCATGCGCGAAATGACAGACTCCGCCGGAGGCTTCTATTCGACGCAGGATGCCGATTCCGAAGGCGTCGAGGGAAAGTTTTTCATCTGGAAGAGGGATGAGATCAATGAGCTGCTCGGGGAACGAGACGCCGCTCTTTTTGCTGCGTACTACAACGTTACCAACGCCGGCAACTTTGAAGGCGAGAACATACTTAACGTCACGCGAGATTTGCCGGAGGTGGCGGCGGCAGAGAGCGTGACGGTTGAGCAGCTCGCGGAAACTCTTACCCGGGCCCGCAAGCTTTTGTTCGCAACGCGAGAAAGGCGAGTGAAGCCGGCAAGGGATGAAAAGGTTCTGACCGCCTGGAATGGTTTGATGCTGGTAGGCTTTGCAGAAGCCGCGGCAATTCTTAACCGCGCCGACTATATGGAGGTCGCGAAGCAAAACGCTCAGTTCGTGCTCGACAACCTGCGGCGTGATGGATTGCTCCTTAGAACTTACAAGGATGGTCACGCGAAACTTAACGCCTACCTGGAAGACTACGCATTTTTCGTCGCTGGATTGGTGACGTTATTTGAGACCGGCGGCGAACTTCACTGGCTTGAAGAAGCGCGCAGCCTGACGGCAACGATGATCGACGAGTTTTGGGATGACGAGGAGGGCGGCTTTTTCTACACGGGCCGGAGTCATGAAGATCTGATAGTTCGCTCCAAAGACTTTTTCGACAACGCCACGCCATCCGGAAATTCAGTCGCCGCGGAGGTTCTGTTGAGAATTGGCCTGTTGACTGACAACAGCGACTATCAAAGACGGGCAGCCAGCATCCTGCGACTGATGGCCTCAACGGTTCAGCGATACCCGTCGGGCTTTGGCCGCTTGCTCTGCGCCCTGGATTTCTATTTAGGCACTCCCAAGGAGATTGCGTTAGTCGGAGAGCCCGGCAACTCAGCAACCCAGGCGCTGCGAGACGAAATCTGGAGGCGGTATCTGCCTAACAAGGTGGTAGCGCCAGGCTCTCCAGGCGATACAAAGGCAGCCGAGCTTGTTCCCCTTCTCCGCGCGCGCCCGCAAATGGACCGAAAAGCCACCGTCTATGTTTGTGAACACTTCACCTGCAAGAATCCTACGACGGATCCCAAAGAGTTGGCTTCACAATTGCTGGCTGACCGTGCCCGCCCAGGTTCAGCCTGAAGGCGCCTATCACTTGACTGCGACCTCACCAAGCTGGCATGCCGACCCCTTCAAACTGACCTGCGCGGATTGGTCATTAAGCCTTGACGCAACCTACTGAAAAAGTTATCGTTGCCAGTGCTAAACACGGTTGGCCAACGGCCAACTCGGACTAGCATTCCAAAGAACCTCCAATCCTGGGTCGTCCACTAGTTTTCACAACTTCAATTCCGCTTAAACCGGGCCAGTCACGCCACGTTCATTGACCCTGCCAAGCGAGGGCGTCCAATCGAATGACTCAAAAAAGAACCTGGAAAAGCAACGCTTTCCTGATCAGCGTATCGGCAATCGGGTCAATACTCCTTTTCTCCGCCCTGGTGTCGACGGTCAGGTTGCCGATCCTAACGAGCGCTGGTCTCTTGTCCTGGCTAGTGCTTCTGGCTCTGACGCTCGCTGCCAGTCGCTTCACAGTTTCCATCACAGATACAGTCGGAGTTAGTCAAAGCCGGAAGTCAGTGGCGGACGCGCTTGTCTTCCTCGCAATAATTCTCTATGCAGTGCCGCCTGCAACAAGCGCAGGACCGGCCACCCTGCTCGCCGCTTTTGTGGGCTTCGTCTCCACCTACGGACTCTCAAGCAGAAGGGAATCTCTTTTCACAACTGCAACGGCAATCATCTCGACTTTTATTTCGGCGTCCTGTTACGGCTATCTGGTGACCATCTTCGCGCCTGATTCTTTTCTAAGCGCGGGCCAGACCCTCCCAGTGAACGCTCTCCTGGTACCACTTTGCGTGCTCGCGGTCCTGCAATACTCTTTGAGTACGCTGGCCACAGTTTATTTTCTTAATGTCGTCGATGGTAAACCTACCGTCCTTCCCTCTCAGGAAAGCATCGTTTGGACTTTAACCACTCAGGTTGCTGGCGCCGCTTCCGCCGTTCTTTTCTATTCTGCGCTGAACGGCGCGGGACTGCCGTTCATCTTTCTGGGTCTGCTGATTACGGGTCTGGTTCATCTCTTGTATAGGTTCAATGAGAAGCGGCTCAACGAAGTGCGTCGCTCAGAAGCCCGGCAGCGCAAGCACATCGAGGAAATGGCAAAGATTCACATGAACACCATTGAGTCGCTGGCAATTGCGATCGATGCAAAAGACCAGACGACTCACGGCCATGTTCGCCGAACTCAGATCTACGCCTCAGAGATGGGCACGCTCTTCAAAGTTGGCGGCAAAGAACTGCAAGCCCTCTTTGCCGGAGCCCTGCTTCATGACATTGGCAAGCTGGCCGTGCCCGAATACATCCTCAACAAGCCAGGCAAGCTTACCGAAGCTGAGTTTGCGAAGATGAAAATTCACCCGACCGTTGGCGGAGACATTCTCAGGCGGGTTAATTTCCCTTATCCGGTTGAAGACATCGTCCGCTACCACCATGAAAAGTGGGATGGTAGTGGTTACCCGAAAGGGCTAAAAGGCGAAGCCATTCCACTGGTCGCGAGAATCATATCGGTCGTGGATTTTTACGACGCTACGCGCTGCGACCGGCCCTATCGCAAGGGCATGACACGGGAGGAATCGCTGGCCCTCCTGAGGAGCATGTCGACAACTGCTTTTGATCCGCGGGTGGTGGAAGTATTTATTGAGCACGTAGAAGAATTCGACCAGCTGATCGCAGCCGAAGATATTCAAGAGCAGGTCGAGTCTGAAGTCGCTGTTCATGACTATCTAACTAAAACAAGACCGGATGCCGGCCTTGCGTCTAACGTACTCGGCACCCCGGGAAGCAACGATGCTGGGTTCAGGGCGATCACTGAAGCGCAACGAGAGGTGTTTGCCCTGCATGAGATTGCGCAGACGATTGGCTCCTCCTTAAATCTTAACGACACCGTTAGCCTCGTTTCCAACAAACTTCGCGCAATCGTGCCCTTCGATACCT
This sequence comes from Chloracidobacterium sp., assembly GCA_031370285.1. Classification (GTDB taxonomy): domain Bacteria; phylum Acidobacteriota; class Blastocatellia; order Pyrinomonadales; family Pyrinomonadaceae; genus PSRF01. The sequence goes on along the minus strand of JANMQG010000194.1, from coordinate 3,006 downwards.
GCATCATCTTTGTGGTTGATGAAAAATCCGGGAAGGCCACCGCGGCCCATGTAGCCGGGGAAGATGCGGACGTTCTTAGATACCGGCGAATGACGGTCGGCGACGGCATAACCGGCTGGGTCATCGCCAACGCTCGCTCGATGTGTAACGCGTCGCCCGAGCTCGATATGGTGGGAGTCCCCGAAGAGGTCGCCAGGAATTATCGAGGCGTGCTGGTTTCACCTCTGATTCGCGAAGACGGGGCCTTCGGCGCGATCACGCTCTATTCCAAGACCAGGACTTCCTACACCACGGAACATGTTCGTTTGCTCGAGTCTGTTTGCCAACATGCATCCAGCGCCCTCAACAATGCTCTGACCTTTGAGAAGACAAAGGAGAGCGCCCTTACCGATCCACTCACTGAACTACCAAACGCACGCGGCTTCTACATGATGCTTGAGCAGAGGATCGCGGAGTGTCAGCGTATGACTAATGAATCGCTGGCGGTGGTTAGCATGGATATTGATGATTTCAAAGCCATCAACGATCAGTATGGACATGCAATTGGAGACCGCGTGCTGGCCAGTGCAGCCGCAGTGATCAGGAAAGAACTCCGGCAGATGGATATTCTGACTCGCTATGCCGGAGACGAGTTTGTCGCCATTATGCCCATGGCGTCCACGAACATGGCGGCTGCCATTGGCGAACGAATCCGAAAGGCAGTCGAAGAACAAAAGTTTTCAGTGCGCACCGGCACCCTGGTGCAATTGGGTCTCAGCATCGGTGTGGCCTGCTACCCTGATGAAGGCGAAACCACGGAAGAACTCCTTACTGCAGCCGCACGCAAGATGCAAAGCGACAAGCATTTGCGTAAGACTGTGATTACCCTCGCTCGTAGTCCGATTAACACGCTCGAGGCTTTCAGGTAGATTGTGAGTTCCCTTTGCTGATCGCACATCGCCCGGCTGCGGTGTGCGCTTTTTTATTGCGGCTGGCGGGCTTGCACAGTAAGCTCCCAGCAGCTGCATTGAGGGCCTGGTTTTGCGCGCTGTTATAGTCCTCGCGTATAATCCAACACACTATTTTAGACAACGACAAAATCCAATTCCTATTAGAAGACCGCCGTTAATGGCGGTTCAATAGTCGAAAGCGACGGCCAGTGGCAAAGTCAAACTACGAGATGAGAAAGCGTACGCCAGAGCCTTCCCGCGTGGGCGCTGAAGATGCAAGCGCAACTGGCGTAATGGATGAAGAGTCTCCTCAGGCACCGGACACGGAAATGGTTGAGCAGTCCCGCGAAGATCTCAAAGAAGCGCAAAAGAGCCGGATAGCGAATATCGATCGCGGGACGCTGATCAATATCTACCACCAGATGGTTCTGGTTCGTCGTTTTGAAGAAAAATCGGCTGAACTATATAGCGCCGGTAAGATCGGCGGATTCTGCCATCTCTACATCGGACAGGAAGCGGTGGCCATTGGCGCCATCTCCGCAATCCGCAAAGCTGATTACGTCCTGACCAGCTATCGTGAGCATGCCCACGCGATCGCCAAGGGTATTTCACCCGAGTCTGTAATGGCCGAGCTTTATGGCAAGGCAACCGGATGCTCGCATGGCAAGGGCGGGTCGATGCACATGTTCAACAGGGAGGTAGGCTTCCTTGGCGGGCACGCCATTGTAGGGGGACAAATTCCATTGGCGACGGGCGTAGCTTTCGCGTCGAAATACAAAGGCACGGATCAGGTTACGCTCTGTTTCTTTGGCGAAGCGGCAGTCAACCAGGGAGCATTTCACGAGTCCCTGAATATGGCCCAACTTTGGAAGCTTCCCTGCATTTACATCTGCGAAAACAATCAATACGGAATGGGCACGTCGCTTGAACGGGCGATGTCGTCGCACGACATTTCGCAGAAGGCCTCCGCCTATGATATTGCTTCCGAGTTTGTCGATGGCATGGACGTGCTGGCGGTGCGCGAGGCTACTCTTCGAGCCGTCGAGCGCGCCCGCAAGGAATATTTACCAACGCTACTCGAGGTTCGCACCTATCGTTTCATGGGCCACTCGATGTCTGATCCGGGAAACTACCGCACCCGCGCTGAGATCGAACGCCACCAGCAACGCGATCCGATCAAGCTTTTCTCCGCCAGCCTGAAAGAAGCGGGCGTGTTGTCTGATTCAGAATTTCAAAAGATCGAAGCGGAAGTTAAAGCGCAGGTTGAGACGGCTGTGCGATTTGCGGAAGAAAGTCCATTGCCTGATCCGAAAGAACTCTACACCAACATTTATGCCAGTCCGATTAAGCCGGGTAGGGGTTAAATCGTAAAAAGAGGAATTCCTTAGATGGCTTTGGTAACCATGCGCGCGGCGCTCAATCAAGCTCTACGCGAAGAGATGCTACGCGACAAAGACGTTTTTCTGATGGGCGAGGAAGTTGGCGCGTATCAGGGAGCTTACAAGGTTACCAAAGGCTTGCTCGAGGAACTTGGGCCCGAGCGCGTCATCGATACCCCAATCACAGAACTGGGTTTTGCCGGACTCGGCGTCGGCGCGGCGATGGCGGGACTGCGGCCGATCGTGGAGTTTATGACTTTCAACTTCTCGATACTGGCTACTGACCAGATTATCAACTCCGCCGCCAAGATGCTCTACATGTCGGGCGGGCAGTTCAAGATCCCAATCGTATTCCGTGGTCCCGGTGGTTCGGCTTTCCAGGTGTCTTCCCAGCATTCGCAGGCGCTGGAGTCGTGGTTTGCATACTTCCCTGGATTGAAAGTGGTGATGCCTTCCACGCCGGCCGACGCCAAGGGGCTGTTGAAATCTGCCATTCGTGACGACGATCCGGTGATCTTCATTGAGCAGGAGCGAATGTACGGACACAAGGGTGAAGTGTCTGACGATCCGGAGTTGACTATTCCGCTAGGCGTGGCCGACATAAAACGTGAAGGAAGCGACGCCACCATCGTGGCGCGTTCGTTGATGGTCCCGGTTGCGTTAAAGGCGGCTGAGGTTTTACAGAAGGAAGGCATCTC
>JANMQG010000117.1:0-7760 GCA_031370285.1 Chloracidobacterium sp. | reverse complement strand
CGCGCCAGCCGGCGAAGAACGGCCGATCTAAAAAAGACTGGGCCGGTTCACACCGGGGATGGTGTGGAAGTAACACTGCGGGCCAACGTCGAAGTGCCTTCCGAATTTGATGGCGTGGAAACGTATGGCGCGTCGGGTGTTGGGCTTTATCGCTCTGAGTTTTTGCTGGCGCGCCGCGGCGGCCTGGTTTCTGAGGATGAGCAACGCGTGGCCTACGAAGCGATTGCAAAAGTTGCCGGCGACCACGGCGCGGTTATTCGCTTGTTTGATTTAGGTGGCGACAACCTGCGCGAGCAGTTTCAGGAGCCGGAAAAGAATCCAGCCCTGGGCCTGCGCGCCATTCGGTTTGTATTAGCCAATGAAGTCGTCATGCGTGAGCAGGTCCGCGCGATCCTGCGAGCCGCTGCAAGTGGAGTTTTGAAAATTGTGTTGCCCATGGTTGCGGACGTGAGCGACGTCAAACGCGCGCAGGCAATCATCCGAGACGAGGCGAAAAATCTGCGCGAGGCGGGAAGCAGTTTTGGCCAGGTCAGCGTAGGAGCGATGATTGAAGTGCCGTCGGCAGTTTTCATGGCCGATAAGATTGCGCGAATCGTCGACTTCTTCGAACTTGGCACTAACGACCTGGTGCAGTACACGCTTGCCGTGGATCGGGGCAATGACGAAGTGGCTGACTGGTTTCGTACACTCCACCCGGCCGTTCTTCACAGCATTGATCAAAGTCTCAAGGCCGGTCGCCGGGCGGGCATTCCGGTGATTGTGTGCGGAGAGATGGCCTCCACGCCGGCGTATGTGGTGTTGCTGGTTGGACTCGGGGCCACGGATCTAAGCATGACGCCGTCTTCGATTCCGCGTGTCCGTCGAGCCATCGCGGGCATCGATGCGGAGAGCGCGCGGCGAATCGCGGAGGACTGCCTCAATTGCGACACCGCCGACGAGGTCGAAGCCCTGGTTCGTGACCGCTTCACCCAACGTTGGCCCGACCTGTTTGATTCCACCAACCTGCCTGCGCCGCGGCTAGCCAAATAGATCACTCCTTGCGATCTCGCCAGCAGTTTCCCTGGCCCTCTTAAAACGCTCCACGTGGTCCCGCGTCGAACCAGACAAATTGCGGTTGCCACCAATAAAGTCAGATTCCTCTGAGAAAACCCAGTCGTTGATAGTTTATTACTTGCGGAGCACCCCGCTCAGCGGCGTTGAAGCTGAATGCCCCAGCCGAATCGTCCGCTAGAAGATCATTGGAAAGAGTGAGAACGACGATGAAAAGCCTGGTTTTTGCCGCCCTCGTTCTAAGTGCCTCCCTGACGATGACCGCATCGGGCCAGGTGAAGTCGGTGGCAGCAGCAAACAATCAACCCAGTTCGAAACCGGCGACCGATCAGACCTCGCCGAGCGCGACTCGAGCCCGCGTCCTGGGACCAGACCCAAAAGTGGTCCCGACTACAGACAAGCCCGCCGACTCTGCCACTATCCAGAATCAGACAAAATCTGATTTCAACAACCATGCGAACGCCGCTCGCTTCCGCCGTACGAGCGCTTCCGCGGTCGTCGTACCCCCGGATTCAGCAAACAAAACGTCCGCAAAAGCCCCGACTGACAGATCGAAGCCCGACAGCTCGAGCGCTGGACACAGCAGTCTGAAGCCGGCTGGCTCTACAGCCACTAGAGTTGGGCCGCGGGCCAACATAGCTGCGCTTGCTTCCGCTCCGATCGCGACGGCCTCGACTCAGGTCTATCGCGTCGGCCCCGGAGACGTGCTGGACATACAACTCACTGACAACCCAGGCAGAAACTCAACACTCTTCACGGTGCTTGACGACGGAGTCCTGGAATACCCGCTGGCAGGCAATCCGATTGTTGTTGGCGGACTGACAACTCCTGAGATAGCTGGACTCTTGCGACAGCGAATTAAGATTTTCGACAATCCAAAAGTGCAGGTAGACGTGCGCGACTACGCCAGCCACGCGGTATCCATCAGCGGCTTGGTCGGCGCTCCCGGAACGAAAATTCTGCGGCGTGAAGCGATGCCGCTTTACACGCTGCTGGCTGAAGCGTTGGTGCTTCCTGAAGCAGCGCGCGCAACCATAGATCGAGAAGGACAGGCACCAATCGTCGTCGACCTCAAGGATGCAAATCTCTCCGCGACGCTGGTAGTTCCGGGTGATGCCATCAAGGTAACAGGCATGCCGCCCGCGCCGGCCGAATTCTTTTTCGTGGGCGGAGAAATTAGTTCGCCCGGTCAGAAACCCTTCCATGTTGGACTAACGCTGACACAGGCGATCCTTGCAAGTGGTGGAACGAAAACCAGCGCCGACTCAAGAGTCAGAGTTTCGCGACAAGGTGCTGACGGCAAGCTGACCTCGGAAGAATTCAACCTGAGAAAAATTCAGAGTGGTAAGACTCCCGATCCGGTTTTGCAAAAAGGCGATCGCATCGAGGTTACAACCCGATAACTGATATTTATCCAGAACGAATTAAATCGAGGGCGGCCTTTTCGAGGCCGCCTTTTTTCATGTAACGCGTGCCTGTTAGTTTGCGACGGCAGGCCAGGCAGTACCCTGTCCTTCCTGAGGCGATCGCAACGTCACGCAAACTAACAGTTTGCGTTACAATGACGCGCCTCGAAAAGTGATGAAGACTCCATCAACCAGATTGGTCCACATATTGATCGGAAAGTCGATCGTCGAGACGCTTGTCGTCGGCGCGCTTGCCGTTTTCACGTTCATCACCGTGCTGCCTCCCTATTTTCATGGCTGGGGCGAAGTGACTGAAACGGGAATATCAGGTTGGGCGGTCAACAATGCGTCGCCGTGGGAACGCGTCGAGGTTCAACTTTTTGTTGACGGGAAGTTTGTTGCAGCTGGAGTCGCGGACAGGTATCGGCCTGATGTTTCGGCCGCAGGTTGGGCGAAGGACCCGTGGCACGGATACACGTTCGTAGTCACATCTTTGCCGGTCGGGGATCACGAGGCGCGAATCTACGCTTTGCATGGCAGTGGCCACGGCACCCGGAAGTCTCTCCAACTCCTCGGCGATCCCATTGAGTTTTCGTTAGGTAACGACGGAAAGCTGTTTGCTCTTGATCAGATAGTAATGCTCTACGGAGTCAACAGGTTTTGACGGTTATGCAGGCGGAAACCAAAAACGTCGCTTTATCAACGAAACCAGAGCAAGCGCTCGCTCTTTGGGAGACTCTGTCTGTAGTCACTTCGTGCCTGCTGGTTGAGTGGGTGGTGCTTTCGTTTGCGGGAAGAAGCAAGCTGAGCGCTGCAGTTCCTGTTCTTCTAGCCCTGGGCCTCATGCTCTTCTCTCACAGGGAGCGCGGCGAGACCCTACAGGACATCGGCTTTCGGACTGACAACTTTCTCGCCGCGTGCCGTTTGTTGTTATTACCAACCGCGCTGATCTTGATCGTGGTAGTGGCGGTGGCCTGGTTCACGAGCTACTCGGTAACGGTAGCGCCGTGGCGCAACCGGTTTCTGCTGCTGCCGCTGTGGGCCCTGTTTCAGCAATACGCTCTCAACGGTTTCATAAATCGCCGCGCCCAGTTGGCGCTAGGGCAGGGACCGAAGAGCATCGTGCTGGTCGCAGTCGTCTTCAGCTTGTTTCACCTTCCGAATCCACTGCTCGCCATCTTGACTCTTGCCGGCGGTTTAGTTTGGGCAGCCGTTTATCAACGGCAACCCAATCTCTTGGCGTTAGCCCTTTCCCATAGTGTGTCATCGATGACACTGGCGCTGACTGTCTCGCCAAAGCTGCTCGACAGTTTGCGAGTTGGCTTCAAATACTTCGGCTAGGTAGGTCAGGCATTCTTGCCTGTCCATTTTGAAGTAAACGAATTTCGAATCAGACAGGCAAGAATGCCTGTCTTACTCACGGTTTAAGTTTTCTACGCACGGGCTGTACGGGTTGAACACGCCTTGGTATACTCTGCGGGCTCAGCGAGTGGGACAGGTCGGGCGGTCGCTGCTGGAATTAGTCGCTCAAATCCTTCATTTTCGGATTATATCTGAATTATCAGGGTTGAGTTCCGGTCCAGGAGAGGAAAGTCCGAACACTGCAGGGCAGCGAGCCCGCTAACGGCGGGGCACCCGGTAACGGGCGACGACAAGTGCAACAGAAAACAAACCAGCCGCGGTTTTCGAACTGCGGTGATGGGTGAAATGGTGCGGCCCCGCAAGGGCTTAATGTAAGAGCGCACCGGCGTGTGTGGTGACACATGCGGCCAGGCAAACTCCTCGCAGTGCAAGATCAAATAGGGAGGCGTCAACAGGGCTGCCCGCCCGAAGTAGTTTTTGAGAAATCAAAAGCTGCTACGACCTCCGGGTAGATCGCTTGATCCAATCTGGCAACAGTTGGACTAGATGAATGATCGCCACTCCGAGATTCGGAGTACAGAATTCGGCTTATAGATCTGTTTCACTTCGCTGGGCAAGAACACATTCCAGAGCTTCACCAGTTTACCAAAACGCTGAAAGAGAGGCCGCAGCAGATGGCGAATCGTAAGGGAGTTTTTATTGGCGCGTACGTGCCCAGCCACTTGAAAGAGTCTCTGCGGCGGCGCGCCGCAGCCGAGCATCGGACTCTTTCGCAGGAGATCACACGCATTCTGGAGGAGGCCGTGCACGGCAAGGGTTTGCCCCCGGGTAGCGTGGATCGCCGCAATCGCGAATCAACTCCACGGCGCCGGGCCACGGATCCGGCCCCGCGCCGGCGCAACGTTGATATCACGTATGCCCCTGGAACCGGCAAGCCGGGCGAAGATAAAAGTTAGCGAGAGCCGAGACGCCTGGAGTCAGTCTTGAAATTCCTAGTCATTGCTGCGCTGTTTTCCCTCCTGCTGCTACTTCTATATTCCCGCATCTACCCGTACATTCTGGTCTTGAAGAAAATTTTCGGCGGCGTTGCAAAAACTATGGCCGACTCGCCAATCAATGCCGGCGGGAAGTCCAGTAGTCCGGCTGCCAAATCCGATGGGAAGTTGGTTCGCTGTGTCGGTTGTGGGACCTGGATACCAGCGGGCCGCGCGATTGGGAACAGAGCGGGATCGTCAGTGTATTGTTCCCGCGAGTGCATTGAGAAAACGTCGAACGGTAAGCAAAAAAAGATGGTGGGCTGAGGCTGTTGTCCGATGAACTTCAGTTTGTCGCGTAGCCCAGAATGAGGCACCGACAAAATACGACAAACTAAAGGAGCCTCTGATCAAGACATCCCAGGGTAGCCGCGGCGGCAACCCTGGGCTGAAGGTCGCAACCGCTTCGCGGTACTTGATCAGGGCTTCCTAAAGTTCATCGAACTTCGGCTTACTCGCTGGTTGCTGCTTCTTTCGGCAGCAAGTTGCCGGCTTCATGAATAGCTTTGTCAGTGTCAGTAAGATAGAGAACAACCGCGCCAACTACGAAGAACAAGATTAGCGATAGCAAAGCCTGCCGGTAGGAATTTGTTGCGGCCACCACCGCACCGAATACGAGCGGCCCCATCCAGGAAGTGCCGCGCTCCGAAACCTCATAAATACCAAAGAACGAAGCCTCTCTGCCGGCTGGAATCATCCGCGAGAAAAGCGATCGCGACAGCGCCTGAGAGCCGCCCAGTACAATCGCAATGACCGCGCCCATCAGCCAGGCGTCCTTCGTCGTGTGCAGAAAGCCGTAGCCGTAAATCACCACGGCTGCCCACAACACCAGCGAAACCATGATGGCGTTCTTGGTATTGATCGCGTAAGCGAGCCGTTCAAAAAACAGCGCGCCAAAGATCGCGACGAACTGAACCATCAGAAAGATAAGCAACAGAAACGACTGATCGGTCTTGAGACCGCGCGCGATGAAAAGCTCCTGGGCTATGAAGACTGAGGCCATGCTGATCACGGTTTGAATACCATCGTTGAAGAACAAGTAGCCGATGAGATACTTGAGCGTAAAACGTAAACGCGCCAGTTCTCGAAACGTTCGGCCGAGTTCGGAAAACCCAACCGTCAAATACGTCTTCCCGGGCGGCAGTAATTTCTCGGCCGCGCGCGTCTTCACGCTGGCAAACGTGATCAGAGCAAAGGCGCCCCACCACACCCCGGCTGACAGGAAAGAAAGGCGTACCGCCAGGTATGGATCCATGCCCAATCGCGGCGCGCTCTTTACTAATAGAAAGTTGAGCGCGAGCAACAGTCCGCCGCCGAGGTAACCGTAAGCGAAGCCTCGACTCGACACTTTGTCGCGCTGATCTTCGGTAGTTATTTCGTTGAGAAAGCCGTTGTAGAACACGACCGCTGCGCCAAAACCGAGATTCGCGACAATGAAGAGAATGCCACCGAGCCAGTAGAGGTTGCCGTCGATGAAATACATCAGGCAGGTCGCAGCCACTGCGATGTAGCAGAACAAAGCCATCATCTTCTTCTTAAGATTGGAGTAGTCTGCGATGCTGCCGAGAATCGGCAACAGGAATATTTGCAGGAACACCGCAACGGAAACGCAGGTGGGAAAGAACGACTTGGAGGTGATTGCTCCCAACGGGCCAAGACTCAAGACAGTCCCGTTTTCCCCAACCACCCGCTGCGTTATCTCCGTAAGGTATGGTCCAAAAAGCGCGCCGACAATGGTGGTCGAAAAGGCGGAGTTGGCCCAATCATACATCTTCCAACCAAATACTTCGCGAGGGTTGTTCTTATCGCCGGTGTGGCTGTGCTGGGATTTCGCAGAATGCTGTGCTGAGGTCATGTGTGCCCGGCAGCTTTCTCAGTCAAGGTTTCAACTATAGCTGGTGTTATGTCTGCAAGACTCTTAATGCGACTTGCGATGCGCTTGCGGTTAAGGCCCCAAACGATAGTTGGTACTGCATTCAGCGTGTGATTGCGCGAAGAAAGATCTTCAATGTTGCCGTGATCGCTGGTGAGTATAACGGATGTGCGACTTAAATCAATTCCCGTTAACACTCCTCTAATTAGGCTGGCAAGATTCCTGAGCACCAGCTTCGCAGCCTGGATATCCTGCTTGTGCCCGACCTTGTCAGTGATGAAGTATTCATAAAGCGTAAAGCGATTCTCGCCAACGATGCGCGCGAGCACAGTCGCAGCTTCGTCAGGCCTGCGTGGCTTGACGTCCTCGCCTCGCTCAATGAGCACGGCATTGGTGAAGTCCTGATAGACGGCACGCCCGGCGTTTAGGTCAGGCACGGTTCGGAAACGCAGTCCGGCTGCCTCAACCGCCGCTGTCGTAGCCGAGACCCAGCGCGGACGCTCGTCGAAGAACTTCTGGGTGTAGGTGTTCGCAAACGTGATTGGCTCAATCCCCGCGCGAGTTAATTGCAGGAAGATAGAATGCTCGCGGATGATTTCCAACATGGCGCTGTTGGGAAATCCCTGTTTGTGGTAGCCGAGCAATGCAGGAGCGTTGATACCGGTTAGGATTGTCGTCTGCCCGGAGGCGCTCTGCGGCCGGCCTTCAATTCCAAGACAAGCGTCAGTGGGAACAACGATGCCATCGAAGATGGTCGCCAGCTGTTCGTCGCGAAATATCGCCAGTGGCTCGGCATCGGCAAGGCCATCCAGGGGATTGAAAGCCCCATGCGAACCGATTCCCAAGCCGTCAATGAAGAAGAGCAGGACTGAGGATTTATCACTCATCGTCCGAGGGCTCATCAGTTTGAAAACAATTCTTGTATCGTGGGTCGATGAATGCAGAACCGGGAGCGGTTCTATGAAAGGGCTGTCAAGAGAAAAGTTCTCCCCAGCCGGCCGCCGATTAAATGAATAGTGCTTGGCAGCTAGCCAC
>JANMQG010000114.1:0-3014 GCA_031370285.1 Chloracidobacterium sp. | reverse complement strand
CACCACACGCTCGACGCGGACGTCGCGAAAGCGCGCGGCCGGCTAGCGCGGCAAGTTAGACGAAAAGGAGAACGCGTGATCACACACACCGGGGGTTGTCACTGTGGTCGTGTCAGATTCGAGGTGATCGCACCCGCGAATCTTCAGGTCTCGGAGTGCAATTGCTCCCTATGCAACAAGGCGGGTTACCTGCACCTTCTCGTTCCCGCGGATCGCTTCAAGCTGCTTTCCGGAAGTGAGACGCTGATCACCTACAGCTTCAACACCCACACGGCGAAGCACTTGTTCTGTCCGGTATGTGGCATCAAGTCCTTCTACGTGCCGCGTTCGCATCCCGATGGTTTCAGTGTTAACGCTCGTTGTCTCGACCCGGGCACGATAGAGGAAATGAGCATCAGGCAGTTCAACGGCCGCGATTGGGAAAAGCAATACCCGAAAGGTAAAGGGGAGTACACGCAGTAATGAAAAGCCTGTCGTCTAACCCCATGCTGATGCCGACGGGCTGCAAGCGTCGCGTCTCCTTAGCCGTCGTGCTGGCCCGCGGCACAGCAAGGCGTTAGACCGGATTGAGAGCAGCGAGTAGAATTTGACGGTGCCCCTGTAGGGCGTGCTGTCGCACACCACCCGAGAGTTTCGAGAGCTTTTGAGCGACGCGCCGGAGGCAGTGCGAACCAAAGCGGAGGCCGCATACCGGATATGGGCGGCGAATCCTGTGCACCCTTCGCTCCGATTCAAGCAAGAAGGTCCATGACACGTTGCCGATTTATTCGGTGTCGAGTATGTCGAGGTTGCTGCTTAGCCAACTATTGCGACCGACCACCTTCGGCGGCCGAGATGCGGCGTTAAGGAGACGACCACCGAAATGAATACCCGGCTCTTTTCTTTCGTAGGCGGTGAGATCGGTCCATGGCGAGTTGTGAATATGAGCACCGTCGCCGGCGAGGCCCTTGCCGATGTTGAGAGGTTGAACACCGTTGCCGGGGCCGTACCAGAGGTGCCCGAAGGCGCGAAGTGGCTCCTCCGTGGAACCACAAGCAACGAGCGCTACCTGGTTCGACTGGAGAAAGACCAGCTTCTGGCAAATCAACTGACACTCGGTCGCCCTCCAGCAACTTGCGCTGCCCTGATCCCTATTCGCAAGACCGCCTCGTGGTGGGCCCTCGCACAAGACGAACGCCGAAAGATTTTTGAGGAAAGCTCGAAGCACGTAGCTAAAGGGCTGCGGTATCTGCCTGCAGTTGCCCGACGCCTGCATCACTGCCGTGACCTCGGAGAGAACGAGCCCTTCGATTTCTTGACGTGGTTCGAGTACGCGCCGTCAGATTCTGCTGCCTTCGATGAGTTGGTGCATGAGCTTCGCGAAACAGAAGAATGGACATACGTTGACCGGGAGATTGATATTCGCGTGGGGCGCTGATGGGCGTTGACAGCGCCCTGCACCCGACCGCCCAACGGTTGCGCTGTTGGTGCCCTGCTCGCTTCGCTTGTCGGCGGTGTGTGAAGGCGAGCGTTATGCGCCCGGCGTGAAAACCGCACGCTCTTGATGTGCTCATCCAAAGGCGACTATCAGCATTGTCGAGGAAACCTTGTCAAACACGTTCCAGGAATTTTTCAACTCCGAAAAGTCGAGCGGGATTCTGCTGATCATCTGCACTGCAATCTCGCTCTTGATTGCAAATTCCTCGAACGGCGCAGATTATCTGGGCTTTTGGCAGACGCATCTCGGAGGCCTCAGCATCGAGCATTGGACCAACGATGCGCTGATGGCAATTTTCTTTCTGCTCATCGGCCTGGAACTCGAACGCGAGCTTTACGTCGGTGAACTGTCAAACTTCAACAACGCCCTTCTGCCGATTTATGCGGCGATCGGCGGAATGGCCGCGCCTGCCCTGATTCATTTCTCACTCAATGCGGGGACGCCATCGCAAGCCGGGATCGGGATTCCGATGGCAACCGACATCGCGTTTGCTCTTGGGGTTCTGGCCATTCTCGGAAACCGTATTCCCGCGTCGCTGAAAGTGTTTGTCGTGGCTTTCGCCGTCATAGACGACTTGGGCGCGATCGTCATCATTGCCGCTTTCTACACTGCGCAACTTTCGGTTTGGTACCTTGCTGGTGCTTTGGCAGTTTGGGCCCTGCTCATTGCGTTGAATCGTTTCCGGGTAATGTCCCTCGTTCCTTACCTGCTTGGCGGCGCGTTGATGTGGTTTCTCATGCTCAAGTCAGGCGTTCACGCGACGATAGCCGGTGTCATGCTCGCCTTTGCAATCCCGTTCTCCGCCAAAGACGACGACGAAGAGTCACCCTCACACAAGCTCGAACATTTCTTGCACAAACCCGTTGCGTTCATCATCTTGCCGATTTTCGCCCTTGCAAATACGGGGATCTTTGTAGGCGCGGACTGGATGCAAAACGTGACGAGCACGAACACCGTCGGCATCGCCGCGGGCCTGGTTCTGGGCAAACCTTTGGGTGTGACCTTGCTGTGTTTCGTCGCCGTTGCAAGCGGCCTATGCCGCTTGCCCCCCGATCTGAATTGGCGGCATATTGCCGGGGCCGGGATTCTGGGCGGCATCGGATTCACGATGTCAATTTTCATTACCAATCTCGCTTTTGCCGGAAATGCGGAGACCATAAACGCCTCGAAAATGGCAATTCTTCTGGCATCGCTGACGGCCGGAACGCTCGGCTTCCTATGGCTCCAATTTTTGGCCAGACCCGAAGCGACGGACGGCAATATCGACACAATGGACTTGAGGCAGCCGGGACAAAGGCGGTGAAGAAGCCTCACTTTCGTTCGAGAGCCGGCGCGCCATGAAGCGGAGCGCGCGCCTCATTGTGAACGTTCAGGCATCTTAAGTGCGCGACGACCTGCCGTACCAGTTGCTTGTGGATGTCGTGCTAATGCTGCACTTCGCCCTTGTCGCGTTCGTCGTTGGAGGCCTTGTTCTCGTCATCATCGGCAACCTCAGGCGCTGGCGATGGGTCAATGCCGTCGGATTCAGGCTGGCGCA
>JANMQG010000051.1:0-6958 GCA_031370285.1 Chloracidobacterium sp. | reverse complement strand
CACCATGCGGTAGACCTGCATCTGCACATTGCGCGGCAGTTGCGCACGTTCCTCCAGCGCCTCGTCGCAGACAAACTCATAATCAAACCTTCTGTCAGCCGGCACGTCCTGTACCGCATGCGACAGTGCAAACTCCAGCGCTGCGGCGAAGCCAACGTTCTGGAGCACTGACGGACTCAAGTCTTCACATATGCGGCGCACCTCCTGCGAGATGGATTCGATCTCCGTACGCAACACGATTCTGTCGAGTTGCTTGCCGGCTTCGCCATTCGCCGGCACTTGATCGCTGAGCATCAACAGGTGGCGCAGGTCGGCGAGCGTTTGATCGTGGAGATCGCGCGCGATCCGTCGACGTTCACGCTCTGCTTCATTCGCGAGATTCAAACGGGCATCGGCCAATTCGTTGTTCGCGTCAACCAGCGCCGCGCTCGTGCGTGCGATTCGTCGCCTTTCCAGGATCGCCCAGATCAAGGCCAGCAGCGCCAGGGCCAGCAAGATCGCCAGCCCCGTTGAGGTCCAGGGAAAAGGCGCCCTGGCAATACTCAACTCAAACGACAAAGGCTCGGACGCGACCAGGTCCTTGCTGAACGCGCGCGCGGTGACGCGATACTTGCCGGGGCGCAGCCCTTCCATGGTGAACTGCGATTCGCGCGAAAGCTTTTGCTTGATCACGGTGCTATTCGCGTCCACCAGCGTGAACGCATACTGAAACTGCTCGGGGAAAGTGCGACTGTTAATTGCGGCGACGTCCAGCAGCAGACTGTTTTGCGGATACTCGAGATAGAGTCCTGACTGCAACTCGCCGGCGGAGTGGACCCGCTTGCTTACGACGCGGGTTGCGTAAAGCGTCGGTGACACCCGGTCCGGCCGGTAGCGAGCGATGCCGCGACTGGTGCCAATCAACAACGATTCGCTCTTGTCAGGCTTGGATTGCGGTTGCACTGCAAAAACATTTTGCGATGGCAGCCCCTGTTCGGCATCGAGCTGGGAAACAACCGCGCCAACCTGATCGTCAATCCGAATCTTCAATAACCCCGAGCCGCTCGTGGCGCACCAGATCTCGTTTTGTTTTCCGGCCGGGTCAGGTACGAGGAAACGTCCCTCAACGCCGGGCGCAGCCAGCAGGCAATCGCTGCCTTCCTTGCACGCATAAACGCCGCGATTGGTGGCAAACCACAATCTCTTGTCAGGCGTGCTTTGAATCGAGCGCACGGTGCTGCCCTTGAGTTTGGCAAACGCCGGATCGGGTTTCACTTCGCTGCCATCATAAGCAAACACTCCATCGCTGGCGCTGCCGACCAGCAGCCGTCGCTCGCCGTCGGCAAAAAGACTGATGACGTCGCGCGGGAGCGTAGAACTGACGGTCCAGAGGTTTGTGAGACGGTTGGCGTCAAACTTTTCGACGCCGCGACCGTAGCTCGCGATATAGGTCGAATCGCGAAACGAAGCGATAGCACGGATGCTGCCGATGCCGTCGGTACTGCCGGAGCTGGCTTCGGCTCTGCTAAAAGTCAGGGACTCGATCTTCGTCTCCCGGGACATTTGCAGCCCGACGAAGAAGCCTGACGCCGACCCGACCAGCAACCTGCCCGCGTTGTCCTCAGCCAAACTGTATATGATGTTGCCGCCCAAACCGGGAACCGTTTTCCAAAGGGACGACGATGTGTCGTAAACAAAAAGCCCGCGGTTAGTGCCTGCCAGTAGATGCCCGGCGGAGGTTTGATAAAACGTGCGAATGAAATTGCTTTCGGAACTGTTGCCCACCGATTCCAGGCGCGCGGCGTTTGGATCGTAACGACAAACTCCCCGATCAGTCCCAAACCAGACTACTTCTTCGCGATCCTGGAAGATGGCGTAGACGTGATCCGAACGCAGGCCGCCGCTGGTTCCATCAAAAGTTAACCGTTGTACTTTCTTGTCGTCAGCAAAAAGAAACACTCCATTCCCGTCGGTTGCAACCCAGACATCGTGACCAATGTTGCGAATGGTCGCAACTGTTCCGGTTGGAGTTTCATTGCGAACCAGATCGGCAGCGCTGTTTCCGGTCAACAAGCCGGGCTCGTCCTTTTTTGCGCGCGTGCCGACCCAAAGTTTGTTGGCTTCGTCAACAAACAACGCGCGGACGAAAAAAGCCGACGGCCCCGTTTCACGTTCGCGCGCCATGCCGTCGGTGATTGTCAACAAGCCGCGGCTCAACGAGCCGGCCATGACCTGATTATTCAGCAGCGCGACGCTGGTAAAAGCGAGTGGTCCCGGATGTTCGCGGTCTGCGCTCTCCAGTGGTTGATTCAAAAGCGGAGTTGTATGTCGCGAGCCGTCTGCTTCCAGTCGACATTCAAAAATATTTCCGCGCTCCGTTGTCAGCAACACGCGGCCAGTTTCCGGCGCGAGGATGCTGGTGATCGAATTGCCGGCGATCTCAGATATCACTTCAAAGCGGCCATCAATCAACCGCGCGGCGCCGGCATCGGTGCCAATCCACAGCCCGCCTCCTTGATCGGTTTGCAGCGCCAGAATTCGGCCGGACAAATCGGGAATGGTGACGGTTTGAGTTCTGCGCCCGTCGAATTTTGCTAAACCCGCTTCGGTCCCAAACCACATTGCACCATCCGGTCCCTGTGCGATTGCGTGCACACGATCCGAGGGCAGACCATGAAAAAGTGTGACGGCGCCCCATTGATGCAGACCGGTTACCGGTGTCGGCGATGGCGATGGCGAAGGGGATGGCGATGGTGACGGGGAAGGACTGGGTTGAGACTCAGCGACTTGCGAGGAGGCAGGAGCAGGCGGCAGCAGCAGGAAAAGGCAGAAGGCAGTAAGTAGTAGGCAGAAGGCAGGGAAGAAAGGGAGGCGCGCAGGGCCGTCATTCAATAGCCACGACCGTGAGGTCGTGGATTGACTTCTTTGATGGCGAGGTCCGAAGGGCCGACACTCGGTTATGTCGCACCTTCGCCGCTCTGACTCCCTAACAAACCTTCTCACCCACGCCCTTACGGACGCGGCTACTAAATGTCGGCCCTTCGGGCCTGGGCATTTTCCTTCCGTCACTATAGCCGCGTCTCCCCGTCAACTCCGTTTCCGCGTCCCCGCCTCGCGCTTCTGCTCTTCGCTGAACTTTTTCCGATCGCGATCAATCCACGCTTCCTGTTCCTGCGCGGCTTTTTCCAGTTCATCGTTGTTCAGCAAGCCGCGTCGCAACGCCTCGAAGAAGGCGCGCGTGCGCACGTTGTAGGCGAGCTTTTCGTAAGCCTCGTGTTCAGTGCCTTCAGCGATCGATATGAAAAGTTTTTCGTAGAGCGTGGCCAAACGGCTCTCGACGCCGCGCAGACTGAGCGAACACTTGCGCGCGATCGCCCAGTTCGAGAGGCCGAGCGCCAGGTAGTAAAGCGCTTCTGATTCAAACTCGGTGAGCAGTGGCCGCTTGAACGAATCTTTGAACGCCGGATCGATCATGTCAGCGCCGTCCTCGAGCACCGCGGCGACGAAGCGCAGGAAACGCGATTCCGGATTGTTCTTGTGAATGAAACCGTAAGCCGGCGGTGGCTCGACTGACTTCACAATCTTGCGAATCTCGTTGATATAAATCTCGTGGGGAAACTGCGTCCAGAAAATGATGCGTGCCGACGGGAACTCACGCCAGATCGCGCGTGCTGCCTTCACGCCCGAGAGCTTGGGCATCTGAATGTCGAGTATGGAAACGTCCGGCTTGTGTTCGAGCGCGAGCTTCACCGTCTCTTCACCGTCGGCGGCTTCGACAATGGGCGCGTGCGCTGGAAATTCCTTTTGCAGAATCTCGCGCAGGTAGTGGCGCTGAGCCACGTTGTCTTCGGCGATTAGGATAGACATCATGCAGATGATAGCTCGAAAGTGCTGCCGTCGGAATGTGGCTCGCCACAGTTACGTGCGCGGCTTCGCCGCCTGATGTGCGGAAGGTCTCTGCATTTCGCCCCGTAGGGGCCGAATGTTTATAGCCATCCGAGCGAATTCAAAATTCTAGCTTGATTTAGGAAAACGAGTGCCATAAACATTTCGCTCCTACCGGAGCGAAAACAACAGCGCCTTTCCGCACAGCGGCCAGCGCCTTTCCGCAAAGCAGGCCGCGAAGAACTGACGCCAGCCTCTTTCGGTCTTCGCCGGCTTTGTGATAAATCTCTACGACATGAAACCACATCGCACTTTCCCTTTCATCACTTTTGTTCTGTTGCTTGCCTTCTGCTGCTCAATGGTCGGTTCCACCGGCGCGCCGCGAACGACTCAACCTGCACAACCAAAGACATCAACTGCACCGCAGCGCGACGAAGCGCTCTGGAAGAAAGCGCTCGAAATTCATCGCAAAGCCATCGTCATTGACACGCACAACGACGTGACGACGCCGATGACGAACGATGATTACGATCTCAGCGGCACGCCGCCGGTGCCTTATCGCACCAGCATTGCAGCAATGAAGCAGGGCGGACTGACGGCCGAATTCTTTTCGCTTTACGTGAGACCGTGGTACGTCGCGCATGGCGGAGCAGCGCGGCGCACGCTCGACATGATCGATTCGGTTTATCGCGCCGTCGAACGTCATCCAAACGACCTGATGTTAGCCACTTCCGCAGCCGACATCCGGCGCGCCAAGAAACAGAAGAAAATTGCTGCGCTGCTGGGCATTGAAGGCGGACACGCGATTGAGAACTCCCTCGCCACCTTGCGCGAGTTTCATCGTCTCGGCGTTCGCTACATGACGCTCACCTGGAACAACACCAATGATTGGGCGGACGCCGGGCGCGGCGAGAAGAAGCATCATGGCTTGTCGCCGTTCGGTGAAGAAGTTGTGCGCGAGATGAACCGGCTGGGAATGCTGGTCGACGTGTCGCACGTTTCTGACGAGACGATGAGCGATGCGCTCGACGTTTCGAAGGCGCCGATCATCGCTTCGCATTCGTCCGCACGTGCGCTCAGCGACGTGCCGCGCAACATTCCTGATGATCTGCTGCGGCGCATCGCGAAGAATGGCGGTGTGGTGCAGGTAAATTTCTACAGTGTCTTCGTTGACGCGGCGACCGTCACGCCGCAGAACGACGAACGCAACCGCCTGCATAAAGAGCAACAGGACGCACTCAACGAGAAGTACAAAGACGACCCGGAACGATTGGCGGAGGAAGGTGACAAGCTCGACGCGTCCATGCCGCTGCCGCCATTGCCGCTTTCGAAGCTGATCGATCATATCGATCACATCGTGAAGGTTGCGGGAATCGATCATGTCGGACTCGGCGCGGACTTTGATGGCGCGGTGGACATGCCCGAAGGCGCGCAGGATGTTTCGATGCTGCCGAATATCACTTATGAGCTTTTGAAGCGCGGTTATAGCGAGCAGGACATTCGCAAGATTCTGGGTGAAAACTTTCTGCGCGTGTTTGCAGAAGCTGAACGCGTGAGCCGCGGGCTGAGCAAGTCGATTAGCGGCGACGGCAGCCTGCGCCGAATCGGGAAGTAGGAATCCGCAGATTACACAGATTACGCAAATTTCATAGAGCCCTGAAAGCTGACCAGACCTCAAATAGCGGCAGTTGAGTTCAAGCCCTCCCAAGGCCGGGGATTGGAAAAATCTGTGTAATCTGCGTACTCTGTGGATATATAAGATGAAGCCAGCCGGAATTTACATTCACATACCATTTTGCCGTTCGCGCTGCTCGTATTGCGATTTCGCCACCGGCAGGTACAGCGCTGAAACGGCGGAGCGTTACGTTAGCGCCCTGGTTAGCGAAATTGGATCCTGGCGTGTGGTCGATCCGCCGGAAACAGTCGATACGATCTATTTTGGTGGCGGCACGCCATCGCTGCTCTCGCCCGGCCAGTTGGAGACGCTCCTGAACGCTGTGCACCGGCGCTTCACGGTTGGCGCGAACGCGGAAGTGACCATGGAGATCAATCCCGGCACGGTCACGCAGGAAACGCTCGCCGCGTTTCGCAGCCTTGGCGTCAATCGCGCCAGCTTTGGCGCACAGACTTTTGACGATGGTGAACTCGCTCGCCTCGGTCGCTCCCACAGTGCGGACGACGCGCGCCGGACGTTTCGGTATTTGCGTGACGCCGGCTTCGATAACATCAGTTTCGATCTCATTGCCGGCCTGCCCGGCCAGACGATGGCGGGCTGGCGCAGCAACCTCGATGAAGCCTTCGCGCTGCGCCCCGAACACCTGTCGTTCTATCTGTTGGAAGTCCACCAGGGAACGCCGCTCGCGAATCACATCGAGAGTGGCTTGCAACCAAAGCCCGACGAAGACCTCGCCGCGGACATGTATGAAGTGATGCTTGACCGGGCCGTCGAGGCCGGCTACGAGCACTATGAAATCTCCAATCTCTGTTTGCCGGCACTTGAATCGCGACACAACACCAAATACTGGACTGCAGCGCCTTACTATGGCTTCGGCTGTTCGGCGCATTCTTACGATGGCGGGTTTCGGCGCTGGGCGAATGAACGTGACCTGGGGCGCTACATGGAAATGATCGAGCCCGGCGGGACAGCGATTGTGGACGAAACTCGGTTGAGCGAAGTCGACCGCCAGGCGGAAGCCGTGTTTCTCGGGTTAAGGATGATGCAGGGCTTCAGCTTCGAAGAGTACAGCCGGGCGTTTGGCGCCGACTTGCGCGAGGTACATGAAAAGGATCTGACGCGTTTTCGCAAGGCGGGTTTGATCGAATGCAATGGCGATTTGCTAAAGCTCACGCGAGCCGGCGCTCTGCTTTCGAATGAAGTGTTTGCAGCGTTTGTTTAGAGGAGCAGAGCGGGTACAGTTACCGCTGGTCTTAGGTGATACCTACGAACCCGGTCGCTACCGAGCCCCCTTGCTCGTCTGCGACAAGCAGATAACGAGATGAAACTCGAGTGCGCCAGTGATAGGCTGTATACGCTTACAAGTCGCGAAGGCCGTCACAACACTGGCGCTCGATTACCCGTTACCGAGTTTGGTCT
>JANMQG010000180.1:0-77955 GCA_031370285.1 Chloracidobacterium sp. | reverse complement strand
GGGGGGGGGTATTGGGGGGTGTGGGGGGCCTTTCTTTTTCGGTTTCCTGGGTCTGGGCGGGTGGGTTCTACCCCCCTTTTCTGGGCCGCGGGGTCGGCGCAACGACCGGCCGTGGCCCCGCACCTCAACGGCCAAGCCGTCAGAGACAGCATCCGAAAGTGCCCAGCAACTAAGAAGGAAGCAGTCACTTTGTGCGCCTGATCGCCATCAGTGTCAAGTCGTCTCCAGGCACTCTTCCTTCTGCGAAAGCATGCAACTCCTGCCTGCACAGCGACAGGAGCGAGTCGGGCGAAAGACTATGGTTGTCGTTCAAGAGCCGCGCCAGGCGCTCCGCGCCAAATTCGTTGCCCGCGCCATCCAAACTCTCCGACAGGCCATCGGTGTAAAGAAACAAGGTGTCGCCCTTGCTCATGTGACATCGATTGACTGAAAAACTCATTGTTTGGTCCTTTTTGTTTATGACACCTTGTTAGGCCAGCAGACTAGCGGGAATCGGCGCTCGCTGGAGTTGAACGGGAAGTCGCGGCGCACAGCAAATCTTCTCGAGTCGGGCGCGATCGCCTTTCATCGCCGGATCGTTTGGCAGCCCGGCCCGCACTTCACGAAAGATGTTGGCGGCATGCGGGTCTGGCGGCTCAACCAGTCGGTAATGAATCCACTTGCCTTCGCGACGCGCAGAAACCACCCGCGCACGGCGCAGGTAAGCAAGATGCCGCGAGATTTTCGGCTGATTTATCTTCAACACTTCGACGAAGAAGCACACGCAAACCTCATCGTCTCCAATGAGATTAATCAGCCGCAAACGAGTGTGATCCGCGAGCGCTTTGAAGAGAAATGCGATGCTATATTCTTGGTTGCCCATGCTGTATTTATTTACCGTTTTGGTAGTTTAGTTATTACGATTTTGACCGCTCCACAGTTCCTTATTCAGAGACTAATTTACGTCTGAAAGGGCGCTGGTTTCTATCCGGGTCTTGCGTTCAAAACTAGTCAGCACCAACTAATTTGCTGCGTCGTTCAAAAAGAAGCGTGTTACGCCAGACCCCTTTCATCCTGGCAATTCGTTTGCGGGTTCCAACCTCACGAAACCCGCACGAGTTGTGTAACGAAATGCTGGCTGCGTTCTCAGGAAAGATGCTGGCCTGCAGAGTCCAAATGCCATTCTGCTCCGATTCTCTTACAAGGGCTTCGAGCAGCAATGCCCCAATTCCCTGGCCACGTGTTTCCTCGGCGACGTAAACGCTCACTTCCGCGACTCCCGCGTACACGTGGCGCGCGGAGACCGGGCTTAGCGCCGCCCACCCGACAATTCTTTCATCGGAAATGGCGACCAGGCGCGGCGCGGGCAAGTGGGCATTGTTCCAATTCGTCCAGGTTGGCGGCTCCGTTTCGAAAGTCGCTTGCCCGGTTGCGATGCCGGTGACGTAGATCGAACGCACGACCTCCCAGTCGTCCACAGTCATAACGCTGATTTGAATCCCCATATCCGCACCATGAAAAAATATCACATGCGTCTTGACAGATGTGTTGCTCGGGTGTAAGCTGCTTTCACATTCGCTTCAGCGCATATGAAAATATAGAGGAGGAAGACATGGAAGGCAAGTCAGAAAACACGGTGCACGCACTGAAGGCGCATTTGGCTCTGAACGTTCACGACGTCCAAAAAAGCCTGGAGTTTTATCGGAAGATGCTGAACATTGAACCCAGCAAGGTTAGGACTGGATACGCCAAGTTCGACGTGCAAAACCCGCCTTTGAATTTGACGCTCAACGAGGTTGCCTTTAACGGTAGAGGCGCCCTCTCGCATCTCGGCATTCAGGTCGCGTCAACCAACGACGTGCTGGCGATGCGTGACAAGTGGGTAGGCTCCGGCCTGGTTACTCGCGACGAGATGCAGACAAACTGCTGCTATGCGACTCAAGACAAAACGTGGGTGCGGGACCCTGATGGCAACGAGTGGGAAGTCTTCGTTGTGCTTAAAGACAATCTGCCGGAAACTGCGGCTTGCGAGTGTGGCAACAAAGTGGAGGAGGCGAACGACGAAGTTGAGTCTGTAGCAACTGTTGCCTCGGCATGCTGCGCTCCCGCACCCTTGGGTATCGGACGGTGATGCTGGCTTAGCGCGCCGTGCGGCAGCGGAGCCGTAGGTAAGGCGTGCTCACGAGAAGAAAAACAATGAGTGATCGCACAAGAGTGTTGATTCTTTGCACGGGCAACTCTGCCCGCAGTCAGATGGCTGAAGGACTGTTGCGTCACGACGGAGGGGCCGCGTTTGCCGTCGAGAGTGCCGGGCTCGAACCAAGCTTTGTCAGGGCCGAAGCTATCGAGGCGATGCGCGAGATCGGCATTGACATATCCGGTCATCGTTCCAAGTCGATCGACGAATTCACCAGGCAACCGTTCGACTATGTAATTACCGTTTGCGACAATGCGAAACAGAAATGTCCGATCTTTCCGGGGGCAACGCGCCGGATTCATTGGAGCATAGAGGATCCACCAGCGGTGGGCGGTGCTGAACAAACCAGGCTTGCAGCGTTTCGAGCGGCTCGCGACGACTTGCGAGGGCGATTAAGTAAGTTCATTGAAGTTGCGAAGGAAAGCGTGGGTTAGCCATTAAGGCAAAACGGCCCGGCGTCTCTTCGAAGACCCGGGCCGTTGCTCATTGTTGGATTCTGCCTCGGATTACTGCGGCTTGTTATTCAAACGCTCCTGCCGTTCCTTCATCCGCTGTCCCATTTTCTCTTTGCGTTCCTTCTTTAGTTCCTCGAGTTTGGCTTTCTGCTCTGCGGTTAGAACGCCGGCCATTTCGGTTCGAACACCTGTCATCGCGGTACGCATTTCCTGACGCAATGCTTTTGCTCGTGCTTCATCATCAGCGGTGAACGTCCCTGCAATTCGCTTCTCGCGCAATTTAAACAATTCTTCGCGTTGAAGCTTCGTGCTTTCAAGACGGAGTTGCATGATTGCTCGACCCTGTCGGCGCTGTTCCTCGCTGAGGTTCAGTTCGCGCATCAGGTGACCCAGTCCGCCGCGGCGACCCATTCCCCTACGACCGCCGACTCCTTCGCGGCCGCCCATGCGTTCACGATGTCTTTCCATCCGCTCGATTCTGTCTCTCTGGAAACTTCCATTCGGTCGAGGGGCTGTTTCCGATTGCGGTTGCGGCTCCTGAGCGAAAGTCCCCATTCCACAGGCCAGGATGATTCCTACGACTGCTAACAAACTTTTTCGTAAAGACATTTCTTCTCCAACTCCTTTTTGCGTGTTGCTGCGGTAAAGATGTGTGTCTGGGATGGGCTCCCGTTACATGGCTTAAGACGCGGGAACGCGACTATGAGTTTGGAAAGAATCGGGCAATTGACTTTCTTAGCGAGGCAGAGTACTTTACGGTACAAAGCCAGGGGTGGTTTGTCCGAGCGCTCGGTGCCGATCACAACCGGAAAGATTCGCAAGTAGTAAAAATCTGAACTACCACGTTACAATACTGCGCAAATGCATCTTCTTGAGAACATAAACTCTCCTGCCGATTTGCGGCGACTGCCCTTGGAGGAGTTGCAGCCCGTTGCCGACGAAATTCGGCAGTTCATTTTGGAAACGATGTCGCGAATCGGCGGCCACACCGGCGCCTCCCTCGGCGCGATTGAGTTGGCCGTGGCGCTCCACTATGCCTTTGATACGCCGCGCGACCGGCTGGTCTGGGACGTCGGTCATCAAGCTTACGCGCACAAGATTTTGACCGGCCGGCGTGATCTGTTGCCGACTATTAAACAGTATGGCGGGATCAGTGGTTTCCTGCGGCGCGACGAGTCGGACTACGACACTTTTGGCGCCGGCCATGCTTCGACCTCGCTTTCCGCCGCCCTCGGTATGGCAATCGCTCGCGACAAAAACGGCGAGGACCATCACGTGGTCGCATTGATCGGTGATGCGTCGCTGGCTGGTGGTATGGCGATGGAAGCAATTAACCAGGCGGGGCACCTCAAGAGCCGTTTGATCGTGGTTCTCAACGATAACGAAATGTCGATTGCGCCGGCGGTTGGTGCGTTAACCGGTTATTTGAATCGCATACGGAGTGCCGGCAGTTACCATCGCTTTAAAGATGAGGTCGAGGAAACGTTGCTGTCGATTCCTTCCGTCGGCGAGCGGCTGCATCACGCGGCCAAGACGGTGAAAGACGCGATCGCTGCCGCGGTGCTTCCTGGCGCTCTCATTAACGAGCTTGGCTTTAAGTACATCGGCTATGTGGATGGTCACAATCCGCGCGCGCTGGTGGCTGCGTTGCGTGAAGCGCAACAGATCAAGGATGGACCGGTCCTGGTTCATGCGCTGACAACAAAAGGCAAAGGTCATCCGCAGGCGGAGAAGGACTACTATCGTTGGCACGCGACCGGTCCCTTCGACTTACAGACAGGGAAAGTCATCAAGTCGAAAGCGAGTGCGCCAACCTATACCACCGTTTTCGGAAACACACTCGCCGAGTTAATGGCGAAAGATGAGAAGATCATTGCGCTAACTGCGGCGATGCCCGACGGCACGGGTATTTGCACGCCGCTCGAGAAGTTTCCTGAGCGTTCGTTCGACGTAGGTATAGCCGAGCAACATTGCGTTACGTTTGCTGCCGGGATGTCGTGCGAGGGTTTGAAACCGGTCTGCGCGATCTACTCCACCTTCTTACAGCGCGGATTTGATCAGTTGATCCACGACGTCTGTATTCAGAATCTCAATGTGAAGTTTTGTCTCGATCGCGGTGGAGTCGCCGGCGGTGATGGCCCGACGCACCACGGACTTTTGGATATCGCATACCTGCGCGCCGTTCCGAACATTGCGGTGATGGCCCCCAAGGATGAAGGCGAGATGCGCGATATGCTGCACACAATGATCGAGCATGTCGGGCCGGCAGCGATGCGTTATCCGCGGGGCAATGGTGTTGGTGCCGACATCGAACGCACGCCGCAACTTCTCGAAATCGGAAAAGGCGAGATACTTCGTGACGGCGGCGAGATAGCGATCGTCGCTTATGGCTCCATGGTTCATCCCGCCTTGCTGGCAGCCGAGAATCTGGCAAAAGAAAAAATTGAAACTACGGTAGTTAACGCTCGGTTTGTAAAACCACTGGATGCCCAACTGCTGTTAGCCTTGGCACAAACTAAGCGGCTTATTGTCACAGTTGAAGAGGCTTATCTGGCGGGCGGCTTTGGTTCAGCTGTTTTGGAGCTACTGGAAGAAAACGGCCTGCAAGACAAAGTGCGCGTCGTAAGAATGGGAATTCCGGATCGGCTGGTGACGCATGGCGATCCCAAGCTCTTGCTCGCCAAGTATGGGCTCGACGCGGACGGTATCTACACTCGCGTGAAAGACAGTATTGACGTGTTAGACGACCGTCGCGCGAAATCAACAAAAGTGGGTCGATAGGCCACTTTCAAAGCAGAAGAATTGCGCGCCCGTGCTGCTGAACAGACGGGCGCGTTGTTTTAGTGCACGATATCGTCAGCAAGTCTCGCCTACCTTGCCTGGAAAACCTTGCTCCAACCGGGTTTCTGCAACGACTTAGAGCGAGCAACGTCTACTTCCTTAGGTGGCCTCGCTCTTGCTAACAGTTCTGCGGGAAACTGTCGCAACAGTCGACTTGGATTAGCACTTATGGATTCAAATATTTCAAACCAACAATATTTCAAGGGCGCCTTGCCACTTGCCGAGCCTCATTTTGACGAAGAAGCCACGCTGCTTTCTGCACGGCCAGTAGTGCCACTCAAGGAGATCGAGGCCGAAGAGCGTTCTGGAAAGCGTCTGGTGTTTGGTCTGGCGATGGCATGTTCGCTCGTGGTGGGTGCCCTCGGCGCGACCCTCATTTACAAGCAGCGTGGACAGGGACAGTCGACAGCGATTATCAGCACAGCCGTACCCGGTGCTGCTGGAATTACAGTCGACGAACCTGTCGGCGCTCCTGCGATTGCTGAAGAAGTCGGGGGTGCAACAGGAACCTTCCCGGAAGCTGGCGCGGCAACAGTCGACAAGAAAGCGGTACCGTGGGTTTCGCTTCGCGCTGAGTCATTCAGGGTCAAATCCGAACGAAAAAAAACCAAGCCTCAGCCTCAGGTGGAGGAAAGAGGACTGCCTCGAGCCGAACGAATTGATGCGTGGCGTCTCAGGCTCAGGTCCGAACGCGAGGCGCAGCGAGAGTCCGGCGGTCGCCAACGTAAGTCTTCAGATGATTTGTTGAGAATCAGAGAGATATTTGAAGGCCCGCCCAGACCATGAAAGACCGGAAAATGACTTGCACCTTCCTATCCGGATAACAACCTTTTGCTAGCAAGCGAGATCTATTGCCGCGCATCAGTTCAATCAATTCAAGGTTGTTGACTGTTTCCCCAACGAATGGCATTATCTGGCACAAGCGATGAAGAGTCTTGTCCGACTAGCAGGTCGCTTGCCCTGATAGCACTCTCACAAAAGCGAAACCCGACGTTTTTCAGTGACCATAATTTTTTCGCGGTTGCGGCGCGAGAAAGCAGGCATTTCTATGAAGCAAGTGTTTCGCGAGCGGGAGTGTATTCATCGAGACGAAGGCGCGCCGGGCGATTTTTACAACGGCGCCTTCTACGTGCAGGCGCTCCAACGGCTGCCCATCGACCAGGCGATGCAAGTGGCCGGTAGAGTCAGCTCTTTTTTCTGGGCAGACGCGCCGAATATTATGGTTTGGCTGTGTCCACGTTGCGCTAGTGAACTCAATCTGGGTGATTCGCCACGCGCCATCTCGCGAGCAGCGCGACGTCAAGCTTGATAAACCCGACCTACGTTGCTTCGGAACAACCAGTCGAGCTTCATACTCACGTTCTGCGGTAAAGTAGTGGCAGATGAACGGCGAACGTCCTGCGCGTATTAAACGGACCATGCGTATCGACAAGCTGCTTGTCGAGCGCGGCTTGGCCGAATCGCGCACGAAAGCGCAGGCGTTGGTTATGGCCGGCGTCGTACTCGTTGACGAACAACGCGTAAATAAACCTTCAGACACCGTGGCGCCAGACGCCCACGTTCGTATCAAAGGCGGCGACGACCCGACTTCGCGTTATGTCGGTCGGGGTGGCCTCAAACTCGAAACAGCCCTGCGTGAATTTAGACTTAATGTAGAGGGATGTGACTGCCTGGACGTTGGCGCCTCGACCGGCGGCTTCACCGATTGCCTGTTACAACACGGAGCCAGGCACGTCGTCGCCCTGGATGTCGGGCACAACCAAATAGACTATCGACTGCGCACTGACCGGAGAGTAGAAGTTAGAGAAGGCGTCAATGCGCGTTACCTGCAGCCGGACGACTTCAACGCCAAGTTTGATCTGGCGGTGATGGACGTCTCTTTCATCTCCGCAACCAAGATCATGCCGGCGATCGTTCCGCTGTTGCAAGAAGCGGGGCGTCTGATAACGCTTATCAAGCCTCAGTTTGAAGTGGGTCGCGGGGAAGTGGGAAAGGGAGGCATCGTTCGCGACCCGGAGAAACACGCGCGCGTGATCGGAGAGGTCAACCGCGCGGCGCAGGAGTTGGGACTGCAGTTGAAAAGAGTGATTGAGTCTCCCATTCATGGCGCTGATGGTAATGTTGAGTTTCTTGCGCTGTATGAGAAACGCCATGCGACCGGCGGGGGCATGCCCACCTTCCCGACCTCGAGCTGATCACCGTCGAGTTCTAATCTTAACTGGAAAGACTTTCAAGTCAGATCAACCGAGCGAGTCAGAGGAGCTCGCAGTTAGGAAGGTGGGCTCGCCCCCGCTCCTTCTGTATTGCTCCTCAGTCACGCTTGCAGTTAACATGACCAGCGTTCCTTCAATCCAGTTAACTAATGGTAGGCCAGTGCTCGAAGCGCGATGACGATCTCGTCCATAAAGCGTATTGGCATAGTTCTAAAGCCAAATCAGCCGGACGCATTGAAGACGATGTGCGAACTGGCGGCCTGGTTGGCGGGGCGAGGGATTAGTCTGCTTGGAGGTCCCGAAATCGAGCGCCAACGGATTGAACAGCAAACCGGCTGTGCGGTCGAGGAAGTGGCGCCCGAGAAGCTGGCCGCCAGTGTCGATCTTATTCTGGTGCTTGGCGGCGACGGTACCATGATCGCCACCACGAGGTTGATGGGTGATACGGAAGTACCCGTGCTCGGCGTTAACTACGGGGGGTTGGGCTATCTTGCCGAGTTCCGCATTGAAGAACTCTACGCGGCGCTCGAATCGATTCTCGCCGGCAACTATCGTCTGGACAAGCGCGTGATGCTGGCAGTCGAATTAGTGCGCAGCGACGAAAGTGTGACGCGTAATCGCGTGCTCAACGATGTCGTCATTAACAAGTCGGCGCTGGCGCGTATCATCGAGATCGAGGCTTATCTTAACCAGCAGTTTGTGAACGCATTCCGCGCTGATGGTCTGATAGTTTCCACGCCAACCGGATCAACAGCCTACAATTTATCGGCTGGTGGTCCGGTTATTTTCCCCTCGATGAACGCGGTCGTGATCACTCCAATTTGCCCCTTCACGCTCTCAAATCGACCCATTGTCGTGCCCGATGATTCATTTATCGAGTTGCGTTTGAAAACTGATCAGGAAGACGTGACCCTGACACTGGATGGGCAGGTTGGCCTTCCTTTGAAGGTTGAGGATCGCGTAGTGATTCACAAGAGCAAAACTACCTTCAACCTAGTGCAACCCACAAACAGAAACTATTTTGACGTTTTGCGAGATAAGCTCAGGTGGGGAAGATAAAAGCAGAACTCAGAACCAAAGACCATGCCTGACAAAGAAGACAAAACGAAACAGACAATTTACGCGGATGCCTTTGAGCGGGAAGTCACCACCGATCTCGACGAGGAGACACCCGATAAGCCCAAAGGTCTGGCGCTACACACGCGCATTCTGATCGGACTTGCAGTCGGTGTGATTGCCGGCGTGGCGGTGAACAAGGCGTTTGGAGGCGACCACCCGCGCGTGGTGTGGATAGTCGACAACTTCACGCAGCCGATTGGTCAACTGTTTCTGCGCTTGCTGCTGATGATTGTCGTACCATTGGTGTTCTCTTCGCTCGTAGTTGGGGTGGCGGGAATCGGTGACATTCGCAAACTTGGGCGCGTTGGTCTGAAATCCTTTGGTTACTGTTTGGTCATCTCCGCCATCTCGGTGGTCATCGGATTGACACTCGCAAATACGATCAAGCCTGGCAAGCGAATCGACCCGGCAACTTCTGCGGCGCTCCAGCAGCGTTACGCCACTGAGGCGACTAAGACAGTCGAGGACGCAAAGAAAGCGAGCACGGCAACGCCGAAGCCGCTGATGGCCGTGGTGGAAACCATCGTTCCGAAGAATCCCGTGTTCGCGGTGGCGGGTGAAAACCCGAACATGCTTCACCTCATGTTTTTCGCCTTAGTCATCGGTATCGCGATCACGCTGATTCCGGTTCGCATCACCGCGCCGCTACTCCGAGGCCTCGAGGCGCTTTACGAAATCACCGCGAAGATCATCGAGATGATCATGAAGTTTGCTCCTTACGCGGTGGCCTGTTTGCTTTTCAACAACACCGCGCGTTTCGGGCTCGACCTCCTGCAGGCGCTGGGCTGGTTTGTAGTAACCGTGCTACTCGGGCTGTCGCTGCACATGTTTGGCGTTTACTCGCTATCGGTTTATTTCCTTTCAGGGCTTTCACCAATCGACTTTTTCCGGCGTATCAAGACGGTGATACTGACGGCGTTTTCCACCTCCTCGTCAAACGCCACGCTGCCAACCGCTCTAAAGATTTCCGAAGAAAACCTGGGCGTGCCTCAGGAGATTAATAGTTTCGTGCTGACCGTCGGGGCGACGGCAAACCAGAACGGCACGGCGTTGTACGAAGGTGTCACGGTGCTTTTTCTGGCCCAACTCGCAGGTGTCGATCTCTCCCTCGGCCAGCAACTGATGGTTGTTTATCTCGCGATTCTTGGCGGCATCGGAACGGCCGGAGTACCTTCCGGCTCGATTCCTTTCATCATCGGCGTGCTGGTTACCATCGGCGTAAACCCCGCGCTGATCGCGATCATTCTCGGAGTGGATCGGATTCTCGACATGTGTCGCACGACCCTGAATGTTGTCGGCGACATTACCGCGGCAACATTTGTAGCTCGTTCGGAAGGTTACGAGCTTTTGAAGCCGCATGACCCGGCGATTGTTCATGCTGGTGTGGCCATGTCTGAATGAAAATCGCAAACAGATAGTGGAACAGGCATTCTGAAAACGGGAGACGCGAACACATGGTCTTTCCTCTTTACGACGACAATAGCGATCGCACTACGACCCCTATAGTCAATTACGTGCTGATCGCGATCAATATCCTGGTCTTTGTCTTCCTGCAGCAACTTGGCAACAACGACAAATTCACCTACGCCTTCTCGACCGTGCCGCAGGAGATCATTAGCGGACGCGATGTCAGAACTCCCGATCGTGTGGTGGAACATCCAGTCACGGGCCAGGAGCTATTGCTTCCGGGGCTGCAGCCGACTCCGTTTTCCGTTTATCTGACTTTGATCTTTTCGATGTTCATGCACGGTGGTATCGCACACATCGCCGGCAATATGCTCTTTCTTTGGATCTTTGGCGACAACGTCGAAGACCGGATGGGCCATGTAAGATATCTGATCTTCTATTTGGTTTGTGGCGTGCTCGCATCGCTGGCGCATGTGTTGACAACGGACATGTTTGCGACCGATCCCAGTAGTTTGCTGATACCCAGCCTGGGAGCTTCGGGAGCAATCTCGGGCGTTCTTGGCGGCTACATCCTGCTCTATCCCAAGCGTCGGGTGACAGTAATCCTGTTTCGGTTTCTCTCCGACGTTCCCGCTTACGTGGCGATCGGGATCTGGTTTGCGTTTCAGTTAATCAGCGGCCTCGGGATTTTGGGCGGCGGGTCGCAGCAGGGTGGGGTGGCCTACGCCGCTCATATCGGCGGCTTCGTCGCGGGACTCCTGCTCGTTAAGGTGTTTACCATCGGGAGACGGAGCACGCCAACCTACTCCTAGCCGGAATTGCTGTCACTGTTTACTCTCAAGTAAGATCAAACATCAGGATGATTAACGCCGGAAAAGAAGTGCAACCCTTTAATCAACAAGGACTCGAAGTGCGTTCGACTCCGCGGGCAGAAATGAATCTGTTTTCAATCGACACTTTCGCGTATGAGTTTCCCGGTCGCGAGATAAAGATCGATTTTGAGATCACCGAGTTCACAGCCATCTGCCCCTTTTCCGACTTTCCCGACTTTGCCACCATTCGCCTTGTGTACGTTCCCCACGAGCGTTGTGTGGAACTGAAGAGCCTGAAGCTCTACATCAATTCTTTCAGAGAGGTGAAGATCTTTCATGAGCACGTCATCAACGTGATTCTTGAGGACTTCGTGCGTGCCTGCGATCCGTTGAGCGTCGAGATTGAAGGCGACTTTAACGTTCGCGGAAACATCAAGACGGTTGTGAGAGCAAGCTATCGAAGGCAGTGAGCAGTGAGCAGTGAGCAGTAAGCAGTAAGCAGTAAGCAGTGAGCAGTAAGTTTCATTTTGTTTACTGCCTACCGCTCACTGCTTACTGCTCACTAATTAAATTCATGAGTTTTACCACCATCTTCATAATCGCCGGCGTGGTCTTTCTGGCGATATTTTTCTTGATTGCGAAGCTGGCAATTCGCTGGATGATCAGGGTAGCGATCGTTGGCGTGATTCTGGTGGCGTTGTTAGGAGCCGGCGGCTTCTGGTGGTGGACCAGTCGTCTTACAGCCAAGCCAAAGCCAAGCCGGCAACCACCCGCGCCCAGCAGACGAGCTGCTGTCCATTAAGCCTCAAAGATCATGGCGAAAAGCGATACTGACGATGCCGCTGATCCGCTCGATCCGGAGCTGGTTCTCGCAGACCACCTGGGAACGTCAGGTTTGTTGCGCCGCTACCGTCGCCTCCCCCGCAATGTCTTCGCCATCAGCCTTGTCAGCCTGCTAAACGATGCATCCAGCGAAATCATCTACCCGCTGCTGCCGGTCTTTCTCTTGCTGACGCTCGGCGCCTCACCGGGAATCGTCGGCTTGATCGAGGGAACGGCTGAGTCGATCTCGAGTTTACTCAAACTCCTGGCCGGCCACTTCAGCGATCGTCACGGCAAACGGAAAGTCTTCGTTGTTTTCGGATACGTGCTCTCCAGTTTTACCAGACCGCTGCTGGCCTTTGCTGGCAGTTGGCCTCAGGTGCTGGGACTCAGGCTCGCCGATCGGGTTGGCAAGGGCATCCGCAGTTCACCGCGCGATGCCATGATCGCCGACAACGTCCGGGTCGAGGAGCGTGGACTCGCTTTCGGCCTTCATCGGGCGATGGATCATACCGGCGCGGTCATTGGTCCGTTAATTGGCTATCTCCTCGTGCTCTGGTTGGCGGCGAATCGCAACGCGCCAACTGCGGGTGATTTCACTAAGATCTTTCTGCTGGCTTCGATCCCGGCGCTCGCGGCTGTGCTTGTGGTTGCTTTCTTCGTGCGCGAGTCTCATAGACAAACGTTCGCGCCGGACACTCTCGATCAGCCGGCTCGGCTTTCGCTGCGGGGCTTTGACAGCAACTTCAAACGATTTCTGGTGATCGTCGCACTGTTTACACTTTCAAATTCTTCTGACGCGTTCTTGCTGTTGCGTGCGCAATCCACCGGGGTATCGATTGCCATGATTCCGCTGCTTTGGGCCATGCTCCACGTTAGCAAGGTAGTCAGCTCAATCTTCGGTGGCGATCTTTCGGATCGACTCGGCCGGCGCCGGTTGATAGTTTCGGGATGGATTCTCTACGCAGCGGTTTATGCAGGTTTTGCCTTCGTTTCAAATTCAATTTCGGTCTGGATACTTTTCCTGATCTATGGAATCTATTTTGGTTTGGCGGAAGGCGCGGAGAAGGCTTTGGTAGCTGATCTGGTCAGACCAGAACAACGCGGCACCGCTTATGGCTTGTATAATCTCGCCTTCGGCATAACGGTGCTACCGGCATCGCTCTTGATGGGTGGATTGTGGGATTGGCGCGGCCCGCAGACAGCTTTCCTGGTAAGTGCGATCATCGGCGGGACAGCCGCATTGTTGTTGATGACCTTCGTGCGAACGCGCGGTTTCGCGAAGCCGCTGCAAAACTAGGGCGTTTCTACTGGGACCGTGGGCGTCTCGCCCGCCTCAAGCAACGCGTTCAATCAAGTTAGGGTTGAAGTTGTCAACTTTGGCAAAGTGGCATTCCACGGGGGCGGGCGAGACGCCCGCGGTCCCAGTAAGAGGTTGATAGTTAGCTTGGAAGAGATCCCATGGCTCGTCGTACGCTTAGTTCAGTTTCGGGTTTCTCGACCGAGATCGGTTTCTACCTCAGCGGCATGGAGGAGGTTCGCGAACAACTGCGCGAAGCCGTCGCGGGAATGCCTGACGAGCAGATTAGCCAACCGGCAATCCCCGGCGCCCATTCAATAGCAGCGCTCGTCTGCTGTAGTAACGACGCAAGCGGTGTTTCCGCGCCGTTACATATCGGCGAAGCAGAGTGGTGGTGGATTCAATCTGTAATCTCCGGCCACCAGGTGACAGACGAAATTCGCAACGCGCCTTAGTGGGATGTGCTGAAAGACCCGACCGGTTTTTCGGAGAAGAATTACTCTGCCGAGTTTTGCCTGAATGAGATCAAAAAAATCCGGCAACAAACGTCCGAGACGCTCGTTTCGTTCAATGATACTCAGTTTGACCAACGTCTTTTCATTTGAGCGCCAGGGCGAAACACACGAGTTGACTCTCCGGTGGATACCGCATCACCTCATCGATCATGAGGCTCAGCAAAAAGGACAGATCCTCATGCTGAAACGCTTGTCCGACAAACGTTGAGTCTGTTTTGCCAGGTGCTCCCTTACTGACATTGTCGGAACAAAATAGCTAGCGCAACAACGAAAGCCAAGACCATCAGAAGTATCAGCTCGGAATTTCTCTGAAGGTTTCCAACCACGATTAGTGACATCCTTTCTAATCGCAACACGTTTCGCCTCGCAAACCTTCAATTCCCTCCTTGGCGATGATGGGCACCATTACGATTGCCGCGACCGGATCGGCCCACCACCAGCCGACCAGCGCATTCAGCAATAGTCCTCCCAGAAGAATCGCGGATAGATACGTGCATAGTTCCGTCTGTTTTGCATCAGCCATCAACGCATTGCTGCTGATGCTGCGCGCCACTTTTCTCTTTGCGCGAACAAGCAACGGCATAACAATTAGCGATACAGCGGCCAGGACAATACCCGGCACGCTCTCGACAGGAGCTTCGCGTCGAATGAGCGACTTAACCGAGTCGTAGGTCACATAAACGGCCAACAGAAGAAAGCAGACGCCGACTACCCGAAGCGTGATTGCCTCCATACGCTCCCGTCGTGCTTCATCCGCGTCTGAATGCAACCGCCACAGCAGGGCCGTGCCTGATGTCACCTCGATAAGGCTATCGAAACCAAATCCGACTAGGGCGATGCTGCCCGCAACAACGCCGGCGACTATCGCGATGATACCCTCGAGACTGTTGTAAATAATCGTAA
This sequence comes from Chloracidobacterium sp., assembly GCA_031370285.1. GTDB lineage: Bacteria > Acidobacteriota > Blastocatellia > Pyrinomonadales > Pyrinomonadaceae > PSRF01. Next base: position 63,392 of record JANMQG010000180.1, on the reverse strand, counting down.
AATACTCAAGTCTCTGTCCACGCTTAACCTGACTCCCCCGATTATTTTGTTCTAATTCGATTGCTGGCCTGCTCACTCTGCCCTCCCTTAAACCTTAGCGCTTACCGGTCCCAGGCGACAGCTACACGGATACTTCGGGTCACCGGTTTCAATCTGAAAGGTGGAATGCTCGATGCGAAACTTCTCGTGCAACTCTCCCGCTAGCCGAGCGAGGAAAGCGTCGTCGCAAGCTGGCTGCTTCATGACCAGGTGGGCCGTAAGTGCGGCCTCAGTAGTACTCATGCCCCAAATGTGCAGGTCGTGAACTTCGAGACAAGTCGGGAGCTTCGCCAGATGCTCCTCGACAGCGCTCTCGTTTATGCCTCCGGGCACTGCGTCGAGGGCCAGGTTCACCGAATCATGCAACAGGCCCCAAGTCCCAACCAGGATCACTAACACTATTACTAAACTTGATGCCGGGTCGAGCCACAACCACCCTGTAAAAACGATAGCGAATCCAGCAAGTACGACTCCGAGCGATACGGCGGCGTCGGCAGCCATATGCAGGAACGCGCCGCGTATATTCAAATCTCCCTTGCGCCCGGACCAAAACAAAAGTGCCGTCACCGCGTTTACACCAATTCCAATTGTCGCAACCGCAATAACAGTCCCGCCTTCCACTGGGCTAGGTTCACTAAATCGTCGAATTGCTTCCCAGGCAATGGCCCCGATAGCGATGAGTAGAACCACGGCATTAATGAGCGCAGCCAGGATTGATGAACGGCGGAACCCATAAGTTCGGCCGGGCGTTGGGCTGCGACGCGCGAGGCCTGCCGCGCCCCAAGCCAACAGAAGACTCAGAACATCGCTCAAATTGTGTCCGGCGTCCGCTACGAGCGCGAGCGAATGAGCCAGGTGCCCGTAGATAAACTCGATGATGACAAAGCTCAGATTGAGTGCAATGCCAATCGCAAAAGCGCGGCCGAAAGTTGCACCGCCATGTTTATGTCCACTTCCCATTAGTCTCTTCTCCTCTAGCCCTCAAAATCGACATTCCTGCTTTTTGAGGTCCCTTTCCACGGCGTTTCTCCCCGTTTAGTCTGAATCAGATAGCCTGCTCGTCTGCTTCTCCGGTCTGAATACGGATAGCGCGTTCGACCGGCCAAACAAATACTTTCCCATCGCCGCGATTGCCGGTATGTGCCGTGCGAACCAGGGTCTCGAGAATGGTGTCCACCATGTCATCATGCGCCACGATCTCGATGCGCGCCTTTTTAACGTACTCGACAAAATCTTCAATGACTCGATGGCGTGCCCCTGGCTCGTGAGTGCTCTTTTCGCGTCCAAATCCACGCACGTCTGTAACCGTTATGCCAGGGAACCCCTCTATCTCCGCCAGCGAGCTGGTAATCTTGCTTAACATAAACGGTTGCACCATCGCTGTGATCATCTTCATCGAAGCTTCCTCCTAACCTTTCGTCCGCTATTGCGACTGCCAGAATTGCGCGCCTAGAATTCCACCCGTTCTCGCTCCAACCACCCATAGAGCATCGGCAGGACGAGTAACTTGAGCACGGTAGAAACAAGGAGCCCGCCGATGACGACTGTCGCCAGCGGCCTTTGCACTTCGGCGCCAGCGGAAGTGGCAATGGCCATAGGCACAAAGCCGAGACTCGCGACCAACGCGGTCATTAAGATTGGGCGCAGTCGAGCGTCCGCGCCTTCAGTTATCGCTTGCTCCAGTGACCGGCCTTCGTCACGAAGTTGATTGATGTAACTCACCATCACTACTCCATCGAGCACCGCCACACCAAAAAGCGCAATGAAGCCGACTCCTGCCGAAATCGAAAATGGTAGCCCACGGACAAAGAGCGCGAGTACACCGCCGACGACAGCGAGAGGAATGCTTGTGTAAATCAGTATCGCTTGCTTGACAGAGTTGAATGTTGTGAACAGCAGGATGAATATCAGAAACAGCGCGAGCGGCACGACAATCATCAGTCGTTGGGTAGCGCGCTGCAAGTTCTCGAACTGGCCACCCCAAGTAATGTAATAACCTGGTGGAAGCTGAACCTCTTTTGCGATTTCGTTCTGCGCCTCCGTAACGAAGCTGCCAATGTCCCGACCGCGCACGTTAAGTTCAACTCCGATGCGGCGCCGTGTATCTTCTCGCGAAATCTGCGCCGGCCCTTCGACGAGCTTGATCTCAGCCAGTTGTGAAAGAGGAACTCGCGCGCCGTCCGGAGCGGAAACGAGGAGATTCTTGATTGTCTCTAAGTCCTTGCTGGTTTCCTCATTCAGACGGACTACCAGATTGAAGCGTTGTTCACCCTCGTAAACCAGGCCCGCCGGCTTTCCTGCCACAATTGACTCCACGACGTCATTGACATCTTCAATATTGATTCCGTAGCGGGCAATGGCCGCACGGTCAGGCTTGATCTGAAGCTGAGGCAACCCTGAAACTTGCTCGACCTTCACGTCTGCTGACCCTCGGACCTTGCCCACAGCGCTGCCAATCTGGTCGGCCACTTTCTTGAGGGTATCCAGATCGTCACCGAAGAGCTTGATCGCCACATCGGACCTGACGCCGGAGATCAGTTCGGCCACACGAAGTTCAATTGGTTGCGAGAAACTAAAATTCGCTTCCGGCATTCCATTCGCGAGCGCCTGGGCCATCTTCTCCACCAGCTCTTCTCTGGTGTGCGCGCTCGTCCATTGTTCATGCGGCTTCAACTCCACGTAAACGTCACTTAGGTCAACACCCATAGGGTCGGTAGCAACTTCAGCGCGTCCGGTTTTTGAGACCACTTTTGTAACCTCCGGAAAGCGCCGCAGTATGCTTTCTACCTGGGAGGCAGTTGTAATTGATCTGCTGAGCGACACACTCGGGAGTCTTTGAATTTGGATTGCCAGGGTTCCCTCTTCGAGTCGCGGTATGAATTCCGTGCCGAGAAACGGAAAGAGGGCGAAGCTGGCGAGCACTATTGCCGTCACCACAGCCAGAGATTGCAGGCGTCGACGCATAACAAAAGCCAGCGCGGGTTTGTAATACCGCTTGGCCAAGCGAATGAAAAAACTTTCCTTCTCGGCCACAGGCCCGCGCAATATGTAAGTCATCGCCGCCGGCACATAAGTCAGAGATAAAATGAGGGCACCGACGAGCGCGAAGACCACCGTCAACGCCATGGGTTTGAACATTTTGCCTTCGATCCCGGTAAGGCTGAGGATGGGAAGATATACGATCGTGATAATCGCAACGGCGAAGACGACGGGTCGCCCAACTTCAAGGCAAGCGTCCAGTATCGTTCGCTCAGGAGGCTCGTGAGATCCCTTGTGCTGGGCTTCCGCACGTCTACGCACAGTGTTCTCCACCACAATCACCGCGCCGTCAACGATCAAGCCAAAATCGAGAGACCCGAGGCTCATCAAATTACCGGACACGTTGAAGGCGACCATGCAGATGGCCGCAAACAACATTGAGAGCGGGATGATAGTGGCAACCAGCAAACTTCCGCGCCAGTTACCCAGAAGGAGAATGAGGACGATGACCACAAGAACCGCGCCTTCGATCAAGTTCTTGGCGACAGTCCAGATCGTTCGATTCACCAGTTCCGTTCGGTCATAAAACGGAACCAGACTTACTCCCTTTGGCAAAGTCTTCTTGATCGCCTCGACGCGCTCCTTGATACGTCCAACTACAGTTCGAGAGTTCTCCCCCTTGAGCATCATGGCGATGCCGGCAACAATCTCTCCCTGGCCGTCCGCCGTAACCGCACCCTGTCTTACAGTCGCGCCCGTTACGACTTCTCCCAGATCGCGGACGTAGACGGGCACTCCTTCTTTGCCAGTCTTCACAATGATGCTCGCGATGTCGTCGGCTTTTTCTACCAAGCCTATTCCGCGCAAAAGATACTGTTCCGAGCCGTGCTCGATGTAAGCGCCGCCGACGTTTGCGTTATTGCGTCCAACCGCTTCCAACACATCGCGCAAGGAGAGGCCATAGGATTGCAACTTGGCTGGATCGAGCCTCACCTGATACTGCTTCTCCTTGCCGCCGAAACTGTTGACCTCAACTACTCCAGGCACGCCGAGCAGTTGTCTTCGCACACTCCAGTCCTGAATCGTGCGCAGCGAAGTCTCGTCATACCCGCTCCCCTGAGCACCCTTGAGTTCATACTGGTAGATTTCTCCAAGGCCCGTCGAGATTGGCCCCATCTCAGGCGCGCCAATATCTTCCGGGATTTGATCGCGCGCTTCGGACAACCGCTCAAGCACGAGTTGGCGGGCGAAGTAGGTATCCACCGAATCGTCAAAAACTACAGTTACAGCGGACAGTCCGAATCGCGAGATCGAACGAATCTCCGTGAGTCCCGGCAGACCTGACATCGCCACTTCGACGGGGAACGTTATCTGGCGCTCAATTTCGAGCGGGGCCAATGAGGGCGCAGAGGTCAACACTTGCACTTGTACGTTGGTCACGTCAGGCACGGCGTCGATCGGCAGCCGCTGGAGACTATAGAGACCCGCCCCAATCAATATCGCCACCATCAACAGAACCAGGAGTCGTTGAGAGACTGCGAAGCGAATGATTCCGTTTATCATCAGTCCTCTTCTCCTATTTCACCCTTCATCATCTGCGTCTTGAGGGTGAAGCTCCCTTTAGTAACTACCTTCTCTCCCAGCTTCAGGCCGGACAAAACGCGGTGATAACCTTCCGTCTCGCCTCCGAGTTCCACATCACGCACCTCGAAGGCGCCGGGTTCGTTGTCCTTGGGCACGAAAACCACTGATCGGTCGCCGACTCTCTGCACCGCTTCGGATCTCACCACCAGTTCTTCGCCGCTTCCGCCACTCGTGCCAATCTCGAAGCCCACCTCGACAAACATGCCGGCCTTCAGCCTCTCATTGGGATTTACAACCTCCACCCGAACACGCGCTGTCCGTGTCTCCTCGCTGAGTCGCGGATCGATGTAGTTGATGCGTCCCGAAACCGCCCCTTGCCCTAATGCCGCAGAACGAATCTCCGCAGGTGTACCGGACCGCAGTTGACCGACTTGCCCTTCGGGAACGTTGGCAATCACCCAGACTGTGGAGAGATTCGCGATTGTAAATAGAGGACTGCCCGACTGGATCCCCGCGCCGGCGTTTACCTGGCGCTCGGTGACCGTGCCGGAAGCGGGTGCTCTCACTTGAACAAGTGAAATGTTCTCGCGATGGACATCGCGTTCACCTTCTTTAACCGTAACCCCAATCGCAATCAGACTCTGGCTCAGGTGGGCAACTTCAACGCGTCCCGTGTCAACCTCGGCTTGCGCTTGCTGCACCTCACGGTTCAACGAGATGTTGCTTTGAAAATCGTGTTCGGCTTTCGCAGTCTTAAAGGCGGTTTCCGCAGCGACCAGATCCTTGCCGGCGCCGGCGCCGAGTTCGATCAGACGGCGAGTTCTTTTTAGCGTTGCTTCCGCCTCGTCAAGGCGCGCTTTGGCTTGCAGCACAGCGGAGCGATTTTCGGCGCGCTGCACACGTGCAAGGTTGCGCTCGGCCGATACCAGTCGGGTCATTGCTTCGCGCAGTTTTCCGTGCATCTCGGCGACTTCTGGACTCGAGATGACCGCGAGAACCGAGCCCGCGCGCACGCGATCGCCGAGTGACACATTAACGCGTTCAACCCGCCCGGAAACGAGGGGGGTGACTGCTTGTGTTTGTTGTTGGTTTGACTCGACGCTGCCCGTTACCTTGAGCAGCGTGACCGCGGGTCGTTGTGTGACGCCTTCTACCTCAATACCGGCCGCCTGCAAAGCTTCGGGTGACAACCTTACCTCTGCTGGCTCGCCAGGGGTGTGTTCGGCCTCAGCGTTTACATCGACCTCTGTTGTCTTAGCAGGCTGGCCGCGTCCCCACAGCAACATCGCGAGCACCGCTACGATTGCGACCACAGCGACCGAAGCCAGCATGACCAGATTCCGCGCGCGCGAGCGGGGCTTAGTCGAAGCCGCATCGGGCGCAGATTCTAACGAAGACTCGCCAGCGGTTGGGTCGTCGCTGGTTTTACGATCACCGTACTTAATTGTGGAATTCTCTGACATGTCTATCAGTCCTTTTCTATGGGATAACTGGAGTGCCGATGGCGGCTTGGAGGTCAGCAAGAGCGCGGTATTGCTCCGCCAGCGTCTCGGTAAACTCGCGCTGGGAATCAATCAGCCGGCGCTGCTCCGCGATAAGATCCGTGATACGGAACTCGCCCAATTCGTACGCCGCACGAATCACACGAATGTTGTCATTCGAACGCGCGATGACACCTTGTTCAAAAACAGCCAGAGCTGAACGTGATGCCTGATACCTCGCATAAGCGCTCTGAACTTCAGAGCGAACCAGTACCTCAAGGAACTCTCTTCGCCTTTGAGCCTGCGAGATTGCACTTGCTGCTTCGGCCTTTGCGCCTTGGTTTCTGTTAAAGACTGGAATTCCGACGGAGACTCCAAAGGTTAGCAACTTGTCGCGGTCGACAAGCACTCCCACTGGGGTATCGTCGAAAACCGCACGCCCGACGGAGTATTTCGTGAATGCGGTCACCTCTGGTGCAGTCTCTGCGCGCGCGAGTCGTAGGCCAGCCAGCGCTACTTCCTCTGTGAGACGAGCGAGACGCAGGTCGGGTCGTGTGCGTAAAGCAATCTCAACCGCCGCTGCCATCGACGCCGGAGGTTCTGAGAACGCAGGCTGGGCGAGATCTTCGCGCAGACGCAGCAGTTCGTTTAGCGGCATGCCTGCAAGAGTCCGCAGTCTTATGAGAGTTGCTTGTAGCCTGCCTTCAATCAAAGCCCGCCTGGATCTCAAACGATCAACTTCAGCGCGTAGTAGATTCAGCTCTAGCGGCGGCGTCTCACCCTCGTTGACTCGGATCTGCACGACGCGGGTGGTTTGCAAGTCGAGTTCATTCAGCCCTTCGGTAGTTTCCAACTCGCGCAGTGCAGCGAGCGCTTCCGCGTAAAGTAATCGCACTTCTGTGGTAAGACGCCGCTCTTTGTCGGCAACCTCAGCTTCAGTCGCCTCAAGTTCGGCCCGCGCAAGTTCAATCCGTCTGCCTCGCTTCTTACCAAGCTCAAGCGGTATCGCTAATCCCACACTGACTTCGCTTTCACCTGGCGCGCCAGTAAACCGCCCGGTAGTCTGTTCGACGTCTACCGTGGGATTTGGTCTAAGGCCAGCCTGGCGCAACCGAGCGTGCGCGCGTTGAATATCAAGCCGCGCCGCTAGTAACTCTCCATTACTTGCAAGCGCGAGGTGCACGAGATCATCTGAGGACGCTCCTTGCAGCGGATCGAAATAACGGCTTACGGCAGCGCTCCGCACACGACTAACGTCCGAACCAGCTAACGCGCCGGAAGGGTTTCGTTCTGCTGCATTCGGAGTCATGTTGTTGACGCGCTGAACGGCACTGACTTCGACCGGATTTTGCGCGTTTGCAGAGGTACTGATAACCAACACACAGAGAATCAAACAGAGGCTTTTAGCGAAGCCGCACGATCCTCGTCGTTCACACCACATAGTTACTTCCTTATGTCTTGGGTCACGTGCAGCCATGCTCTCGTACGCTAACGAGAACAGAAACGGATGCACGTCTGACACCGATGAGTAGCCGGCTTCCGATCTTGCGTTCCTGAACGGCAAGACAAACTCGAAGCTACGCGCTCGAACGTCAACGATGGTTAGGAATTAAGAGAACCGTGGCGGATGGTAGGGTCTTTCGAACTCATTTTGCGGAGTGGAGGACTCTGCTTGAATCAGAACAACCGACTTTTGTTGGAGGACTCTGGGAGGCACGAAGACCATGCCAGCTACAACATGAGCACAACAACAGAAACAGTCTTCGTCTTGCGACTCTTGCTTGCTGGGTTGATTTCGGTGCGAGGCGTTGTCGACTGAAACTGAAAGAACCGCCGAGCTAGTGGGATCGGGGCTGCTAGCGCCAGAGACCAAGGTCTGGTTTGCGGCAGCCAAGTTGACCAGCTCCTCGCTGCAGAGCTGCGGACAGGCAATGTCTACGGCAGTATAAAGCAGAAATACGATGGCGATGCCGCGCACGAGACGACCTTTCGCTATTCTTTTTATGCCCACGCTTGTTTTCATCGACTGATCCTGGTGCCGAATTTTCTAACATATACACCGCGGCCAGTCAAAGCGCGGCTTGCAAAGGCGAGAGACCAAACTGCCACTGAGTTATAGTCCTCACCCAGCGTTCTTCGGCCGAATGACAGAATCTTTGTTTTCGGGTACGTTGTTTCTCGTTGCCCCAACTTTCAATTCAGGTATCAGCTTGTCTGTTTGTGGCAGTACCACAAGACTTGACGGCTGACGATCGTCGTTGATGAACACGAATTACCAGGTAATCAAAACTGAGGAAGAACTGCGCAAGGCAGTCGAACTGTTGTCGACTCACCCGGTCGTAGGACTCGATACCGAGACTACTGAGCTTGATCCTTACTACGGCCGTTTGCGCTTGATCCAACTCGCCACGCCTTCGGGCGTGCACGTCATCGACGTTGACGCGTTTCGCAACGGCGATCCAAAGAAAGATAGCGCCCTCGGGTCGCTGCGCGATCTGCTCTCGGCCCCACGTCCGATCAAGATCCTTCACAACGCGAAGTTTGATGCAAAGTTTATCAAACACACACTCGGCGCAGACCTCGGCGGAATCTTCGACACCCTGCTTGCGAGTCAGTTGCTCGGCGCCGGGGATATTGAAGAGCGCCACGGCCTCGAGGCGGTAGCCGCCCGCTATCTGAATGAGTCGGTCGATAAAACTGAACGTTTGAGCAACTGGAATCTCGAGCTCTCTGAAGCCCAACTCGAATATGCGGCGCGCGATGCGGCAGTGCTGCTGCCGCTGCGGGAAAAACTGATCGAGCGTTTGAAATCGGATTCGCTGATTGACTGCGCGCGCCTTGAATTCGATTGCGTGATGACAGTTGCAGATATGGAGTTGACCGGCTTCTACATGCACAAGGACCGCTGGCTCGAACAGTTGGCGATAGTTGAAAAGAGAAGGACGCAACTGGCTGAAGAGTTGCAGGTCGTGCTTGCCGAGGAGTCGTCGCAGGGAACGCTCTTCGGCGGGCCGCAACGAGATGACATCAATCTGGACTCACATCAGCAACTGACACAGGCTTTGGAACGTCTCGGGATTCCCGTTCCCGATTCAACACGCAACTGGAAACTTCAGCCACTCGCGCTCGAGTATCCCGTAGTTGCGACGTTGCTAGAATACCGCACGGTGCAAAAAGCGCTGACGAGTTATGGTCAGAACATGATTGACCTGATCAATCCGATCACACACCGCTTGCACGCTGACTTCCGCCAGATCGGCGCGCCGACCGGCAGGTTCTCGTGCACGAATCCAAATATTCAGCAGGTGCCGCATGCGGTGGAATACCGGCGCTGCTTTTCCGGCTATCCCGAAGGCCGGAAGTTAGTCATTGCCGATTATTCTCAAATCGAGCTGCGCATCCTGGCTGAGTTTTCCGGTGATCGCGCCTTCATCGATGCCTTTAACTCCGGCGCCGATCTTCATCGGGTCACCGCCGCGCAGGTTTTCAACGTCTCGCCCGATCAAGTGAGCCGGGAGCAGCGCGATTTTGCCAAGCGTCTGAACTTCGGCGTCGTGTACGGTATCGGCGCGCAACGTTTCTCGATCATGACCGGCGTGGGCGTGCCTGAAGCTGAAGGCGTTTTGAAGAAGTACTTCGCGACCTACCGGCAGCTCGATACGTATCTGAACGAGGCAGCGAACCGCGCTGTGCGCGAGCGACAGGCGCGGACTGGATCAGGCCGGCTGGTTCGCTTCCGCTACGACGAACAGGACCGTCAACAGATTTCCATGACCAAGCGAAACGGCAAGAACACGCCGATTCAGGGGACAAGTGCAGACATACTGAAGCGCGCTTTGCGTCTGCTGAAGGATGAGCTTCGCGGCACCAACGCGCAGATCGTCAACATCATTCACGACGAAATTGTGGTCGAAGCAGATGCGGACGAGGCTGAGGAGGTGGCGGTGAAGGTCGAACGCGCGATGTGCGCAGCGGGTGAGGAATATGTGAAGACCGTGCCCGTGAAAGTGGAAACGGAGATCGCAGACGAGTGGGTTAAGTAGATTGATGAATGCGGAATGCGGAATGATGAATAATCAATGAAAGAAGACCCGCCTTCATCATTCCCCATTGATCACTCGCTTCCCAGCCAAAGCCCCCTTCTTTTGAGTTCCAGATCAAACATTCTTTACCCGCCTAACGTTTAATCAGTGGATCGTTGTCATACAATTCGTCGACTCAAGCGACTAATAACTTGAGCACGGACGGGAATCCGTGAGAGTAGACCGAATGAACATCTCTGAGCTGAAGGCTGAGCTGGAGAAGCTGCACAGTTCCAGTTTCGGCTGGGCCCTCAGTTGTTGCCGCCGCGACCGCGGGGAAGCGGAGGAAGTTTTGCAGACGGTCTATTTGAAGATCCTTGAAGGCAAAGCGCGCTATCGTGGCGAGTCGTCATTCAGAACGTGGCTGTTTGCGGTGATTCACAAGACGGCGGCTGGGGAGCGACGCAAGAATCTGCTGCGAAAGCTGAGATTGGTCGGTGAGTCGCAAGGGGAAGCTGACAGGATCGCTCCGGCCGAAAGGCCAGATGCGGCGGTTGAAAGATCAGAGACGCAGACACAATTTCGGCGAGCGCTGGAACAGTTGCCAGTGCGCCAGCGACAGACGCTGCATCTGGTCTTTTACCAGGACCTCAGCTTGCGAGAAGCGGCGGAGGTGATGGATATCTCGGTGGGCAGCGCGCGCCGGCATTACGAGCGGGGAAAGAAAAGATTGCGCGAATCTTTGGGACAGTCGGAGATTGGTTATGGAGTTAAGTGGAGACGAGAAAAGAATCCGAGCGTCGTTTCGTGAGCTGAGGCTCGAGGACGAACGCGTCACGCCGCGGTTTGCCGCCGTGTGGAACCGTGCGCACTTCCGAAGCGCCCGGCGAGAGACCGCGCTCGACTTTCGCATTGCGGCGGCAGTAGTCATCGTTTGCTTGGCAGTCTTCTCGCTCGCGTTGCTATCTAGATATTGGCAACGTACCCCGCGATTGAATGACGCGGTTGCGAACGGAGTTTTCAAACCAGGCGTTAACCCTGCTCAAATCAAGAAAGATCGGGAGTTAGTCCAGCGAGACAAGCGCGTGCAGGTTGTCCGCAAGCCAGGACTCGTGAGATTCGCACCGCGCAGCCAAACGGCGAAACTCGCGGCAAGGCGGTCGACTACGCCCGATGCAATTGCTCTCTCGCGCTGGCAATCGCCAACGACGGGCCTCCTGCGATCGCCAGGTGATGAAGTGCTCAGGGCGCTTCCTCAACTGAACCAGACCTTACACGACATGGAGTCATTCTTGCCGAATCGAACGAACTGAATGGAGGAGTCAATGAAAACAAAATTTGGATTATTGGTACTACTTGTTGCCGGGGTTCTTTTGAGTGTGGTGTTTACTTCGGCGCAGCAGCCACAACCACCGCCGCCCGAGAATGATCCGCTCGGTGAGTCTATGTTTCCCCCGGAACTGGTCATGCAGCACCAGCGAGAAATCGGACTGACTACCGAACAGAAAGCTTTCATGCGCGGGGAAATTCAGCGAGTCACAGCGCGCTTCAATGAGCTACAGTGGCAGATGCAGGATGCAATGGAGGCGCTGGGCTCGACGATGAAAGAGAGCGCAGTGAACGAGCAACAAGCCGTGGCTCAACTCGATAAAGTGCTCGATACCGAACGCGAAATCAAGCACCTGCACATCGGCCTTGCTATTCGAATCAAGAACAAGCTGACACCTGAGCAACAGGCAAAGCTTCAGGGGATCAAGCGAATGCCAGGGCCTGGACCTCGACCCGGCCCCGCGCCCGGACCCAACCCGAGGCCGATGCCCTAGCTTCGGTTAATGAGCAATGATGGAAGCATGCCGCGGAAGGTCGGAACGGAGATCGCCGATGAGTGGGTGAAGTAATTTGGAGTGCGGCGACACGAGCACCCCAGCGCGGCTGCCGCGCCGGGGACCCCGCTTGTCGCCGCTTTGGTCGTGGCGACTTGACGCCACGCTTCTTGTGAGATGAGTTCAACCGACAATGGTCGCGCCAAGTCGCGACCGACCAAAGCGCTGACAGGTCAGCGCACTCCAAATTGTTTTCGACGCCAGAAGAAATAGACTGGAATTCCTGTTAGCACCAGCAAGTAACCAATGCCTGAGGTTGAAGGTGCAAGCCAGGCAAGGTCCAAAACTATTAGCACTGCCAACGCGATATAGATCAGAGGAACGAAAGGATAACCGAAGGTTCGATAGGGCCTTTCAATCTGTGGGGACTTGCGTCGCATGATAATCACCGCGCCGACCATCAGCGCATAAAAAATTAAGTCGGCCGAAATAATATATTCGAGCAGCTGCGTGTAAACGTTGCCGTAAGTGACGGCGCCAGTCTGCGGATTTGTGGTCACGGTTCTTGGTAAGGTTAGAAACGCGGCCCAGACGCCCTGCAGTACGAGAGCGACAGCCGGCACGTTGCGGCTGTTTAATAAACCCGCCTTGCGAAAAAAAAGATTGTCGCGGGCCATGGCGTAGTAGACGCGCGCGCCCGCGAGAATCAAACCGTTATTACAGCCAAACGTCGAAATCATGATAGCGATGGCCATCAATATTGTGCCGCGCGGGCCGAACACTGCCTGCATCAGTGCGGTCGCTACACGATTCTGCGGCGCGTTTTGAATGGCGCCGAGCGGCAGCGTGACAATGTAGGCGAGATTGGCGAGCAGATAGAGCGCGACAACCAGCCCGCAGCCGATGAATAGGGAGCGCGGTAGATTGCGGGCAGGGTCCCGTACCTCGCCTCCGGTAAAGGTCACGTTGTTCCAGGCCGACTGTGCGAAGAGCGGACCAACCATCGCGCGCCCCAGCAACATAATCAAGGCCAGCGCCAGCAGTCCGCCACCGGCATTGCCCGCGTCGAAGCCAAGTTGGGCGCTGGCCGGATGCCAGCCATTCAAAACGGGGTGCCACCAGTCAGACGTGTAAGCGGCGCTCCCGTGGTTCCAGCCAAGGATGAGTCCCACCAAAATCAAGCCAATGAGCGCTGCGGTTTTAGTAAAGGTGAATGTGTTTTGAATGAACTTCCCGGTTTTCAATCCGCGCGTGTTTGTCAGCGTCAGAAAGAGAATCATTACGACTGCCAACAGTTGCTGGGTGGAAAGACTGATGGCGTAACCGCCGAAGCCGTGCGGCGCGATGAGGTAGTTGTCCGCAGAAACGCTGCCGGTTAGCACGCCGGTGAAGTTTGCGAAGGCTACGGCGACGGCCGCGATTGTTCCTGTTTGGATGATGAGCAATAAGGACCAGCCGAAAAGGAAACCGATGCAAGGACCATAAGCTTCGCGCAGAAACACGTACTGCCCGCCGGCGCGTGGCCACATCGCTGCCAACTCGGCGCAACACAACGCGCCGGTGATGGTGAGCACGCCGCCGAGTGCCCAGGCAAGCAATAGCCAGCCGGGGGCTCCAACCAGTCGTGACGACTCCGCCGAAGTAATGAAAATGCCTGAGCCGATCATCGACCCGACGACGATCATGCTGGCGTCAAGCAGGCCCAGGCCGCGAACCAGTTTCGGGGAAGCGTTTTCTGAAGCTTCGCTCATGAATTCGTGACGGTATAGTTGGCTCGAGGCGTCAGTGTCAAGGAAAAGTCTGCTTGACACTCCGCGCAACGCCCAATAGTCTTGCCTGCTTGGATCTTGTGAAGGATTTTCGCCGTATAGAGGCTTAAGGAAAAACGGGTTACATGATCAAGGAACAGATAATTGCTGCGATTACAGCCAAGCGCGCCCATGTCGGCGTTGTCGGCTTGGGCTATGTTGGATTGCCGTTGCTCGCTGAGTTTGCCGGCAGCGGCTTTCAAGCGACCGGGTTTGAAGTTGACAAGAATAAGGCCGCTCAAATTAACGCGGGAGAGTCTTACATCGGTGATGTGAAGTCATCGGTAATAAGAGACCTCGTCGCGAGCAAGCGCCTCAGTGCCACCACCGATTTCGATCATCTGAAAGACTGCGATGTCGTCATCATCTGCGTCCCCACACCACTTAGAAAAACAAAGGAGCCGGACGTTTCCTACATCCTGGCTGCCGCGGAAGAGATCAAGCAGCGCCTGCACCAGGGACAGTTGATCATTCTGGAGTCAACTACTTATCCGGGCACTACGAACGAGGTGTTGCTGCCAATGTTTGAGGAGACTGGACTGAAACTCGACAGCGATTTCCTGTTGGCCTTCTCGCCGGAGCGAGTGGATCCGGGTAACCCCGAATTTCAGACGCACAATATTCCCAAGGTGGTGGGCGGTGTCACGCCCGACTCCACCGAAGCCGCCGCGCATCTGTATGCGCAAATTGTTAAAGAAGTCCATGCCGTCAGCTCGGCACGGGTTGCCGAAACTGCCAAGCTGCTGGAAAACACCTTTCGCGCGGTGAACATCGGGATGGCAAATGAGATGGCGCGACTCTGTTATGCGCTGAACATCGATACGTGGGAAGTGATTCGGGCGGCGGCGACGAAGCCGTTTGGGTTCATGCCGTTTTATCCGGGTCCGGGAATCGGTGGCCATTGTATTCCGCTCGATCCACATTACCTGTCATGGAAGGCACGCCAACACGGCTTCGATTCACGCTTCATCGGTCTGGCCGAGGAAGTGAATTCACGGATGCCCGAACACGTTGTGCAGTTGGTTGCGGATGGTCTTAACGACGAAAGCAAATCGATGAAGGGCTCGCGCATCCTATTGCTCGGCGTGGCTTACAAAAAAGACATTGACGACGTGCGCGAGAGCCCGGCGTTGTCGATCATCGATCGCTTACGCGCGAAAGGCGCCGCAGTGCGCTACCACGATCCTTTTGTGAAAGAGGTTCACTTTGACGACGCCCACACTGAAGGTGGCGGAGAGCCGCTCGAGTCGGTGTCGTTAACCGATGAAGAATTACGCGCCAGTGATTGCGTGGTAATTGTCACGGATCACAGTGCGACCGACTACCAGCGGGTTTGCCAGCTCAGTTCGCTGATCGTTGACACGCGCAACGCGCTCAACGGTGACGTCAGACGCGATAGCAGCGCGCGGATAATCAGACTCTAAAACGTTTCGAGTTTCGAGTTTCAAGTTTCGAGTTAGAATCCGACCGAAACTCGAAACTTGGAACTCGGAACTCGAAACATGCTTAAGGTAATCAACGTTGTCGGTGCGCGACCTAACTTTATGAAGGTCGCCCCGATTGTAGACGCAATGAAGCGGCGCGAACGAGAGTTTACGCCGCTTGTTGTTCATACGGGTCAACACTACGACGCGGCCATGTCTGACGCTTTCTTCAGCGATCTGGATCTGCCACAACCCGACGTTTACCTGGGCGTCGGTTCCGCTTCACACGCAGCGCAAACTGCCGCCGTCATGGAACGATTCGAACCGGTCGTCCTTCAGGAAAAGCCGGACTGCGTGTTGGTAGTCGGCGATGTTAATTCCACGCTCGCGTGTGCGCTTGTCTGCGTAAAGCTGGGCGTGAAAGTCGCGCACGTTGAAGCCGGACTGCGCAGCCGCGATCGCACAATGCCAGAGGAGATCAACCGTCTCTTAACTGATCAAATAGCCGACCTGCTGTTTACGCCTTCCGCAGACGCCGGCGAGAATCTGCGAACCGAGGGGATTCCAGCTGAGCGAATACGCTTTGTCGGCAACATCATGATCGACTCGCTCCTAAAACATCTGCCGCGGGCGAAACAATCAACGGTAGTGGCGGACCTGGGATTAGGTGAACGAGACTATGCTGTGCTCACGCTGCATCGGCCGTCCAATGTGGACGACCCCGGCACGTTCGCTGGGATCCTTGACGCCCTCGAAGAGATTAGCAAACGCCTCCCGATCATCTTTCCCGTTCACCCGCGCACGCGAAAAACTATTACGCAGTTGGGTTTCTCTGAACGCGTTTCCAAAATAGATGGCCTGCGGCTGATCGAGCCTCTGGGTTATCTCGACTTTCTCCGTCTCTACAGTAAATCTCGGTTGGTGCTTACAGACTCCGGCGGGATTCAAGAAGAAACAACCGTACTGGGCATTCCCTGCGTCACGTTGCGCGAGACGACCGAGCGGCCTATAACCGTCGAGATGGGAACTAACGTAGTCGCCGGCACGGATCCGCAAAAAATTACAGGGGCGGCTTTAGCGGCGCTCGATCGTTCAAAACCTGTGAACTATCAGGTGCCGCCGCTTTGGGATGGCCACACGGCCGAACGGATTTTGAGTGCGTTGACATAGAACGCGGGTATGCTGCCGGCTCGGTTGCGCACAAGTTCACACTCCTTTGACCGACAATCATTCAAACTCAACGTCCCTCGCTCGGCGCATCCTAAGGTTTCTGATCCGCACCGTGCTTCCGATCGCAATTGGCACCCTCATCTGCCTGCTGCTAATCGAAGTTGGCATACGGGTCGTATATGGAATCAGAAACTATCGAGCGGAATATGTGATCCTGCCTTACATGGTGCGAAACTTTGGCGCCCCGCCGCCTTGGGCCAACGGCCTGCGAATACTCGAACCAGACGACGAATTGATGTGGCATGGCCGGCCACACGCTCAACAAAAATACCTCGACCTTTTCTGTCCTATGAAATCGGAAGACGAGCGCAAGGCGATGCTCAGTCGCTTTAGTCCCACGGTTCCTGAGGAATTCAGGAATAACCCCACGTGGGAAATCAAACTGAATTCAGCAGGCTTTCGCGGTGCGGATTTTTCAACTAACAAGGATGCGAACACGATCCGAATCATTACCTTAGGAGATTCATGGACGCTCGGCCACAACGTAAATCTTGACGACTCTTATCCGAAACGTTTGGCGCAACTGCTGCGGCAGGAGATTCCTGGCAAGAATCTCGAGGTGCTCAACCTTGGCATGTTTGCTTATAGCTCTCATGAAGGACTCAAGCTGCTCCAACGCGAGGCGCTGAATTTTCAGCCGGACATTGTTCTGATTGGTTTTGCCATGAATGATTCGGCAATTTCGGGGTGGCATGACAAAGACGTCTTTGTTCCGAAGCACAAGCGGTTCAGTCTAAAACAGCTCATCAGAGACAACAGCGAAATTTATAAGTTGGCAGTCTACCTGGCGCAGGTCAGCAAGTTTGAGTCGATAACGTTGGGCGAGACGATTAAAGCCGTTAGCGATCCTAGGAGGGAGTTTCTTTATGAGGCCTGGGTAAGCGCTGGGGCCTTGGAAGCGAATGACTACGAGAGGCTGGCGCCGCGAGTGCGCGTGCCAGCGGCTGATTACGAACAGAACATCCGCGAAATGATCAAACTGGTGAGAGAACACGGAGCTTTGCCAATCTTGCTGCACAAACGACCTGAGACCAGGCAGTCCTTATCAGACGGCTTTGCAAAGAATTTCCCGCGAGCAGGAGGTTCCGCTGGTTGATAGTTGCGAGTTGATTGGGGTAGCGAAGCAGCAGATCGAAAGCGAGTTGGAAGAGCGTCTGAGTTTGCAAGCGGTCCCGGCTCCCGCTCCGGGAGCGAGCGATGCCGCGGTAGTGTTTCGCGTGTTCATGGACCAAGTCGTTGTTTCTAAGGCCATGTACATCGCCGGTCCCCATCCGCAACTTGGCGACAACGTGCCAAATAGAGTTGCAATGTTCGACGACGGAACGCATGGCGACCAAAGGGCAGCCGACAACGTTTGGTCTTATAGCGCCACCTTTTCGCCTGGTCAGAAGATCTTCTATGTCTACACAAACAGTGGCGCGGAAGGCCGTTGGGAAAATCTTGATGTGCCAAAGGTTAGAACGTTCACTGTCCCCGCCGGCGGTGGAACCGTTTACCGGCCCATTGAAACTTTCGGCAAACTCTACTTACAAGCCGACGGTTTTCACACTAATTCAGTAGGTTACGACTTAATAGCTCGCGCCGTTCGCGACACGTTGGTGAAAAATGATAAGTTTCAAGCGCTGCTTCATCGTGGCGAAACTAATGTCGCCGGTCCAGCGACGCGATAGATCCTGATCGTTCGCCGGGGACCCTCATGATGTTGAATAGGTATGCCGCTGTTGTAATAACCGAGCATAGTCCGGAGCGGCAGTCGGTCTTCAAGAATCACCTGGGTAACTGGATCGATCTTGTAACGGTTAATGTGCGCCCAGACTGGCTGCGGGAAGTAAACGCTGTCAGAAATCACTAACCAATCACCGGGTTGAAAGTCAGACAGGTCTGGTAACACAGGTTTCATTCCGGCTCGTTCCGCATAATACTGAAAGCCCCAGCGGGCTACGTACCAGATGGTTGCAGTTGGCGCCATCGCTGCGATCTGTCGGCTGCTTTGCTCGACCGCAGCCTTCTCGACATAGGCGTCGCGAAAATCAATCGCACAAAAGATCAGGCCGAGCAACATGCTGCCAAAGGCCGCTCGCCGAAGCAGCCTGCTCCCGGGGCCAACTGTCCTAATTGCCAATCGTCCGATCACGAGAGTGCTCACAAATAAGAGTGCAAGCACGCGCCGAACCGCCGGAATCGGCGAAAGCCCGAAGTACGCTACGATCTCCAGCAGCCACCATCCGCTGAGAAACAGTTCCGTCTTGTGTTCCTGCCAAACAGCCCGGAAGGCAGCGAGACCTTGCGAAGGCCCAAGTAATTTTCTAAGGCCGACAAGAACGCTCACGAAAAATGCAATGCCGTAAATGCTAAAGATTAGATAAGCAAGAGTCAGGCTTGCTTCGTGTGTTTGGGAATCTCGGGTCAGTGTTTGAAAACGCGTAGGAACAAAGATAACGGCAAGATAACCCAGCACTACTAAAGTCGTGGCAATCGCTAGAGCTTTCTTTTTTACCCCCAATGCGATCAGCGCGACTAACGTAAAGAAAGGCGCGACTGCTCCCTTGATGGTCACCAGCGGCCAGGCAAGATAAGCGTATTTTGCCAAAGGGTTGACAGAGCCATAAGTTTGCGACTGCGTAAGAAAGTGAGAACGTCCGGCACTGAGGAAAATAAATCCTTCCCATGCGACAAAGAACGATCCGGCCAGCATTGCAGCAAGAATGCCGAGTCGCAGTTTCCTGAAGATCAATGAGTGCAACAGCATCACAGTGGGCGCCACCAAACCGTTGTATTTCGTTTGAGCCGCAACTCCGGCAACAATTCCGGCGACCCCCGCCAGCAAATAAGCGTCATGCTCCGAGGCGCGCAGGAAGATGACGATCGCAAACAGGCTCAGCGCGAGCCCCGGCACATCGAGCATCAAGTTGAAGCTGGGCAGAAACACGGGCGATACGACGACCATCCAGGTGAGAATCATCTCGTAGCCTGACGCAAAGCGGCGCAGCAACGAGTGCAGCGAGAAGACTAGCAGCAGCGCGTAAGGGAGCAACCAGAGCTTCCAGATAAACGGGTGATCGCCAAATAGTCTTATTGCGATTGCCCACCAGTATTGCATCAACACCGGCGCGAGATTTTGGACGGCAGGTTCCGGCCGGTCGTTCCAGAAAATCGTGAAACCGTATGGAGCCAATGGATGCTGGGAAATCTGTTGTGCGTGGTAATAGTAGAGAGCGTCATCAATGCAGAGAGGCTTGAATGCATTCAGCAGCGTGAAGAGCAACGCGAGCAGGAGCAGGGGTTTCAGCAAAACATAGCCTGAAGTCATTTGCAGTCTGGTTGGCCGCGTAGCGCCGGCAAGAATCTATTACCTCAATTGCAGATGAGGTAATATAACACTACCTCGGTCGGCGTTCTCATGATTAACTCCAAAGCCAACAGCACTGACTCGCTCTTCCTTCTTGCGGCGCTTGCGGTTTTCATCGTTTGGCTGGCCACTCGTTTCGGTATTGGCGTCACCCCCGATTCAACTGTTTACATCGATGCTGCTCGCAACCTCCTTGATGGCCGCAGCCTGGTGGCGCTGACAGGCAGTGGTGAATTCAAGCTACTCACGCATTATCCACCGCTCTATCCTGCGGTGCTCGCATTGCTCACTCGCGCCGGTCTTTCCCCCGGAGGATTTTCAATCGAGAGTGTAGCTCGAATGCTGAACAGCTTTCTCTTCGGCGCCAACGTGTTGCTGGTGGGAATTGCGATCAGAAGTTACGTACGCGATTCGTACTGGCTGCCTGTTCTCGGCGCATTGCTCATGTTGACTGCGCCCGACATAGTAGGCATTCACACTCTGGCACTCACCGAAGGCTTGTTTATTTTCCTTTCGCTCAGCGGCCTGGTTTCACTCTCGCGTTTCATTGAGACAAAACGAAGAGCGTGGCTGATAGCAGCCGCGGGAATGATGGCCCTGGCGTTTCTAACAAGATATGTCGGTGTGACTCTGGTCTTCACTGGAGTTTTGATTTTGCTGTTTGTTAATGGCCGGTCTCTGCGCAGACGCTGCTTCGATGCGTTGAGCTTTGGTCTGATTACGTGCGCGCCGATGGGACTCTGGGCTATTAGAAATATGCGTGCAGGCGGGGGCGTGAGCGATCGCGAGTTTGTTTTTCATCCCGCTGGACTAAGACAAATTGTTGTCGGGTTCTCGACCGTCTCCTCCTGGTTGTTGCTGGGCAAGGTACGCGCAGATGTTCGGGTGATCGTTTTCGTGGTTGAAGTTGCGGCCGTAAGCCTGTTTGCTATTTATCTTCTAAGAAGAAGGGGAGCGAATGCTCCGGTTAAAAAGAATGATCCCGGTAAAGCAGCCACCGGTGAAACGCTCCGCGTGCGTAGATGCTCAGCGCCGTTGCCGATCATTTTCCTGGTCTTCGTCGTGATCTATGCGGCGTTTCTGATCTTCACGGCTTCCTTCGTTGATGCTGATACGGTTCTTGACGACCGAGCTTTGGTCCCGGTGCACGTTGCCGCGATTGTGTTGCTCTCTGGTTTGGCCTGGAGGGCATTCAAGGCTTTCAGGGAAATGCGCCCGATACGGCTCACGTTTGTCGCCTTAGCCATTGTTTTCCTCGGTTCTTATTCCATTCGCGGAGCCATGTGGTTCACACATACAAGGCAGGACGGACAAGGTTACGCAAGCCGCGCCTGGAGAGAATCCGAAACGATTGCCACCATCAATAATCTACCAGCCGGTGTGAGCATCTTTTCAAACGGTTATGATGCGATCTACTACCTTACCAACCGGCCGGCGATTTACCTTCCCGAAAAGGTCAAACACGGTACGGGACGCGTGAACGAAAACTACGAGGCCGAGGTGGAACGCATGGGTCAGGCGTTGCAAGAACGCGGCGGTCGGTTGGTTTACTTCAACACATTTCCCGAGCGCTGGTTTCTGCCGTCAGAAGTTGAGCTGAAACAACTGCTAACGCTTCGGGGTGTGGGAACAAGCTCCGATGGATCCGTGTACGCGGATGCAGAGCGATAGAAGAAATTCCAATGTAGCGCAAATTGTTAGTTTGCGATTTTCATGATGTCACACATCATTCAACGGCCGCTCGTGATGCGAGAATCGCAAATTAACAGTTTGCGTTACTCAGTATTTCCTTGTAGGCCGCGACAAACTCCTCAGTTACGCGTCCGGCGGCAAAACGATCTACCAGCTTGATATTGTTCGCTCTCATTCCTGCTCTTAGTTTTTCACTTTCAAGCAGCCGCGTGATTGTTTCAGCTAGCGCCCCGGGGTGCTTCGGTTCAACCCAGAGACAATTCTCAGGCTCGCTTAAGTAGTCAGCGGCCGCACGTATTCGAGTGGTAATAATCGGCAGGCCGGCGGCGGCGGCATTGAAGATGACCATCGGGAAACCTTCATAGTGATAGGTGGGAAACACCACCATTGTGCTGTTTGCATAAAACTGAGCCGCCTCCTCTTCCGCAACGTATCCGCAGAAGCGCACGTGTGAACTGAGTGCAAGTCGATTGACTTCCGCTTCAGCACTTGCACGAGCCGGGCCATCGCCTAGGCATAGAAGCATGAAATCCTGGTTGCGATCGCGGAGCAACTTGCAGCCGTGAATGACATCCACTAAGCCCTTGGCTTCGATAAAGCGGCCGATGAAGAGCAGCAGCGGCGCCTGTTCCGGTAGGTTTAGCTTCGCCCTGAAATGAGAATCGCGACCAGGTGCCTTAGTCTCAACGACGTTTTTTACAACGAAGACTTTGTGCTCCGGCACGCCGGCGCCAAGAAAGTTGTCGCGTTCTTCCGAAGACAACACACCGATGCCGTCAGCGCGCGCGAGTAAATACCGACCGAGTGAGCGCATTAAAGTATTACTTGTTTGTAGGAGACGCGCGTCGGAACCGTGAAATTTCAGAAAAATCTTCGGCCCAGTCGCAGGCAGGCAACTCACTACTACCACATCGCGAAGCAATGCTTTGGTGTCAAACGAGGTATTGATGTGAACGACGTCAAACTTGGCCGAGTGCAACCGTTCGCGAAGCTGCTGGGCTGTTTTTCGGACTCTGGTAATTCTTCTGAGCGGGCTGGAACGGGTTTGAGCGTATGCGTAAACCTGTTCTTCTACGTCATGGCCCAGCCTCCGCAGCTCGGCAATGAAAGGGGGTTCACAGGCCGCCGGCCCGCCTTGCGAACCCTGCTCCGGAATCCCCACCAGTATGTGCATGCTGCTCAATTCCAAGCGAGCGTTATCGGACTGGTAATAGCGCCAGCGAATTGTACAGTCGCAATAGGCTTGCGATGTGGCTCTCGATGCTGAATCGTTCAATGGCCCACTGCCTGGCCTGTGAACTCAAACTGAGGCGCTGGGCTGGGTCGTGGACCAGCTCAATCAATTTCGCTGCCAGGTCGTCCGCGTCCCCAGCGCGAAAAAGGAGCGCATATTCCCCGTCCAGGGAAACTTCTTTGAGCGGTCCGATGTCAGACAACACCGTTGGGATACTCAACATCATCGCTTCCATTACCGCTATCGGCGACCCTTCCCAACGCGAGGAGAGCACAAACAGATCAAGCGACCTGAGCACGTCAGAAATGTCAGCGCGCTTGCCGAGAAAATGCACGCGATCGGAAATATTCTCTTGCCGGCAAAAGCTGACACACTCGTCGACCAGGTGCGGCGCACCGGTGCTGCTGCCAACAAAAACAAATTGTGCAGCGGGTTCCCGAGCGAAGAGCTTCGGCAGCGCCCTGCAAACCGTGAGTTGGTCTTTCCGGCGGTCCGGGTAAAAGTTGGCAATCATTCCCAGCAGCGTAGCATCCGCCGCCAATTCCAGTTCCGTTCTGAGAGTTCGGTTTGCTGAAAGTAGGCGCGCTGAATCCACTCCGTTATTGATGACCACGAAACTCAGGTTCGTATCCAGACCCTGCTCCTGCGCCAGCCAGGCCGGCAGGTGTTTGCCGAGGACTACGCGCGCGTCCATGCGGGGCAGCACAAACCGGAGCGCCAGATCGTTTTTCGTGCCGGCGTAAACTCCGTGCAGCGTCAGCACCCGCTTCACGTCAGTACCGCGTGTCGCCAGGTACATATGAAGCGCTTCAACCGGCTGGTGACTGTGCACTACGCTAACACTACGTTCCCTGATGATCTTGCGGAGTTGAGAAGCAAGGCCGAGATCGACGGGCAGCCTTCGGTTTAGACGAATGAAATCCACGCCCGAGTTGCGAAACTCCTGCTCCAGGTCTCCGCCACCGGTGGCTACGAAAGTGAGATCCAGACCGTTTGCTGACGCGTTTCGACAGAGGTCGAGTTCCATCGTCTCGGCGCCGCCACGGTTGAGCGAATCCAGAATGTGCAGGGCTTTTACCATGTTGACAGCCGACGGACGACGGACGACCGCCGCAAAACAAAAGCCCTCGGTCAGCGGTCGGCGGTCATCGGTCCCGAGCGAACGAAATGAGCGAAGGAATTTGAAATAAAACCGAATATCAAATATAAGCTCTAACGTCCTTGTTGCCTAACTTGAAAGGCTTGGAATACAACGAATCGCGTGAAAGAGATCTGAACACCCGACAAGAAGATCGAGTGGCGACCGAACTAACCAGACGATGTTTTCCAATCTAAGAGAAGATCTGCGACGTTACGGCGGCCCGGGCCGGCAGGTGAAGGCGCTTCTGCTCACGCCGCGAGTATGGGCCATAGTGAATTACCGGTTTGCGCGCTGGGCGTGCACAGCACGTATGCCCTCAGTTGCTCGCGTTCCACTGAAGGTTGTCGCTCGGCTATGCACTTTCCTTATCGAAATGGTCACCAGTGTTGAGCTGCCGCCACAGACCGCCATTGGGGCCGGTCTCTTTATTCCGCACGCGGGCTACATCGTCGTGGCATCGAACGCAATCATAGGACTTCATTGCACTCTGACGCAGGGCGTCACTATCGGGCACCGCGCCGGCGGCGATGTGTCGCAGCTCGATAGTCCCGTAATCGGCGACCGGGTTTACATTGGGCCAGGGGCCGTCATTCTTGGGGCGATCAATATCGGCGATGATGCTTTGATTGGAGCAAATGCTGTGGTGATTCGATCAGTTCCGCCTCGCGCCGTGGTGGTGGGCAATCCAGCGCGGTTGATCTCAGTGAAGGGTTCATTCGACCTGATTAGTTATCCCCGCATGGAGCACGACGCAAAGCGTCTGGCCTCGCTGGCCGCCAGACAAGGGCGAGAAAGTAGTTCTACCGAGGAACCACCAGGTCGAACATCAGCCCTGTCTTATGAGAATGCGTCATAGACCAGCCAATCAAAGTGTGGAGTCTCCTTAAGCTTCAGCGCCCGATGATTATCTGGCGCACAACATCTCTTTAACTTTGAAATAAAACTGATTATCAAATACAAGCTCTGAACGCCGTCTTGCGCAATTTCGAAAGCCTGCTGCTACGCCGCTGGCCACACAGATGAAACAGACTCTGACTCTTGCCTTACTGGCCGGCGCCAACATTCTCATGACGCTGCTGTTTCAGTGGTACGTCATAACACAACTTGGTTTGGGAATCGGAACCGATGCGCTGTTTGCCGGAATGGCTGTACCGCAGTTAATCCTCATGGTCGTCAGCAGTTCGCTTACGCATGTGCTCGTGCCTTTGCTCGCGACTGAGAATGAGCTCACGTTTCGACAAAACGCCTGGGGATTTTTTCTGAGTGTTAGCGGGCTTTTTACTGTATTGGCTCTCATACTTTTCGTGACCGCCACTTACTGGGTGCCCTGGCTGGTTCCGGGTTTTTCCGGACCGGCTCGCGTGCTGACGCTAAGCCTCACCAGAATTCAACTCATCAGCATGATCTTCACGGCGTCAGCCTCCGTCTTGTGGTCGGTCTATCATGCCCGGCAGCGATTCATCTGGGTCGAGTCATCCACGTTGCTGTCAAACGTGGTCGCGCTGGCTTTGATTTGGAAGCTGCTGGCGATCTATGGGATCACCGGCGCGGCGATCGTGATTGTGTTGCGCACGGCATTACAGGTTGGGTTGCTGATGCCCGGACTTGGGCGTTGGCAGCGGCCACAGTTGAACTCTCAGGCAATGCGCGAGGCCTGGCGACGAATACGTCCACTGCTCGTCGGCACCGCATACTATCGCACCGATCCTCTGGTCGATCGTTTTCTTGCGTCAATGGCACCCACCGGCGGATTGTCGCTGCTTTACATTGGCCAGCAGATATATGGCGTTGCCAATGTGGTGGCGGAGAAAGCGCTCGCGGCTCCCATGGTGCCGCAACTTGCAATCGAGGCAAACGCCGGCAGATGGTCCGCGTTCAGAAGCATTTACCAGAAGCGACTGCTCCTGGTTGGCGGGCTAACGCTGCTGGGTTATGTGGTCCTGTTAGTCGCCGGTGAACGCATACTGAATCTGCTGATCGGGCATGGAGGGGTAACGCAAGAAAACGTTCACCTGCTTTGGTTGATTATGGTGGCGCTGGCCGGTTTCTTCATTGGCGGCGCGATGGGCCAGATTACCTCGACTACGTTTTACGCCATGGGCGACACGCGCACGCCGACGCGCATGTCTGTAGTAACTTATACGATTTACATTCCCGCGAAAGTGATCGGGTTCATGTATTACGGATTGATGGGGCTGGCTGTTGTGACCAGCATCTACCTTTTTGTTAACCTGATCGTTCAGGTCTTGTTGCTCGAGCGTTGGGTGATTCCCCGAAGGCAAAGAGAAGCAGCGTGAGATGATCAAGGTTACCGCACTTACGGCAAGCAGAATTGATCCGTCAAGCAGGTTTCGTATTCGTCAGTTTGTCCGGGCCCTCGGAAGTCTTGGGGTTGAAGTCAGCGAATACGCGCCAATCATTAACCGGTACAAGATTGAACCGCTGCCCTGGCTGGCAATGGCGACGCGGATTCCGGGTTTACTGGCTTCAAGGTTTAGTGATGTGGCCTGGCTCGGGCGTGAACTGGTTTCCGGAAGATATAGTCTGGAGAATTGGGCCGGTAAGAAACGGGTGTTCGATGTAGACGACGCGATCTGGTTGTTCCATAGGTCTGACTTCTCAGAAAAGATCGCGCAGCACTGTCATGGCGTGATTGCCGGCAATCGCTTTCTGGCTGAGCACTACGAGAAATTGGGAGGTCGAGTTTGGGTGGTTCCAACTTCGGTTGATACGGAGATATGGAAACCGGGGAACGATGTCGCGAGAACCGGGTGGACAATTGGCTGGATTGGATCCTCGGCCAATCTCCTGTTCCTGTATGAGATTGAGGAGGCTCTTGCGGACTTCTTAGCTGCTCATTCAGAGACGGGGTTCTTGGTGGTGTGCGATCATGAGCCTTCGTTCAAAAGACTGCCGAGAGGCCGCTGGCGATACGCGCAATGGTCCATGGAGAAAGAGGTTGAGTTAGTGCAGCAGATGGACGTTGGCTTGATGCCGCTTGATGATTCGGAAATAGCGCGTGGCAAGTGTGGCTTCAAGATGCTCTCCTATATGTCGGCAGGACTTCCGGTGATCGTCAGCCCGGTAGGTGTGAATCCGGACATACTCGCGCATGATCAGGTCGGTCTGGCTGCATCCGGTCCCAATGATTGGTTTGAGGCCCTTGAGCGACTATCTAACGATCACGAACTAGGGCAGCAAATGGGAATTGCCGGAAGACGAGTTGTCGAGGAGCATTACTCCGTGATTGCCAACGCGCCGAAGTTGGCAGATATTTTTCGCGAAGTGGCAAACAGCTAACACCCGAACGTCTGGTTCAATTACTAATCTCGTAGCCCAGCATGACAGTAGAGAGTCTCGAAAGCACGGAGCAGATGCAAACGGGCGCGCCGCTCGAGTTCTCGATTGTGATGCCGTGCCTGAACGAAGCGGAGACGCTGGCCATCTGCATTCAGAAGGCACAACGCTCTCTGGATGAGAATAACGTGGCAGGGGAAATCATCATTGCTGACAACGGCAGTTCGGACGGTTCTCAGGAGATTGCCGCCGGATTAGGCGCCCGCGTCGTGCAGGTTGCAGCGCGCGGATACGGCAACGCATTGATGTGTGGTATTGCCGCCGCTCGGGGTAAATACGTGATCATGGGCGACGCAGACGATAGTTACGACTTTGCTTCGCTCGACCCATTCATTGGCCAACTGCGCGAAGGCTACGATTTGGTGATCGGCAACCGTTTTCTTGGTGGCATCAAGCCGGGCGCGATGCCCCCACTGCACCGCTACCTGGGTAACCCCGTGCTCACGACGATTGGTCGTCTCTTCTTTCGCAGTCCGGTTGGCGACTTTCACTGCGGGCTCAGAGGGTTCCGTAAGTCAGCAGTGATTAATCTTGATTTGCACACCACCGGGATGGAGTTTGCGAGCGAGATGGTGGTGAAAGCCACGCTTCATGGAATGCGCGTGACAGAGGTGCCGACCACCCTCTCGCCCGACGGCCGCACGCGGGCGCCGCACCTGCGCAGTTGGCGCGATGGCTGGCGCCACTTGAGATTTCTATTGCTCTACAGCCCGCGCTGGTTGTTTCTTTATCCCGGTGGCCTGCTGATGCTGGCCGGATTGATGGTGATGCTCTGGCTGGGTCCTGGTTCAAAAGTGATCGCCGGCGTCAGGTTCGACGTGCATACGTTGTTGTATGGAGCAGCGGCCATCATCATCGGGTTTCAGTCGATCCTGTTTGCTGTGTTCACAAAAATATTCGCCATCAGCGAAGGGCTCCTGCCTGAAGACCCTCGCCTGAATCGGGCATTTCAATATGTGACGTTGGAAGTCGGGCTGACTGTCGGACTCCTTTTGATAATCACTGGTTTGGCTGGCTCTGTTTATGCCTACTGGTACTGGGATCGGCTCTCATTTGGAAATCTTGATCCATCGCAAACCATGCGAATCGTCATTCCGGCCGTGACTTGTCTGACTGTCGGATGCCAGACGCTGTTTTCCAGCTTTTTTCTCAGCATACTCGGATTGAAGAGGCGCTAAGAGAAGACACTCCCGCAAAAGCACACGAGGATGGCTGTTAACAAACAACCGAGAGAGAGATCGAATGAGCGAATCAGGCAACATTACCTGATCGAGAAAGAGTTGGCAGCCAGACTGAGAACCGCGAGCAAGCAAGAGCGACAAAACCTTTACACCGAAGTCTATGATGAGTTGTTCAGGCGAGTCCCCGATCATCCACAGTTATCACTGAAGCTGGATACCGCAGCTCAGCAGGACAATCTCAATCAACGGTTGGCCCTGCTACGAAAGTTTTTGCGTCGCGATGTCACCTATCTGGAAATTGGGCCAGGGGATTGTACGTTGGCAAATGAAGTGGCCAGGCTGGTGCGAAAGGTCTACGCGGTCGATGTCTCCCATGAGATTACAAAGGAGCTTGAGCTGCCGGATAACGTAGAGCTCATTATCTCGGACGGTTCCAGCATTCCTGTTCCTAACGACAGCATCGACCTCGCCTACAGCGATCAGCTCATGGAGCATCTGCATCCTGACGATGCTGTTGACCAACTAGCAAATATCTACAGATCCCTGGTCCCGGGCGGACGGTATATCTGCATCACTCCAAATCGGCTTTCTGGCCCGCATGACGTATCCCAATATTTCGACGACGTTGCCAGTGGCTTTCACCTTAAAGAATATACTTTGCGGGAATTGTCTGGAGTTTTTAGCAGGGTGGGGTTTCGCAGATTTCAAGCGTTGGTGGGAGCGAGAGGGTTTGAACTCCGGGTGCCGGCCCTTTTCCCCAGGACCATCGAGTTCCTACTTGAGAAAGCGGGAGGCAGATTCGGAAGAAAGGTAGCGCGCGGGTTACCATTGCGACTTATCCTGGGTGTGAAACTGATCGCCTGGAAGTAAAGTCCGGCAAGAATTCCGACAAACTTTCGTTTGTCGCATTTCATGAAAGGGAATCAGGTGGCGGAAACTGGCGACAAACTGAAGTTTGTCGAACACTCCAGCAGCATCTACGAAACGGGTGAATACGTGGAGCGCAACCCGACGTACCACGTTGAAGATTCGTCATGGAAAGCGCGCCACATCCTTGATCTGATTCAAAAGAACTCGCTCCAGCCACACGCCGTTTGCGAGTTAGGTTGCGGGGCCGGCGAGATACTGAAGCAACTCCAATCCCATCTGCCGGCTGATACAGAATTCTTTGGTTACGACATCTCGCCGCAGGCTTTCGAGCTATGTCGGCAGCGCGAGAACGAGCGGCTCCACTTCCATTGCGAAGATCTAATTACGGCCGATACGCCTTTTTTTGATTTGCTGTTGTGCATCGACGTATTCGAGCATGTCCAGGACTACATCGGATTTCTGCGAGACTTGCGGAGCAAAGCGCAGTACAAAGTCTTTCATATTCCGCTTGACATGTCGGCACAATGGGTAATGCGTGGCCGGCCGATCTTGCAGGAGCGGGAACAAGCCGGGCACCTTCACTACTTCATGAAGGATACCGCTCTCGCGGCCTTGCGGGATACGGGCTATGAAGTTTTGGATTGGACCTACACGCCCGGAGCGATTGATAACCCGCGAAGTATGAAAGCAAAAGTAGCGAGTTTACCGAGACGACTGCTGGTGCGGTTGAATCAGGACTTTGCTGTTCGCCTGCTGGGGGGATACTCGCTGCTCGTGCTGGCGGAGTAACATGCAAAGGTAATTCAGCGGAATGGAAGAGGTGAAGTGACAGACCGATCGGCGAAACCGCTCGCGCACGAGGCGATCTATTCCACCGTCGAACAAATTCTTGGCGCGCAACCCGAGGGTAGGTTGCTTGATGTGCCGGCAGGTGAGGGAGCATTGGCGGCGCGCCTGATACGACTTGGCTTCGATGTGAAGTGTTGCGACCTTCACCCGGAGATGTTTCGTCTGCCTCAAGTTGAAATCAAGCGAGGCGATTTATCCGGGACTTTGCCGTACCCGGATATTAGTTTTGACTATGTCGCCTGCGTCGAAGGGCTCGAGCACATAGAAAACCCACATCAGGCCTTGCGAGAATTTAGTCGCATCCTCCGTAACGGCGGTCAACTCATCTCGAGCATTCCGAATACTCTCAACATCGAGGAAAGACTCAAGTGGCTGCTGTTTGGTTATACGTCCCATTTTAAGCCGCTCTCGCGTGAGTTTCTCGAGGGTTTAGGCGAAGAATTTGTCGGGGTGGAAGATATGGCCCTGCACATAAATCCAATTCCATACTCGGAACTCCGGTACATACTGGAGAAGTATGGCTTTGAGATTTTAGGTCTGCACCGCGACAAGCCAAAGAAAAACTCCTGGGCGTACCTGCCAATGGTTGCCTTAATTCGAATGCTTAATCGCTTTCAATCTGCCACCAGAAGACGCGAGCGATGGTCAGCGGAACTGCAATCAGACGAAGTGCTGCTCGGAGGAAACACGCTCATTATTCATGCTGTGAAGAGGCAGGGTTGAGTCAGCGACTAAAAGTGAGCCGTCTACATGGATCAGCCGCACAGTCATCACAACAAACACCACTAACCAAGAGATTCGCTTATTACTCTAAACCAATGTGTGGAATTGCCGGATTAATCAGCCTTAACCCTGAACAGCACATCGCAGGGATGTTGCAATCAATCAAGCACCGCGGTCGCGACGATGAAGGTGTTTGGACTTCCGTGCCGATTGACGAAGCGGGACGTCGCGCGTCGCTGGGTCATCGCCGTCTGGCAATTATCGATACCAGCAAGGCGGGTCATCAGCCAATGCTTTCCGCTGATGGTCGCTATGTCCTCACCTTCGGCGGCGAAATTTACAACTATCGCGAGTTGCGCGAGGAACTCAAGAGCAAGGGCCACGTCTTTCAATCCGAGACGGACACCGAAGTTCTACTAACCGCATTTGCGGAGTGGGGCAAAGAATGTCTGCCGCGCCTCAACGGCATGTTTCACTTCGCCGTTTGGGACAACCGGGACCGCACGCTGACGCTCGCCCGGGATCACGTCGGCATCAAGCCGCTTTATTATTTCTATCGACCTGCTCATGGTGCCCAACCGGGTTCTTTGATCTTTGGGTCGGAGGTTAAAGCCATACTCCGGAGCGGGCTCGTTGAGCGCGCACTCGATCCGGAAGCTCTCAACCAGTTTCTAACCTTCCTCTGGGCCCCCGATCCCAACACCTTGTTTCAGGGAATCAAGACACTCCCTCCAGCCCACGTGCTTACGTTTCAAAATGATGAGATAAAAATCGCTGAGTGGTGGGATGTCTCCTTTGATGAGATTGAGGAAGGACGCAGCGAAGCATGGTGGCAGGAGCAGGTGCTTGAAACTCTCGATCGCGTAGTCAGCATGGAAATGGTTGCCGACGTGCCGCTGGGATCGTTTCTCTCAGGCGGGATCGACTCGTCAGGGATCGTCGCGATGATGAAGCGCCACAGCAGCGGGCGTCGAGTTTCCACCTACACCGTGGGGATTGAAGCTGAAGATCTGCGCTACGACATTATTCCGGACGACGTGCAGTGGGCGCGCCGTGTGAATCAGCATCTGGATACTGATTATCACGAGATTATGTTGCAACCGGCGGTAGCAGAGTTGTTGCCGAAGCTCGTCTATCACCTGGATGAGCCGGTTATTGACATGGCAATTCCTAGTTATATCGTCTCGCAAGCCGCACGCGAAACGCTGCGTGTGATGCTGTCGGGCATGGGCGGTGATGAGGTCTTCGCGGGTTACCCACGGCAACTCGCCATGAAGATTGCCGGAGCGTTTGATCCGGTGCCGGGGATGTTACGTCGCCCGTTAATGAAAACGCTGGCGCGCACACTGCCGGGAGGACTGCCGGGTCGCCTGACGGCGCCGTTGCGCAACGCCAAGAAGTTTGCGCGCAGTGCGGGTCTTGATTTTGAGGAGCGCTATTTAGGATACGGCACCTACTTTACAGATGACGCGAAGCAGCAACTTTATTCAGACGACCTGCTTTCCGCAACCAGGGGACTGGATGCTTACGCCGCCCATCGCCGTTACTTTGCTCGGGTCAAAAACGCCGCGCCATTAAACCGTTTGCTTTACGTCGATTTGAAAACGTTCCTGCCCTGCTTGAACCTTATGACTACTGACAAAACTTCGATGGCCGCGAACCTCGAAGTGCGCGTGCCCTTTCTCAATCGCCAGATGATTGAGTTTACGGCGCGGATGCCGCCAGAACTAAAACTGCGCGGCTTCAAACGGAAATACATTCTCAAGCGCTCGCTCGAAAAACTCTTGCCGCACGAGGTGGTGTGGCGAAAGAAAGCGGGCTTCGGCGCCCCCATTCGCTCGTGGCTGCGCGGGGCGTTGCGACCGCTGGTGGACGATCTGCTTTCGGAAGAGACGGTCAGGAAGCGTGGGTTGTTTCGTGCCGCAGAAGTCAGACGAATTATCGACGCCAACCTTTCGGGCCGCGAGGATTTTAACCTCCAGGTTTTTCAGTTACTGAACCTCGAGCTTTGGCAACGGGAGTTTATGGATCAGTGAACAAGATTGGTATGCTCGGACGCTCTCCACGGGATAATAATTGACAATGGTTCAGGGCCGGTCCTATTCTGCTTGCGCTGCCCACGACAGCAACTCCCAACTTCCCTCGGGTTCCGAAATTGATGGTCCAGGATAATATTTCGTCACCAGATTCAGACGCTCATTTGTCACCGGCTGAGAGTGGCCGGCAGATTACGGTGTTGCTGGCTGAAGACGATCGCGCCCTGCGACGCTTCCTTGAGGTTGTGCTCGAGCGTGCCGGCTACAAAGTGATCAAAGCTTCGGATGGCCTCGAAGCGATGAAGCTCGTGTTGTCCACGCCAATAGACGTCGTAGTAACCGATGCAGTGATGCCCAATCTTAGCGGCCACGAGTTTTGCCGCTTCCTGCGAAACAGTCCGACTCTTTCTCAGCTACCGGTTATTCTGCTGAGCGCGCTGGAACGAAAAGACGCGAATCACAATGCCGAACAGGCTGACGCGTTCCTTGCTAAACCGGTAGCGGGCGAAAGTCTGGTTGAGTGTATTGAAAAGTTGCTGGCGAGCAAGAGCGGCTAGGGAGAATACTCAAAGTAATAAACTTGCCCATTGAAAAAGAGCGGGGGCAAGCCCGCCTTCCCCACCTGCGAGACTTCCAAGTTGACTTTGCAAATTCCCTTGAAAGCCTCTCAGCATTCAGTTTCAGCACTCAGGAGAGTGAAGCTCTGGGTTGGGAAGGTGGGCTCGCCCCCGCTCCTGGTTACGCTAAGATCAATCACGCACTCGAGGCGCTGGTAACTTCGATCAACGCGTCGATGCCGGTATATGGCAAGTCTTGTGCTTCGGCGACGGCCTGGTAGGTGCAGTGCCCGGCGAAGGTGTTGACGCCGGCCTTCAATCCGGGATCATCGCTGATTGCCTCGAGGAATCCCTGATTAGCAAGCTTCAGCGTGTAGGGCAGCGTGGCGTTAGTCAGCGCAAACGTGGACGTTCGTGGTACGGCCCCAGGCATGTTGGCCACGCAGTAATGCAAAACACCCTCGACATAATAGGTCGGGTTTGAGTGCGTGGTTGGATGCGTCGTCTCGATGCAACCGCCTTGATCCACCGCGACGTCAACTATCACAGCTCCGTTCGGCACGTCCTTGAGCATGTTTCGGGTTACTAGTCTGGGAGCGGCCGCGCCGGGCACCAGCACTGCACCCTACGATCAAATCGGCAGTGGAAATCGCGTCATGAATCATGTAAGCGCTGGAAGCCAGGGTTGAGATTTTGGAAAGGAAAATGTCATCAAGCTCGCGGAGGCGGTCGAGATTGTTGTCGATGATAGTAACGTGAGCGCCCATGCCTACCGCAATCTTCGCGGCGTTTGTTCCCACTACACCGCCACCGATAATTACAACTCTGGCAGCCGGCACGCCCGGCACGCCACCAAGCAGAATGCCGCGACCGCCGGCCATCTTCTCGAGGTAGTGGGCGCCGACTTGGATGGCCATGCGTCCTGCAACTTCCGACATCGGCGTTAGCAGTGGCAGCCCGCCACGTCGATCCGTGATCGTTTCGTAAGCGATGCCGGTAACTTTGCGTTTCAGCAGTTGGTCCGTGAGTTCGTGATCCGGTGCGAGGTGCAAGTAAGTGAAGAGCAACTGACCTTCGCGCATGCGTGGATATTCAGGTTCAATCGGTTCCTTGACCTTCACGATCATGTCGGCCCCGGCCCAAATGTCGTCGGCGGAATCGATAATTTGGGCGCCCGCTTTTTGATAGAGGGCATCGTCAAAGCCGGAGCCTTCGCCGGCGCTTTTCTCAACCGTCACCTGATGGCCGGCATCTGTCAGGGCACGAACACCCGCGGGCGTTAAGCCAACTCTGTATTCGTTGTCTTTTATCTCTTTTGGTAAGCCGACAATCACAAGTGTTTCTCCCAGATGTTAGATTCTAGATGTTAGATGTTAGATTCTTCGTCTCGCATTTGCTGAGTGTCCAAGAGTTCAGCTTATTGATCGCAGCAATCCATTGAGGATACGACCCACTTCATGAACCTTTAGCTGAAGACTAGAATGCTGATCGGTGTCTAAATAATCCAGGCGCAACGCCAATTCCAAGTGAGTATCCAACTCTAGAAGTGAACCTCGCGCGTGTGCAAGAAATTGTTGGAATTCCTTCGGGAGCCGCCCTTGTCCTTCCGCGATATTGGCTGGAATCGAAACGGCTGCTCGCCTGATTTGGCTCGTCAAGCCATATGTCTCGTCCCTGGGAAATGTCTTAGTGGTAGTGTAACAGGCGACCACGAGGTCCATGGCTTTCTGCCAGGCTATCAAGTCACGATGACTCTTAATAGAGGGTGGGCTTGCTTGACTAATATCTATCATCTGACATCTAGCATCTTCCCTATCCCATGCCTTCGATCAGATCGATCTGGGCGCGTTGCAGTTTGCCGCTGTAGTCAACGTAGATAGATTTCCATTCAGAAAAAATGTCCAACACCTGCGTGCCGGCTTCGCGATGTCCATTGCCGGTGGCTTTCGTGCCGCCAAACGGCAAGTGCACTTCAGCGCCTATAGTCGAAGCGTTTACATAGAAGATGCCGGTGTACATATCGTTCATGGCGCGGAAGGCGCGATTGACGTTGCTGGTATAGATCGCCGCGGACAGACCGTAACGAACTCCGTTGGCGATTTCGACCGCTTCATCGAGAGACTTCGTCGGAATCACTGCCGTGACCGGCCCAAAGATTTCCTCCTGTGCGATGCGCATGTCTGGCGCCACGTCGGTAAAAACAGTGGGCTCGATGTAATAACCACGCGCATAGTCGCCCTTGGTTAGACGTTTGCCGCCGCAGGCGAGCGTGGCGCCGTCTTCATCCTGGCCAATGTAGATGTAACCCATGATCTTCTTGACGGCATCGGCGTTGATGACCGGGCCCACGTCCGTTCTGGGATCAGCGCCATTACCTATTCTGAGCGCACGGGTGCGTTCCACCAGCTTTTGCGAAAACCGTTTGTAGACTTTCTTATGAACCACCAGCCGCGAAGAGGCCGTGCAGCGTTGTCCGGAAGTCCCGAATGCTCCCCAGAGCGCTCCTTCAATCGCGAGATCGATGTCGGCGTCATCCATCACGATGATGACATTCTTGCCGCCCATCTCGAGCGAGCAAATTGCATTACGTTCGGCACAAGCGGAAGCGACGCTGCGACCAGTTTCCGTTGAGCCGGTAAACGAGATCAAACGCAACGCCGGGTGATTGGTAATTGCGGCGCCGGCGTTTTCGCCATAACCCGTTACCAGATTCACAACTCCCGGCGGTATTCCGGCTTCCTCACAAGCGTGGACCAAATTGTAGGTGGACAGCGGCGTGTCTTCGGCGGGTTTCATGACGACGGTATTACCGCACACGAGCGCCGGAACCAGCTTCCACGAAGGGATCGCCATCGGGAAGTTCCAGGGAGTGATTAGTCCGCAGAGACCGACAGGCTGTCGCACGCACATGGCAAACTTGTCAGGCATCTCGGCCGGAGTAGTAAACCCATGCAGCCGGCGTCCTTCACCGGCGGTGTAGTAAGTGCAGTCGATCGCTTCCTGCACATCACCGCCTGCCTCTTTCAGGACCTTGCCCATTTCGCGGGTCATGTCTGCGGTGAAGCGATCCTTATTGCGGATCAGAATCTCTCCGAGGCGAAACAGAATCTCAGCGCGCTTGGGAGCAGGCATACTGCGCCAGCCGTCGTAGGCACTCTGCGCCGCGTTGACGGCGGCGTTCACATCGTCGCCCGTGGAAAGCTGGAAGCGACCGATAACGTCCTCGGTGTCAGCGGGATTGATGTTTTCAAACACCTCACCGGATTCACTCGGAACCCATTTGCCGCCGATGTAGTTGTTGTAGGTTTTTACTGACGCGCGCGAGGACGCTTTGGAGGGTTGCTTCCTGCTGCTTTTCGCGAGCGCTTTTTTTGCTTGAGCCATTTTTAGTTTCGAGTTTCAAGTTTCGAGTTTCGAGTTTTGGGTTTTGGGTTTTCAGCTAACTCGAAACCCGGAACTCGAAACTCGGAACCAGTTATTGGTAAGTAAACTGAACGATTCTTGTCTGCACCCGATCTCTAACATAACGCGACACCTGCAGCACGATTGGATCGCCGGTCTTCAAACCACTTAGCACGCGCTGGAAGTCAGCGAGCGTTGTAAGCGGCACGCGGTTTATGCGGGTGATGACATCGCCTTCGTTAAGCGCCTGTTGCCCGCCACTCCCGCGCACCTCAGCGGCGAGTCCGTTGGGATCAACATCTTTCACGTAGAGGCCGCGGACTCCCGCAAGATGCTTTTCAGTGATGAGCTGCTGGGTGAGCTCACCAAGTGTAAGCCCAAGTTGCAAGCCGCTCTTGGACTCGGATCCTTTTTCGTTCGCTTTGGGAGGAGTGGAATCATCAAGCTCGCTCAACTGTTGTGGATCCGGACGCTCACCAAGCACGACGTTGGCGCTCATCTTTTCGAGTTTGCCGTCGCGGTCGCGCAGGAAAGTGAAGGTTGCGGATGAACCTACCGGTGTGGCCGCAACCTTCTGAATCAGGTCCTGCGCGCTGAGCACGGGCTGCGCGTTGAATTCGACGATGATGTCGTTCGACTGCATTCCGGCTTTCGCAGCGGGCGTGGGTTGGCCGTCCTTCGTCGGTTGGACGTCCATTATGATCGCGCCCTTCGCTTCCGGCAGACCATAGACGCGAGCGTACTCCTCTTTGACTGATTCGAGGGTAACTCCCAGGTAACCGCGACGAACTCTTCCTTGCGCCACAATTTGGCGATAAACGAAACCTGCTTCTCCCGACGGCAGAGCAAAGCCAATACCGTTGTAGTCTCCAGTGGAGGTAGCGATCTGCGAGTTGATCCCGATCACTTCGCCGCGCATGTTGACCAGTGGCCCGCCGCTGTTTCCACGATTGATGGCAGCGTCGGTTTGCAGGAACCGCTGAAAGTTTGTAAAGAAGGGAGACTCTCGTTCTTTCTTCGAAATAATCCCGGCGGTCACCGTTTGGTCGAGGCCGAAAGGTGAACCAATTGCCAACACCCAGTCGCCGACCTGAGCCGCATTGGAGTCGCCCAGGGTGACGATCGGCAAATCCTGTGCTGCATCGATCTTCACTACCGCTACGTCTGTCTCCTTATCGATACCGACAACCCGGCCGCGATACTTCTCGCCCGACTGCAAACCAACAATTATTCTTGTCGACCCTTCAACCACATGCTCGTTTGTCAGAATATAGCCTTTGGGACTCACGATAAAACCGCTGCCTACGCCGCGCGCAGGGCGGCGAGCCTGACGGCGAAACATGTCGAGCAACGGATTGTTAGAAGACTGATCATCCTTGTCTTCGTTATCTTTTTCAGCGACCTCGGTCGAAGCCGTGATGGTTTCAATGTTTACGACCGCGGGTTCGACGCGCTTGGCAATCTCCGCAAACGAAGCGGAGAGGGCCTCCGGCGCCTGCGCGATCTGCGCTTCGCTTTGAGCCACCGTTGGCCGCCCCGAAAGCATCGCCCCCACCCCGATTCCGGCGAGCAGGCACGCGGCGCCGAGAGCAATTATCCAAACGCGGAGCTTCCGCAAAATGGCTCGTTCGTTAATAGTTGTTTGGTCTTTGGCAAGGTCGAACATAAAACACCACCTTCAGTAAAGCTGCAATTCGGGCCTCCGGTAGGTGTCACCAATAATGCGACCACCGAAGCGCGATGGGAAGGTCTGAAGTATAACTAATGGGCGAGGCTTCGGCAAAAGATAGCCGACGGAAGGCAGAAGGCAGAAAGCAGGAGGCAGAAAGCAGAAGGCAGTAGGCAGAAAGCAGAAAGCACAAGGCAGAAAACGATTTCGGCTATGGTTGCTGCCATTTTGGCTCGGGCTTGTCTGAACGTTTGGCTGCCGTTTTCTGCTTACTGCCTTCTGCCTACTGCCTTCTCCCTTCACGGCCTCAAGAACACCTTCAAGATGCCCTTCCTGCCGGCGCGTTCCATCGCATGCACCCCGCGGGCGAGCGGATATTCTTCGCTGATCAAGCTGTCAATATCGATTGCGCCTGTCTTCAGGAGATCGAGCGCCGGCGGGAATCGTCCGCAGCGCGAACCCAGTATCGTGATCTCGTCAACCACGAGCCGCGCCTGGTCGATCTCATCGATCTTGCCCGGCCCCTTAAACGTCGACTTCAAGACCAGCGTGCCGCGAGGTTGCAATAGTGTCAGCGCTCCCACAAAGCCTGAAGGCGAGCCGGACGCTTCTACCACCACATCAAACTCGCGTTTTCGTTTGGCGCTCGCTTTTGGCGTAGCCGTTTCAATGCCGCGCCGTTCCGCGATGCGTAGCTTTTCAGCGTGCTTGCCAATCAACAGAACGCTGGCGCCGCTCAAGGCAATCGCCTGCGCGCAAAGCAGGCCAAGTTTGCCGTCACCGATTACGGCCACGCGCTGGCCGGGTTGGATGGCAACGCGTTCCATGATGCCGCAGGCGGCGGCCAGCGGTTCCGCAAAAACCGCGTGCTCATCAACCACCAGGTCAGGAACGGGCAGCAGGTTCCGGAGCGGCAGCCGCAAGAACTCGGCGTGCGCGCCGTCGCGCCCAACGATGCCGAGGACGGTCCGACTGCGGCAGTGACGCGGATCGCCCGCCGCGCATAGTTCACAGTTTCCGCAGCCCGCATTAATCTCGCCGACAACTCTTTGCCCCAACATCTTGTCGCCCGGAGATTCTTCCACCACGCCAACAAACTCGTGACCAATTGTTCCTTTGAAGCCGGCGTAACCCTGCGCAATTTCGAGATCCGTATTGCAGATACCGGAAAGGTGGACACGCACCAACACCTCATCGCCGCGTTCCGGTTTGGCAATTTCCCTCACCGCCAGTTTCTTCTTGTCGACTCGAAGGGCTTTCATCGTAAAAAGATGTCAGATGTCGGATGTCAGATGTTAGTCCAACCCACCGGTATCGAACCGCGCCACCTCTTAACTGACATCTGCCATCTGACATCCGGCATCTGATCTAGAAGCTCCTGGTTCGCGTGTAGATGTTTTGCGTTGTAAGCTCAATTGCCTGCCTGGGCCCGGTGACGTTAAGGTGCAGACGCCACTCGAGGTTTTCTTCGCCCGCCAACTGAGCATGCAGCCACCAACTGCCAGGACTAAGAACTACGGATGTTTGGCCCTGCTTGTCCAGCTTGGCAGCGACGGGAGCGCGACCTTTCATGCGCTCGCTTAGAAAGTCGTCGAAACGCTTGCCGGCGCGACGCTCAGTAAAGAATTCGTGGCGCGCCGCGACAATATCGACAGGATAAAGCTCAACCGAGATGTCGAGCGCATCAGAACCACCGTTAACGGGCGGGCGCAACACAATCTGCAACGTGGTTTCGGCGTTGCTTGCTTTCAGGTTTGGTGAATCCTGATGCGGAAGCTTGCTGTAAATAAGCCAGCCCGAGGCGAAGAGCGCGACTACCAGCGCAGCGCGGAGGAAAAGAGTAAGCAGACTATACGGGATGCTTGTTGTTTTCACGGCTCGAAAGTAGGACAGGCATTCTTGCCTGTCTTTGAATTTAAAGATTCGGCGGCACCTTCATCAAGCAATGACAGGCAGAAATGCCTGTCGTACTCTTTATTTCTTCAAGCCCCGAGCGTAAGCAACAAGCGCGTTGATTTCCTGTTCGGAAAGTTTTTTCCCGAAGGCGGGCATCTTCCCCTTGCCATTCATGATTGAATTAAAGATTCGCTCGTCGCTCGCTTTGTCTTGCCATTCGGAGTCGGCAAGATTGCGCGCATGTTTGAATTTGCCTTTGAGTGTTTTGGCGCGACCGTCCTTGCCATGACACGAAGCACAGTTTTTGGCATACAACTCGGCTGCACTTCTGGCACTGGCAGTAACGGGCTCTCCGTTTCTGGCCAGGCTTGCAAACACGCTGCCTAAGACCGCCACTACGAAGAGAATTAATAAAAGATATTTCATCGATCTGCTTCTCCGATTTGCAATTGGAACGGGTTCGTGGGGAGCGGCGATGCCTTTCTGATTTTCCGAGGCCGGGAAAATCACAAGTCAGTTTATGGTGAAACCCATGATACCGAAGCTCGGATGTTTTGTGTATCCGCAATTGGCAGTTCGCTTCCGGGTTGAAAGGTTTCGGAATGCGAAGTAAGCTCAGGGTGTTCTTCGGATCAGACAATTCTTTGGAGCGCGGTGACCTGTCACCGCTTTGGTCTTGGGCGGCTTGACGCCCTCGTCTTTCAACAGTCTCAGCCGAAACGGTGGTCGCGACAAGTCGCGACCACGAAAGCGGTGACAGGTCGCCGCACTTTAAAGAGTTGCAGCCTGTGATAGGTGTCAGTTTGGAAATAGTCTCAGATAAATTTCGCGATGAATGTGGCGTGTTCGGCATCTACGGGCATGCCGACGCGGCGCGTCTGACCTATCTCGGCCTCTACGCTTTGCAGCATCGCGGCCAGGAATCCTGTGGCATCACGTCGTCGAACGGATCTGAGCTGCGCCTGGAACGCGCGATGGGTCACGTCGCCGACGCATTTGACCAAGCCACACTTGATCGCTTACCTGGCGCCAGCGCTATCGGACACGTTCGTTACTCTACCGCCGGCGAAGTTTCAATTCGCGAAGCCCAGCCTTTTCTGGTTACTTGCCAGCATGGCCAGATTGCCGTTTGTCACAACGGCAACTTGCCCTTCGCTCGCGAGGAGCGGCGCAAGCTCGAACGCGAAGGCGCGATCTTTTCCGCCACCTCCGATACTGAAGTTATTCTGCACGGCGTGGCGCGCTCTAAAGCCGGATCGGTTCGCGAAGCCATACCGGAAGTTTTGCGAACCACAGAAGGCGCGTTCTCGATGCTCTTTCTGACTCCCACCGAGTTGATCGCGATTCGCGACCCGCGCGGCTTTCGTCCCCTGGCGCTGGGACGTTTGGGAGATGCCTGGGTAGTCGCGTCTGAAACTTGCGCCTTTGATCTCATCGATGCTCAGTATGTCCGCGACGTGGAACCGGGCGAGATGTTGGTGATCGATCAGGACGGCCTGCGTTCGTCTCATCCACTGCAGGAACAAAGGGCCTCGATGTGCCTGTTCGAACACGTCTATTTTGCGCGCCCGGATTCGCTGATCTACGGCCACTCGGTAAACGAGTCGCGGCACAAGATGGGCAAGCGCCTCGCCATCGAACATCCTGCCGACGCGGATCTGGTTGTGCCCGTGCCGGATTCAGGCACGGTCGCGGCGATTGGTTACGCGGCGCAAAGCGAAATCAATTTTCGCTTCGGCCTGGTGCGCAATCATTATGTTGGCCGCACCTTCATCGAGCCGCGGCAGTCGATTCGCTCGTTCGGAGTGCGCATCAAGTTGAATCCCGTACGCCATTTGATCGAAGGCAAGCGCATAGTGCTCATCGACGACTCGATCGTGCGTGGAACGACTTCAAAGAAGATTGTGCGGATGGTGCGCGAAGCGGGCGCGAAAGAGATTCATCTGCGGATCAGTTGCCCGCCGACGATTAGTCCCTGCTACTACGGAATCGACACGCCCAACAAGGCTGATTTGATTGCCGCGCAAATGTCGATTGACGAGATCTGTAAGTTCATTGAAGCCGACTCGCTTGGTTACCTTTCGCTCGAGGGGATGATCGAGGCGATTGGTATTAGTCCTGATTCTTCATGCGTTGCCTGTTGGAACGAGAAGTATCCGACGCGCATCACCAGCGAAGCGGAGACGATGCATGAACGCGATCATGAGGCGGTCGGAACTGATGGCTAAGTTAAGTCAGGAACAATCCCCCGAGTGTAGTCCGTTCCAAATCCGAGGTCAAAAGTTTTGGCGAAGCGATCGTTAAAAGGCTGCGGATGCGCTATTGCTGTTTTGGTAGTTGTGCTGGGCGCGGCGGGACTGGCGGGCTGGAAATACGTCTTGCCCTGGTGGAAGCTAAAGCCTCCGCCGGCGTCGGGTGGGGAACTCCAGGTACACGTGCTGGATGTTGGGGCGGTTGAGGGCGATTCAATTCTGATCATCTCGCCCGGCGGCAAGTCGGTCTTGATTGACGCCGGCGATACGGGCAAAGGGAAAGTTATCATTGAGGCGCTGAAGCGCTACAACGTGCAACAGCTTGATTATTTCATTGCTACGCATCCGCATCCCGATCACATCGGCGGCGCCGACGAAGTTTTCAAAGCGACGAAAGTTTTGAACGTTATCGATAATGGCCAGGGACCGGATGTGCCCGAGTCGTTAGTCGCCCAAAGCAAACCGGCTACACCCTCTGACAAAAGGCCTGCCAACAAAAAGCTTGATAAGTCTTCGGCAGTCACGAAATTTTACGACGAGTACAAGGAAGCTATCACTCAAAGCGGCGCGCATTACGAGAAGGCTCAGACGGGCAAGACATATGATCTTGGCGCCGGCGCGCGCCTGACGGTGCTTGCGCCAATCGAGCCGCTCTTTACGAAAGACCAGGTGAAGACAGGCGGCAATCTACCCAACGCCAATTCCATTGTGCTGCGACTCGACTACGGCGATTTTTCGCTGCTGTTACCGGGCGATGCCGAAGAGCAGACCGAGCATCGGATGCTAACTAAAGATTTGAATCTTAAGGTAAGAATTCTTAAAGTCGCCCATCACGGTTCGAAGTATGCAACCGCTGAGGACTTCGTCGATCGGGTGAAGCCGGAAGTGGCGATCATTTCCTGTGGCGAGTGGAACCGTTACGGTCATCCGTCGCAAAAGGTGCTCGATCGACTGCGGGCTTCGAACACGAAACTTTATCGCACGGATCTGCAAGGCGAGATCACGATTACTACCAGGGGCAAGCTGAAAGGCGAGAAGCTCTACGAGATCAAGACCGCCAGGGAAGCAAAGAGCGATGTTTGGGCAGGAAGGCCGCCACAGAAGGACGACTCCTCGCGTTCAGGCTTCATTGCCTATGGCGATTTCGGACCGCCACCAAAGAAGAGCAGTAAATAGTGAAGAGCAGTGAAAGGTGAATAGTAAACAGTGAAAAGGAAATGGCCACGCTGGGCTGTAGTTACATTTTGAATTCTTTGCTCAAAGCTTTGCTCTTCACTTTTCACCTTTCACTATTCACTGTGACATATGACCAAAGCAATAACTTACAGCGACGCCGGTGTCGACATAGACGCAGCGACACGAGCGACCGACAAGATCAAAGAGCTGGCGCGGCGCACGTTTAATCAGCGAACGCTCTCTGAAATCGGAAGCTTTGGCGGAATGTTTGACGGCGCGTTCCCGAGCCTGAAGCAACCCGTATTGGTTGCTTCGGCGGATGGCGTTGGTACGAAGCTGAAGATTGCTTTCATCACCGGAGTTCACAACACTGTCGGGCGCGACCTCGTGAACCACTGTGTTAACGACATCCTGGTTCAGGGCGCGCGGCCGCTTTTCTTTCTCGATTACATTGCCACGGGCAAGCTGCTGCCCGAAGCTGTCGCCGGCATCGTCGAAGGTGTGGCTAATGGCTGTCGCGAAAATGGCTGCGTCTTGCTTGGTGGCGAGACGGCGGAGATGCCGGATTTTTATTCTGCCGGCGAATACGATATCGCGGGCTTCATCGTTGGCGTGGCGGATCGCGAGAAGATAATCGACGGCAAAGGGATTACGCCGGGCGACGTGCTGTTGGCACTTCCTTCAGTCGGACTCCACACTAACGGCTACTCGCTC
Source organism: Chloracidobacterium sp. (assembly GCA_031370285.1). Lineage (GTDB taxonomy): Bacteria > Acidobacteriota > Blastocatellia > Pyrinomonadales > Pyrinomonadaceae > PSRF01. The sequence continues at coordinate 18,904 of JANMQG010000180.1, read as the reverse complement.
GCGCGCAAGTTGTTTTTCGAAGTTGCCGGCTACAAAGTTGATAGGCGTCTGGATGAACTCGGAATGACAGTCGGTGAGGCCTTGTTGCAACCACATCTGAGTTATCTCAAGTCGCTTGACGGACTGCTTGATTCCGGAATGATCAAGGGGCTCGCGCATATCACCGGCGGCGGACTGACAGACAATATTCCGCGAATTCTGCCCGCGGGCTCTGCGGTCGAGATTGATGAAGGCAGTTGGCCGGTGCTTCCAGTTTTCAAACTCATGCAGGAGATCGGAAACGTTTCCGAAGCGGAGATGTACCGCACATTCAACATGGGTGTGGGGATGGTGCTGGTGACATCTGCGCAAAACCGGACCGCGGTCGAGTCGCATCTGCGGCAACAAGGCACGCCAGTCCATCGAATCGGACGTGTCACCAAAGGCAATGGGGAAGTTTCAATCCGGTAGTGACTAATCGCATCGGCATCTTAATCTCCGGACGCGGGTCTAACATGCTCGCGCTGGCTGACGCCATTGAAGCCGGCCGCATTCCGCATGCCGAGATAGCGGTCGTGATCAGTGACCACGCGAAGGCGGCTGGTTTGGAATCCGCGAGAGAGCGTGGACTCAGAACTCTTGCTATCGAGCGCGAAGGCCGTTTGCGTGAAGAACACGATCGCGCGATTGTCGCCGCACTGCAGGAACAAGGCGTTGTAATCGTTTGTCTCGCCGGATACATGCGCCTGTTGTCCAACTACTTCATCGAGTCGTACCGCAGCCGCATTCTAAATATTCATCCGAGCTTACTGCCGGCGTTTCCCGGACTCGACGTGCACGCCCGAGTGCTTGAACACGGCGTCAAGTGGAGCGGCTGCACAGTGCATTTTGTCGACGAGTCTCTGGATGGGGGCCCAATCATCGCGCAGCGGATCGTCCCCGTCCAAGACGATGACACAGAGGAAACTCTGGCAGCGCGCATACTCAAACAGGAACATGAGCTTTATGCCGAAGCGCTGGCGTTAGTTCTCAGCGGGAATTATGAGGTTGTGAACCGACGAGTGATCAGAAGGATGAAGGATAGGGAGTAAGTGAGTGATGAGTGATGGTAATGAGTGATGAGCAATAGGAGTGGCACTGACAAGGACAGTGTTTACTCATGACTCATCACTCATGACTCATCACTCATGACTCATCACTCATGACTCATCACTCTTAGTTCTTTTTCCCGCCCAGCGCTTCAGCGCGTTGATATGCTGCCCAAACCGCTTTTGAAAGGACCGTGCGCAAACCGCCCTTTTCCATTTGGTAGATAGCCTCGGCCGATGTCCCGCCCGGCGAAGTAACCATATTGCGAAGTTCCGCCGGATGCTTTTGCGACTCCTTCGCGAAGAGTACCGACCCGAGCATCATCTGCTGCACCAGGTCCTGGGCCACATGGCGCGAGAAGCCCAGGTGCACACCGGCATCAACTAGCGCTTCCATCATCAGAAAAACGTAAGTGGGCCCAGTCGCGCTCAGCGCCGTTGCCATATCAATCTGTCTTTCGTTTTCGACGCGCATTGCCTTACCGAGCGCTTCGAGCAGGGCGCCAACCTCACGCTCCTGCCTTTCGCTCACTTCCGGCGTCGCGGTCCAGGCTGTCATTCCTTGTCCGATCTGTGCCGGGGTGTTTGGCATCGCGCGCACGACGGCCGGGTGCAGCAACTGGCCGGCAATGGTTTCCGAGCGAGCGCCCGCAACGATCGAAACGACGAGTTGCTCGGGATGAATAGCGCCCTTCAATTCCTGCAACACTTTGTTGAGCCGTTGAGGCTTAACGGCGAGGATGACCAGCGATCCGCCGGGCGCTGCTCCGGTTGACTCGTCGCCTGGATGCGCCGCGAGCGCCGCTTCCCGATTACTTTCAAACATGCGCGTCGCATACTTTGTGTATAGCTCTTCGCGCCGACCCACTCGCGGATGACTGCCGACGATCTGCTCGGCGGTGACCAGTTGTTTTCGCAACAGTCCCGCCATGATCGCTTCGGCCATCACGCCACAGCCAATGAACGCCAGCCGCGCGCTCGCAAGTGGATTAACTTCTTCGTTTGGTTTCTCTATTTCGGTATCTGACATACTCACCTCAAACAGGGCGCTCAAACGCGCTCTTAACCCCAGCCACTCCGACAGTCTCAAAGTTTTGCTGGGAGCATAGCGCAGCCTCATGAGATGCGCTACTCTCTCATCGGTCAATCTGGATAGTGCGTAGATGGCGGATCAACAATAGCGAGCTATTCACGATTTACGATAAAACGATGACGATCGACGAACAACTCGCATACTTGCGCAAGGGCACCACGGAGATCATTCGTGAGGAGGAGTTACGCGCCAAGCTGGAAAAGTCTGCCAAGACGGGCAAGCCTCTGCGCGTAAAACTTGGAGCGGATCCCACGGCGCCCGACATTCATCTGGGTCACACGGTGGTCATTCGCAAGCTCCGTGCATTTCAGGAGCTGGGTCATACGGTGATTTTTCTGATTGGCGACTTCACCGGACTAATCGGCGACCCTTCGGGCAAGAGCGCTACGCGACCGCAACTTACGCGCGAAGAAATCGCCGCAAATGCCGAGACCTACAAACGTCAAATTTTCAAGCTGCTCGATCCCGGGAAAACTGAGATCCGTTTCAACTCCGAATGGATGGACAAGCTCGGCTCAGACGGTTTCATACGTCTTGCTTCTCACGTCACGGTCAAACAGATCTTGGAGCGCGACGATTTCGCCAAGCGACTAACGGAAGAAAAGCCGATTGCGTTGCACGAACTGCTCTACCCGTTGACGCAGGCTTACGATTCCGTCGCCCTGGAGGCAGATGTAGAACTTGGCGGTACAGATCAGAAGTTTAATCTACTGATGGGGCGGAACCTGCAACGCGAGTACAGCCAGGAAGCGCAAGTCGCGGTTATCACGCCGCTGTTGGAAGGCACTGATGGCGTGCAGAAAATGTCGAAGTCTCTCGGCAACTACATCGGCATCAACGAGCCGGCTTCGGAGATTTTCGGCAAAGTGATGTCGATTTCTGACGACTTGATGTGGCGGTATTATGAACTGCTAACAGACCTAACGATTGAACAAATCGATGCGCTCAAGAAGAGAGCCGAGAATGGCGAACGCAATCCGCGCGACATAAAAGCGGAACTCGCGCAGTCAATCATTTCTGATTATTATTCGGCGAACGATGCGCAACGCGCTGAGGAAGATTTCGTCCGGCAGTTCCGCAACAAAGTGATCCCCGATGAAGTTGAGGAATGCGTTCTTCCGGCCCATCATCCCAAGGGTTGGGACTTGACCCGCCTCCTGGTCACGGTAGGTTTGGCAGAATCTAAGTCTGAAGCGCGACGCCTGATACAACAAGGCGGCGTCTCGATTGATGGTGAAAAGCAAGCTGTGGTGAATTCCGTAACGCTTTGGAAGCCGGGGATGTCAGCCCTATTCAAGGTTGGCAAAAGGCGGTTTGTTCGGGTGCGATTCGAGGATTAGTCGTTCCCCGCAACTCGTTGTTTCTCGCTTTATAGGATGCTAGGATTTGGACATGAGCACTGCAATAAGTAGTCTTCTTGTTAGCTCGTCAGATGTTTGCGGTGGCCGCCTGCGCATCGATGGCACGCGCGTCACGGTCAACCAGATCGCTACGCTTTACAAGCAAGGTTACAACGCGGAAGACATAGCAGATCAGTATCCCCACCTGACAATAGCGCAAGTTTATGCCGCCCTGTCGCACTATCATGCAAACAAGGAAGACATCGACGCTGATCTGATCGCTGAAGAACAAGAAGCCGACGCATTGCAAGACGAATTCGAGGCGAGATAGGTGCGCGCCTTGGGGTCGGTTCAGCCGCGCGGATCCATAATCGACCTGTTTTGATTGCTCGGTGGTTTCCCGTTTGTCGACGTTACTTCCGCCACCCTCTGAGCAGCCTCCATTTTCGCTCATGTTAGTATCTACCCGATGGCTCCATTTCCATTGAGATGACGGAAGAGATGTCGAAGCCCATTAGCCTATACATCGATGAAGACGCAATGTCCCGCGCCTTAATTCGAGGGCTTCGTTCTAGAGGGATAAACGTAACAACGGTTAGCGACGAAGCCATGACCGGGCGTGGCGACCGGGAACAACTGGAATACGCTAATCAACAAGAGCGCGTATTTTTACACCTTCAATGCTGGTGACTTTTGTCAGTTGCACAAAGAGTATCTTGCGGCGGCTAAATCTCACTCCGGAATAATCGTAGTTACTCGAAGAAGATGCACGGTCGGTGAGCAGTTGCGGTTTATACTGCGTCTGACCAACACAAAGTTGGCAGCCGAAATGCGAAACGAACTTGTGTTCCTGGGTAGCACTCATTCAGACGCGAGTATTAACCGTTCGCACAACAACTGATCGGTCTAAATGTCGGCAACGCTAGCAACAGAAGATATCCTGATCATCGAAACGCCGGAGCGCGTGCCGCTTCACTTTGCGCTGGCTTCGATTGGTAATCGTTTTCTCGCCTGCGCGATCGACCATGCATTGCAAGCGTTCACGCTCGTGGTAATAGTTATCGCGTTTACATTGATCGCAAATTATTCGAGTGCAGGGAATCGGCTGTTGAGTTTACCGAAGTGGATCCAGGCCATCCTGGTTGTGGTTGTCTTCTTGATCTTTTCCAGTTACTTCGCGTTTTTCGAATGGATTTGGAACGGACAAACTCCGGGTAAGCGCTGGCTTAAGCTGCGCGTTATTCGCGAAGACGGTCGCCCGGTTACATTCTGGGAAGCGGCGGTGAGGAACCTGTTGCGCACATTCGATATGATGCCTGCGCCCTTTTATTCGATTGGGCTGATTTCGGTTTTTATTAGTTCGTCTGATCAGCGCGTGGGCGACATGATTGCCGGAACTGTCGTCGTGCGCGAGCGCGAGGCTGAGGCCCCGGCGTTTGCTCAGGTCTTTGCTTCGCCGGTGAGTGATCCAGCGCTGCGCCGTTCCTTTAAGCCGGTCGACTTCGTGGCCGAACTCAATGTGTTGACCGAGTCCGAAATTGGAGTGGTAGAAACTTTCTTACGCCGCCGCTGGGATTTGGCTGACATGGCGCGGCAATGGATGGCGTGGCGAGTGTCGCTGCCACTCCTGTACAAGCTTCGACCCGCTTACGACCTCGCCACTTTTACCTACGAAGGGTTCTTAGAGGAATTGCTACATCGCTTTCGCGCGCAACATCGGTTTACTGATTAACCTTCCCGCCGCCAGTTAATAATGGTTTTGGCAGATGGGTAGTAGCCTGATTTGAAAACCTCTGTGCGTTCTCTGTGACCTTTGAGTCTCAGTGGTTGAGTATCTCCGTTCAGTAAATTCACCACGGAGGCACGGAGAACACAAAGGTAGCACAGAGGCAGTCTGAGATTAGGCGACTGCCGGCAGTTAGCTAAATTGACCGAGTCATTTCTGTCTGTTAGGCTTTTTTCGTTTTGTTGACACGAGCAGAATTCAGACGAGCGAGGGGTGAGTGACAAATGTCGAAGGACGTTTTCATACTGGGCGGCAAGCGCACGGCGATGGGCGACTATGTCGGCGCTCTGAAAAATGTTTCAGCAATTGACCTCGGAGCGATTGCTGCCAAAGGCGCACTGGAGTCCACCGGTGTGGCGCCAGAAGAAATCGATCACACTGTCGTCGGAAACGCGCTACAGACTTCAGGCGATGCCATCTACGGCGCACGCCATGTCGCCCTCAAAGCGGGCGTGCCGTTTGATCGTCCAGCGCTGACGGTTAATCGTTTGTGTGGCAGCGGGATTCAGTCGATTGTCTCGGGCGCGCAAATGATCCAGCTCGGTGAAGCTCAAACTGCGTTGGTTGGCGGAATGGAATCCATGTCGCAGGCTCCCCACGTTATCAGAGGCGCGCGCTCGGGGTTCCCGCTTGGTGGCGGCAAACTCGAAGACAGCTTGATGGTTGCCCTGCTCGATACCTACTGCAACACCCCGATGGCTGGGACCGCGGAAAATCTGGCGCGGAAGTTTGAGATCCCCCGTGAAGAACAGGATCAATACGCGTTGCGTTCGCAGCAGGAAGCGAAGCGAGCTCAGGACGCCGGTTACTTTGCAGCGGAGATCGTTCCGGTAGAAGTAGTGTCCCGAAAGTCCTCGGTAGTCTTTGACGCGGACGATCACCTGCGACCGGAGACAACCATGGAAGGCCTGGCAAAGTTAAGACCCGCTTTCGCGAAGGATGGATTTGTCACAGCGGGAAACGCTTCGGGAATTGTTGACGGTGCCGCGGCCCTAATTATTTGTGGGGAAGAGTATGTGAAACAACGAAACGCGAAACCCATGGGCCGCATTGTTAGCTGGGCTTATGCTGGCGTCGAGCCTGAGCTAATGGGAATTGGACCGGTGCCGGCGACGCGGCAGGCTTTGGATAAGGCTGGTCTCAAACTCTCTGACATTGATCTGATTGAGGTCAACGAAGCTTTTGCAGCGCAGTATCTTGCAGTCGAGAAAGAGTTGGGACTGGATCGCTCTCGCACGAACGTAAACGGTGGCGCGATTGCGCTGGGACACCCCCTTGGTGCAACTGGAACGCGATTGGTTATCACAGTTTTGCATGAGTTACATCGAAGAGGTGGCCGGTACGGACTCGCGACCGCATGCATAGGCGGCGGACAAGGAATAGCGATGATCGTGGAACGAGTCTAGAGTCTTGCGTTAGTGCGGCATTGAACAGGGGCTCTCTGCCGATTTCCCGATTTTCCGATTTTATCCAAATTCTCGGCTAAGTTGCTTGGTTGGGGAGACCCGATCACTGCGTTAAGTGTTGAAAAGTGGGCATTAAGCCTTTGACGGGATTTTGACCTTCATTCGGCATACATCTTGCGAATAAAAGTACGATGTCGTCAGTCCGATTCATCTTTCCAGATTCACAGCAGCAACGGTGCATTTACACAGACTTAACCTGTATTCGGCTTGCGCAAAGGCTGGCAGGCGTGATAGAAATTCGCGTCTATAATCAGGGTGATTGGCACTTTCCTACTGGACATAAATTCAATTTGCTCTCGATTTCAATTTCAAAGGTCGCAACCTGCGCCCAAACCGGTCGCGCAGACTCTTTCAACGTTATCTCATTCTAAGGAGTTCCCCAGTATGTCGAAATTTGTGAAGCTCTCTTTTGTGCTCTCGTTTATTCTCGGGATGAGCGCGATCGCCTTTGGACAGTCAACAGTGACTGGCGCCATCGGCGGCGTCGTTTCTAACCCGAACAGAGAAGTTGTTCCCAACGCAGCCGTGACGGTACGAAACACTGGAACGAGCAAAGAAGACTCTGCGACCACGGATGATCAGGGTCGGTTCAAGGTAGCGGGACTTCAACCTGGCACCTATTCTGTCACCATCAATGGCCCGGGATTCAGTCCCTATACCCAGGATGTTACGGTCGAGGTTGGCCGAGAGACGAGCATCAATGCGTCTCTCTCCATTGGCCCAGTCTCCGGCGGCACGGTGGAGGTGACGGCGGACGCTCCGGTCATCAATACGTCGCAACAGGATTTTTCGAGCAACATCAATCAGACCTCAATTAGCGAACTGCCGATCAACGGTCGCCGCTGGTCTAACTTTGCGCTGCTTACGCCTGGCGCTGTTCCTGATGGCACCTTCGGCTTGATTAGCTTCCGCGGGATCTCCGGCCTGTTGAACAACAACACCATAGACGGTGGCGATAACAACCAGGCGTTCTTCGCCGAAGAACGTGGCCGCACGCGCATCAGTTACTCCATCAGCCAGTCTGCCATCCGCGAGTTTCAGGTCAATACCTCGAGCTACTCGGCCGAGTATGGCCGGTCTGCTGGCGGCGTTGTCAATGCCGTGACTAAGAGTGGAACCAACGAGTTTCACGGTGACGTCTTTTACTTCCAGCGCAACAATAAGTGGGGCGCCCGCAACCCGCGCAGCTTTCTCACTCAGAACGTCGGCGGCGTTTTCACCCCGGTTGCGTTCAAGCCAGTTGACGTGCGCCACCAGTTTGGTGGCACCATCGGTGGACCAATCGTCAAGGACAAGGCGTTTTTCTTCTTCAGCTACGATGAGCAGAGGCGCAACTTCCCCGGCGTTTCCACCTACACGGCCCTGGACTTTCTAAACCGCGCTGACACATGTGCATTGACGGCCGCAGCAGGTGCCGCGATCAATTTAGCGACTTGTCCTGCCTACGCCGGAACGCTGAACCCAACCCGAACCGGTTCATTGGCGACCGGCAAAGGCTTGACCAGCGCTCAAGTCACAAATGCTCTGAGCTTTCTGAATGGCATTTCCGGAGAAGTGCCCCGCACGGGAAATCAGCGGCTGTTTCTGCCGAAGCTTGATTGGAACCTAAACAGCAAGAACACTTTGACGGCAACCTATAATCGTCTTCGTTGGGTGTCACCCGCCGGCATTCAGACCCAGGCGGTCAACCAGCGCGCCAGGGATAACTTTGGTGACGATGGAGTGAATATCGATTCGCTGAATCTGCGCCTGGCCTCCACGATTTCAAGTACGCTGATTAACGAGTTCCGCTTCCAATGGGGTCGTGACAACGAATTTCAGTCTAGCCAACCGCCACTTCCGGGCGAGCCTACCAACTCGCTTGGTGGCCGTTCGCCGCAAACTTTCATTACCAATGGCTTCTCATTCGGAATTCCTGAGTTCCTTGAGCGTCCAGCATTTCCGGATGAACGCCGCTGGCAGTTTGCCGATACCTTAACGCTCACGGCCGGCAGCCACACATTCAAGTATGGCGGCGACGTTAACCTAGTCACGGACATCATCAGCAACTTGCGTTTTTCGGGTGGTGAGTTTAACTACACCGGAGGCGTCAACGCGGCTGGTTATTACGGTGGGCTGAACGACTTCATCATCGACTACACCAACTTTTTGGCCGCGCTGCCTGCGGCTTCTCCCTGCTATAGCAGCTCCCGAACTCGAGGAAAGTGTTACGGCGGTAATTTCAACCAGGGACTTGGCATCTTTGGCTTAACTATGAAGACTACCGACCTTAACTTCTTCCTGCAGGACGACTGGCGAGTTAGCCCACGCCTGACCCTGAACCTTGGCGTGCGTTATGAGTACCAGAGAAACCCGCTGCCAATTAACGTTAATCCAATATTGCCGCAGACTGGCATCAGCGTGAATGATCGAAATAACATTGGTCCGCGCATTGGCTTCGCCTACGACGTGAATGGCGACGGCAAAACCAGCATTCGCGGTGGTTGGGGCATCTACTATGGCCGCGTGATTAACTCCACGGTTTATAGCACCCTTACCAACACGGGCGTGGGAATTGACCGCGGACAGCGGCAGGTTACTCTTGCCGCTACCGCGGCAGCAGCGCCCCTGTACCCGAACCTGTTAACCGCGGGAGCACTCGTCGCCCCCGATGTGCAGTTCTTCTCTCCGAAGTTCCAGTTGCCACAGATTCATCAGTTTGACGCGATCTTCGAGCGGGAGATTGCCAGGAACACCGTCGTTTCTGTTTCGTATTTGGGGAGCTTTGGGAATTCGCTGCCTAACTTCGTGGACACTAACCTTAACCCACCAACTGGTACCGGCACTTTCACCGCAGTTGGCGGACCTTTTGATGGACAGCAATGGAAGTTGCCTTTGTTCCTGGGCGCACGACCTGTCGCCGGCTTCGGGCGGCTTACCGAGGTACGCAGTGATGTCTTTTCGAAGTATCACGCGCTGGTGCTGCAGGCGAATCGCCGCCTGACGAATGGTCTGCAATTCCAAACGAGCTACACGTTGTCGAGGTCCTACGACAATGGGCAAAGCTCTCAAACGTTCACTACTAACAACCTGCCCTTTAACGCCTTCAATCAGCCGGGTGAAGCTGCACTGTCCTCTTTTGATCGAAGACAGAAGTTTGTTACGAGTCTTATCTACAACACAAACCTCAAGGGTGGCAGCAGTGCCAGTCGGGCGATCCTAAACGGCTGGACGTTTGCACCTATCTTTAATGCCTTCTCGGGAGCGCGCTTCACGCCGACGGTCTCCGGCACCGTGAGCCCCACTAACAACTTCGGCTTCAACGCCGCAAGCTGCCCGGTAGCTCTGGTAGGGACGCCGCCCGTGTGCCCGACTCAAGCTGGCGGGCTTAATGGCTCGCTCGGCTCAAGTCGTTTCGCGCTTCTGCCGCGCAACTACTTCAAGCAGCCCAACATTTGGTACGTGGACATGCGTATCTCGCGCCGGTTTAATATTACCGAGAGTGTCAAGTTGGAGTTACTAGCCGAAGGCTTTAACCTCTTCAATCGCACTCAGGTCACAAACGTAAGCGCCGGCATCTATTCGATTGATACCACCGGCTCAGCAGCCTCGCCCAAGCCATTCCTGAATTTCAGCAGTGGCGCCAGCGGGTTCCGCAGCGTCACGGGCGCTGACAGCACCCTTTTCCGCGAGCGGCAAGTTCAGTTGGCTGCTCGGCTCCAGTTCTAACAAAAGGGTAACTAAACCAGGTAATTCGGGCGTGTTCCTCGCAAGGGGCACGCCCGAATTATTTAGGCTCTACAATTTTTCTGGCAGCCTAATCCCGGAATTTGTTAATATCTTTGGCGCCCGCTTCGAGCGGCACCCCCTTAGCGTTCTCGCCTGGCCTTCCGAAATCTAATGCCAATGCAAGACTCGAATAGCCTGCTTCAAGACTTGCCTGACCACTCTCCGCTGCTGAGTAAGGAGACGGAAGGGAGTCTGCTTACCGCAGCCTTTGAGGCGTTACCTGACGCTGCGTACTTGTTTGGCAGTGACCGTCGCCTGGTTAGAGCGAACGGCGCAGCCACACAGTTACAGGGTGGCGAACCGTTGCCAGGAACAGCTTGCTGCGAAATGTTTTGGCGCGTCACAGGCGCTGGTGGCTGTGTCGTAGATCGCGCTCTCCAGACTCGGGAGAAGGTGGAAGTTGAAATCCAGGCGGGATCAGAAGATAAGAACTCGATCTCGATAATTGTCGAGCCGCTAAGCGGCGGCGATAGGCAACCGGCCGCTCTCGTGATCGCCCGAGACATCTCCGATCTTCGTCGCGCCGAGGCCGAAGCAATCGCGCACAAATCGTTTATCGCGAGCATCGCCGACCGGACTCCCGACGAGATCTATGCGCTGGACGCCGGCGGCCTAATCACCTGGATGAATGAGCGAGCCCAAGCCTACAAACTCTCGCTGTCGCCCGGTGGCAGTTTTCTGGACATCGTCTCTTCAGATTCTCGCGAACTCGCCGCAGAAAATTTGCGTCGCACCTTGAAGGGCGATGACACTCAGCACGAGGTACGCCTTAGCAGCCTCGACGGCTCCGTTCGCTATACCGAGGCGCACACGTCGCCCCTGTGGAAAGACGGGGAAATTGATGGCGTGCTGGTTTTTCTGCGCGATGTTACCGACCGCAAGCGCGAGCACGAGTTGATGGCACAGTCTGACAAGCTTCGTGCGGTTGGCGAATTGGCCGCAGGGGTTGCCCACAATTTGAACAACTCACTGACTGTAATCCAGGGTCGCGCCCAACTACTGCTCAGGAACGCTACCGATGAAGTGTCCTCCAAGAGTCTGCAAGTGATCACCAACGCGGTCGAAGACGGCACCAAGACACTGCGGCGCATACTTGAGTTTGCGCGCCGCGACTCTGCGAGTGAGTTTGCGCCGGTTGAACTGAACTACCTCATTACTACCAGCATCGATATCGCGCGGCCGAAGTGGCAGAGCAAATCGCGGAAGGGCACGATTGAGATCAAGGTTGAAGGCCGCGGCCCAGTCTACGTTTTGGGCGAACAGGCTGAACTGCGCGAAGTCGTACTCAATCTGATTTTCAACGCTGTAGATGCAATGCCTGAGGGCGGCATAATGGAGATGGGCGCGCGCGCGGAAATCGAAAGCGGTTGTTTCTGGGTGGCCGATACGGGTTGCGGCATGCCGGCGGAAACTGCTTCAAGAATTTTCGAACCATTTTTCACTACCAAGGGAAAACTCGGCAGTGGACTTGGTCTTTCCGCCTCTCACGGCATCATCACACGCCACAAAGGCGAAATCCTCGTTGTCAGCGAGCCTGGCGAGGGCACTCGTTTTGAAGTTCGCCTGCCGATCTGCGACAAGCAAGACAGATTCGTAAAAAATCCAAATCCATCTCAGGAAGCCAGTGTAGTTTGAAGACGAGTGCTGACCTGTTGTCGTCTCAAGATCAAGCGGGCCGAGTCTCATAAGCGTACACACCGGGAGGCGCCAACCGAGACTTCTCTTCAGCGTCTGTTAGCAAACATAGCCTGTTATCGTTGTTAAGCCATCAAAGTGCCGCGTCGCTGTCTTGGGGAACACGCATTGCTCTCCATCCTCGCGCAACAGGGACGAAGTCCTGTCGTCGAGAATTTGCAAAGGAGGATTCAATGGGTTTACCAAACAAAGACGAACTTGAAGGGAAACTGGAGCAGGCGAAGGGCGCGGCTAAAGAAACTGTTGGCCGGGCAATAAACGACCGCGACCTGGAGGTAGAGGGCAACGCCGACCGTACGGGCGGCAAAGTGCAGGAAGGCTTCGGCAAGGCCAAGCGCAAAGTTGGCGAGGCGATCGAGGATATCGGCGAGTCAATTCGCAAGTAGTTCCCATTACTTCGATGCGGACGGTCCGCCTGAGGACACCCAGGGCTTACGACTTACCAATAGTCGTGGGCCCTTTTGATTCACCCGCTGGTGTTTGCGGCGCTGGATGCCAAACGAAATCTTGTGTACATTCGCTCTGCCGAAAAGATTTCAAGCTTGATTGTTTCTACAATTTCCGCATTGAAAGTCCTTCAGATAAGTTCAGCTCAGTCTCTGGGCGGTGGCGAGCGCCATCTCGCGGATCTCGCCAATGGCCTTGCCGCACGGGGACATGACGTTAGGGTGGCGTTGCGACCAAACTCACCATTGATACAAGAGCTGAATGGTATATCGAGCGACAAGGTAACAACACTTCCATTGCGAAACTCGCTTGACGCAAAGAGCGCTCAAGACCTTTCGCGGCTCGTGCGCAGAAACAAGATTCAGATCGTACATGCCCACATGGCCCGCGACTATCCGCTCGCAGCCTATGCCGCGCGAGGAAACCCAGGTTCGAGACTGATCATTACGCGCCATGTTCTATTCCCTCTAAGCCGACTGCATCGGATCACGCTGTCCCGGGCGGCGCGAATAATTGCCGTTTCACAAGCAGTCGCTTCTCAGCTTGAGGCTGACGCCATCGTGCCTGCAGAAAAGATCAGTGTCGTCCTAAACGGAATTGATACCGCCAGATTTGCTGAAACAAGAATGGAGTTTAATCGACGGCAGTTTCTTGATAGTTGGCAACTACCCGCTGACAGCTTGCTGGTGGGCACGGTAGGAGAGTTGACCCCGCTTAAGGGGCAGGAGGAGTTTCTCCGCGCGGCCCTGGAAGTGTTGAAGCAATTCCCCAAAGCTCATTTCATCATCGCCGGCATCGATCATTCACGCGGATCTAAACATCAGCTGCAACTCGAGCAGTTGCTCGAGGAGCTGAATCTGACGACGCACGTCAGCCTTGTCGGCTGGCTAGAAGATTTGGCCCAACTCTATTGCGCTTTGGACGTGTTCGTTTCCGCATCGCACACGGAATCCTTTGGACTTGCGATCGCGGAAGCGATGGCTAGTAGCACGGCTGTCGTTGCAACGGAAACCGATGGCGCGCGCGAGTTAGTTAAACCTGGGGAGACGGGTCTTCTGGTTCCGATAGGAAACGTGGATAAGTTGGCTACGGCGATCTCCAGACTACTGAAGGAACAGGACCGAAGAGTTGGCCTGGGCAGAACCGCTCAGCAGGCGGCTGCGGCAAACTTTTGTCTTGAGCGGATGATTGCTGAAACTGAAGAAATATACCGGACTGCGGTCGGCGTTTAGCCTAACTCATGTGGACGGGACGGAAACGTTTCAGCCTTGCGGCCGACTCTCGCCGGGAGTTGGTTGGCCGAGCAGTCGCAGCATGTCGGGCTTGTCCTTGACCAGAAGATAGACGACGCTGCGCAGACGGCTAACATCGGTTTCGATCTGACCCATGCGCGTGTCCACTCTCCGATCCATCGAGTCAAATCGAATGTGTACCTGCTCGAATTCGCCATGCATGGTGGTTTCTAATCGCTTCAGGTCATTCTTGGTCGCCATGTCAGCGCGCAGGCGGGATTCAAGGCCAGCCAGATCCTCTTTCGTCGCCATCTCAGCGCGCAGGCGGGATTCAAGGCCAACTAGATCCTCTTTCGTCGCCATCTCATCTCGAAGGTTGGCGAGGTCCACTTTCGTGGCCATCTCGTCTCTGAGATTAGCCACGTCAACCTTCGTCGCCATTTGCTCACTGATCATGTCAACGCGCTGGCGCAGACTCTCAACCGTGTTCGCGATAAAGTTGATGAGTTTATCGTTTTCACTCGACATGGTCGCATCGTAGCACGGGTTCATTCTAAATCTCCCAACAGCGGCGGAACACCGCCTCCTACCTTCATTGCAAGAAGTCTGGCACAGCCGGCGTTCCCCCACACCGTTACTAAAGCTGATCGATTTTCGCCGCGAGAATGAAATCACTTTCGGTTAGACCGTCGATCTTGTGGGTCCAGATGGTGACTTCTGCTCGACCCCAACCATAGCAAATGTCGGGATGGTGCCACTGCTCTTCGGCGAGTTCGCCCACTCGATTCACAAACACCTGCGTCGCTTGGAAATCTCCAAACTTATATTCCTTGCGCAGGTGATGCTCGGCGACCACTTCCCAGCCATCAAGTTGGGCTTGCAGTTTTGTGATCTCCTCCCCTGGTAGCGGCGGTACTCCACCGCGGCAGGGAACACACTGCCGCCCGGCTAATTCATTCATGATACTTACCTCGATTTCATTCAACTGTTGAATCTTCCACCCCGGATCGCGTCTCCAGTTCTTCCCGCAAGTTCTCCCGTTCCATGTAGAGCTTAGCCAGCGGACCCGTCAGCGCGAGATTTTCGTCCTGAGCCGGATCGAAACCACGAGCGCGCAGCTCGCGACGCAGCCGTTCATCCACCTCGCGCAGTTTTTCTTCAAGTTGCGTTCGCGCCGACTGAGACCAAGCGTCTTCCGGATTGGACATGCTGAACCATTCTACACGCAGTTTGCTTCGCAGGCGCGTCAGCCGGAAAGCATTACGAGTGACTGCGGGTTCCGCTGCTTGATTACGCGCTCCGGTTGTGATTTCCCGGCTTGCTAAGACCACGCGTGAACAGATAGTCTTTAAGAACAAGCTCCACAAATCAAAAGCGTTTGGCAAATAATGCGCAGCCGGAATTCTACTGATAGTCAATTGGTGTTGGCATCTGCGCTGGGAGGAATTAGTGGCAGTCATTCGTCCTTTTAGTGCTTTGCGTCCAGAAGCTGATCGGGCCAGAGACGTGGCTAGTGTTCCTTATGACGTCGTGAATACTGCCGAAGCGCGCGCTCTCGCCGCACACCACCCTTTGAGTTTCTTGCACGTGTCCCGTCCGGAAATTGATATGCCGGAGGGCACCGATACTCACAGCGATCCCGTCTATCGTAAGGCGCTCGAGAACTTTGAAAAGCTGATCAAAGACTGTCCCCTGGTGACCGAAGGAACTCCCAGCCTCTATCTATATCGTCTGATCATGGGAGACCACGAACAGATTGGCGTGGTGGCAAGTTGCTCGGTAGATGAGTATGACAAGGATTTAGTTCGTAAACACGAGCGCACGCGCCGCGACAAAGAAGATGATCGCACGCAGCACATCTCGGTGCTGCGCGCGCAGACGGGACCGGTGTTTCTTACCTACAGGGCCAGCCGCGATATCGATACGATGGTGATGGAGATGACGATGACGAATGCCATTTTCGACTTCACCGCGGAGGACGGAATTCAGCATACCGTTTGGCACGTGCCCGATGCCGTGCGCTTTGTTCATGCGTTTCGCGAGATTCCGTTTCTCTATATCGCTGATGGTCATCACCGTGCAGCCAGCGCCGCGCGTGCGCGCGCTGAACTCAGGGAACAGAGCTTCTCGCATACCGGCGACGAAGAATACAACTTCTTCCTGGCCGTTCTTTTCCCGGATGACCAGGTACAAATCCTCGCCTACAACCGCGCCGTGCGCGATTTGAATGGCTTGTCTAAGAGCGAGTTTCTCGAAGCTCTCAAAAAGAGTTTTGCTGTTAAGGAAAATGGCGGCGACACGCCGTCACATCGAGGACAATGGGGAATGTACCTTGACGGCGGCTGGTACACGCTAAGTTTGCGCCCGGACGCAGCGCCGCCACAGGGAACTGTTGCCTCGCTCGACGTCAGCATTCTTCAGAATCGCCTGCTCGATCCCATTCTGGGTATTAAAGACGTCCGCACGGACAAGCGGATCGACTTCATTGGCGGCGTGCGGGGCAGCGAAGAACTAAAGCACCTCGTCGACGAAAAAAAAGCAGCGGTAGCTTTTTCGCTGTATCCCACAACTATGGAAGACTTGTTGCGCGTCTCCGATGCCGGCGAGATCATGCCGCCGAAGTCAACCTGGTTTGAGCCAAAGCTGCGCGATGGACTGTTGATTCACAAGATCTAGTCTGGAGTCTACAGTCTGGAGTCGCTAGTCTAGACTCCAAGCGCCGTTCACCTGAAACAGACTCCAGACTCCAGACCGCCAGACTTGAGACTCTAATAATGCGCGTCTTAATCGCTGACAAATTTGAACAATCCGGCCGCGACGGTTTGCTGGCCATCGGCTGCGACGTTTCGTTCCAACCTGACCTCAAAGACGATGCCCTGGCCGATGCAATCCGCCAGCAAACGCCGGACGTGCTCGTCGTGCGCGGCACCAAGGTAACCGAGCCGATGCTGGCCGCGGGCCAGATCAAACTCGTGGTTCGAGCCGGCGCCGGTTTCAACACCATCGACGTTGCTGCAGCCTCGCGACGCGGCATCTACGTTTCAAACTGTCCGGGCAAAAATTCGATCGCCGTCGCCGAACTCGCCTTCGCGCTGATGCTCGCACTTGACCGGCGGATTGCGGACAACGTGATCGCCCTGCGCCGCGGCGAATGGAACAAGAAAGAGTTTTCCAAAGCTCGCGGGCTTTTTGGCAGGACTCTCGGCCTGGTCGGTGTGGGAAAGATCGGCGCGGAAATGATTCCGCGGGCGCAGGCGTTTGGCATGCGAGTAGTTGCCTGGAGTCGGAGTCTAACTCCTGAACACGCCGCCGAACTTGGAGTGGAATACAAGGCGTCGCCCGCAGACGTAGCGCGCGATGCCGACGTGGTTAGCGTCCATGTGGCGCTAAACTCGGATACGAAGGCATTCCTGGGTACGGACTTCTTCGGGGCGATGCGCGAAGGGGCTTGCTTCATTAACACCGCGCGCGGCGAGGTGGTGAATCAAGCAGCCTTGGTTGAAGCGATGAAGTCCCGCGGGATTCGTGCCGGGCTCGACGTGTTCGCTAACGAGCCGACTTCAGCGACCGCCGAATTCACCGACGACATTGCCAAAGACCCGAATCTGTACGGCACTCATCACATTGGCGCCTCAACTGATCAAGCACAGGAAGCGATTGCTGCGGAGACGGTGAGAATTGTTCGCGAGTTTAAGGAAACCGGGAATGTCCCTAATGTTGTCAATCTGGCCAGGCAAACTCCGGCAACGCATCGGTTAGTGGTGCGTCATCTGGATCGCCCCGGCGTGTTGGCGGCCGTGCTCGATGCGATAAAGAGCGAACACATCAACGTGCAGGAGATGGAGAACATAGTTTTCGAAGGGGCTGAAGCCGCTGTCGCGCGCATCAATCTCGACAACGCCCCGTCGCACGACGTGTTGGATCGATTGCGTGCAGGGAATGCAGACATCATTGAACTCGATCTGCTTGAGTTGAACAACTAAATGAACACCACACTCATTACCGGCGCGTCCAGCGGCATTGGCGAAGTCTTTGCGCGCAAGCTCGCCGCGCGCGGCCGCAATGTTTTGCTGGTTGCGCGTTCGGAAGAAAAGCTCGTAACTCTGTGCAATGAACTGGGGCGTTCCAACAGCATTCGCGCGCAATACGTCGCGCTCGATCTCAGCGAGCCCGAAGCACCGGCTCGCCTTTTTGAAGAAACAGAGAAACGCGGCTTAACCGTCGATATGCTGATCAATAACGCCGGGTTTGGTTCGATGGGCGAGTTTAGCAAACTCGATCTCGCGCGCGAGTTGAATATGATCGACCTCAACGTTAAGTCGTTGGTAGAACTGACTTACCGCTTTCTGCAACCGATGCTCAAGCGCAAACAGGGAGCCATCATCAACGTGGCTTCTACCGCGGCGTTTCAGCCAGTGCCTTTCATGGCAACCTATGCGGCTACCAAAGCATTCGTGCTCTCGTTCTCAGAGGCGCTCTGGGAAGAGAATCGTTCATACGGGATTAAGGTGATGGCACTTTGTCCCGGCGTTACCGATACGAATTTCTTTGAAGCAGCGCGTGGTCACAAACCTCCGGCGCGCATCTCACAAACTCCGGAAGAAGTTGTGGACACAGCGCTGCGCGGGCTCGACCGTGGCAAGAGTCACATCATCTCTGGCTGGACAAATTTTCTAATGACCGAGGGCGAACGTCTGGCGCCACGATCTTTCGTGACCCGGTTAGCCGGGCGCATGATGCGGTCGCAACAGAAGGACGGTAAATAGTGAATAGTGAATGGTAAATCGTAAATAGCAGCAGACCCACTCTCAGGGCGGCGCCCAAAACCTGAGCAACTCTCCTAAGAAAAGAACTATTTAGTATTTACGATTCACTACTCATGGGGGTTAACAATGATAGAACGAATACACAACTTTAGCGCTGGCCCGGCAATTCTTCCGATTCCAGTGTTAGAGGAAGCCCAGCGCGATATGTTGAGCCTGCCGGGCGTGGGCATGTCGGTGATGGAAA
>JANMQG010000024.1:0-23230 GCA_031370285.1 Chloracidobacterium sp. | reverse complement strand
CGTTTTCGGCGCGCTGCATGCTTCGGAGCGGCGATCGGAATTGCTGGTGTGGCAGTTCATAGCCTGGTGGATTTTGGTCTGCACACCATTATCAATGCTTTGGTGTTTACAACCTTGATTGTTATTGCCACGTCAAAGCCGCACTGGGGCAACGAGCCCACGAGAACTCTATGACCAGGTCCCTCCATCCCAAGCGCGCTATCGCCGCGCTGTTAATAACCTCGCTTGGCGCGGCGATGGTAAGCGCGTTGGCGCCACAGGGCGTCTCCGGAGGCGCTAGCGCTTTTCAGGGGCAGGACATCATGGGTGGCGCGTCGATTGTCTTTAAGCGTCCCCAGCGCGTGCGCGATATGGTTGGCGGTGCGGCCCTGCTGGTGGTCAAGCGTTCTCCGAAGCCACTGATCAGACCTACGGAAGTTGCCAGAACAACTCCTGATAGACGCCGGCCACGACCGCGACCGGGTGAGGTAGCTGTCGCGCCAAAAATATCTGACGAGGACCAGGGAGAAGCATTCAAGAATCAGGGAAACACCTACTACGACCTTGGCGATTTTGCCAAAGCGATTGAAGCTTATTTGAACGCGCTGAAATTCACGCCGAAAGATCCGGTTATTTACAATAATCTTGGCGCCGCTTACTTCAGTAGTGGTAAGAGCAGGGAAGCAACAGAAGCCTTCAAGAAATCGCTGACTCTCAAACCAAACGATGCGGATGCGTTTTTCAACCTTGGCATTGCCTATAGCTCTACCGAGAACTATGACGATGCCGTGAACGCATTCAAAGACGCTGTCAGGGTCAAACCTGATTGGGGTGAGGCTTACAACGCTTTGGGCGACAGTTACCTGAGTCTCGATCGGTACGCCGAAGCCGCTAAAGCCTATGAGCAGGCAGTGCGGATCCTGCCGGATAATGCGACGGCCTTCAGTAACCTTGGCTTTGCATACGATAAGCTGGGAATGTTGCCGCAGTCGATCGAGGCGCTGCAAAAGACAGTCAAACTCAAACCGGATGATGCGGTCGCTAATAACAATCTCGGAGCAAGTCTCTATAAAGCCGGACGCTATCCGGAGGCCATTGGCGCGTTCACCAATTCCCTCAATCTGAAGCCGGGAGATGCCGATGCGCTGAACAACTTAGGCGCGGCCTATTACATTACCGAGCAATACGAAAAGGCGCTTGACAGTTTTCTTAAAGCCGCGAGCGCCAGACCCGGTTTCGCAGACGCTCATTACAACCTTGGAAACGCCTATTACATGTTGGGTAAGTATCCTGAGGCCACGAGTGCCTATAGCGAAGCAATTCGGCTCAAACCAGACTACGCTGAAGCGCGAACCAACCGCGGCAGCTTGTTGATAGCGCTGAACGAGTACAACGCGGCGGTCACTGAACTTCAGGAAGCCATCAGACTGAAGGCGGACAACCCCGTCTCTCACAACAATCTTGGTTATGCCTACGCGAAGATCGCGGAGAGCAGTGATCAGGCAGCGGCCAGGGAGTACTACCAAAAGGCCATCGCAGCTTACAAGGAGGCGATTAGGTTAAAGCCTGATTACGCAAAGGCACTCAACAATCTGGGTTCGGTCTACAACAAGCTGGGAAGTTATCCGGAAGCAATCGAGAGTCTCAAGAAGGCCACAGATCTGAAACCAGACTTTCCCGAGGCCCAGTACAATCTGGGAACCGCTTACTACAACCGCGGCCAGTTCACTGAGGCAGTTACGGCGTTGCAACAAGCGGTGCGACTGAAAACGGATTTTGCTGATGCTTACAATAGCCTCGGCTCGGCCCTTTACCAGTCGCAGCAGTTTGACCAGGCGATTGAGGCCTACAAGAAAGTGCTTTCGCTTAAACCGAGCGCCGAGACCCATAACAATCTCGGTAAGGTTTACTATCGAGCCAAACGCAATCAGGAGGCAGCAGCTTCATTCAAGGCGGCAATCGGGTTGAAGCCGAATTTTGGTGAGGCGCACTTTAACCTTGCCGTTGCTTACGTGGCCTTGGGAGACAAAAAGCGAGTGCTTGAGGAATATAGGATTCTAAGAACGATCGATCCGGCGCTGGCGGAGAAGTTTGCCTCAACCTTCCTAAAATCGAAGTGACATCCAGGCCGGCTGGAAGTGAAATAGTTCGGAATAATCTCGCCAAAAAGACTCGACTTTGACAAAAAAGCATTGACCTTCTTGCGGAAGCAAAGTAAACTTCGGGCCGCTAGGGCTCCAAATCTCAAATTTCTATGCGTTAATCTTCGAAGGGACAGTAAAATGATGACCAAACAACGTCGAAATGTCTCCAGAGCAATGGCCGTGTTCCTTGCCTTCGCTCTTGTACAGGTATGCATCCAATTGAGTCTTGCGGTCCCGGCGACGGCTTCGGTGGTTGTGCCACAACAATTCATCGCCCGCCTGACAACTACAGGCAATCAGCCAATCACAGTCAACGGCGCCAGTGCAACCAGCGGGGCGACCCTGCTTACAGGCGCCACCATTGAAACCCCAGCGGCGGTTAGCGCGACGATTGATTTGGGTGCGCTCGGCACTGTCGAACTGCAACCAGGCTCGTCCATCCAACTTGATTTTGATGACAACGGTAATGTGCGCGTCAAAGTCCTGAGGGGCTGCGTCGTGATGAAGAAGAGTGGCAGCGGTGTTGGCGAGATCTACACTGCCGAAGGCGCCTCCGAAAAGACGAACAACAACCGCAAGGGAATGGGTTTCTGCTTTCTCAACGGCGGCCTCAGTCCTGTTGGCCAGGCGGCTGCCGCAACTGGCGCTGGTGGAGCAGGCATTGGCTCGGCGGCCCTGGTAGCTATTATCGCGGGCGGTGGCGCTCTTGCCGCCGGCTTGATTTGGGCGTTTCATGGTGGCGGTGGTAACCCCAGCCCAAGCTAAATAACCGTTGATCTTCGGATTTTTAAAAGCGTGCCCTCCGAAAGGAGCAGGCACGCTTTTCTTTCACTCAAACTAGTCCTTTCGACAGAGCCATCCAAAGCTCGAACGCCCGGTTAATTTTGCAAACTCCACCTTCTCGCTCTCTCTCGCATCGCTATCTGCGGCTGCTGCTGGTTGTAACAGCGATTGTCGTTTGCCTGTTTGTCATTCGCTCGGCGGCAACGTTTGGGTTTTCACGGCTTCTGGCGACCTACGCACTGACTGCGAATAACCTTAGCGCGGCGAAAAAAGCTGTCGAACTTACTCCCAATGATGCGGAAGCGCACTTCGCCAATGCGGTTGTCTTGAGCCTGTCCGATACGCTGCAGCAGTCGGTGACTGAACTCGAGCAGGCCGTGGCTCTGCGGCCGGCCGACTACACGCTTTGGCAACAGCTCGGGCTCTTGCGTGATCAAACGGGCGACACAACCGCGGCCCTGGCGGCCTTCAATGAAGCTATCAAACACGCTCCCTTCTATTCTCAGCCGCGCTGGAATCGGGGCAACGTGCTTTTGAGAAGCCGTCAATACGAGGCTGCCTTCATCGACCTGAACCAGGCTGCGCAAAGTAATCCAGAACTGATTCCTGCTCTGCTCGACCTCGCCTGGGGATTATCGCGCGGCGATGTGAATTTGACTGAACAGCTGGCCCAAATTAAGGGCGGCAAGATGCGCATAGCCTTTGCGAAGCTTCTGGCTCGCCGCGGAAAGGCGCAGGAAGCTATGGCGCAGTTTGGCGACGCCGGCAACGTTCCTGATGCCATAAGACGCGAGTTATTGGATCAGCTCTTGGCCAAAGGCGCTTTCAAGGAAGCGTTTGACGTTTGGCAGAGTACTCAGGAACCTCAGGCGAAAAATAAACAAGGACCTTTGATTTACGATGGAGGCTTCGAGGGATCTTTATCCTTTGGCGAGGGCGGCTTCGGTTGGAGAGTACCGCGCGACTCGCAAGCGACTTCTATCTTACTGGATTCCAGCCAACCTCATAGTGGGTCCAAGAATTTAAGAATCGAGTTTGGTGGAAATTCAAATCCGAGTGTATCCCAACTGATACTGCTTGAGCCCTCCAGGCGTTACAAGATCAACTTCGCCAGCCGATCGCAGGATGTGGTTACGGGTGGACTCCCATTTCTTCTAGTCAGCGATGCTTCGGGAGCTGCAAAACGTTTAGGACAATCTCCACCTCTGGCGAAGGGCACCAGCAATTGGCAGCCTTTCAGTTTTGAGTTTACTACTTCGCCGGCAACTACTGCGGTGGTGTTAAGTTTGCAGCGAGAGAGCTGCACCACGTCGCCGTGTCCAATCTTCGGATCAGTCTCTCTTGATAGTTTCTCAGTGGAGCAGGTGCGATAGTCGCCGTAATCGAAACCCACCACCTTTACTTCTCGTTACCACCAACAATCGTCAGAATACATCGCTGGAACAAACATGTCGGAATCAATACTGCCAAGGCTCAAGGCTAACTCCAGTTTGATGA
Source organism: Chloracidobacterium sp. (assembly GCA_031370285.1). Taxonomy (GTDB): domain Bacteria; phylum Acidobacteriota; class Blastocatellia; order Pyrinomonadales; family Pyrinomonadaceae; genus PSRF01. The sequence goes on along the minus strand of JANMQG010000024.1, from coordinate 18,827 downwards.
AGCAGGTGGATCGTCTGGGATGGGCGGTCGGCTTTTCACTAAAGTCTTATGGTGTGCGAATTGGCGTTCGCTCAAACGACCCCGCAGCGCTTGAATCTGCTTGTGAGCATCTTCCCAGTGAGTGGGAGAGCGTCACCTCGCCCGTCGTAGATCGCGTCTATTCGATACTGATCGGCAGCAAAGCAGCGCGCGCCAATGGGCGGCGACTAAATCTCCTTTACGGTGATGACGTTCGGCTTGCGCGCTCGGCTGACCTGGACGGCGTGTTTGAGACGTTCGAGTCTGACCTCAGGCTCTTCGTAGCGGAGTTGGCAACACATCGAGTCTTTGTTCACGCAGGCGTGGTTGGCTGGAAGGGGCAGGCCATTGTAATACCGGGCCGCAGCTACAGTGGTAAATCGACCCTGGTGGCCGAGCTGGTTCGTGCCGGCGCAACTTATTATTCCGATGAGTATGCGGTTTTGGATTCGCGCGGCCGGGTCCATCCCTTTTCCAAACCCCTGGAACTTCGTGAAGAAGGCGAATTCAGACAAACAAGAATTACTGTGGCTGAGCTTGGTGGGCACATAGGAACTAAACCGCTCCCGGTTCGCCTGGTTTTGATGACGCAGTTTAAGAGCGGCGCACGATGGCGCCCGCGCAAGCTCACGGCGGGAAGAGGCGTGTTGGAGATGCTCTTCAACACCGTTTCCGCGCGCCGCAGTCCGGAAAGGGCCCTCGCGACCTTACAACGCGTGGCGGCACAAGCCGATGTGCTAAAGGGAGTCAGAGGCAACGCCACGGAAGTTGTAAACGCACTGCTTAAGAGAGTAGAAGGAAGTCAGAGCCCTAAGCGGTAGCGACCCGGTTGCTCGCCCGGATCAGTCCTGTTCAGATGTCGTCAGCCTTGCTTGTTTTCGCGTCCTTCGCTGGATCCGGCACGTTCACATGAAATCCAAAGAGACTCTCCAAAAAGGAAACTTAGTCGCTGAGGTGCTCTCAGGATCGTGGCGTAGCTCAGACGTCCCGACGTTGCGGATGACGGAACCTGAGTTGGACGCGGTAATGCCCCTTCTCTACGACTCCGGCACCGCTGCCCTCGGTTGGCATCGCCTTAAGGAAACTCCCCTGCGAAACACGTCATCGGCAGATGCGCTGCACCAGGCCTATCGCCTTCAGTCACTTCAGTCAGAGATCCATGAGCAAAAGATCGAAAAGGTCTTTCGGCTGTTCCGCCAGGCTAAGATAGACGGTGTTCTGGCCAAGGGTTGGGCGACGGCAGGCATGTATAGCGCGCGAGCTCTGCGACCTTACGGTGACATCGATATTTGTGTGCGACCCGAACACTTCAAACTGGCCGAAGACCTTCTGAGCGATCCGCAAGCGGACGATTGCTGGGTCGATCTGCACAAACACTTCTCTGAAATTGATGACAGAACAATTGACCAGCTCTTCGCGCGCTCGAGAACAGTCAACCTGGGCGACGAACAAATTCGCATACTAGGCCTTGAAGACCAGCTTGCACTTTCCTGTATTCACCTTTTGAAACATGGGGCCTGGCGTCCTCTTTGGCTATGCGATGTGGGGGTGGCAATTGAGTCGCAACCGGCGACATTCGATTGGGAGATCTGTCTGGGCCACAACCGCACGCGCGCAAATTGGATCATCTGCGCAATTGGCCTGGCAAAGCGTTTGCTCCGCGTCGAAACCGGGGGCCTCCCGGCCAGCTTCAACACGGAGATCCCGGCGTGGTTGATTGACAACGTGCTCAAACAGTGGGACAAGCCATTTGCGATCTATCAGCCGCCGATGAGTCACCCAATCCCGATGACAGATCTTTTCCGCCACCCTTCTGGGTTGCTTAAAGGCCTGCGCCAACGGTGGCCGAATCCAATCATTGCGACTGTTAGTGTAAATGGCGAATTCAACAACTTGCCGCGACTACCGTATCAAATGGCAAACTGCCTTTCGCGCGTCGGCCGACTCTTGTTTAGCGCGCCGAATGGATTACCGGGACACTGACCCGGCGACGCACCGCCAAAATGAACGCTCCTGTTATTTTGAGTCTAGAGACCGCGACTATGGGCGGTAGTGTCTGGCTGGGATTTGGAACGGTGGAGCTGGCCACTCGAATTGGCGATCCAAAGGTTTCCCAGTCAACCACTCTGTTGAACGACATCAGCAACAGTCTCGATGAGGCCGGCGTAAAGCTAGCTGAGGTGGACCTCTTTGCTTGTGCTTCAGGTCCCGGTAGTTTTACCGGCTTAAGAATTGGTATCGCGACCTTGAAGGCTTTGGCCGCCTCGTTGAGCCGACCGTGTCTCGGCATCCCCACGCTTCACGCCGTTGCCCGTGCCGGCGGGTCCTCGCGTGCAACGTTGGCACTCTTGCCGGCGGGACGTGGCGAAGTTTTCGCTCAAATGTTTTCCGTGTCTGAGGACGGTACGGTTACTGAACTCGACTCCGCGGCTCACCTTTCGCCGCAAGGGCTGGTTGAGAGATACGCTGGTTTTAGGAATCTCCGGTGGGCGGGCAGCGGTGCTCACTCGCAGCGCGCCTTTCTTGAGAGTTATGCACGACAGCAAGGTATACCTTTCTCTGAGGACACGATTGAACAGGACGCTAACCCGGGTGAACACGGTGGCGGCATCTGGGAGCTGGCCGCGCCGGAGCTTAATCTTGCAAAGCATGTGGCCGCTCTGGCGCTACAACGTTTTCAGCCCGGCGAGCTACAATCGCCGCATTCTCTCAGTGCCATTTACGTACGACCTTCGGACGCAGAAATAAACCAAAAATGTCGTTAACCGAGCAAGCGATCCCAGCGGCGGGCCGAGACGTTTCCATCAGCATAATGACGGAGCACGATCTGCTGGAAGTGGTCGAGATTGAAGAAAGCTCGGGACTGAGTCGCTGGGGATGGGACGCATACTATGCCGAGCTTCAAGGTAGTAACAGACACCTAATGCTCGTGGCGCGGGTAGCCGACAAGGAGCACAAACGAGGTCGTCCCAGACTGGCTGGGTATATTGTTGCGCGAATGGGCGCGGGTGAGCTTCATATTAATAACGTAGCTGTGCGAGAGCCTTACCGCCGGCTGGGGATTGGGCGCGCGCTGTTAGACTATATTTTGGCGGAAGGGATGCGCTCGGGAGTTCCCTGTGCATTTCTTGAGTTGCGCGCTGGAAACTCAGGGGCACTTGCGCTTTATGAAGATTGTGGTTTCCATGTGACGGCCCGGCGCGTTAAATATTACTCCGACCCGGTTGAGGACGCCCTGGTCATGATCGTCCAACTCGAGCGAAAGGCTTGATCCGCCGCCACAATTGGGCTACCATTTTTTCGTGTCCGACCATTCCCGGGAGGTTTCCAAGTACCTCCTCTACCAATCTTGCCAGTCCCATCGTCTGAAAGGAGACATGCACGAAAATGGACATTACAAATGCGGATATGCTTAAGGAAGAGTTGATGAATCGAGACCCTGAGTTCCGGGAACTAGCCCGCGAACATACTCGATACGAAGAACGGCTAAGTGAACTGACAGCCCTGGCTTATCCGAGCGACGAAGAACAACTCGAAGAGGTTACACTCAAGAAAAAGAAATTAGCTCTTAAAGATCAAATGTACGCGCTCATTATGCAGCACCAGAAGAATCAAAGCGTGAGTCATTAAAAGTTTACGGAAGAGCAATCTTCCTGAAGCGGTTTACCGTAGGGGACGTGGAGGTGTTACACGTCCCCTTTCTTACAACCCAGGTTCTCTATCGATGTACGGCGAAGGGAACGAGATATCGTCAGTCAATCTCTCGGACAGTATCGGACAGTAAGGAGTAACAATAGCTCGCGAAGGAATAGTTTACGTATTGGTGCCCGGTGCTCTCGCAGTTCTCTTTATGGTCCTGGGCTTCTGGCTGTTGGGCCTGCTGTTCGTGGTTCTGGCTGCCTTCATGGCCTTCTTCTTCCGCGATCCGCACAGGCAGCCGCCCACTGATTCGAAGGTCGTAGTGGCGCCAGCCGACGGCCGCGTAACCCGCGTCAGACCCGTGGAAGATTTGGGCGATCGCTCCGCCACCGTCGTTAGCATTTTCTTGTCGCCGCTTGATGTGCATATCAATCGCGCGCCGATCGCCGGTAAGATTACCGATCTTTCCTATACGCGAGGGAAGTTTCTGATGGCGACAGATGAAAACGCCAGTCTGGTTAACGAGCAGAACGCCTTGACGATTGAAGGAGAACAAATCACCGTCGTCTGTAAACAGATCGCCGGCATACTGGCCCGCCGGATTGTTTGCTGGAAACGAGTTGGTGACCGCGTCGCCCTGGGTGAGCGATTCGGTTTAATAAAGTTTAGTTCACGGACGGATGTGCTGCTGCCCGCGACGGTGGAAGTTTTGGTTGCAGAGGGCGCCAGGGTGAAGGGTGGAACGACAATCATTGGAAGAATACGATGACGCTCCAGCCTCGTCAGTAGATGGATATGGAGACTGAAAATCCAGAACGGCGCGGCCTGCGGAAAGGTGTATACCTAATCCCTTCCGTTTTCACCGCGGCAAATATCGGTATGGGCTTCTACGCCGTGATGGCTGCCGCGCGGGGTTTCCAGCTGATTGGCAGCGGTACGCAGGCCGATCTATTGCAAGCCGCCGACTATCTTGACAACGCGGCCAAAGCAATTGGTTGGGCTCTCCTCTTTGACATGCTGGACGGGCGCATCGCGCGCATGACGAAAACGACCACAGAGATCGGCGTCCAACTGGATTCAATGGCCGACATTGTGACCTTTGGTCTCGCCCCGGCCGTGCTGGCTTATGTCTGGGGATACGGCGCCACTCTGCAAGAGGGAAGTAGCTTGCACACCCTGGCGTGGTTTCTTTCTTTCATGTACTTGATGTGCGGTGGGTTTCGTCTCGCCCGTTTTAATGTTCAGGCTTCGCGTCCGCGAATTCTCGCCGCAGGCCTGGTCAAGACCGACAAGAAGAATTTTGTCGGGTTGCCCATCCCGGTTGCCGGGGGATTGATCGCGGCAATCATCCATTTCGCGCCCGCTCCGCTGGTGCATTACGGGCCCGAGCGCGCTCAAATTTATACCCTGCTTCTAATGGCCCTGGTGGGAGTCCTGGGCGTTCTAATGGTCAGCACGCTTAGGTTTTCAAGCTTCAAAACAGTAGGGACTCGCAGTCGCAGCATGCGCACCATAATTCTCGCCGTTGCCGTCGGCATGCTTATCTTCCTCTATTCGCGCTATGTCCTGCTGGCGATTGTTATCGGCTACATTCTCAACGGACTGCTAGCTCGCGTCCTCGCGATATTTCGAAGACGCCCTGAACCCGCTGAACCGGGTGAGGCTAGTGTCCAGGTAAACCAACCTTAAGCGATTCCGCTGTCGACCTCACACTTCGCCCACCCGGACGCCTTCATTCATTCATTTCAGTGGTGCTTTTTCTCGCGGCTGCGTGAAAGCGAGAAGTCCGTGCTCAGTTGTAAGCAGCACAACTTCGCCAACGGCTATCGGGGAAGCTGAAGTAGCAATCTCCTCACCGGTAGGAAGCAAATTAATCTGGCGCCCGTCCCGCAACTCAAGCACAACGCCCGCCGAGCTTGAAAACGGCATGAATAACGCCGCACGCTCTGTGACGAGAGGCTGCGAAGAAATTCTTCCGGGAAGCCGTCGTTTCCATAGTCGAGCTCCGGTTAGAGAAAACTTGTAAACAAAATTATCGAGTGATGCCACCAGCAACTCTTCACTTGCTCGAACTACCGCCTCCACGCCCGCGCCCGTTCGTTTACGCCAGATCAGTCGACCACTGATGGCATTCACGGCGTAAACATAGCCGTCGCCGGAACCGAAATAAACGATGTCGTTTCCGTTAGCCACTGCGCCCCTTACGGCACCCTTCGTTCGAAAGTGCCAGAGCAGTTTGCCCGTTGCTTCGTCCAGCGCGAGCAAATTGCCGTCTTCGCTGCCGATGTAAACGCGTGACCCGGAGACTACCGGCTGCGAGTTGAATGGTGCTCCGTAATCGTAAGACCAGCGCGCCTCGCCGTTCGCGCTGTCGAATGCATATATTTTCCCGCCGCTGCTGCCGCCGAAGAGTTTGCCGTTCCCCAGGGTCAAAGCTCCGCGCAACGGCATTGCCAGAGTACGCATCCACAGCGTTACACCCCCTTCACGGCCAAGCGCACGCAAGGCGCCGGTAGCCCGGCGCGCGCCGCTTTCCGGTTTGCCCGTCTCTGAAGCGACATAAACGCCCCGTTGGTCAGCGACCGGGGAAGCTGAGAGTTCTCCACCAATTTCCGAACGCCAGTTGAGCTGTCCGCTTGCTCCCATTAGCGAGACAACCGTTCCGCCCGCCAGCGGCAGGTAAACGCGCTCATAGTCAAAAGCCGGCGTCAGGTTGAGAGTTAGATTCGACTCGTAACGCCAGCTAAGCGTTAAAGGTTGCGAGAAATCTACTCGATCGCTTGAGCTGGACTGAGGATTGGGTTTGTCGCTAGTTTGGGCAAAGTTGAGCGGCAGCACCGTCGTCAGGACAAAAACCCAGATTGCTCCCAAACCTGCCGCCCTCTTCCAATTCCTGCTGGGTGTTAACATTGCGTTCCAGAGACTAATTGCGAACGTTCTCGGTTCTTGAGTTATTCAAACGGAACCGTATAATCCACAGTTTATTATTCTTCTCTTTGTTTGACGCATCCAGAGTGTCTGGAGGTCTTCTTTTTTGATACCGGAAATTCAACACGAAACCGTCATAATACTTGACTTTGGATCGCAATACACTCAGCTAATAGCTCGCCGCGTTCGCGAGGCAGGCGTGTATTGCGAAATTCTGCCTTTCAACACACCCGTCGAAAGAATAATTGCCCGCCGGCCGAGTGGGCTTATCTTGTCAGGCAGTCCGTCTTCGGTTTACCAGGATGGAGCGCCACGGCCGGACTTGAAACTGTTGGACTCACTCAAATGCCCACTCCTCGGCATTTGCTATGGCTTGCAGATTCTGGCTTTCGACCTGGGCGGCGATGTTGAGTCGTCTCCCAATCGGGAATTTGGTTATGCCAGGCTGAAGGTTGTGGACGAAAGCAGTTTGCTGTTCAAGGATCTGCCTTGCGAAATGGATGTTTGGATGAGCCACGGGGATCAGGTGACGTCCGTGCCGGCCGGCTTTCGCGTCACTGCTCTCACCGACGATGCGCTCAACGCTATTGAAGATAACGAACGCAGAATATTTGGCGTGCAGTTTCATCCCGAAGTCGCCCACACGCCGCTGGGCGCCCAGGTAATTCGCAATTTTCTATTTTCCATCTGCGGATGCCGCGGCGACTGGTCTCCGAAAGCGGTTATTGAAGAACAGGTCGGTCGTATTCGCGAGGCTGTTGGTGAGGCTGGGCGGGTGGTTTGCGGGCTCTCCGGGGGCGTGGACTCGACCGTGGCTGCCGCGCTCGTGCATCAAGCGATAGGGGAACGCCAGACGTGTATCTTTGTGGACAACGGCCTCTTGCGCGATGGCGAATTTGAGTCGACGATCGCGTTGCTGCGGCAGCACATGAAACTGAATATTGTCGGCGTGCGGGCCGGGAATCGGTTTCTGTCGACGTTGGCCGGCGTCATTGAGCCCGAAGAGAAACGAAAGTTAATCGGCAAGGTCTTTATAGATGTCTTCGAGGAGGAAGCCAAACGCGTGGGCGGCGTGGCTTTTCTTGTTCAGGGTACTCTATATCCTGACGTGATCGAGTCAGTGTCGGTGCGCGGCCCCTCCGCCGTCATTAAGAGCCATCATAATGTTGGCGGACTACCCGAGAAGATGAAGCTGAAGTTGATTGAACCGCTGCGGGAGCTGTTCAAGGATGAAGTGCGGCTGATTGGAAGGGAATTGGGCGTACCGGAAGAGATCCTCACGCGACATCCGTTCCCAGGTCCTGGCTTGGCCGTAAGAATAATAGGGGAAGTAACTCAGGAACGAGTACGTTTACTTCAGTCTGCCGACCGCATTCTCGATGAGGAGCTGCGAGCGGCTGGTCTTTACAGTTCCGTTTGGCAGGCCTTTCCGGTGCTGCTGCCAGTTTCGACAGTTGGAGTCATGGGCGATGAGCGCACTTATGAAAAGGTTGTGGCCATCAGGGCAGTGACTAGTGTTGACGGCATGACGGCCGACTGGGCGAGATTGCCGCACGACCTGCTCGCGCGCGTGTCGTCGCGGATCATTTCCGAGGTTCGGGGAATTAACAGAGTTGTCTATGACATAAGTTCGAAACCGCCGAGTACGATCGAATGGGAATAACGTTCTGTGGTACAGCAGGAGGGCTGTCGCCCAAACAACCTGTCGAAGAGATCCACGAAATGTCACCAAACTACACTAACGCCATTTCGCGTTAGTTCGTGTACTTTCGTGGATCGCATCTTGGTGAACTCTAAGAACAAGAACCTGCTGAACTGTCACCTGGAGAATCGAAGGTCGCGCCGAGGCTTCGGAACTGCGAAATGCGATGAGCGATGAAGCGGATGACCATGCTATAGTTGCGCACGCCCGAATTAATCACAATTTATTCCTGTCCTGCCTGTCGCCAGACAGGCTGCTGGTTTTTCTTTTACCGTTATGCCTGATCAAAGATTTGCCCACCTCCATCTCCACACTGATTACAGCCTCTTAGATGGCGCAATCCAGATCAAGCCGCTAGCCAAGCGAACTGAAGAGCTTGGCATGACGGCCTGCGCCATGACTGATCATGGCAACATGTTTGGCGCCATCTCGTTTTACAACACAATGAAAAGCCGCGGCATCAAGCCGATAATCGGTTGTGAAACCTACATCACGCGCGGTAGCCGAAGAGACCGTGCAGCTGCAGCGCCCGGAGAGAAGGCCAATTTTCATCTGATTCTGCTGGCAAAAGATCTGGAAGGTTATCGCAATCTTGTCCGTCTCACCTCGAAAGCGTACACCGAAGGCTTCTATTACAAACCGCGAATTGACAAGGAACTGCTGGCCGAACACTCGAAGGGACTCATCGCTCTCTCCGCCTGCCTGTCCGGCGTACCCTCGGCGGCATTGGCTCGCGAGAACTGTGACGCGGCTGCCGCCGCGGCGGTTGAATTTGAAGAGATCATGGGGAAGGGAAACTACTTCCTGGAGATTCAAGAGCACGGCCTTGACGCGCAGCAAAGAATTCGCCAGCCGTTGGTAGAGCTCTCGAAGCGGACGGGCGTGCCGCTCGTTGCCACAAACGATGCTCATTACCTAACACCCGAAGATGCCCGCGCACATGACGTGTTGCTTTGTATTGGTTCAGGCAAGACAGTGACCGACACCAACCGGCTTCGTTACGCGAGCCCGAATTTTTATGTGCGCTCGCCCGAAGAGATGTGGCGAATATTCGGGAGCGAACTGCCGGAGGCCCTGACCCGAACAATCGAGATCGCGGAGAGATGCGATCTGAAACTGCCGGAGAACATCAACCACCTTCCCAACTATCCGATACCTGAAGGCGAGGCCGCGTCGCCCGATGACTACTTCGAGAAAGTGGTGCGGGCAGGGTTCGAGCGCCGGCGACAGCAGGTTTGGGAACGACAACAGTCGCGCGGCAAGTTGAAGCACTCTCTCCCTGATTATCAGACGCGTCTCGCGAGCGAGATCGCGATGATTAAGCAGATGGGCTTCGCGGGATACTTTCTCATCGTTTGGGACTTTGTCCGCTATGCCAAGGAACACTCAATTCCAGTCGGGCCGGGCCGTGGTTCATCGGCGGGTTCTCTGGTCGCGTACTGCCTCGGAATAACTGATGTAGATCCTTTAGAGTATGACCTCATCTTCGAGCGATTCCTTAACCCCGGCCGCATCTCCATGCCGGACATTGATATCGACTTTTGCGTGCGTGGTCGTGGAGACGTGATCAATCACGTCGCCGATCTTTACGGGCGCGACTCGGTTTGCCAGATCATCACCTTCGGCACTCTGGCCTCCCGGGCCGCCATCAAAGACGTTGGCCGGGCGCTGGAAATGCCTTACTCGGAAGTCGATCGCATCGCGAAAATGATACCGCCGCCGGTCCGTGGCCGAAACGTAAGTCTCACCCAGGCGCTGGAGCAAGTCCCGGAATTACGGAAAGAGACCGAAACCAACCCGAATGTTAAGGAGTTGATGGAGATCGCCCAGCGCCTTGAAGGCTGCGCTCGGCACTCGTCAGTGCACGCGGCAGGCGTCGTTATCTCTCCCGTTCCTCTACAGGAATTGATCCCTATCGCCGTCTCAGGGAAGGAAGAAATAACTACGCAGTACGTCATGTCCGACCTGGAAAAGACGGGCATGCTTAAGATGGACTTTTTAGCGCTTACCGCCCTAACCGTTATAAATGACTGCTTAATTAGCATTAAGCAGCTGCTTGGCGCGGAGATTAACTGGGCCGATATAGTGCTTAACGACGAGAAAACGATGGCGGTTTTCGGGGAAGGGCGCACAGATGCTGTCTTTCAGTTCGAGTCTTCCGGGATGCAGGAGATCTGTCGCAAGCTTAAGCCTAAAGACGTCGAAGACCTTTCCGCTTTGAATGCGCTTTACCGGCCCGGACCGCTGGACGGCGGAATGGTTGAGGAGTTCATCCAGCGTCACCGCGGGCTGAAGACGGTGCGCTATCTCGTTCCGGAGATGAAGGATATTCTGAGCAATACTTTTGGGGTGCTCGTTTATCAGGAGCAGATTATGCAGTTGGCGCAAAAGCTGGCGGGCTACACACTCAGCGAGGCCGACCTGATGCGGCGGGCGATGGGTAAGAAGAAGCGCGAGGAAATGGCGTTACATGAACAGAAGTTTGTTAGTGGCGCGGTCGAGAGAGGTATCAAGAAAGAAAAGGCCGAAAAGATATTCTCTCTCATGGACAAGTTTTCCGATTACGGTTTCCCTCGAAGCCATGCGGTAGCTTATGCCCACGTGGCGTTTCAGACTGCTTATCTCAAGGCCCACTTCCCGGAGCATTTTTACGCGGCAGTTCTCTCTAGCGAAGCTCAGGATGCAGCCAAAGTCTTTAAGTACTCCAAGGAACTTCGTACTCAAGGGATAAAACTACTTCCTCCCGATGTAAACGAAAGCTATTCCGGTTTTACTCCGCTTACCGGCGCCATCAGGTATGGACTTGCCGCCATCAAGGGGCTCGGTCTCTCTACCGTCAAGTCAGTGATTGAAGCTCGCCAGGCAGGCCCCTTCAAGTCATTCTTTGAGTTCACTGAACGGATGGCACATAGCGGCCTGAACAAGCGCGTACTGGAAGGGCTGGTTGGGGCAGGAGCGTTTGACTCGCTCCAGTCAGATACCCGCGAACTCCACGAATGGCGTGGAGCCCTCTTCAGTTCCATCGATGGGGCGCTGGCAAGAGCTCAGCGTGCCAAGCGCGAGCGGATGCAAGGTCAAACCGGTCTCTTTGGTTCCAGCTTTGAAGAGGCCGACTTCGCAGAGCAACCGCTGACGACCGGCGTGCCCTGGACTCGCTCCCAGCTTCTGCTTGCCGAAAAAGCCGCTCTTGGTTTTTATGTCACGGCTCATCCGCTTGGAAACTACCTCGATCTCCTGCAAGCGTCCAAAGCGGTGAAGTCTGTCGAACTCCCTAATCTCTCCAGTGGGGCTCGCATACACACCGGTGGCATCATTAACGATCTCCAGCCAAAGACCACCAAGAAGGGCGACAGGTTTGCCCTGCTACGCCTGGAAGATGAGGCTGGCGGAACGAAGTGCGTGCTATGGCCGGAAACCTATCGCAAGTACGCGGCGCTCGTCAAAAACGAACTGGCGGTGTTGATAAGCGGTCGCCTGGAACTGAGTGAAGACAATCCGCCATCGATAATTGTCGATCAGGTGCAGAGTTTGGACGACCTGATAAAGGCGAAAGAGCTGATCGTCTTGCGAGTACCGCAGGCGCCGAGTGATCCCGCGGAACTGTTTGACAGCATCCTTCACTTGATCAATACGAATGCTGGGAACTGCGACGTCATGTTGGAGACTGCGGTCGCCAGCGATCTCGTTGTTCGGGTGAAGGTCAGCTCCACGCTACGCGTCGAACGTAGTGAAAGGTTTGAGGCGGCCGTGCGTAAAATGGGTTGCGTGCTTAAGGTTGAGAAAATGGCACTTTCAAACGGAGTCTGAAATACTGGTTAGGGAAACATGGCGAAGAAAGAAAACAAAGCTGAGGCGGCAGAGGGTTTGGGAGTGGCTGAACCTGTGGAGCCCAACTCGCGAACGGCTATTGAACGAGTACAACTGGCCCGCCATGCCGACCGCCCCCATACGCTGGACTTCATCGAGCGCCTATTTGATGAATTCGTCGAGATGCATGGCGATCGCAGGTTCGCCGACGATCCGGCAATCGTCTGCGGGTCCGCGCGTTTCCATGGTTTGCCGATTGTAGTTGTCGGCCATCAAAAAGGTCGCGATACCAGGCAGCGAAAGTATCGAAACTTTGGCATGCCCAAGCCCGAAGGTTACCGCAAGGCTCTTAGAGTGATGAAGCTGGCCGAAAAATTCGGACGCCCAATCTTTTCCCTGATTGACACGCCTGGCGCTTATCCGGGCATCGATGCTGAGGAGCGCGGCCAGGCGGAAGCCATTGCTTACAACTTGCGCGAGATGGCTAAGCTAAAGGTTCCAGTTATCGTCACGGTAATCGGTGAGGGAGGTTCCGGCGGCGCCCTGGCTATTGGCGTAGGCGATCAGGTGATGATGCTGGAGAATTCGATCTACTCCGTGATCTCTCCCGAAGGATGTGCGGCAATTCTATGGAAGGATGCGAAACTCGCCGACCGAGCCGCGACGGGGTTGCGTTTGACCGCTCAGGATCTTTACGCAGAAAAGATTGTCGATCAGATAATTAAGGAACCACCAGGTGGCGCTCACACTGATTACGATCAAGCCGCCCGTTTTCTCGACGCGGCTTTGACCGAACGCCTGGCAGAAGCGGTTAGTTGTGGTCAGGATGAAAGATTAGCTAGACGCTATAACAAGCTACGAGAATTTGGCCGCTGGGGAACTGCCTAACTTCGCGTGGCGCACTAAAAGGGTATGTCGTCGTCGGGAATGTCCGCCTGCTGCGCCTCCGCTGGGGCGCCTGCGGCCGCAGCCCTTTCCACGGGCGGCTCTTCGCCTCTACCGCCGCCGATGAACTGCATATCGGTACCGTGAACCTCCAGTGTATGCCGCGGCTTTCCGTCACGATCCGTCCACTCTTCTACGCGCAATCTGCCTTCAATATAAACGGGCCGACCCTTCGTCAGATATTGCGAGGCAGTCTCGGCCTGGCGGCCCCAGAGGGTTACGCGAAACCATGTTGTCTGATCCTGCATCTCGCCGGTCTTGTCTTTGCGGCGTTCATTTGTGGCCATACTAAAACTACAGACGGGAGTACCTTGCGGCGTGTATCGCAGTTCAGGATCGCGGCCAAGATTGCCCACGAGAATCACCTTGTTGAAGGACATGAGGGACCTCTCAATATTCTTTGAATTTTGAAACTCGAGCGTCATCCTACTCGTCGAATAAGTGGCGGTCAAGGGGGACGATTCAGGGGTTTCGGCGCGAGCAGATGCAAAAATCTCGGTATCGCGCTTGGCTTATAGTTTCTGTTAGACTACATTCGCACCTGAGTCCGCAAATAGTTTTTACGAATGAAATCCAAAGTTTACATTGAGACGTTTGGCTGTCAGATGAACGTCGCAGACACCGAGCGTGCTGCCACTGGCTTGCGCAAAGCGGGTTACGACTTTACCACTTCTGCGGCGGGCGCGGACGTAGTCTTGCTGAATACATGTTCTGTGCGGGAGCGCGCCGAACGAAAGGTCTTTAGGCGAATCGGTGAGATTCGCAGCCAGGCGAGGCGCGCGGGCCAACAGAAACCGTTGATTGGGGTGATGGGCTGCGTAGCGCAATTGGAGGGTGCAGCAATTTTCCAAAACGCGCCGGCGGTGGATCTAATCATCGGCACGCAAGCAACTGATCGGATACCGTCGCTGATTGAACGGGCGCAGGGCGGGGAAGCGTCAGTGATCGATTTGGCTGAGCGCCAGGAAGGCGAAGTGTGGGACGTGTCGCCGGCGGAGAGACGTTCTGCCTACGTGGCGTTTGTTCCCATCATTGAAGGCTGCAATAAGTTTTGTTCCTTTTGCATCGTTCCTTACTCGCGCGGCCGCGAGAAGAGCCGCAGCGCTTTGGAGATTGTGATGGAGGTCAACCGGCTGAGATCTCTGGGTTATAAGGAAGTTCACCTGATCGGCCAGAACGTCAATAGTTATAGACCGAAGTCTCAGGAAGGTTTGGAGCGTTATTTGGGAGCAACGCCTTTCTCACGTTTGCTAAGAGCGGTCGCCGCTACCGGCATGGAGCGAATCAAATTCACGACATCGTTTCCTAGAGACTTCCATCCTGATATAGTGTCCGCGCTCGAAGAGTTTCGAAATCTTTGCGACTGGATTCACCTGCCGGTGCAGTCGGGAAGTGACCGGATATTGAAAGCGATGCGTCGCGGCCATAGTTCGGAAGACTATCTGCGGCGCGTAGATGCGATTAGGCAGTCGCAGCGGCGGTTGTCACTGACAAGCGATATCATCGTGGGTTTTCCCGGAGAATCCGAAGCGGATTTTGAGAACACGATGCGACTTGTTCGCAGTTGCCAATACGACGGCTTGTTCATATTCAAGTATTCCAAACGAGCGGGGACGCCCGCCGCGTCGTTAGAGGAGGCAGTACCAGAGACCGAAAAGACGGCGCGCTTCCTTGCGCTTGAGGAGCTGCAAGAGTCACTGCAGCACAGAATCTACGGTGATTACGTAGGCAGAGAGGTGAGCGTGCTGGTGGAAAGGGAGAGCGCGAGATCAAGGGAAGACATGACGGGCCATTCGACTTGCCACAAGGTCGTCAACTTCAGGGCCAGCAAAACGCAGCCCGGAGAAATAGTCGACGTGTTGATTTCGCAGGCTAAGCCTTACAGCCTTTATGGCGAACTGGTGAATAAGCGAGCGAACTGATTCGGGGCGAAATCGCAAGAAGCTGGGGCAGAGGTATCGATTATGGAGATTGAAGTAAAAATCAGAGCGCTGATGATGGATCCCAATAGCGGTACTCCGATCATAATTTTGAAGGATGTCGAGAGCGATACGATGTTACCGATTTGGGTGGGAGCCTATGAGGCAAACGCCATAGCTCTGGAAATAGAAAAAATCGCGCCTCCGCGGCCAATGACACACGACCTGCTGCGGAACTTGATTATCGAACTCGGCATTCAAGTTGAAAGAGTTGTAGTAACCAGTTTACGTGACAACACGTTTTTCGCTGTCATTGAAATGCGCATGAGCGATGGCAACCGCATGGTGCTTGATTCCCGGCCTTCAGACGCGATTGCGCTCGCGCTGCGCGCGGATTGTCCAATCTATGTCGACGAGGAAGTGATTAAGGCGTCGAAGAACACCGTACCAACCGGAGAAGAGGGCGGGGAAGAGTCGGCCCTGGGCGAAGAAGAGTGGCCCGATGTAATTGGCGAAGCCGGCGATCTTCCAATGTAAGCAAGGAAGATGACTTCTCTTTAGTTTGATCTGACTCAGCAGGTTTGAAGCTTTTATTGACGTGTAACGAATGATTATTGCGATCGCAAATCAAAAAGGTGGCGTGGGCAAAACTACAACCGCCATCAATTTGGCTGCCGCATTCGCCAGGCTCGGCAAACCTGTCCTGCTTCTTGATTTAGATCCCCAGGCAAACAGCTCAATCTCTTTTCTCGATCCGCAGTCAGTGGAGCGGTCCGCCTATGAACTGCTGACGGACGGTCAGGCCCCAGTGGAACAGGCGGTTTATCGGACGCCGGTGGAGAACCTTCACCTGATTCCGGCGCGCATCAATCTCGCCAAGTTGGAGGCGAAACTAGTTGGCGACTTTGACGCTCCGTTTCGCCTCAAGGATCGCCTGGCTCCGTTCCGCGACCAGTATTCAGTCATTATCATTGACACACCTCCGACTTTAGGTCTGATCACCGTAAACGCGCTGGTGGCGGCGACGCACGTTCTGGTTCCCATTCAGTCGTCTTACTTCGCACTCGAGGGCACTGACGATTTGCTCGAAACGATCGAGAAGGTGAAGGCGCGTCCTAACCCTAACCTGGAGCTGTTAGGCGTGCTGGTTACGCTTCACGACAAACGCACGACGCTGGCCCGCGAGGTCCACGAACAGATTAAGAAAGTCTTTGGACCGAAGTTGTTTGAGACTGTGATAACCAAGAGCGTCAGACTCGAAGAATCGCCGGCCTACAAAGAATCGATTTTTAGTTTTGCTCCGAATTCATCAGGCGCAATCGAATATGGAAATCTATGTGACGAGGTATTGAGACGTGTCTAAAAGGGGACTGCCGACAGGACTTCAAATGCGCCACGACTCCCACTATGTCGAGGAGCTGACGCAGCATCAGCCCGCCGCAGTGGGACGTATGGTTGATCTGGACAAGCTTGATCCAAATCCGGAACAACCACGCGTGGAGTTTGGCGACTTGACGGAGCTTACCGCCTCAATCGCCGAGAAGGGCGTGCTGGAGCCCTTGCTGGTGAAGCCGTCACGCGCAACCGGACGCTGGATGATCATCGCGGGCGAGCGTCGTTACAGAGCAGCGCGCGCGGCGGGTCTGAAAGAAGTGCCGTGCGTGGAGATGGATATCGACGCCGGCAGCGTGGCGGAGATTGCCTTAATTGAAAACATGCAGCGAAAGGATTTGACGGTTTGGGAAGAGGCCGATGGGCTATTGGCGCTGTGTGACAGGTTTGGTTATACGCACGAGGAAGTGGCAAGAAAAGTCGGTAAGAGTAGAAGTACCGTTACTGAAGCGCTTTCGATTGCGGCGATCCCTGCCGACGTCCGCGATCTTTGCCGCCAAGCAGACGTGTCCGCAAAATCGATGCTACTCCAGATTGTTCGTCAGCCCGACGAAGAGGGAATGAGACGGCTGGCAAGAGAAATAACTTCTCGTGGACTTACACGCGATGACGCCAGGGAAGTGAGACGACAGGAGATGGGTCCACGCGTAACTTCAGAAGCCAAGCCCTACACCTTCAAATACGTCTCGCCCAAAAAGGACTTCAGCCTTGAACTGCGCTTCCGGCGCTCCAGCGTTGACACGATCGAGATTGCCCAGGCTCTAAGGTCGGTTGCCAAAAGCATTGATGGCGGCGACCAACCTCCCGAGTGAATCACGCCGGGCGACGAAAATCCCACCCGCCGCCGACTACTTCGTACTCAAACTCTTCTTCTTTTCCGCGGCGGCCCGCTTTTGTAATCCCTTAGCCCAACGTTCGAGCGTAGGCTGCAGCGGCTTAAAGAGACGCGCACGGAAGGTGTGCTTCTTCTCATTCCAGGCCTTAAGATGCTTTTCCGTATACGCCCTTATCGCCGGCTCCAGTTGGGCCTTCTTAAGCGAATGCTTTAGCGTGAAATGGTAATGCTGACCAACAAGCGAAAAGACCGTAGCAGCCAGGTTACCCTTAAACGACAGCCGGGGAATGATCCTTTTGTGCGCTGGCTTGTTACCGGGAAGCAAAACGCCCACAGCGACTTCTAACCAGGCGCCCTTCGGACCCTGCCGCGGATGGTAGAGTCCCGGCAGTTCAGACGCCTGGAAAGTATTTCTAATCCGCGGATCCGAAATAAACTCAACGAGTCTTATTCGCTCCAACCCGCGCGTATGCTCTCGCGGCAAGCTTTCGAAGGCGTCCTCCAAATGCTTTTCGGTTTCCTTCGGTAGTTTTCTTTCAGACTGATTCTCAATTTTGATTGCCACTGCGCGAACACCTCGTTACCCCTCATACAAATTAAACAAATTGACCCGCCACTCTAAGGCGCGCCGCCAAAGCCGGTCAAGCGAGCGTGCTGATCAACCGCTGCGGCGCACGCCCTCGCGCTGCGAGAAGCTGCCGCAGCGCCACCCCTCGGCTGTAAGCAGAGAAGGCTAACCGAGAGCCTATCAAACGACGACGCAAAGCCCCCCGGGACCCAAAAGCACCTTTAATCGCCATTTATGCCCTGCGTCTGATAATACATATTATGTCCAGAAGAGCTTTGCCTCAAAAAGGCTGATTAAGGCGCTTTTGCCCCAAAAAGCAATATGACCGAACCGATTACGATCAGGAAATATCCCGTCGCAGGCCGTCAAGAAAACGGCTTGCCTGTTGCTCCATCCGGCGCAACTCCGCATCCGGCATTTCGCCTTGCAGTCCATCCCAGATTGCAAAAGCAGTTTTCAGATCGGAGTGGCGCAGGAGTGTTTGCGCCTGCTCCTGAGTCAAGGAACCGTTCGCTATGAGGGCTTCAATCAGACCGCGCAGGACGACTGCAAAGGCCGCTAATTGGCCTTTGATTTCCGGCTCGCTAGTCGGAAATAAGTCCTGTTGCTCTGGCGATTCTCCCACCTTATTTCAGACCCTTCAAACGCGAAATATAACCACACTAAATGCCGCTATTTCATTGTATTTACAGCTATTTACGAGTATAATTCAGGTGCTCAAAAAGAGTAAAAACCCTGCCGATTGCGCAAACAACCGACAGGGCATTTTGAAAACCAAAACGCGATTGCTCACGCTGATTCTCGGAGACTTCATTGTGAGCCAATCGCCAACTAAAGGCAAGGACACAATGGAACCACGCGAAATCAAAGGTCTCGAAATAGCCGCAAAAACCAAGCTGACCCGCAAGGGTAAGAGCAACATTTGGCTTGTACCGTCGCAGAGCGGTTTGGAAGATAAATACTCTGTCGCTCTGGACGCAGACAAGCCGAGTTGCACCTGCCGGGATCACGAATTCACCAATGACAGGTGCAAGCATATTTTTGCTGTGGAGTACACCGTCCAGCGCGAGCAGA
>JANMQG010000009.1:0-11980 GCA_031370285.1 Chloracidobacterium sp. | reverse complement strand
CTTGTGTATCACGGAAGCGGAGCTGCGCGAGGCGTTCGCGATCATCGACAAGGCCCTGGGGATTACTGACCGCGCAGTTTCGTAGCAGACTGCTGAAAAGATAAGCACTCGGATCCACGAACGCACACGAAAAAGCACTAACCTCGTTCGCCTGATTTCGTGAAATTTCGCGAGATTTTCGTGGATCGTGCCCTTGTCCTCGGATTCGATCCGAGCCGGCAATCCAATGTTGGGCCGGGTAACGTGCGAGACCGCACCTAACAGCCCGTTTCATGACCACGCGTCTCGGAAAATCGGACTGTCATAATCGGACGGGTGATAAAATGGGCCATCGTAATCAGTTTGACCTGAGTTGCAGCGGAGGTTTTGTTGAGTTCGAGTAGCAAACAAGTGATCTCCAGATGGGCGGTTCACAAATTTGGCGGCACGAGTTTGGCCGACGCCGATGGTTTTGAGGCGGCCGTCCGGATTCTGATCTCTCGCCAGAAACAGGGCGAGCGCATAGCCGTGGTGGTTTCCGCGATGAGCGGTGTGACCGACGGCCTCATTGAGTTAGTCAAACTCGCAGCCAGTCAATCCGATTCCTATCTGGCCAAACTTGAGGGGCTCAAAGAAAGACACCTCGATACGATAGACCAGCTCCATCTGGCAGAAGCGCAGCAGCAGTCTCTCGTCGCAGGCATTGTGTCCGATTTCAAGGACATCGAAGAAGTCCTCAGAGGCGTCTGGATCACCGAGCTTCCGTCCGAGCGCATCAAGGAATTCATCTCGGGTCATGGAGAGTTGTGGTCCGCGCAGTTGTTGCACGCGCATCTTGACTGTTGTGGTCACTCATCGGCGTGGCTTAACGCGCGCAAGGTTCTGGTGGTCGAGCCCGATAGCAGAACGGTCGCGGTCGACTGGCAGCTTTCGCAGGAAAAGCTACAGAGTTGGCAGGCGCGGGAGGAGGTCACCGACTTCCTGGTCATTACCGGTTACATCGCCTCCACACACGATGGCGTTGCCACCACGTTGAAGCGAAACGGCAGTGACTTCTCCGCCTCGATCTTCGCCGCCCTGCTCGAGGCCGACTCGGTCACGATCTGGACAGACGTTGACGGCGTGTTGAGCGCCGACCCGCGACGTGTACCCGACGCATTGATCATCCCCGAACTCTCCTATCAGGAGGCCGCCGAGCTTGCTTATTTCGGGGCAAAGGTTATTCATCCAAACACGATGTTCCCGGCGATTGCGAGGGGCATCCCCGTCTGGATCAAAAACACGTTCAAGCCGGAAGGGCCCGGCACGAAAATCTCAGTCTCTTCACCTTCCGCCCTGCCGGTCAAAGGGTTCGCTACGATCGACGACATGGCATTACTCAACGTGGAAGGAACCGGGATGAGCGGCATCCCCGGCGTGGCCCATAAACTCTTCGGCGCACTGCGCTCGGTGGACGTCTCAGTTGTCATGATCTCGCAGGCTAGTTCCGAGCACTCGATCTGTTTTGCTGTTCCGCAGGCGCAGGCCGAGCTGGCTAAGCAGACGGTCGAGCAGGCCTTTTTCGCAGAGATGCAAAGGGGAGAAGTTCAGACTGTGGACGTGACGGAGGATTGCTGCATTCTCGCCATGGTCGGCGACGGAATGATCGAAAGATTAGGCATCGCCGGGAAGTTTTTCACTGCTCTCGGCAAAGCCGACGTCAACGTACGCGCCATCGCGCAGGGATCGTCGGAGCGAAACATCTCTGCGGTCATCGAACAGCACGAAGCGACGAAGGCCCTGCGCGCGGTTCATTCCGCGTTCTATCTCTCGAGCCAGACCCTCTCAGTCGGTGTGATTGGGACGGGGCTGATCGGCGGCACCTTTCTTAATCAACTCGAGCTGCGTGTGGAGTCGCTTAGAGCGCGGCGAGGCATAGACCTGCGGGTGCGCGGCATCATGAACAGCCGGAAGATGCTGCTTCATGACCGTCAGCTTGACCTGCAAGCGTGGAAAGACGAGCTGCGTGAAAGCACATTGGAGCCTGACATCGAACGGTTCGTCGAACACGTGCACGCCAACCACCTCCCGCACGCAGTGATCATCGATGCGACAGCCAGCGCCGAACTTCCGCAACACTACGAAACGTGGCTCGCCAGCGGAATCAACATCATCACGCCGAACAAGAAGGGCAACGCGGGGCCGCTAGCCTCCTACCGAAATCTGCGAGAGACGGCGCGCAAACATGAACGATACTTCTTGTACGAGACCAATGTCGGCGCTGGTTTGCCCGTGATCCACACACTTCGCGATCTACTCGAAACAGGCGACGAGATAATCAAGATCGAAGGTATTCTCTCCGGCACACTCTCTTACATCTTCAACTCGTTAGACGGCACGCGCACTTTCTCTGAGATTGTGCGGGAGGCCCACGCTCAGGGTTTCACTGAGCCCGACCCACGAGAAGACCTTGCAGGCGTTGACGTGGCCCGGAAGCTGATCATCCTCGCGCGGGAGATGGGACTCGCGGTGGAGCTGGACCAAGTTGAGATCGAAAGCCTTGTTCCCGAAGACTTGCGCTCGGCGGGCGCGGAGGAGTACCTCAGCAACCTCGAGAGACATGATCAGGTGATCGCCGAGCTGCTGGGTGCCGCGCGCGCACGTGATCGGATCCTGCGCTATGCCGGCACGATCGACGCTGACGGGCGAGTGTCAGCCGGACTACGTGAGTACCCCATCGATCATCCTTTCGCAAATCTCACCGGCTGCGACAACATAGTGAGTTTTCAGACCGCGCGCTATAACACGCAACCCATGATCGTGAGAGGGCCCGGCGCCGGACCTGAGGTGACGGCAGCAGGCGTCTTCGCAGACCTGCTGCGACTCGCGTCATTCCTGGGAGCGCCGCTATGAGATCGGCTACAGCCTTCGCCCCCGCCACGGTGGCTAACGTCGCGGTCGGCTTCGACATTCTCGGATTCGCTCTCGAGTGCGTCGGCGATGTAGTGACCGTTTCGACGAATGACTGCGCGTCGGTTCGCATTAAGGAGGTAGTGAACGCAACCGGGATGTCGGGCGCCCTGAATGTGCCGCTTGATCCAGCGAGGAACGCGGCCACCGTCGGACTGATCAAGCTTCGCGAAGACCTGCGATTGGACTTCGGCTTTGAGGTAACGCTTAGCAAAGGGATCGCGCTTGGTTCAGGGATGGGCGGGTCAGCCGCTTCGGCCGTGGGCGCGCTGGTTGCCGCTAATTCACTTCTTGACTCACCACTTCCCAGAGAGGCCCTGCTGGAGTACGCGTTACTGGGGGAGCAGGCGGCGAGCGGCGCGGAGCATGCGGACAACATCGCACCATGCCTCTTCGGTGGCCTGACGCTCGTGCTTTCGGTGCACCCCTTCCGCTACGTTTCGCTATCCCTGCCGGCAAGCATTCTCACGGTTGTGGTCCATCCGCAGGTGCGCGTAGACACACGGGAAGCGAGGAGTATTCTCAAACCGAGCGTTCCGCTGGCCGACCACGTCAAGCAGTCGGCCAACCTCGGAGGCTTTATTGCCGGCTGTTTTGCTAATGACGTTGAGATGATCAGGCACTGTTTTCACGACCTGCTGATCGAGCCGCAGCGCGCGCCGCTGATTCCCGCCTTCGCCGAAGTGAAAGCGGCGGCGCTGGACCTGGGCGCACTCGGAGCATCGATCTCAGGCTCTGGCCCAAGCGTGTTCGCCTGGGTAACTTCAGAACGGATGGCAGAACAAGTCCAGGAGGCAATGGTCCACGCCTTCAGAACACACGGCTTGACTGAGGTGGACTGTTGGATCTCTCCCCTGAACCCGCAGGGGGCGAAAATCGTCAGATGAAATTTCGTAGCACGCGTTCGACCTCGCCACCGCTGCCTCTCTCTGAGGCGATTCAGGCGAGTATCGCGCCCGACGGCGGTCTCTACGTCCCGGAAAGTTTTCCCGTTTTCGTGCTTGATGATTTCGACGGACTGGAGTCCTGGAGAGAGATCGGCGAGAGAGTTCTTGAACCGTTCTTCAACGGCGACTTGTTGCGTGCCCAACTCGAAGGCATCTGCCGTGAGGCTTTCAACTTCTCCGTCCCTTTGAACTACATCAACGATGACACAGCCGTGCTCGAGTTGTTCCATGGACCCACTGCGGCCTTCAAGGATGTGGGCGCACGCTTTCTCGCCGCCTGCGTATCGCGACTCCCCGGCCAACGTACCGTGCTGGTGGCGACGTCGGGTGATACTGGCGGTGCGGTGGCCGCCGCCTTTCACGAACATCCTGAAATTCCAGTAGTGATTCTCTTCCCTAAGAACAAGGTTTCGCCGCGACAGCAACAGCAACTCACCTGCTGGGGCGACAGTGTTCGTGCCTTCGCGGTTCGCGGAGATTTTGACGATTGTCAGCGTATCGTCAAGACCGCATTCGCGAACCGGGCGTGGGCCGAGGCTAAAGGTCTGCTGTCCGCCAACAGCATCAATCTGGGCCGGCTCCTTCCGCAAACGGTTTACTACGCGGCTGCCGGCCTCTGGTATGTACGCCAACGAGGAACACAGCCCGGCTTTATTATCCCGACCGGAAATCTGGGTAACGCAGCGGCCGCGTTTTGGACGCGGCAAATGGGCCTTCCGGTGCGGGAGATAATCCTCGCCGCGAACGCGAATTACGCGGTGCCAAACTATTTCGCGTCCGGCTTGTGGAAACCACATCCGACCATTGCAACCCTCGCTAACGCGATGGACGTTGGCAATCCGAGCAACATGGAGAGGCTCCTTGACCTCCACCCCGAAGTCACGGAACTCAGGAAAATCGCGCAGGCGTTTTCGGTTAACGATGAAGCGATCGCCGACACGATCGCTCTCAGCTTCACGCGCTGGCAGCAAACGTGGTGTCCGCACACGGCCACTGCGGTTCATGTGCGCGAGCGTCTATCGTCCCCACACTGGGTCATTGTGGCAACTGCACATCCTGCAAAGTTCGAGGCAGTCGTAGAGCCACTAATAAAACAACCACTGCTGGTGCCGCCGTCTTTGACAGAGCTTGAGAAAACTTCGGATTTTGAGGAGATCGACCCGGAATTCGAGGCACTCGCGGAAGCCCTTGAATAGGCGTGTGTCGGCGAGAGCAAACCGGAGCATGTCTTCGCGAACCCTTCTGGCAAACCATATCTAGTGACTTCCCTTACCATCTTCACAAGAAGCTAAGGGAGGATTTGCCGCTTCCAAAGGACTGCGTGATACACTCACTGCGTCACACGTTTTTGATCAGGTTCGGCGAAGCGGGCGCAGATGCCTTCACCATTAAGAAGGTCGCTGGTCATAGCAGCGTGACGATTTCTGAACGCTATCTTCACCCGACCGGAAGGGCAGGAGCGCGCCTTCGAGCGTCTCGCTAGTCTGAACCAAGCGGCGGTTGAAAAGGCGGAAAACGACAAGGAGTCGCTACAATTTCCGCACAGTCCCATAGCAACCGCCCGTAAGTTGTTGTGCCCCTGTAGCTCAACGGTTAGAGCAGCAGACTCATAATCTGTTGGTTCGGGGTTCGAATCCCTGCGGGGGCACCAATCAACTGGCGAGTGTTCTTACAGTTACGTCATCGTGTGGTCGGGCCGATAGCTGCTCAACCTCACGCTGGCGCGAAGATGGCGCGATTTGTCTGGTGCTGAGATCGCGCTTCTTCCTTGGAAATCTCACTACCTTGCCGAGCTTAGTCTGACCAAGCGTATTAACCGCGTGACACAGATTCGCCGGCGTCTGGTGCGTGTAAACACTCGTCATTCTTACTGACGTGTGACCAAGTAGATCTCTAATGTCCCATTAATTGTGCGGGCGCCCGCTTTTTCTTTTTGCCAGAGCGCGGACAAATCTTGCTACGGCTTCAAAGTCTCGGGCGTAGAGCTCGGCGGGAAAACGTGAGCGAAGATTGCAATCGCGAAAAGCTTCGCCACCGACAATCGCTACGGCATCAACCTTCGCGGCAACCTTAAGAAGTTGAGCGTACTCAGCCGCGGCCCGATCCAAGTTTTCTATCATCCGCGCGGAAATGCAGACAAGCTGCGGGCGTTTTTTGCTCACCATATCGCGCAGAGCAAAAAGCGGCGTGTTGGGCCCGAGGTTCCTTACTTCCCACCCTTCACTCTCGATAATCGTCTCGGCAAGATGTACGGGCAGCTCGTGCAGGTCTCCTTCAATACCGCAACAGATCGCCTTTAAGCCGGTGGGTTCACCTCGGACAATAATTCCGCGCAGCTTCTGCAGGGCGCCCAGCACGACGCGGGTGGCCAGATGCTCTTCGGCAACTGTGATCGTGCCTTTGAACCAAAGCTCGCCAACCTCGTGCATTGCGCTTGTGATCGTAGTATCAAAGAGCGTTGCGAGAGCGTGATGATCCAGATAAGCATCAATTAGCGCCGCGCCTGCCTCAAGATCATCGCCCCGCAAAATCAAGTCTAAGAAATTCGCCGGCGACAAGAGTGGCCTGGTGGGTGCTTTCTTGCTGGCGTTTCCCCGGCCGGCCAGCTTGCTCTCCCTACCGATACTTCGTTCGCGGCGGAGACTCGCGATTGCGTGAATGCTAAAACGCCGATGTCCACCGACAGTTTTTTCTGACCGCAAAGTGCCGCCGTCCGCCCAACGCTTTACCGTAGCCTCGCTGACATGCAGCAGGCGAGCGACCTCTTTGGTGGTTAAGTTAGCCGTCGACATTCTTGCCTTCTCGAATCGCGTTGACTCGATCGCAGACTAGCACATTCGCCCAAAGCGCGCAAGCTAACGCTTATAAAACAGCAATATGAAGGTTATGCTTGACAGACCCAACCGCTTTGCTTATACTCCAAAACGCTCAAAACGCTCATACGGTGAGTAGCCTTCAAAATGAGGTTTTGATCTTTAGTGTCGCTCTGACGGCGGCGCATTTAATTAGACGGTCTCTCTTCGGAGAGTTCAAACACGGAAGAAAGGGAATTCAAACATGAACTTAAGAAATAGCAAGGCAGGGATATTGGCGCGCGGCGGCGCGGTGCTGGCTTTACTTGCAATTGTCGGGTCAACCCCATTGTTAGCTCGCGCCGAAACACCCAAAGACGCGGCCAAGCCGATGGATATCGTTGAAACAGCGGTCGAAGCCGGTCAGTTCAAAACGCTGGCGGCTGCTTTGGAAGCAGGCGGATTGATCGACGCGCTCAAGGGCTCGGGACCATTCACAGTATTCGCGCCAACGGATGAAGCGTTTGCGAAGCTGCCTGCGGGAACGGTCGAGTCGCTACTCAAGCCTGAGAACAAAGAGAAGCTCAAGGCAATTCTGCTTTACCACGTCGTGCAGGGCAATGTGCCGGCCAGCAGGGTTCTGAAACTTAATGGTCGCTCAGTGAAAACTCTGCAGGGCACCTCGATCAAGGTGAGCACAAAGCATGGCGTAAGGGTTAACAATGCCAAGGTGACGAAAACCGACATCAATGCTTCGAATGGCGTGATTCATGTTATCGACACAGTGTTAATGCCGAAGATGTGATTTTGCCAAGACTTCATGTGAGTGAGGTAAGAGATTAACCCAGATGGCCGGTTCTCGCTGACCGGCTATCCAACCAAAAAATAAGAGGGAGACTTATGGAAAAACAATTCGACATAGTTGATACAGCATTAGCGGCGGGAAATTTTTCGACGTTAGCGGTGGCGCTGGGTGCTGCCGGCCTAATTCAGACCCTGAAAGGCGAAGGTCCGTTCACGGTCTTTGCGCCAACTGACGATGCGTTCTCGAAAATTCCGGCCGAGACCTTGAGTGAATTGCTTCAGCCTGAGAACAAGGAAAAGCTGACAGCAATTCTGACTTACCACGTGGTGCCGGGGAGAGTTACCTCTCACGAGGCGATGAATCTCGCGCCAGGCAAAGCAACGACAGTTCAAGGTCAATCACTGACGATCAAGAAGGATAGTGGACTGAGAATAAACGATGCAAAAGTGATCGCACCCGATGTCGAAGCGACAAACGGCGTGATTCACGTTATCGACAGCGTGTTGATGCCCGCAACGGCAGCAACAGCGTAAGCAGTTACGAGCACGGGGGGTTGAGAGGAGGGGCCGGGCTGTGGTTGTCATACAGTCCGGTTCTTTCTTCTCATTTCATCAGGACTCAACCAGGGAAAACTAACAATGTTCAAGCCAGTACTGATCGCAATCATCGTCACTGCTATAATGGGAGTTATGGTTCCCGATAGCCACAAAAGGGAACTCGAGGTAGTCAGTTCCGTCGATCTCTCGCGGTACGTCGGCCGCTGGTACGAGATCGCGCGCTTGCCGAATCGATTTGAAAGGAAGTGCGCTGATTCAGTTACCGCCACCTATGCCCTGCGGCCGGACGGAAAGATCGAAGTAGTGAACCGCTGTCGAAAGTCTTCGGGCGAGTACACCACGGCCAAGGGTAAGGCAAAGATTGTCGATAAGAAAACGAAGGCCAAGCTAAAGGTGACTTTCTTCTGGCCCTTCTATGGCGACTATTGGATTCTGGACTTGGGATCAAACTATGAGTATGCCGTGGTGGGCGATCCCAGCCGAGAGTATCTCTGGATCCTGAGCCGCACGCCGCGGATTGAAGAAGCGCTCTACCAGCAGTTGCTCGGAAAGATGGCTGCCCGAGGTTTCAAGACGGAGCGGATGATTAGAACATCGCAGTCCGACCAGGTGAATCCATAAGATTTTCGGATCAACCTTCGGAACATTGAGCATGAGAAAGCGAAGTGTAGAAGTCAGCGATCTGATGCAGACAGGTTACGTCTACTATCTTACTGAGCCGACGGGCCAGAACTTCCATTCGGATTTTCATCCCGAGCTGACACCGAAAGAAATGCTCGAGCTGGGTGTATTTGGGGGCAAGTACCTGACTGATTGCACGACCGAATTCCCTCGTGATTGGTTCAAGAATGCGAAGCTATGCGAAGCCCTGCATGATCCAAAACTAAATTTTTTCGGTGTGCATGCGTCACAACCTTTGTCAGTCTGGCAAAGTAACGGATGGATCTATCACGAAGATCCGCGCGGTTGGTTTCAGTGGTATTGCCGCTACTACATGGGCCGTCGCTGTGTGGATGACGAGCGACAGATTAAACGTTGGCGCGCAATGCGCAGGCACATTGCGCAGCTTAAAAAGAATTGCCCGAAGCGAGCGCTCGATTGCCGGCCCAGGCAACGGCAGGCACTTCTTCACTGGGCCTACGATTCGCGAAAAATCTGAATGAATAGTGACGAAACAATTAGTGCGGATCCACGGGAGCAAGGGCTCATTCTGTTAACGGGCGCCACGGGCTACGTAGGTGGTCGTCTGCTTCAGTCTTTGGAGCGAGAAGGATATCG
Source organism: Chloracidobacterium sp. (assembly GCA_031370285.1). Taxonomy (GTDB): domain Bacteria; phylum Acidobacteriota; class Blastocatellia; order Pyrinomonadales; family Pyrinomonadaceae; genus PSRF01. Next base: position 2,673 of record JANMQG010000009.1, on the reverse strand, counting down.
CCTGCGCTGTCTCGCGCGACGGCCAGATTCAATAAGATCGAAAGCCGCGGCGGCGACTGAGATTGTGGCGGGAGACGTGCTCGACCGCAGCAGTCTTGATGTGGCATTGCGCGGTGTGCGCGTAGCTTACTACCTGGTCCACTCAATGGGCTTAGCCGGATCGTTTGAAGAAAACGATCGAAGGGCGGCAAGAAATTTCGCGCATGCTGCAAAAGCAGCGGGCGTTGAGCGCATCATCTACCTCGGCGGTTTGGGCAATGACGAGGAAACGCTCTCGCCGCATCTGCGCAGCCGCCAGGAAGTCGGACGCATTTTGTGCGAGTCAGGCGTGCCGGTGCTTGAGTTTCGGGCTTCGATCGTCATCGGCTCCGGTAGTCTCTCATTTGAAATGATCCGCTCACTGGTAGAGCGCCTGCCGCTCATGATCACACCGAAGTGGGTTTCCGTACCGGCGCAACCGATTGCTATCGACGATTTGATCGCCTATCTGAAGGCGGCGCTGCACCTGCCGGCTTCGGCTTACCGAGTCTACGAGATCGGCGGCGCCGATCAGGTGTCCTACGCGGAGATCATGCGCACTTACGCACGCCTGCGCGGCAGACGCATTAGGATGATTTCGGTGCCCGTGCTGACACCGTTCCTTTCGAGTTTGTGGCTGGGGTTGGTGACGCCTTTGTACGCGCGCATCGGACGGAAACTGGTTGAAAGCATTGTTCACTCGACCATCGTCCGAGACAAGACCGCGCTCGAAGTGTTCGACATTAGACCGAGGGGAATTGAAGCTGCTGTCAGTCAGGCCCTGGCGAATGAGGACAGCGAGTTTGCTGCGACGCGTTGGTCGGATGCTTTTTCGTCATCGGGAGAGGCGCCCTCGTGGGGTGGTGTGCGTTTCGGAACGCGCCTCGTGGATTCGCGCACGACGAAGGTGAACCTGCCTCCGGCCGTGGCCTTCACGCCCATTCAGCGAATCGGTGGCGCCACCGGTTGGTACGCATGGGACTGGCTTTGGCAACTGCGCGGCTTTTTGGATTTACTCGTAGGAGGAATCGGCGTACGGCGCGGGCGTCCGGCAGCCCAGACCACCCTGCACGTGGGTGACGCGATTGACTTTTGGCGCGTCGAAGCGTTTGAGCCGAACCGTCTGCTTCGTCTCAACGCAGAGATGAGATTGCCTGGTCGCGCGTGGTTGGAGTTCGAAGTTGAAGGCGACGGCTCTTCGGCGACGATTCGACAAACTGCTAGTTTCGATCCCGTCGGATTGTTCGGGCGACTTTATTGGTACGCGCTATTCCCGCTCCACCAGTTGGTGTTTGGGGGAATGCTGCGCGGGATTCGAGCTGCCGCGATGCGCGAAGAATCATTACGAAGTTTCGCTCCTGGTGTGAGCCGTGTGTGAAGAAGAAAAATCATTCAATTCACAAGTCTCGGCGGCTGCCAAGACGTGTCGTGCCTCAGGCACCCGTCGGCAGAGCTGATAGCGCGGTGTTTGCGCGCGAGCACCAATGCAAATGATCTCGTGTGATGGATGAAAGGCCACGGCTTCAAAGGTCCTGGGCATAAAGCTCGGCGGGAAAACGTGAACGAAGCTGACGGCACGCTTCACGGTTGGACACCTCGGCACGTGGGTGAATTGGTAGTAGGGTGGGTGCAAACTACATTCAGCGACTTTGAAATAGTGATGTCAATTTGGGAGTCTTTACCCGACAACCACGCTTCCCGATGGCGCGATTATGGCGCGATGGCGTGCTGACGTAGCGAGACGTAACGAACTTTGACGGCTGCGGATTCGGTAAATACTGGGTTATCTCGTTTCGTCTCGTCTTGTTAGTGCCCCTTGCCCCGTCTCATAATCTGATGGTTCGGGGTTCGAATCCCTGCAGGGGCACCACGCCACAGGTTGTGACAGCATTACTTTGTGGCAAGTATTGTTAGTGAAGCTGGGAGGGTATGGAGTTGATTGCGATTGCGGGCCGTCATCGCCACAGGCGGAGTTCGCCAGGGGGACCGCCGTCGTTCCGTCAATCAGCCCTCCATATTCAGCACCGGATAAGGCTGCCTGCGTATGACACGACGTAGCCGGAGTGGTTCGTCAAACATCTGCTCCAGACCCCGCACAATGGCGTACTTGGGTTCCGGAGCGATGCGCACCGGCAGTTTGGTTTGCTCCCGAAAAAAATCTTCGAGGCCCTCAAACTGCGCGCCGCCACCCGTAAGGATGATTCCCCGTTCGTAGATGTCCCCGGCAACTTCAGGAGGAAGCTCAGTAAGAGTCGTGGTCACGCCTTCAACTATCTTGCGAACAACCTGGAGAACGACGGGATAGAGTTCGCCGGCCGTGATCTCGATAGCTCCAGGACTCCTCGTCAGAACATCGAGTCCTTTGATCGTCACCTCTTCAGCCAGGTCCGCCGGCAGAGTCGCTGAAGCGAGTTCCAGCTTCAGACGCTCCGCTGACTGCGGACCGATGATTAACCCACGGTGACGACGAACATGGTCGACAATGGCCGCGTTAATGTCCTCGCTTCCGATCCGTTCAGCTCGTGCATGAACTATTGCGCCGTGCGCAACGATGGCCACATTGGTGGTTCCACCGCCGATATCAACAACAGCGGAAGCGTGTGGCTCATCTACTCGAACGCCTGCACCGAACGCGGCCGCCAGGCCTTCTTCAAT
>JANMQG010000219.1:0-2084 GCA_031370285.1 Chloracidobacterium sp. | reverse complement strand
CGCTCTCCATTCCCGCTTCGCCGTCCGTCTTGTAGTAGCTCGAGCCGTAGTAACGCTGGTAATAGTAGTAGTCATGCGATTGCACGTTGACGTTGTTGAGTACCACGCCAAAGATCTTGGCGCCCACATCCTGCAGCAGTTGGCGCGAGCGCTTCACCACGTGACGCGAACTCTTGCCGCCATGCACCACCAGCAACACGCCGTCGACCATTGTTGAAATCAAAACGCCATCAGTAAACGAACTGACCGGCGGCGAGTCCACCACGACGTGGTTAAAATTTGCCTGCAGGATAGCCAGCACGCGGCGCATTTGGTCGGAGCCCAACAGTTCAGCCGGGTTAGGCGGTATCGGCCCCGCGGTCAAAACATGCAGGCCGGTTGCTGCTTCCTGCGAAACCATTGCCAACACCTCGGCTTCAGACATTTCGCTCGACAGAATAGAACTCAAGCCGGCGCCGTCAGACAATCCGAAAATTGACCGGATCCGCGGGCGCCGCATATCAGCGTCGATGATCACCACGCTGGCTCCGGTCTGCGCCAAACTTACAGCGGTATTGACTGCGGTTGTTGTCTTCCCTTCTCCCGGCAAGCTTGAAGTCACCAGCAAAGACCGTGGCGACCGCCCCGCTGTTGATAGCAATACTGAAGTCCGCAGGTGCCGATAAGATTCGGCCAAAGGCGAGCGGCCATCTACATTCATCAGCAATTCCGGATTCTCAGAGGGGTGACCGTTTCGCTTCTGCAGGGCTCCCGGGCCTGACAGCAGGCGACGCTTGCTGGTACCGACGGCTGACGGAATCACGGCCAGCGCCGGCAGATGCAGCAGGCGCTCGACCTCTTCAGTGGAATGGACAGTGTCGTCGAGATACTCAAGCAGCAGTGCAAAGCCAACTCCCAGTCCCAGGGAAAGGAACAAAGCAATGAAAACTGTGCGAGTGCGATTTGGCCCGATGGGACCGTCCGGCGCGATGGCATAATCGACCACGGAAATGTTGTTTGGCTTACTGGCCATGATTACGTCGTTCTCTTTGGAGCGTTGCAACAAATTGTCGAGCAGGGTCTTGTTGGTCTCAATCTCCTGCTGAATGATCCGGTAGTTGATCGCAGCTTCGTTTTGCGTGAGGGTCTCGCCGCGTTGCTTCTCAAACGACTTGCGCAACTGCTGCTCGCGCGCCAGCGTTTGCCGATATTGAGTCTCCAAATTCGTCAGAATCGTGTTGCTTTTGCGGTTACGAATATCTTTAAGCTGCCGATCGAGCTCAGCAATTTGCTGATCGATCTCTTTCACTTCCGGCGCTTCTTCGGTGGCGTCCACCATCAACTGCGATCGCTTCTGACGAAAATCTGACAGTCTCGCTTCGAGATCGTCTGCCTGCTTCGCGTCAACATCAGCCAGAGCGCTGGCCTTACCGGGCGCCCTGGCTGCGTTATATTGAGACTCAGCCAGGATCCGTTCGTTCTCGGCCTCCATTACCTGTTTGTTCAGACCGGCAAGTCGTTCGACAACGGTATTCTGGTTTGGATCGAGTGAAATTATCTCATTGTTCCTGGCGTAGCTGACGAGCTTCTCTTCATCAGTGCGAACTTTCTGTTGCAGTTCCGCGATGCGCTTTTCCAAAAACTCTCCCGTAGTCGTATTCACTTCCCCCTTCTTCTCGAGGTTATTGAAGACATATGTTTTGGCTATGGCGTTAACTACCTTCGCAGCCACCTCGGGGTCAGTGTGCGTGAAGCTGATATCGATCAAGCGCGTCTCTTTGTATAAGCCGCGCGTTTCCTTTACCGGATCAACTTTCAGACCGCTGAGGATCGCCGCAACATAGGGCGCGAGACGTTTAGCTTCGACAAGATCCTCGCCTGGCGTGGCCGCGGCAACTGTTGTACGAAGTTGCAATTCATCCTTCGGCTTCGCGTTGTCGTCCGGCTTACGATTGCCTCCGAGCCCGACCATTCCTTTGATGGTTTGCCACGTCGATCTTTTTTGAGTTGAGTTTCCCTTGAAGAAGTCGGGGTTGCGTTCGAGCTCAAGCGCCTTCACCACGCGCCGCGTCAGGCCCGGACTAATGAGTATTTGCAGTTGCGTG
>JANMQG010000113.1:0-6147 GCA_031370285.1 Chloracidobacterium sp. | reverse complement strand
AAAACAATTCGTGCTGGAAAAGGACGTTGCTGATAACAGTGAGGCGGCGCCGGTCGCCCTCAGCCAGAAGCCGCTTAACGCAGCTGAGCCGGAATATAAGCCTACGGCTGAAGAGCAGAAGCCCGATCCAGATACTCCGTTCCATCAGTTCATGCATTCGCCCCTCAGGCTTACTCTGCCAGGAGACGAAACCGCTCGCAATAAATTGCTGGCAAAGAATCCCAAGCTGCAAGCTGCCGTGCGGGACAAGGAGTTTGTTGCTGTCAGCGCTGAGGACATCGGCGTCGAAGCGGTAGATGATTACACGGTCCGGATATCGCTTTCTCAGCCTGCTGCTTACTTCCTGGGCGTGCTTGGGCACCAACTCTTTCGCCTGGCGCCACGCAAGATCATTGAACAATATGGCGAGCGATGGACCGAGCTTGAGCACATTGTTACCTGCGGTCCATTCAAACTGAAAGCGTGGCTGCCTTACAGCGAGCTGGTGGTGGAACGCGACTCGCTTTACTGGGATGCGGCCAACGTTCATCTCGACGAGATCCATTTCTTTGTGTCCGCGGATAATCCTACGACCCTCAATCTCTACAAAGTCGGCGAGGCTGACGCCGTTTTTAATCACGCGGTCCTGAACGCCTGGCTGGAGGTAGTACGTTCAAAGAAAGATTATATGGACGGTTCCGAGGCGGCGATTGTCTACATAAATATCAATGTCACCAAGCCGCCGATGAATGACCTGCGCGTGCGCCGCGCATTCAATATGGCGATCGACAAAATCAACTATTCGAAGTCGCGACGCGTTACTAAGCCTTTGTCAGCGTTTACTCCCGAAGGAATTTTTGTGGGTTACCCGCAGCCGAAGGGGGAGGGATTCGATCCCGAACAATCGCGGAAGTTGCTGGGCGAGGCAGGATTTCCAGTAACAAAACAGGGCGACGGAAGTTTTCAGTGTAAGGCCTTTCCGATCGGGGAAGTGGAGTTTATTTTCAACACCCAGTCTGCGAATAAAGCGATGGCCGAGTTTATGCAGGCGCAGTGGAAACAAAACCTGGGAATCACAGTGCCGCTCAGAAGTATGGAGTTTAAGACGTTCCTACCGGCCAAAGCCAAGCTGGAATACAAGGGCTTCGCGATCGGACTCTGGGGCGCCGATTACATGGACCCGTTCACCTTCCTTGGGCTCTACTCGACTCCCGACGGCTCCAATGGCACTGGTTGGTATGATCTGAAATATGTGGCTATGCTCAACGAGGCAAATCGTAATCTCGATCATCAGGAGCGCTACGACCAGCTGGCTAAAGCAGAGAAGTACTTGTTAGAGAACCAACCCGTGATTCCGATCGAGACCCCCGCGGTTAACTGGTTGAAGAAGCCCTACGTGAAGGGCATGTATCCTAACGCCGCTTCGCTCTATCCCTGGAAGTTTGTGTACATCGAGCGCGACCCGTCGAAGTGGGATTACGGGGTCCCAAGTTTGGCAGACTAAGTGAGACAGACATTCTTGTCTGTCATTGAACCGGGCCGACGGCTCTTTCGGTAAATCGATTAAGTGACAGTGACTGGCAAGACTGCCGGTCCGACCAAACATGCTTCGCTTCATTATTCGCCGCCTGGTAATCACTATCCCGACGATTCTCGTGGTAATAACCATTACCTGGGGACTCATCCGCCTGGCTCCGGGAAATTTCTACAGCGGCGAAAAGGCCATTCCTGCGGCAATAGAAAAGAACATTCGCGAGAAGTATGGTCTCGATAAGCCATGGTACGAACAATACGGACGCACCATCTGGAACATCGTGAGGCATTTCGATTTCGGAACGTCGTTGAAATATGAGGGCCAATCGGTCAACTCAATCATCGCTCGCTCGCTTCCGGTGTCTGCCACGGTAGGCATACTCGCGTACCTGCTCGCTTTGGTGGTGGGAATAATCGCGGGCTCGATCGCGGCGCTGAAGCCAAACTCCAAACGCGACCATGCTTCGATGGCGCTGGCAATGCTTGGGATTTCGATTCCAAACTTTGTCCTGGGACCCATCCTCGTTCTTATTTTCTCCCTTACGCTCTACTGGCTGCCGCCATCGCGTTGGAATGGTTTTCCCAGCCGCAATGTGATTCTCCCGGTCATAACTTTGTCGGGTCTCTACATGGCCTACATCGCCAGGCTCACACGCGCCGGCATGATCGAGGTTCTCCGGTCAGACTACATTCGCACTGCGCGGGCGAAAGGGTTGAGCGAAACCCAGGTAGTGATTCGCCACGCCTTACGCGGCGGGCTAATGCCGGTAGTTTCTTATACCGGGCCTGCCCTCGCGTTTCTCGTCACCGGCACCGTGGTCGTTGAACGCATCTTTCTTTTGCCGGGGTTGGGGAACTATTTCATTCAGGCGTCGCTCAACCGCGATGAGCCGCTGATTCTCGGCATCGTTGCCTTCATCGCCATCACGCTACTGCTGATGAACCTGCTGGTCGATATCGCTTACGCGTATCTCGATCCGCGTATTCGGTATTAGGTAGGACAGACATTCTTGTCTGTCATTTGAGTTCGACGGATCTAGAGGAACCAGGCAGGAATGCCCGTCCCACAAATGAACGAGGACCGACCAACAATTGCCGGCGACTTTGAAAAACCCGAAACCGGCGGCGTGATTGCCGGCACTTCGCTGTGGCGCGCTGCGTGGCGGCGTTTGCTAAAGAACCGGCTGGCTGTATTCGGCATGATCGTAGTCGCAATTATCACGGTGGCGTCACTGTTCGGTCCGTTCGTCATTAAGAAACTCACCGGGATAACACCTGATTTCATTCCCTCGGACGTAACACTCTTGAGATCAATACCGCCGTTAACGGCGCCCGACGGCTCGTTCTCCTGGACCCATCCCATGGGAACTGACAACCAGGGTCGTGACGTGTTAGCGCGCGTGCTGCAGGGCGGTCAGATTTCCCTGATGGTCGGCATCATTGCCACCCTGGTCTCGTTGCTCATCGGCGTCAGCTATGGAGCGACTGCGGGGTACCTTGGCGGACGCATCGATAACCTGATGATGCGTGCAGTCGACGTACTCTATTCGCTCCCTTACATCATCATCGTGATCGTGCTACTCGCGGTGTTTAAGAGCCAAACCGCTCGGGGCCAGGTTGTCCTTCTGTTCATCGCGCTGGGTTCTGTGTCGTGGTTGACGATGGCGCGCATCGTGCGCGGGCAAGTATTGTCCCTGAAGAACCAAGAGTTTGTGCTGGCGGCGAGGGCGACCGGCGTTTCCACTCCGCGAATTATTTTCCGGCATATCGTGCCCAACACCCTCGGGCCGGTGATTGTCTATGCCACGTTGACGATTCCAACGGTGATGCTGACGGAAGCGTTCCTTTCGTTTCTGGGGTTTGGCGTGCAACCGCCGCTGGCTTCGTGGGGGAGTCTCGCGACCGACGGCATTCAGAATATTGGTATCTTCCCGTGGCAGCTTGTTTTTCCAGGAGTGACCATGGCGCTGACGCTTTTCTCACTGAACTTCCTGGGCGATGGCTTGCGCGACGCGCTCGACCCACAGGGCAGCCGGCGATAGGCGAACCAGTAAGCAGTAAGCAGTAAGCGGTAAGCGGTAAGCAGAGAACAATAAGACTACCCATGAGCAGCAGCAACGGAAATCTATTGGAAGTAAGGAACCTGCGCACGTACTTCGATACCGAAGACGGCGAGGTGAAGGCTGTTGACGGCATCTCGTTTCAACTGAAGCGCGGCGAGACGCTGGGCATTGTGGGCGAGTCGGGTTCTGGTAAGTCAGTTACAAATCTTTCCATCATCCGCTTGATACCCAATCCGCCGGGGCGAGTCGTTTCTGGGAGAGTGATGTTTGACGGAATCGACATTCTATCGCTGAAGGAAGGCGAGGTGCGCAAGATTCGCGGCCGGCGAATAGCCATGATCTTTCAGGATCCGATGACCTCGCTTAATCCGTTTATGAAGATCTCGCGGCAGATGATGGAGGTTACTGAGCTACATCTAGGCCATACGAGAGCCCGGGCATACGAGCATGCGATCAAGATGCTGGAGACGGTCGGTATTCCAGATGCGCGGGCGCGCGTTGACAACTATCCGCACGAGTTTTCCGGAGGCATGCGACAGCGGGTGATGATTGCGATGGCGCTTTCATGCGAACCCGAGTTGCTGATAGCCGATGAGCCAACTACCGCACTCGATGTCACTATCCAGGCCCAGATTCTGGAGTTGATAAAGAAACTCAAGCAAGTCACCGGCACCAGCGTGATCTTGATTACACACGACCTGGGCGTTGTTGCCGGCATGACGGACCATTTGATCGTGATGTACGCAGGCAAGGTCTTTGAGCAGGCGTCGACGTCTGAATTATTCGCGCAGCCTGGTAACCCGTACACCAAGGGACTACTTCGTTCAGTCCCCGACCCGCTGAAGGAACAAGGCGAGCTCTACCAGATTCCGGGTTTGCCGCCGGATGTGGCGCATCTGCCTCCCGGCTGTCCCTTTGCACCTCGCTGCCAGCGCGCCGAGGAGATTTGCCAACGTGAGTTTCCGCCGTTCGTACAACTGAATCCAGAGCATTTCTCGCTTTGTCATTTTGCCAGAGAGGTCTATGAGGAATCTGAGGGAGCAGTGCCGGCGAGAAACGGACATGTTTAGCGAATGAGCACTTCCGAAGCACAATTGAATTCACCCGAGCGAGTGCCACGGCTCGATGAAGTCCCCGTTGAGCCATTGATTTCGATCCGCGATTTGAAGCTTCATTTTGATCTTGGAGCCAACCTCAAAACGGGTTTTCGTATGCTCCCAAAGTGGCTCCGCCTTTTGATCATAATCTTAAGTGGTTTGGCCGGCGTGTGGTTCAGCCTGACGTTTGGCGTTTTCATCGCCTTTATCATTGGCGGTGGCATAGGCGGAATCCGAGGCGTGATTGTCGCCGCGCTTGTGGTCCTGCTTATTGCGTTGCTAGCGAGTGGCCTCCTTTTTCTATTCCTGCGGTCACTACTTGTTCGCCTCATTGTTGGCTCAGCTGGTCGCCGCCTGGTCAAGGCCGTTGACGGAGTGACTATCGACATTTACTCTGGTGAGACGCTTGGTCTGGTCGGCGAGTCTGGTTGCGGCAAGTCGACTCTCGGTCGAGCAATCCTTCGTCTCACTGAGCCTACCTCGGGGCAAGTAATCTATCGCAATCAGGATCTGGCGCACCTTTCGAAAAGACAAATGCGCGAGCACCGGCGGCATCTGCAAATAATTTTTCAGGATCCATACGCTTCGCTCAATCCCCGAATGACTGTCGGACAAATTGTTGGTGAACCCCTCGAAACATTTAGACTGGCCAAGGGAAGGGCAGCAGAGCAACGCGTGCAGGAGCTGCTGGAAACAGTGGGCTTGAGCAAACGCTTCATCAAGCGCTTCCCCCACGAGTTCTCCGGCGGACAGCGGCAGCGCATTGGGATTGCGCGCGCCCTGGCAGTGGACCCTGACTTCATTGTTGCCGACGAACCAATTTCCGCGCTCGACGTTTCCATCCAGGCGCAAATCATGAACCTCCTGGAGAAGCTGCAGCGCGAGAAGAATCTTACCTATCTGTTCATCTCTCACGACCTGCGTGCGATTCGCCACGTTTCCAACCGGGTCGCAGTGATGTACCTCGGTAAACTAGTTGAGATTGCCGAAGCGAAGACGATCTATGCGGATCCGCTAATGCCTTATACGAAGGCACTGATTTCCGCCGCGCCCGTGCCGGATCCAAAGATCGAAGCAAGACGTCAACGAATTGTGCTTGAAGGCGATGTGCCCTCGCCCATCAATCCACCCCAGGGTTGCCGCTTCCACACGCGCTGTCCCTATATGATTGACGCTTGCAAGCAAGTTGTCCCGCCGCTGGTTGAGGTAAAGCCGAATCACTTTGCCGCCTGCATTCGCATCAGCCCCGAGCAGCCTGACATCGAGAGAGTGGCGCCCGGCGCTGCCCCCGGACTTGACGCCGCCCAAAAGGGAACAAACATCACCTAGTCCGCCCTAGCAGGCTGCTGAAAAATTGGGCATTGATAGCGCGTCAGTCTTCATTCATCAGTTTTAGTTATTAGTGATGAGCGATTTTCTTTGTAATGTTGATCCTCTTAGTGGCTCATTTGCCACTTTGGTTCGCTTGCCTAAGC
>JANMQG010000165.1:0-57000 GCA_031370285.1 Chloracidobacterium sp. | reverse complement strand
GTAGGAGCAGGAGGCAGGAGGCAGGAGGCAGGAAGAGGAAGCAGGAGGCAGGAGCAGATGAGGTTGTTTAGAAACTATAGATCAAGAGTCAATTCGCGAGGGTCAGTACGGCCAGTCCTGCCGCCTGCCGTCTGCCGTATGCTGCCTGCAATCTTACTGCTCACTGCTCACTACTCACTGCTCACCCCGGCCGCGCGCGGGCAGCAGGTCGTCGACAAGATGGTTGCTACCGTCAACGCCGGCGTCGTGCCTGAATGCCGGCAGGTTTGCCTGATAACTTATTCTGATCTCCTGTGGCAGTTGGCGCTGCAGCCAAACACGCCGTTGGACAACCCCTCTTCAGTTGAGCTTAACAGGGCTTTGCACTTGCTCACTGATCAGAGACTAATCCTACAGGAGGCGGAGAAGCTGCCCTCTATCGCGCCAACTTCTGATGAGGTCCGGAGCGCGCGCGATGACCTGGCTAAAGCGTTTTCCTCACGGACGGAGTTTGAGCAGCGACTACAGCGCGTGGGACTAACTACCGACAAGCTGAATGAAATCCTGGAGCAGCGCGTCAGAATTGAGAAGTACCTGGATTTCCGTTTTCGCAATTTCGTCGTGATTACGCAGAAAGAGATTGCCGACTATTACAAAGATGTCTATGTGCCTCGTCTCAGGGCGCGCGCGCCCGGTCAAGTTGTGCCCACGCTGGAAGAAGCTCGGACCGAAATCGAAAAAACACTGACTGAAGCGAAGATTGAATCAGACACTGATGGCTTTCTCGACAATGCCCGCGAGCGCGCCGAGATCGTCATATTGAATCCAGTCTAGGCGAGTCGGAAAGCCTTTCGCGGGAGACCACGGCGCGAGTAAGCTTGTTGAAGCATTGAAGAACGTGCTGAGGGACAGGCAAAACATCATGCTAAAGAACTTATCTGTCAGCGATTCAAGACTTGCCTGAAAACGATCACGCCGGGCGGCGCAGGTAGGTGCGTAACTGCGGTGGTGTGGCTTTACGCAGCAGCGCGCTCTTCGCTTTCCATTCCATCGTGCGGCTGAGCTCGAGCAGAAAGCGCGTCTCACCAGACTCCAGGACGGTGACCGGCTCGCCGTTACGATAAAGGATGCGGTTTGAAGTGTGCGCAGTGACGCGTCCGCCGGGCGTGATGATGCCGACGAGATTCAAGGGATCGGCGGCGCTTACAGAGATCAGGCTCTCTGACTCAGGGGCAGTAGGGGCCGTTGAACCCGAAACTCGCTCTTCAGTTTCGCGAGCCGGGGACCGGAAACCAAAATCCATTGCTCCGGTTCGTGTGCGGCGAATCGCTCGCAACATCCCGACGGCTTCGGGAAGAGCAAACTGCTCGCCGGAAATTCCAGCTACAAAACGTCCGCCGCGAATCTCGCCGCGTGCTTCCAAACGATGATAAATCCGAAGCAAGACACGCCAGGGCAGCACAATGCCTTCGCGCTCGAGCAGGCGCTTGAAAACTACGCCGTAGCGTTTGAGGAGAATGCGCGCAATTTCTTCGGCGGCTTCAGCGTTTACCGTCCCACGTTCGGCGAGAGCCCGCCTCGCCGCTGCGGGCGGGACGCCCGCGGTCCCAGGTTCGCGTTGCAGCAATGACCAGCGTCCGGCGCTCGACATTTCGTAGGTAGGCTGTCGGTGTTTGCGTCTTGCCGCTGCCTGCGTCCGGCGGCTGGCAGGCGTTAACAGAGCACGCAAACCGGCGAAGCTGTCGGAGATCACCAGTCCATTGGCCACCAGTTCCGCTAAAGACTCCTCAACCTGCGCGCGCAATAGTCTTGTCCCTTCGACGATATCTGAGAAGAAGGAGGCGCCGCGTGTCGTCAGATAATCGTGAACGGCGCTGGTAGTTGTGGAGAACTCGACTTCGCTTAACGAGGGCTGGGGAAAAACCGAATTCCAAATAGCAAAGTTCTTGCGCCGCAGCAATGCGATGGGAGTGTTGCGCACCGGAGCGGCGCCACGCGCGCGTTCGTTCCCCGGTTCCGGAGATGCTGCACGCGAAGAGGTTGGGGGAGTTAACCGGGCCCACACAACTTCGCCTGAGAGACACAAGGCATCGAGCCACGCGGGATCATATTCCACCAAACGGCCAGGCAGCAGCTCTCCTTCCCAGGCGGCGGCCGGAGCTTCGAAACCCTCCAACTGTTCAATGATGGCGCGCACGCTCTCCGGCCCCTCCATCTGATGGTCAGGAGCGACCTTTTGCCAGGCTAGCAGATAACGCATGAAATCGGCGGTCGAGACCGGCTCGATCTCCTGCCGCAAGCGGTTGAGCGTATAGCTGTGAATACGCGCGAGCAGCCGGCGCGCGCACCATTCAGTTTCGGCTGCGCCTGGCGTGAACTGCCCTCGAATCACAAAGCCTTCGGCCTCAAGTTTGAGCAGGCCCAACTCGATGTCGCTGTTGCTGAGTCCGAAAGAGTTGGCGAGCGCCGGCACGGTAGCGGGCCCCAGACCTTCCAGTCGCCCGCGCAGAACTTCCACCAGCGCTTCTTCAAAACTCCAGGGTACCGGCGCCAAACTTTCAGGGGCGACGATTGGCGGTTTGAGTGACGCTGTCGTGTAAATCGCGTTTATTTGCGGTAAGCGCTCAGCGGCGACCCAAAGACTCAACCTCTTCACTGGGACCGCGGGCGTCCCGCCCGCATCAGTTACGTTACCAGACAGCGTTGAGTCATCAGAGTTTTCGCGCTCCGCGCTCATTGCGGGCGGGACGCCCGCGGTCCCAGTATTAACTTGAAGCACAGCGGCGCGGCGATCATTTTTCAACTCGGTAAAGAAACTATGCCACTCGATGGCTTCCTGTTCAGTGATAAAGCCTAACTCGACAAGGGCATCGTGCAGTTCATCTGCATTTTCAACGCGCGGCCAGGCTTCATCACGCACGCGATCGATAGCGCCCTGATCGAGTTTGCCCATGTCTCTAGCAGTCTGCGGATCGAGCCAGCGTCGCTGTTGCACCGCGCGCGTCCGGCGTTCTTCGAGCGGCGCATCGTCGAGAAAAGCGTAAGGTCGAGCGTTTAAGATTTCCTGCGCCAGCGGTGAAGCTTCGATCACGTCGCGGGCAAACAGATTCTTTTCGTTGCGCTCAATCGCAGTCAGCAGCCTTTCCAGGCTGTCGATGTCCATCGCCTCTTCCAAACAGTCTTTCACCGTCTGATCCACGAGCGGGTGCGCCGGAATCTCGCGTTCACCGCCGCCGAGATTTTCCTGGCAAGCCACTTGATCGGGAAATATTGCAGTCAACAGATCTTCCGCGTCCATGCGCTGCAACTGGGCGGGAATCTTCTTGCCGCCGCGCCGGCGCAAGACTGCCAATGAACGGGTCACGTTCCAGCGCCAGCGAATGTTCCACATCGGGGCGTCCAAAAGCGCCTGACACAAAAGGTGGCGCACGGTCTTGGAGTTCAGATAATGAAATACTTCGTCCAGCGGGAAACTGTGTGTGGGCCCCAGCGAAAGCACTACAGCGTCTTCGGTCGCCGCGGCCTGCAGCTCAAAATTAAACTTGCGGCAAAAACGTTTGCGTAGCGCCAGACCCCAGGCGCGATTGAGCCGGCTCCCAAAGGGCGAATGCACCACCAGCTGCATGCTGCCGCTATCGTCAAAGAAACGTTCGAGGACGAGATTGTCCTGAGAAGGCATGACGCCAAGCACCAGCTTGGCGCCGGCGAGATATTCGACGATCTGTTCAGCCGCCGCGCGCGAGATGCCGATATCATCAACCAGATACTCAATCGCCGGCTCCAGATTGAGTGACGGGGCGAGACTTGGATCGGAGTGCTCGGGAGATGACGAGTTCTCTACTACATCCACGTTTTCGTAGTTAGTGATGGCTTCGATCCGGTTGGCTACCGCTTCGCGCAGTCGCGAAACCGAAACCGAAAGCTCGTGCGTGCGCGCCGGAGCTTCGCCCAACCAGAAGGGAATCGATGGCGGCTGCCCGTGCGCATCCTCGACTCGCACTTTCCCCTGCTCGACGCGCAACACGCGCCAGGAAGTGTTTCCCAGCTGAAAGATGTCGCCTTGCAAACTTTCAATCGCGAAGTCTTCGTTCACTGAACCAATCACCAGTTCACTCGGCTCGAGTACCACGGCATAGTCCGCGGTGTCAGGAATTGCGCCCCCGGAAGTGATCGCTGAAATGCGCGCATTCCTTCGCCCGCGAATCCGCTGATTGACAGCATCATGGTGCAGGTACGCAGAGCGCCGGCCGCGTTTGGTGGAAAACCCTTCGGCGAGCATGCGAATGATGGAATCGAACTGCTCGCGGGTGAGATTGCGATACGGATACGCGCGCCGCACCAATTGAAAGAGCGCGTCTTCAGTCCACTCTTCCGCCGCGGAGGCAGCAACGATCTGTTGCGCAAGAATGTCGAGTGGTAGTTCCGGCAGTTCCAGACGATCAAGTTCACCGCGCCGCACGGAATCAATGATCGCCGCACACTCCACCAGTTCGTCGCGCGATTGCGGGAAGATTCTGCCCTTCGGAAACCCGGCCACCGTATGGTTCGATCGCCCCACGCGCTGCAAAAAGCTGGCGATGGAACGTGTCGAACCAAGCTGGCAAACCAGATTCACGTCGCCGATGTCGATGCCAAGTTCGAGCGAAGCGGTGGCGACGAGCGCGCTCAGTTCGCCCGCTTTCAATCTTTGCTCCGCTGCCAGACGCTGTTCACGGGCCAGGCTGCCGTGATGCGCGGCAATGTTTTCATCGCCGAGGCGT
This sequence comes from Chloracidobacterium sp., assembly GCA_031370285.1. Lineage (GTDB taxonomy): Bacteria > Acidobacteriota > Blastocatellia > Pyrinomonadales > Pyrinomonadaceae > PSRF01. The sequence goes on along the minus strand of JANMQG010000165.1, from coordinate 52,261 downwards.
TCGCCCAGATGACGGGAAACGCGTTCGGCCAGCCTTCGGGTGTTCACGAAGACGAGCGTAGTTTTGTGCTCACGAATTAGTTGAGCGAGCCGATCGTAGATCTCCTCCCAAACTTCGCCGGACATCACCGCTTGCCAGGGCGATTCAGGGAGTTCGATCGCGAGGTCTAACCGGCGCGTATGGCCAGTATCGATGATGGTACAGTTGGGCGTGTTATCGGAATTGATGTTTGCATTGCCGACGAGGAAACGTGCCACTTCTTCTATTGGACGCTGGGTTGCGGACAAGCCTATACGAACGATTTTCGAGTTTCGAGTTTCGAGTTTTGAGCTCTCGGTTTGGTGTTGCTGGACTAACTGCTCCAAGCGCTCGATGGAGAGTGCCAGGTGGGAGCCGCGCTTGTCGCCGACTACCGCATGAATCTCATCAACGATTAGCGTGCGCGTGGTCTGCAGCATGCGACGACCGCCTTCGCTGGTCAGCAAAATGTAAAGCGATTCCGGCGTCGTGACGACGATATGAGGAGGCCGCTTGACCATCGCCGTGCGCTCTCCGGCCGGCGTATCACCCGTTCTGACAAACGTCCGAATGTTTACCTCAGGCAAACCCAGCGCCCGCAACTCTTCTTGTATGCCGGCCAGCGGAAGCTGCAAATTGCGTTGAATGTCGTTGCTGAGGGCCTTGAGCGGAGAAACGTAAACGACGTGGGTGGTGTCATCGAGCTTTCCTTCCACGCCCAGCCGCACCAGGTCATCAATCGCGGCGAGGAAAGCAGCCAGAGTTTTACCCGAACCGGTGGGTGCCGCAATCAAAGTGTTGCGATGCTCTTTGATCGCTGGCCACGCCTGCTCTTGCGGCGGCGTCGCTGCGGGGAAGCTCTTCGCAAACCAACGCGCGACCGCCGGATGAAATAGTTCAAGATCCATGGGAAGGGAATTATAACTCAGCTTTGCGGGAATTGCACAAATGAAACACGGGCCTAGGTATGCAATGAAGAAGAATTAATCCATAGATTACGCAGATGACGCAGATTAAACAGAACCGGGCTGGGATCTCGCCAAACTGCTCGCTGCTTCTGGGTTGAATCCGCGTAATCTGTGGATGCTCATTCGAATTGTTTCTTAAATTCCTCGAACTGTTGCTGCAGTCTGCGAACTTCCATCGTCAAAGTCACTACTTCCTGCTCCAGTTTTTCAAATCTCTCGGAGTCGGCACTTCGACGCCGCCCCGTTGACCCGGAGGCTTCGGCGTCCGCAAACACCTCGATTTTCGGCTCTCCCGACAGCAGATGAGCAAAACGCGTCTCTTTCTGGCCGGGCTGGCGCGGCAAACGCTTAACAAGTGGATCCGGCTCGCGCGAAATCAAAGAATTGAGGGTGGACTCAACTTCTTCCAGACCGGAAAACTCATGCAGCCGAAAGGCGCGGGTGGCCAGTTCGCCGGTTGTCTGCGGCCCTCTGAGCAGCAGGACACAAATCAAGGCCAATTCCGGCGGGCTCAAATGCATTACTTCCGGCAGCACATGTTTGTACTTAGGCACGCGGCTGGTGGCGCCATAAAACACGTAGGCAAGGTTCTTCTCGCGCAGTGTTTCCAGCGCTTGCGCGACCGTTGTTTCGTCGTAGGAGGTGACTGGAGTGCGATTGTTTTTCTGATTGCAGGCCAGCGTGAGCGAGTTTAGGGTCAGCGGGTAATATTCCGGCGTAGTCACCTGTTTTTCGACCAGGGAGCCCAGGACTCTTGTTTCGATGTCATTCAATACTGTTGCCAACTGATCTTTTCCTTTGCCAACTTTACTTAGATCGAAAGTACTGTTCGAAGATATCCTTCAGCTCAGTTGGGCTTTGATATTCTTTCAGCGTTACCGCGCCGCTGCCTGCGATCATTGCCGAGAGTGAACCTCCTTCAGTCGGCCGGTACAGGCATAACACCGGTTTCTCCCATTCAGTTGCCTTACCGATTTCATAGCCCACTCCCAGGCTCGGCGTCGTCACTTCAGCCACCACGTAGTCGGAACTCTTCAGCCAGGCCAGATCGCGATCATGGATGTTGCGGTCGCCGATGTCTTCACCAACCGCGCTCAGTTCGACGTCTCCCACGTGTTCTGTCAGCACCTCACCATATTCGCGTAGTTGCCTGGCGATCTCAAGATACGACGCCCAATCGTCACGCCCACCGCGAATGGATGCTGCAAAATAGACTTTCACCTTGTCGTTATGACGCCACTGCGTCGATGTCCCTCGCGCAGCGGAAGCCGGAGACCATCCAGCGCTCGTGGGCGTGAAAGAAGTTGCGGTAAGTTGAGCGGATGTGCGCTTGCGGCGTCGCGAACGAGCCGCCGCGCAAAACTTTCTGGTTAACAAACCACTTGTCGTTGTATTCGTCAAACTCGGATTTGAAACCGCGGTAGGGAACGTAATCCGAGGTCGTCCACTCCCAAACGTCGCCAATCATCTGCTGACAGCCGTAACCGTGTTCTCCGGTGGGGAACGAACCAATCGGCGCCGGCGCCCAGAGTCCATTCTCAAAAAGATTAGCTCTTGACTCGTTGACGGCGTCATCACCCCAGGGGAAATCCTGACGCGCGCCCGTCTTGGGATCAAACGTTGCGGCTTTTTCCCATTCGGCTTCAGTTGGCAAACGCTTGCCCGCCCATTTTGCGAAGGCCGAGGCTTCGAAGAAACTGACGTGACACACCGGCTCGTTCGCTCTGCTCTCGACAGCGTGCAAACCTGCGAAGTCGCGAATCATCCACTGGTCATCGTGCAGTTCCCAGTAAAGCGGCGCGCGCCAAGCGTCGCGGTTAACCACTTCCCACCCTTCGGAAAACCACCAACGAAAGTTTTGGTAACCGCCATCGCGAATGAACTCCAGAAAGTCGCCGTTCGTGACGAGGGCGCGGTCGAGGGCGTAGTCTTGCAGGAAGACCTGATGCGCAGGCTTTTCGTTGTCGAACGCGAAGTCGTAGTTGACGCTAGCGGAGCCCTCCATAACTGTCGGGCTACTGCCCCGGCGTTCGTAGCCTAACCAAAACAGTCCGCCCTCTATCTCAGCCATGCCTTCGACCTTCTTCGAAACCGCGGGCGCGGGCTTGATCGGAGCGTTGTACTGATCGCAAAGCAGGTGCTTGATGTCGTAAACGAGAAGTTCCTGGTGCTGCATCTCGTGTTCGAGGCCGAGCCTGACGAGCGCGAGCACACTTTCCGCGGCGGTTTGCCTGTCCAGGGATTCCAGAAAGACGAGCATCTGTTCGTCCACGTGATTGCGATATGCAACGGTGTCCTTGACCGTGGGTCGCGATCGAGTACCGCGCTTAGGTCTCTCGATGCGCGCGCCAAAGCCTTCATAGTAGGAGTTGAAATAGAAGAGATACTCCTCGGAATAGACTTTGTAGCCAGGCTGATGCGCTTGGAGCAGCGTCTCGAAAAACCAGGAGGTATGGCCGATGTGCCAGCGCGGCGGACTCATAAACTCCGCCGTCTGAATTACGTAGTCTTCCGTTTCCAGCGGCGCCACGATCTGCATCGTCCGCGCGCGCACATTCTTGTAGAGCTCTATTATTGAGCTGGTCTTTGATTCAGCGGCGTGTTGGATTGTGGAGACCATCATTAACTTCCCAAAGAAATTTCCGTGGCAGAGACGAGCCGAATACCTCGGAGAGAGCGATCGGCAGCGAAAGAATACTCGCGGCGTGACGCTCAACTCAAACGGCGGCATTCAATGAGCCTGCGAAGCAGGCGGAAGACTGTAGCCCCGGGCGTAAGCCCGGGGGGAAACGATACGAACTTATCAGACAACTATCGAATACTCAGCTCGATCACTGACTCGCCCGATCACCGCAGCGCGCGGATAATTTTCGCGCAGTCGCGCCAACAAGTCATTCGCACGAGCAGCAGGGATCGCGATCAGCATCCCGCCCGCTGTTTGCGGATCGTAAAGCACCCTACGCATTTCCTGGCTGACCGACTCAGCGATTGAAATATCATCCCCGACATATTCGCGATTGGTTTTATCGGCGCCCGTGACCACGCCGGCGGCTGCTAGTTCGAGTGCGCCGTCGAGAATCGGCACAGCACCGGGTTCGATCTCTATCGTGACGTTGCTGGCCCTGGCCATCTCCCACGCGTGGCCAATTAGGGCAAACCCGGTTACGTCCGTCGCGCCCTTCACGTCAAACTCGCGCATCGCCTCAGCCGCATATTTTCCGGGCGTCAACATCGTTGCCACCGAAGCCGCGGCAACATCGGCGCCGGTCTTTTCAAACTTGATTCCCGTCGAGATCACGCCTGTGCCGATTGGCTTCGTCAGGATAATCACGTCGCCGGCGCGCGCGCCCGCGTTAGTCGCAATTTTGCCGGGATCGATTACGCCGGTTACTGAATAACCAAACATGATCTGCTCGTTGTCGACGCTATGGCCGCCAATCAAAGTCACGCCATACTTATTCAAGGTTTCCTGGCCGCCGCGCATGATCTCGCCGAGTATTGCCGGATCGACGCCCTTCTTGGGAAAGCAAGTAATCGCCAGAGCAGTCAGCGGCGTGCCGGCCATCGCCCACACGTCGTTGATCGAGTTGAGCGCAGCAATCTGACCGTAAACAAATGGATCGTCAACGATCGGCGTGAAAAAATCGACTGTCTGCACGATCGCAAGGTCGTCGCGCAGTCTATACACTCCGGCGTCGTCGGCTTTGTCGAAGCCAACCATGACGTTCTCATCCTTGGGCTGCGGTGGTAGCCCGCTCAAAACCTGAGCGAGTAAGCTTGGGCTTAGCTTAGCCGCTCAACCAGAGCACGAAACCATTTCGGTCAGACGCATCGCGTAACCTCCTCTCATACGTTCGAATCAGGAATCAGTGCCAATGTTTATACCACCGATTTACGGAGTTCGCATCGCGCGCGGAATTAAAGCAAAATGGGCCGCAGATTCGCGCGGGTGAACGCGGATTAGACTTCGAGTGCTGGGCAGCTAGTAGGCAAAGGCTTTTCATATCCGTGATGTCCAGCGCTAATTCGCAGCAGAAATCAATGGCTAACAAGATTCGCATCGGCCCTGCCGGATGGTCTTACAAAGACTGGGAAGGCGTGGTGTATCCGCAAAAACCCGGCGCTAAGTTTGACCCGCTCGAATATCTGGCGAGATTTTTCAACACCATTGAAATCAACAGCAGTTTCTACCGGGGGTTCACGTCTTCAACGGCCAAATCCTGGGCGCGACGCGTTGCCGAGGCACGGGATTTCATGTTTACGGCAAAACTTCACCGCGTCTTCACACACGAACGAGGCAAAGCGACTGCGGCAGACGAGAGACAAGTGCGCGAAGGAATGGACGCGCTACGGAACGCCGGAAAGCTGGGCGCATTGCTGCTTCAGTTTCCCTGGTCGTTTAAGAACACGGATGACGAGCGGGTTTATCTGGCAAAACTACTGGATCGCTTTAAGGATTACCCGTTAGTGCTCGAGATTAGGCATTCGTCCTGGAACAATCCACAGATTTACGAATGGTTGGAGGAGTTGGGGGTCGGAATCTGCAACGTCGATCAACCGCTCTTTGCGAAGTCGGTCAAACCCGCCGCCGTTACTACCGCTTCGATCGGATATGTGCGGCTTCACGGCCGGAATTACCAGGACTGGTTCAGGGAAAAAGCACCGCGCGATGACCGGTACAACTATCTTTACTCAATCGATGAGTTAGAGCCCTGGATTACCCGGATTAAAGAGATTGCGGCGAAAACCAAGGAGTCGTACGTGATCACGAACAACCACTTCCGCGGCCAGGCGGTGGTAAATGCCCTTGAGATTAAGGCTACATTGAACGGGGAGCGAGTAGCGGCGCCGGCGCCGTTGTTTCAGAAGTATCCAGCACTGATCGATTCGGCGGTGCCAGAAGCCGGCGATGCCGACGCCGAACCCAAGCTCTTTGAGTAATAAGCCTGCTGGAAGCCCCTGATCAACCCGTCGCCGTCTGCGCAATCGTCTGCGCAAACGCGATAGGCAAGCCATCCGGATCGGTGCAAACTGCCAGCTTGATCCCCTCGCCCTCTCGCTGTGTGGGTGGCATCACGAACCGGATGCCCTTTGCCTGCAGCTCCTGGTAGGTCTTGTCCACGTCCTCGACGTTAAACCCAATTGAGCAACTGCCGGCCTGCTTGGTGGGGTCTCCAGCCGGAGGCGTTGCAGGTACCACGCCCCCACCGTGTAGCGCCAGCGTAGTCGCTCCGGTTTGAAACTCAGTCCAGTCTGGCGATTGAAACTTGAGTGGTATTCCCAGCTTATCGCGATAGAACTCCACCGAACGTTGCATATCTGAAACAACGACCATCGTATAGTCGATCTGTTTGAACATTCTTGCCTCCATCTATTTGTTGCGCGTGCTCCGCCCCGGCTATTTCTTCCTCGCCTTGCCATCTCCCGTAGCGACGATAATGTCAAACTCGTCTTTGGTCAGCGACATCACGGAAAGTTGCGATTGCCTAATCAGCGGGAGTTGACTCAAGCGCTTGTCGTAGCGAATTGCAGCCAATGGAACCGGGTTCTTGAGGGCCTTGACGGGCTTTAGATCAACGGCCACCCATTGCGCGTCATCAGCAGTTGGATCCGCGTAGGCACTCTTGACGACTTCCGCCAGGCCGACGACGGCTTTTTCTTTTCCCGAATGATAGAATAGGACCCGGTCGCCTGTCTTCATTTCGCGCAGGTTGTTGCGTGCCTGATAGTTTCTCACACCTGTCCAATCAGTGCGGCCATCGCTGACAAAGTCTGTCCAGGAGTAGGTTTCCGGCTCCTGCTTAACCATCCAATAGCTGCCTCTTGCTTTGTTTTTCATTTGCTTAGCCTAATCAATTCTTGCTGGGGTCGGTGACGCTGGCTTAAGATGTGCGCTCGCTAGATGATCCCCGAACCCGGTTACCCGGAAAGCCATTCGTAAAGATTGGAGCAATCACCAATGCCCAAAGAAGGAAATGTCGCGCCCAACTTCGCCGCAAAAGACGCAAACGGTGACACGGTCCGGCTTAAAGACCTGCGCGGCCAAAAAGTGGTGCTCTATTTTTACCCTAAAGATGATACGGCTTGTTCGTTTCGCGATGCGTTCGCTGACTTTAAGAAACTGGATATCAAAGTACTTGGCGTTTCCGTGGACAGTGAGGCTTCGCACAAGAAGTTTACCGCCAAGTATAAACTCCCTTTCACACTATTGGCCGACCCGGATCATTCAATCGCAGACGCTTACGGGGTTTATGGCGAGAAGAAATTCATGGGCCGCACGTACCTGGGCGTGAAGCGGATAACTTTCCTTATCGATGAAAAAGGCAAAGTCAAAAAGGTGTTTGAAAAGGTCAAACCTGAAGAGCACGCTCGAGAAGTCCTTGAAGCCTTTGAACAAGAGTAATCTGACCAAAGCTCCGACGCCGGCCTTCGGCGGGTCAGGCTGCCGCCCAACCGCCAAGTTTTTCCGGCTCTTCTCCCTCAGGATTCTTGCCCGGCATTAAACCCTGGATCGCACTAAAGGAGCTGGGTACGTCGACCTTCCGCCGCGGAAGGTTCATCGCTTCTTCCCGGATTGGCAAGTCTGCCGACTCGTTTATGAAATAATGCCTGTTGTTATCAACTATTTGGGTCTTGATCTCGCGCGTCCATAGCAACAAATTGGCAATGGCGTCGCCAATTTCGTCTTTCCCGAGTCTGGTCTCGTGCGCGATCTCCTTCTGGGTGCGAGAGCCTTTCCTAATTGCTTCCCGCACGCGTTCGACCGGCGAAAGCTTACTCAAGAGTCGCGTGTAATTTTCCGAATAAGGTGAATCGCCGTCTGACTGAGCCGACCATGTGTGCTCGGGGAGAGGTTGGCTGACGTATCGCTTGCGAGCCGATCTATATTCTTTGAGAGCACGACGGCTATCGGTTACCTTTTTGCGGATGCAGCTCTTGCAATAGAGATTCCGGCCGTCTTTCCGCGCGCGGCAAACTCCAAATTCCGTTATAGGCAGATCTTGTGAACAAATTGGGCAGTTCTTGCGGTTAACTGCAGATTCTTCAGTCATTTCAACGCTCCGATCAAACTTCTGACCTCTGGGATTCTTCGCTGGAAGAAACACGAGTGCCTTACCCGGGGTTGAGAGCCATTGACCCGGCCACAGATTGGCGTTGAGTTTTGATTGTTGGCGAAGGATCCCTACTGCAACAGGGAAATCGCCATGGATTGCCTGAGCTTCTTCACTCTGGATGAAGGGGCTCATAAACACCTGACTGAATCGCGTAAGCAGGTCAGCGGGGGTCAGCGAAAATTTATAAGAGCGAATAACCCGCAAACACAATCTAAATCAGGTCCGACTTCAACGCTTCACTTTCTGGCAATCATCGCTTCCAGCGAGGGAGTCGCATTATAGTGATCGAAAAAGTTTTTGCAACCCCTAATTCGATCTTAGATGGTCCATCGCGGACATTGCGCAAATCCATTTTTCTTTGAAGCAGCGAATCGGACTTTTCGAAACGCAAACAACTCTCTGGCGACAGGATATCAGATCACATAAAGAAAATTCTTAATCGTCAGACGGATCTCGTTTTAACGATTTTCATTTTCGCAGTTTGCAAATTCTCCTTAAAAACAGCAGCCTTTCTTTAGAGCTACAAACCGTTCGCCATCTGTTTCACGCAATACTTTCCACTGGCGCTCGCATGGTCCTACCATCGGTAGTTACGACGCGACGATCTCATGAGTAGCGAGAGCAGAATTGTGGTGAAGTTGAAGAAAAAATCTTGATTACTGAGTTGCCTCGCAATGCGAAACGGTTTTGGTGTAGCGCGCGCAATCTAGAGACAAGGTCGCGCAACGTGAACACAACTCGTCTCAACGTTGAACAGTGAGAGTCTGTCTTCGGGTTAGCCGAGTTCAGCGCGACTTGCGATCTTCCAAACGATAAACAAACTTTAGTCCCGACCACACGTCGTTTACGGCGCAAACCATAGCAGTTTTCCTACCAGAGTTTCAAAAGTTTCCACCAGGTGAAGCCGAATATTACCCAAATCGGAATTGTGATAAACGACACAATCAGTCCCAGCTTCCACCAGGTTCGCTGCTTAACGTAGCCGGCACCGAAATATATCGGAGCAGGTGTGGTTCCGAAGTGTGTTAGCGACGCGTCCAGATTGGAAAAGTACGCCAGCGACAGCACCGCGAGGTAGGGAGGAGCGCCGGCGGCGAGTATGACTACCAGAAAAGGCGTGTACATCGCGGTCGCGTGCGCGGTTATGCTCGCAAATCCGTAATGAGCGTAAAAGTAAACCAGCAAAAGCACCGCTAGCGCTGCCCACCATTTCCATCCGATGGTAAAACCTGCGGCAGTTTCAGCAAAACGTTTGGTGATTCCTGTTTCGCCAAGCGCATCGGCCATTCTGACCAACCCGCCGTACCAGATAAACACATCCCACGCGCCGCGCTCGCTGATGACGTCTTGCCAGTTCAAAACCCCGAACAACAAAAGAACGCAAATGCCTAACAATGCCACCGCCGCGTAATTGATTCCGTGCAGCGCAGTCGTCATCCATAAACTCGCGACAAGCGCAAAGACGATCAGCATGAGTTTCTCGCTGGATTTCATTGGGCCCATTCGCTTCAACTCGTCGGCAGCGAATTTGGCGGCGGCGGGCGTATGTTTAATCTCAGGCGGGAAAATTCGATAGAGCGCCAGAGGAACGACGAGCAGCGACAGCACACCGGGGACAACAGCCGCAAGCGCCCAGCGAGCATAGGTCAGTTCAATGCCCGTCACCTGCTGCGCAAATTTTGCAATCAAAACGTTTGAAGCCTGCCCCGTAAGAAACATGGCGCAGATAATCACGTCGCATTGATAGATCAGGGTCATCAGGAACGCACCCAACCGCCCGGCGGTCTCGCCTGGTTTTGAGTCGTAGGCTTCTGCAAGACTCTTTGCTACCGGAAAGATAATCCCGCCGGCGCGGGCGGCATTGGAGGGAATCACCATGGCGAGCAGCATGTCAGTGGAGACAAGTGCATAGCCCAACCCAAGTGAATGCCGGCCGATAGCGCGGATAAACAGAAAGGCAATGCGTCTTCCGAGTCCGGTCTTGATCATTCCTCGCGACATGAAGAAGGCGGCAAGCACCAGCCAAACAATCGGATCGCCATACCCACCCAGCGCCTTCTCGACTGGCAGCGTGCCCGTCAGCGCCAGGGCAGCGACTCCGAGCAGCACCATTGCCCCGCCGGGCACCGGCCGCACGATGGATCCGACGATGGTAGCAACGAAAATCGCGAAGAGATGCCAGGACTGTCTGGTGATGCCGGCCGGAATAGGGATTAACAAAACGCCTAAACCGGCAACCACCACAATCGCCCATCTAATAAGTCGACTTCTCAACGGGAGGCGTTGGTCTGACTCAACGGCCGGCGGATCTACATTTGGCGCGGGTTGCGGGGTTTCTTCCAAGTTTGTGAATCCTATTGACCTGCAAAGCCTCTAAGTTTTAGCCAGCCGTTTTATGACGTTGGTTGGAAGCCTCGTCAGGGTGGGCGATACTATTACGTCAAATAATCAGTTAACTCAAGGTTTTTGCTCGTTACGCGAGCTTGGAAGAGTGTTCAAAACCTTTTGCCGGCTTGGCTTCGTAGATATGAGCGCGAGGATGGAAGTGACCTTTTATGAAAAACGATATTAAGTCCAGCGAAATCACCGACAAAGAAGTTTATCTCAATCGCCGTAATTTCATGCGCGGCGCTGCTCTGGTTACAACCACCGCCGCGACCGGTCTTCTTTATCGGAAGCTTAATCCGCCAGCCGTGGAGAAGCCGAAAGGCGAGACGCTGGTAACTGTTGCAAAACCCAGCCGTGACAGCGCCGGGCGCGATGGCTTTACGACAAACGAAAAACTCACGGCTATTGAGGACATAACTAACTACAACAATTTTTACGAATTTTCTACCAGTAAGCAGGGTGTAGCTACCGAAGCTGCGGGTTTCGTAGGTAAACCCTGGAATGTTTCAGTTGGCGGCCTGGTCAATAAGCCCGCCACGTTCGGTTTAGAGGAGCTCTTGAAGTTTCCCCAGGAGGAACGGATCTATCGCTTACGCTGTGTCGAACGCTGGTCGATGGTGATTCCCTGGGTTGGATTTCCGCTAGCAAAGCTGCTGGAAAAAGTGGAGCCAACTTCGCAAGCGAAATATGTCGCCTTCCAGACGCTTTACGATCCGAAGCGGATGCCGAACCAGTCAACCGGCGTACTCGACTGGCCTTACGTTGAAGGGCTTCGTCTCGACGAGGCTATGCATCCCCTGACTATCCTGGCAACAGGGCTTTACGGCGAGACTCTGCCGCCGCAAGACGGTGCTCCCGTGAGGTTGGTGGTGCCCTGGAAGTACGGATACAAGAGTATTAAGTCAATTGTGAAAATAAGCCTGGTCGCCGAAAAGCCACCCACGACGTGGAACATTCAGGCGCCAAATGAGTATGGGTTTTATTCCAACGTGAATCCAAATGTGTCGCACCCGCGCTGGAGCCAGGCGGAAGAGCATCGGATAGGCGAGTCGGCTTTTAGCGCCCGAGATACGCTGCTTTTCAATGGCTACGCGGAACAAGTTGCGCACCTGTATGACGGAATGGACTTGCGGAAGGATTACTAAAGGAGTGGTCAGCAGTCAGTCGTCAGTGGTCAGTGGTTCTGAACGAATTTTGTTGAACCGACTTGAGAAACGTTGACCATTATACTAACAACTGACCACTGGCCACGGACTAACTGACTACTGCATTATGAAAGACGTTCGCTTTACAAAGTTCATACTTTTCACCAATGCGTTGGTGCCATTGGCGTTGCTCTTGTGGGACGTTTACCACAAGCGAGTGGGCGCCAACCCAGCGGAGTTCATGACGCGCACGACTGGAATAATGACTCTGGTTTTCCTAATGATTACGCTCGCCGTTACTCCAGCGCGAAAGATTACTGGACTGAACTGGCTCGTCAAGTTTCGTCGCCTGCTCGGCCTCTTCGCGTTTTTCTACGGATTTCTGCACCTCCTGACCTACATCTGGTTTGATCGTTACTTCAATCTCAGAAGCATTCCGGGCGATGTGGTGACGCGGCCCTTTATCGCCTTCGGAATGACAGCTTTCTTCCTGATGCTGCCGCTGGCCATCACCTCGACCAACAAAATGGTCAAGCGGCTGGGCGGAAAGCGCTGGAGCAAATTGCACAAGCTTATTTACGCCGCAGGCATCGCCGGCGCGCTGCATTTTTGGCTGTTTGTGAAATCGGACACTCGTCTTCCGCTCACATTCGGCTTTATTCTCCTGCTCCTGTTGGGTCATCGCATATTTGTGAAGTTTTACCCGCCAGGTAACCCAGTGTCCCAGGAAACCGTGATTCCCCGCGACAAATGATGCCGGACTTTCTGGCGCGTTCGGCTAGAATCCTGCCATGAGCGATCCGTTAAAGCGGTTTTCAAACCGTTCGGACAACTACGCTAAATTCCGGCCAAGTTACCCTGCCGGTGTGATTGAGATTCTTAAGTCAGATTGCCGCCTTAGCAAAACATCAGTAGTCGCAGACGTCGGCTCCGGCACCGGCATATTGTCTGAACTGTTCCTGAAAAACGGGAACTCCGTTTTCGCCATCGAACCAAATGCGGCGATGCGCCTGGCTGCCGAAGGTCTTCTCAAGAAACATGCGAACTTCAAAAGCATTAACGCTACGGCCGAAGCAACAACCTTGGAGATAGAAAGCGTGGACTTTGTTACTGCCGCGCAGGCGTTCCATTGGTTTGATCGGGACAAGGCCAGGAGGGAATTCGCGCGAATATTGAAGCCTGGAGGTTGGGTCGTCCTAATCTGGAACGAACGCCGGTTAAACTCGACCGCTTTCCTGCGCGCCTACGAAGAACTTCTACTTCGCTACGGAACGGATTACGAAAAGGTTAGACACGAGAAGGTTACTGGCGAAATTGCCGAGTTTTTCTCCCCGGAGACTTTCGAGTTGAAGACCCTTGTAAACGCGCAACACTTTGACTTCGAGTCGCTCAAGGGCCGGCTACTCTCCTCGTCGTACGCGCCTGATCAGGATCATCCAACTTTCACAGCAATGCTCAGGAAGCTTGAAGAAATATTCAATGCCAATCAGAAAGAGGGAATCGTCAGCTTTGAATATGAAACGAAAGTTTACTACGGGCAAACTGCACCACGACCACTTTGACGATCAGGTTTGCATCGGCAGACGACTTTGATATCTTTACCGCGCCTCTTAGCTTTGAATGGCTACCCAGAATGACTTGCGCATGGAAATGAATCTAACTGAAGCAGCCCAACATTATGGCGGTGTCATTGAGCTTGCGCTACAAAAGATTAAGTACTCTCTCCGCGGTCGCTTTTCCCACGCCAATGAGCAGCGGATTCTTGCCAAGCATATTGAACAGCTACTGCCAAAGGATTGGGCCAGAACGGTTGTTGATATCGGAGCCGGTAACGGCGTGCGCTGGTCAAACAGTTACGCACTTTTGTTGGCCGGCTGGAAAACGTTAGGCATCGAGGCTGATCCGCAGAAGCAAGCTTTGCTCGCGAAGGTTTACAGCAAGTTTCCAAACGCTCACGCCTCCAATTCGCTGGCAGCCCCGGACAATATCTGCCCGTTACTACAAGATTTCGACATCGATGAGAACTTTGGGGTTCTTTGCCTCGATATTGACGGGAACGATTACTGGGTTCTCGATGAAATCTTATCGAACTTCCGGCCGGGTCTGGTGGTTACTGAAATTAATGAAAACATCCCGCCGCCGCTCCGGTTTGTGGTGAAGTTCGAGCCAAACTTTCGACTCCGTTATCATTTCTACGGTTACTCCATCGCAGCTCTTGAAGATCTTTGCGAGAAGCACGATTACGGTATTTTGGAGTTGGAATATAACAACGCCTTTGTGGCACCCCGGGAATTAGGGGCGGCGCAATTTCGCGATGCCAAATCCGCTTATCGGGAGGGCTATCTAGACAGGCCGAAACGGAAAGAGCGATTCGCGTCCAATCTCGACATGGAGCCGCTGCATTCGTTAAGTCCCGAAGAAGGAATCAGTTTCTTGCATGAATTTTACCGGAGTGACGCGGGAAACTACTATCTGGCGGCTGACAGGGACTCGCTTACGGACCTGGTAACGCGCGCCCGTCAGTTTGCGATCCGGTGATGCTGGCGACGACACCCAAACCAAGAGTTTGCGCGACGGGGAACCGATCTGGATGACTGAAAACAGACGCAGCGACGAACGAATTGCAACAAACCTCTCGGCAAGGTGGGGCGGCCTGGTCGGCGATCACGAAGGCCGGATTGAAGACTTGAGTCTTGGTGGATGTTTTGTTAATACGGTCGGAAGGGTTGATGTCGGAGAGATCGTCGGAGTGGAAATCAAGCTGCCTTCAGGGGAATGGCTACAGTTACGAGGTGAAGTTGCTTCCTACCAAATCGGTATCGGCTTTGGACTCATGTTTAGCTTTCTAACCGAGGACGAAGAACAAGCCCTCCGGGAATTCATTACTTAAGAATAGCCGTGATCGGTGCGTACGGTTTTCCTGCCTCCTGCTTCCTCACCTTCAAAACCGTAGCGAGAGGCAACTTAAGCCCCCATCCATCTTTTGAAATTCCGTCATCTCAAGTGCGATGGTTTTGTAGCCCAGATCTCCCAGGGTCCGCTCTAACCCCGGATACCCAGCCGCAATCAGGATACATTCATTAACTCGCACGCAGTTGGCCGCATACTCTTCATCCGTATTCACGCGCACTAGATCATAACCGCGAAACTCCTTGCGGTTCACAAGCGCGTCGGTCACCACCAACTGGTTATCGCCCAAATAAGCCACGCCACTCTTCAAATGCAGAATGTTTTTCACGTCTCGTATGTCGACGTAACTCGATGTGTAACCGCAGGAGGTTAGCAGATCAGCCAACTGCCGCGCGCCAGCCTCATTCGTGCGTTCTGAGATGCCGATGAAGAAATGCTCTCCCGCTTCACAGATGTCGCCACCATCGAGCGTGCCCGGCTCTTGAATAGAATGTACCTGAGGACAAAACTGGGAAAGCGCTTCTTTGATGCTTTCCACTTCTCCCGCTCGGCTGGCCGCACCTGGCCGCGTGAGTATGGCCGTCGGGGCTCGGGTCGTCGTATTGAGGTTGCCGATTATCACCGCCGTGTCTTCAACGAAAGTCGAGTCGGGATATCTTTCGTCAGCCTCCAAAAGCGTTAGCGCGAGCCCACTCTGCTCGAGCGCCTCGCAATACAACGCGTGTTGCTGCCGCGCACGCGCGAAATCGGGCGAACCCAAATCGAGCCTGGTTAGTCCGTCAGCGTAATTTGCCCCTGGGGGACGAACGATAGCTTTACTAAACATTGTCTACCTATAGCGGAGGCTCAAAGTCTTGACTGAAAGCGCCATGAGCACGGGAGTGCAATGATCGGGAGGCGGGCGTTCGGGTTTGAGCGAAAGCATTCGATTGGTTTCCTTTGTTCCGGCCCTGGCTTCGATCTGTGATGCTTGATTGTACTAGAACTTGCTCCCTCGGGGCGCCAGGGTTATGCTTCGGTCGATTTGTGAGAAAGTGTCTGTCAGGGGAAGGACGCAGGTCTTACTTAATAATCACGTATGTCGCTATTGGAACCCTTGACGTAGATAAAGTTGGTTTTGAGTTAGAATGGTTTCCAGATTGTTAATTCAAAGGAGTCCGAAATGATTAAGAGATCCGCACCATTGATCTTGTTGCTGGGCATTCTCGCCGCGCCGGCGTTAGCGCAGCAACCGGCTGCCTCGCCTGCGCCGCAACCGCCCGCGCCACCCAAAACGCATTTGAAAGTGGGCCAGCCTGCTCCTGACTTTACACTCACCGATACTGAAGGCAAGCAAGTTAGTCTGCACGACTTCAAAGGCAAAAAGAACGTGGTACTCGCGTTTTATGTACTTGCCTTCACCGGTGGTTGAACGAAGGAACTGAAGGCGTATCAGGCTGATATCGCCAAATTCGACGAGACGAACACGCAGGTTTTGGGAATTAGCATGGACAGCTCTCCGGCCAACCGGCGCTTCGCGGAAGATATTGGCGTGAAGTTTCCTTTACTAAGTGACTGGAGGCGCAAAGCTGTTAAGGACTACGGCGTTTACAACGATGAAACGGGATACGGAAACCGAGCGACCTTCGTGGTCGACCAAAACGGCATCATCAAACACATCGAGGAAGGACGCAGTGCGGTGGATCCGACAGGCGCTTACCAGGCCTGCAACCTGTTTGATAAGAAGAAGACCGACTGAAGAGAGCTATTTCGAGGAAACTCTAGGGGTTGAGCTGGCGCCCGCGAGTCCGCGATCGATCAGGGCACGCAAAGCCTCGACACTCAACTCTCGCAGGGCTATCCCATTAACGAAAACGGCCGGTGTGCTGTCTATGCCGTACATCTCCCCGTCGTCCTGGTCATGTTTTACTTCGGCAGCATATTTCCCGCCATCAAGCTCGGCATCGAAACGCGCCCGGTTCAAGCCAACCTCGCTTGCGTATTTTTTCAGTGAAGGAACGTCCAGGGCATTCTGTCGCTTGAAGAGTAAGGCAGTGTATTCAAAAAACTTCCCTTGAGCATGCGCCGCATTCGCCGCCTCTGCGGCTTTGCGGGCATTCGCATGCATGGCCAGCGGAAAATCACGCACGACCAACCTCACCTTATTGCCGTAGGATTTCAGTACCTCGTCCAGTATGGGCTGCATGGCCGCGCAGGAAGGGCATTGGAAATCTGTGAACTCGACGACCGTAACCGGGGCGTTTCCATCACCGCGAACGGGGTCGTCATCGACGCTTATCATTTGCACCGGGAGCACGGGTTCGGAGATTAGCAAGCGAATATTAACGCCGGCTCGAAGGCGGGCAGACAATTCCTGATCCAACCGCTGCCGATCCTGCTCCTGCAAGTACGTTGCAATTTGGTTGCTGGCCACTGCAAGCTCAACCGGAATCCTGGCTCTGTTGTCAGAATAAAATTTGGCGATCTCGGCTTCAGCGGGGGAGCGGACCTTCTCGGTTATTTCCTTGCGCACAATTTCTTCCGGCGGCACGTTGCGGCGGGTTGCTTCCGCAAGCAATAGCAAATCGTTGATGGTGAGATCCAAAGCCTGTTGGGCAAGTTGATAAGTGTTAAGCCGTAGCTTGTAAATGATTGGCTTGAGCCGCTCATCTATTATTCCGGCAGTTATGGGCCGGCCGCCGACGGTCACAATCACCGCGGTCGGTGAAAGAGCCCTGACGTTTGCGGGAGCCACGATTACAACCGGATTGGAAACGCGCACACGTCTAATGAATTCATCCGTGAGCCTCGCCTCGCGCTCGCCCTTCAAGAAACCCACCACCTGTTGGCGCATAGCGACTGGATCGGTTTGATCGATCTGATCGCGGTTGGCCTGAATGAACTTATCGATTTCAGCCGCTGTTGGCTCGGGTATCTTGCGAGCAATTTCAAGGCCGTACAACTGCTGTGGACTCATCCTCCGTTTGGCTGCTTCGCTTTCCAGCAACAGCGTGTTGACCTGGAGTTCCACGACCTGTCTGCGGGCCTCGGCGATTCGCGCGTCCAGCGCTTCCACTTCCTGTCGCACTTTGGGATCGATGTCAGCGCTGGTGATGCTTTGCCCGTTGACAATCGCCAGAGGAATTGGGGCGCTGGGCGCCGCCGCCACAGGCGCCGCCGTCACTGGCTCCGGTTGCGAGACTGGCTGACCCGCGGCGGGCTTGGTGATTACCGGACGCCTTGTGCCTCCCCGACGCGGAGCCTGTGCCCAAGCTTCAGCGGCAATAAAGCACAAAATGGTAACTAGGAAAAGAGTTTTTAAAGTGTCCATTGATCAACTGTCCGCGAGAATTGAAACCGAATGATATTTGCAGCGACGATTAGAGCGCAAACGAAGCAGCGACGTTGCCTTGACTGTGCAGTCAGGCAGGCTTGAAACCAAGCGGAAAGAGCTGAAAGTGGCTGAGTCTGGCTCTCAATGATAGCGGATGATGCTTCGCCGGCGGGGCTTCGCAGGTTTCCGCGCCGACAGCAAATTCTTTTGCCGGCCATTGAGAATGAAGGCCAGGCCCTGATGCGTTACCCCTAGCAGGCGAGCAGCACGCGTGATACTGCCGTCAGACGCCTGGAGCGCGCGCCTGATTAGTTCCCCCTCATAACGAAGGACCTGTTCTTCGAGCGAAGCACTGATTGACAAGTCTGGTGAGCTAGCGACTTCGTGAGATAGTTGGGAATTACTCGATAGATTTCCATCGGATCGAGCGTCAACATCGCTGCCACTTGCAGGGGCTGGGAGCGATTCGGTTGCAAGCAGAAGCCTGCCACATTTTCCCAGCCGATTCTGAATTTCCGGATGCTGAGAGTTTATCAATTCCGATTCTGCCATCCGGTAATATGCAAGCAGTTCATTGAACGGAAGGTGCTTTGCCAACTCCTCCGCCATGGAAAGCGCGGCTACTCCTCCACTTCCATGGTCCCCGGCGTTGTGGGCTGTTCTGATGGCCTTCTCCAGCGAAGCGCGAGCTTTGGTAAAGTTACCTAAACGGGCGAGCGCCGTTCCGTGCGTCGTAAGCGCCGCTGCCAGCAGAGAAAGCTCGTCACCTTCTTCCAAAGCTCGGACGGCCGAACGTGCGACCTCTTCTGCTTTGGAGAACAGCCCTTGAGCGATAAAGGCCCGGGCACGCGAATCATCCACCTCCGCCACGCTTCCTTTGTCTTTGAAGCTTGCAAAGATCGAACGAGCACGGTCCAGGTGATCGTGAGCTTCTGTGAATCTTCCCAGGCGCGTAAACAAAACTCCTTCGTTATTCTCCACGCGGCCTTGGAAGCGTTTGTGGTCTGCCTGCTCAAAATGGAAGCTTGCGGCCGAAAACTCGATTAGGGCGCGATCTATATACTCGTCTCGGTGCTCTGAAAAACCCAGATTCTTCAGCACCTGGGCGTACTCATTATGAAACTTGCCCTTGAGCGCGTGGTTGCTGCTAACCTCAAACAGGGGAGCAGATTCACGGTGCAGTCGCAGCGCCTCTCTATACCGTTTGGAAACCTTTTCAACAATGGCTTTGTTCAGGAAAACCCGGAGCCTTTGCTCACTGTCAAGATCGCTCAGTCGCAGTAGTGCATCATCCAGAGTTATGCGAGCTTCATCAAACGCCCCTTTGCGCCAGTAACAAATCGCTAGATCAACGCGAGCTTCGACGACCCGCTCATGAAGACCACATGCTTCAAACAGTCGAGCAGCTTCTGAGATCAGATCCTTCGCTACCTCTTGCGCGCCTGCTATCTGCCGGGCGCTTCCGATCCAGCCAGACAAAGCCCCGGCACGCAATAGCACCTCAGCCCGCGCCACTTCGCCTAAACCGTCCACTTGCGGGCGATCGCCAATACGCTGCCAGAACGCACTTATTGTGGCCCGAGCATCTTCGAATTCGCCCGCCTCCTCAAGCTCTTTTGCTCGCGCGCAAAGCAACTGCGCTTGTTCGCTAAGGCTGGAAGTTTTGTTGTTCTGTTGTTGTGAAACTATCGATTCTATTTTCATGTGAGGTAGCTCCTTTTATTATCATGCAAGAATCCTTGCAAGAAGATTAGTAGGCGGCTATTATTCGCCCCGTTCTTGCAGTTGGCACCCAAATTAGCGATCAACTGTCCTTTACCAAGCCAAAAATCAAATTAGGAGACAAAAAAATGAAAACCTTGAAAGCAATCTGCACAGCAGCAATTCTTGCATTGGCCCTTGGTGTTTCCGCGTACGGCGGTGACATGTCCACGCCTGGATCCCCAGCGCCAGCGCCCGGCCAAGTCAGCACTCGTGGTGTGGCGCCCACCAACCCCGGTGGCATTCAGACTACCGCTGAAGTATCAACGGCCCCTGGTGATATCGGTATGCCAGGCTTCGCAGATATCCTCCTGGCTCTAGTCTCAATGTTTTAAGAACACAGGGGACTGCAGCCAACAAGTTAATATTTTCAAATCTGCCGTGATTGGTCACGCGCGGCCTTATTAGTGTGCGACTTGCCGGGGGCGGGCATTGCCATATCTCCTGCAAGGGGCCGTGAACAGCGCGCATCCTACCCTCATATCGCACAGAAAGGCAACAGCCACTTGAAAAAGCTCTGGCTTCGATCTACTAAGACAAGAAACGTCTAACAAGTTCAGGTTTCTAATCTGCTGTGACTGGGTCACGCCATAGCCTAAGTTTGTGTGCGACTTGCCGACTATATTGTCGTGCACGGCAAGGGGCGTTGACACGGCGCATGCTACCTTCATTTTGCCAGGGAAGGCAAGAGCCAAGTGACCTAATCGCCGCGCGCAAAGTCCCTGCTGGACTCCTGCGAATTCGAGGGGGGGTTGTCGCCGGCGTCGGTTGGGAAATAGAAGCTCAATTTTTGTTCGCTGCGACGAGCTTTTGAACCGTCTCCAGGGTGTCGATCTCGCTTGCTTTCTTATCCGGCCGCAAGCGGAGGATTCGGGGAAAGCGGAGCGCGTAGCCACTTTTGTGCCTCTTCGATTCCTGAACACGGTCAAAGGTGACTTCAATCACCACCTCTGGCTCTACCAAGCGGACTCTTCCGTGAGCGAATTCTCTGATTGTGTGTTGGGTAAACCACTCAGTCATCTCCGCTAGCTCTGCGTCGGTCAAACCTGAATAAGCTTTACCGATGTTTAGCAGCTCGTCGTCTTCTTCCGAGCGGCGAACGGCAAAGGTATAGTCGGAGAGTACATTTCTGCGTTTGCCATGGCCGACTTCGACCGCGGTGACAACCACATCCAGGGTGGCGATGGCCCGCTTTAGCTTCAGCCATTCACGTCCGCGTCTACCCGGTTTGTATAAAGACGCCGGGTTCTTAATCATCAGGCCTTCGTTTCCGCGAGTCCGGGCGTCTTCGAACTCCGCATCGAGGCCGGCAACGGCGTCGAATCGCTTCGCAAGCGAGATGCGAACGGTACCCTCTGTCGGGATCATTCCCTCCAGGAGTTTGCGGCGCTCCTCAAGGGGCTCACCCGTTAACACCCGGCCGGAAGCGTACAGAAGATCATAGGCTACTAGAATTACAGGAACCTCACGCAACAGCTCTGAGCCAATCGTTTTTCTTCCCAGGCGCTTTTGCAGCTCGCTAAATGGCAGGATGCGGTCGCCCAGTGCGGGCACCACTTCGCCGTCGATAACGGCATCGACACTGATCTCATTAAGAGGCGAAATAAGCTCCGGAAAGCGATGCGTGATCTCATCCATGGTGCGGGAGTAAATAGCTACACGACCATCTTTGATGTGTGCTTGCGCTCGAATCCCGTCAAATTTATCCTCCACGAGAAACTGAGCCGGCATCCTGCGCGCGATGTCGGCGAGATCGGCAGCCGGAGTTGCCAGCATGAACTTGATTGGATGAAACAGGCGCATGTTGACGTCATGGAGGTCGTCAGCCCTGGCCCGCACAGCCGTTTCACCTAAGTCGCCAATGAGCATGTTTACTCGTGCCACGGTGGGAAGCGTACGCTCAAAGGCTCGGGCGATGGCATCTTCAACCAGCCCCTCCCTAAGCCCGATCCGCAGATCCCCGGCCAACAGCTTAATGAGGTATTTGGCTTCGAGCGGGGTTGCGTGACTCAAGACGCTTACCAAAAGGTTGGTCTTATTCTTGATTCCGCGAGTTTCGCTAAGCCTGGTAATAATTGATTCTGTTTCGGCAAGGCTTATCGTTGGACCGTGTGAACGCTGCGCCGCCTCAACGACTTCATGCGCAGTCTCACCGGCGTCTCCGAGCCGAACATAAATAGGCGCAAGCTCCTGCTGACTAAAACCAGTCGCATCGCTCAAAGCGGTGCTGATGATGCTGCCCCCAACGTTTGTTGTACGCGCGTCGTTCTGAGCAAATTGCTGGCCGGCGAAATAACGAGCGGCGCGTCCTAGGTCTGCATCCCCAAGTTGTTTGAGGTAGTTTCCAACGAGGGCAGTTTTCTCGAGTTTCTTTGTAGTAGACGCAACTTGCTCCGCCACCTCGGCAAATCGTTGGAGGAGAGTGGGCGTAGCATCGGCCGGTGATAGAGATAGAGCCGGATCATCTGCTAGCAAAGCCATAAAGCCTTCCTGAATAACCGCCGCGATTGTTCAGCCTTTCGAGATCTACCGTCGTAGCTAAAAGGTTGCGGGACGGCAAAGCAAGTGTCAAGGAAGCGAATTTGGTAGGTTGGGAGTCGGATTGAGTTGCGAAAGGTGAGTTTGAGTACTTGCTACCTTCTGGTTTGCCAGACCGCAGGTTACAATCTTCAGTCTCGAAGCGGCTTTTCCCAACGAAGGTGTTGAGAGGTATTTTGAGAAAGTGGTTTTACTGATTCTCGAGTCACTTGGCAGTACCGAGTTAGTTTTCATCTTAGTGATGGCGCTGGTTTTTTTCGGCCCTCGTAAGCTGCCGCAAATCAGCCGCTCACTGGGTAAGAACCTGGCAGAATTTCGGCGCGCCTCTGAAGATTTCAAGCGTACCTGGGACCGAGAGGTAACCCTCGAAGAAGGCGCTGGCGCTAATAGCTCAGCACTACTCGGGCAGAGTTCGATTCTGGACCCGGAAACGGCGGGCCACCCGTTGCCAGCTCCGAACATTGTGGCCGTACCTCCAGATCAAGTAATTGCGCGTCACCTGAACGGTTCGACCCCGCTTCATTCTTCTGACAAAGCTGACTTAGCTTCGGACCGAAGTGATTTTGAAAGTGTCACTGAAGAACCTAAACACTCTCCCAAGAACGATTGGTTTTGAGTTAGTTAGACGAAGATAATTATTGATGTCAACGTTTCAAAGAGCACTCGGAACAGGGAAGGCCAGGGAAGAAGAACTCGGGGGCCAGATGTCTTTCCTCGAACATCTGGACGAACTGCGACGCCGTCTGATGCGCTCGCTCGCGTTTGTCTTTCTCGCCGCCACCCTTTGTTGGTTTGTATCCGATCGCATTTACGCTTTTCTTGCGCTGCCCGTCGAGCGCGCCCTTGCCGAAGCCCAAAGGCGCCAGGTGCCGATCAACGGCTTGACCGGTAACGAGAAGATCCTGCCACTGACGTCGGTGAAGGAAAACGATATCGGCCGCTACATCTTTCCGGAAGAGACAAAGGTTGGCACCAGTGTGATTCCCGCCGGAGTTTCTGTGACCGCGCGAGCCGCAAGAGATGCTCAGGGAGTGTTAGGACTGTTTACGGATGAGCCGTTATATGCCGGCGCGACTATCATTCCCAAAGGCCTGCGCCTGCCAGTCGATTTCGCCGCGTTGCCGGAGGCAATTGCAGGGGTCAACGACAAATTGATCGTTACGAGCGCGATAGAGCCGTTTTCTCTGTACGTCAAGGTTTCGCTTTACGCGGCGCTCTGCCTGTCAGTGCCATTTCTGCTTTGGCAAATCTGGGCTTTTGTTTCGCCCGGGCTATATCCGCACGAACGTGCTTACGTCACTCCCTTCATTGCCCTCTCGTCGATTTCTTTCGTGCTCGGAGCCGCGTTCGCCTACAAGATAATCTTCCCACCGGCCGCGAAGTATCTACTTGGGTTAGGTCAGGACTTCAGGCTCCTGCTAAAAGCGGACGACTACTTCGATTTCATCATCATCGTGATGCTGGGAATGGGTATAGTTTTTCAGATGCCGGCGATTACTTACGTATTGGCTCGGATCGGGCTGGTGACAGCGAAGTTTCTGGTTAAGATTTGGAAGACGGCATTGATCGTAATTCTGATTGCCGCGGCCGTTCTTTCGCCCACGAACGATATTCCCAACATGCTTCTGTTTGCCGCGCCCATGATTGCCCTCTACATTGTGTCGATATTTGTGGCTTGGATCTTTAGCCGTCCGAGAAGGGCAGTTTAAGCCGGCAAAAAGGCAACTTAGGGCCGCATTTTTGGCATCTTGACTGTGTTCCCGGGGAAACTTAAAATCCTTTGGTTTCCGCAATGAGTCATTGCCGCATCTCGTTTTCGTTCCATACGTTTGCATCAGGGTTATCAGGAGTTTAGTTATGACTTACCAGAAAGCCTCTCTTCGCCTGGCCGTTTTCTCGCTGGTTCTGGCCGGGACCAGCTTGGTTGGGTTTGCGCAAGACCCAGCGAAAAGCCAGGATCCGATGGACAAGCCCCGCAAGGTGAAGCCGGAACTCAAGAAGGCTTACAAGGACTGGCTTGAGAAGGACGTCACTTATGTCATTACGGACGAGGAGCGAAAGGCTTTTAAGAAACTGGCAACCGATGACGAACGGGAGCGGTTTATTGAGGAATTCTGGCGCCGGCGCGATCCCGATCCCGACACCGATGAAAACGAATTCAAAGAGCAGTACTACGAGCGCATTGCTTATGCCAATGAGCATTTCGCTTCCGGCATTCCGGGTTGGAAATCCGATCGCGGACGGATCTGGATCATGTATGGCAAGCCTGATGAGCTCGAGACTCATCCGTCGGGCGGTAATTATGAGCGTCCTTCTTACGAAGGTGGTGGTAGCACTACGACGTATCCGTTTGAAGTCTGGTTCTATCGATATCTGGCTGGCGTAGGTTCCGGTGTCGAGATCGAGTTTGTCGACCCTACCGGCAGTGGCGAGTATCGCATCGCCCGCAATCCGAACGAGAAGGACGCGCTCCTGAATATTCCCGGTGCAGGATTGACTCTCTCAGAACAACTGGGCCTGAGTAACAAGGGCGATCGCATTAGTGGCATCGGCGGGGTTGGGAGTAACAACTACCAGCGCGAACAAGACAGTCCCTTCTCGCGCTTACAGTTGCTCGCCGATCTCAGCCGTCCGCCACAGATCAAATTTAACGACCTCGCGTCGGCGGTTAATACGGGTGTCATCGAAGAGAATCCGTTGAACTTCGACGTCCGCGTAGATTTCTTCCGCCAGTCGGACGAGCGCGTAATTACCGCGATCACGATCCAGGTTGAGAACAAGGATTTAGTATTTCAGGATAGCGGTGGCTTGCAGCAGGCGCGAATCAATATCTTCGGCCGGATTACATCGGTGGCTGGCCGTCGCGCCGGCGTCTTCGAAGATCCCGTGATCACCACGGCGACTATCGAAGAACTGAATGATGCTAAGGATCGCAAGTCTGCTTATCAGAAAGCTGTGGCGCTCGCACCTGGCACCTACAAAGTTGATGTGATTGTCCGCGACGTGGCTTCGGGAGCTACCGGCGTGCGGCACATCGCCCTTCCGGTTCCCAGGTATGATCCACAGAAGCTTTCGACCTCCACTCTGGTGCTGGCCGCAAAGTTGGAGAGCCTGGTTGATAAACCTGCGGTTGGACAATTCGTCATCGGGCAAACAAAAGTGATTCCCAACGTCTCCGGAATCTATCATCGAGGCCAACCGGTCGGCGTCTACCTTCAGGTTTACAACGCCGGAATTGATCAGACGACGCTGCGACCTTCAGTGGATGTTGACTATGCACTACTGAAAGACGGCAAGGAGCTCGGCAAACAAGCGGAAGATTGGCGCGGCATGAGCGACTCGGGCCAACGCCTGACGCTGGCCCGGCTGATCGACACGCGACAGTTGGCGCCCGGAGAATATGAATTAACTATTCGGATTCGCGATCGCGTTTCGGGTCAGGCGCTGGCGCCGGCAGCAAAGTTTACGGTGGTGCAGTAGGACGCCGACAGTCAAACGGTGAATCGTAAATCGTGAGTAGAAATGAAGCCTGAAATGGCACCGTTTCTATTCACGATTTACTGTTTTGCGATTCACTCCAAGCTTGGTCTCCGCAGGATATTCTTTCCCTATTTACGATTCTATTTAATGCCCTCTCGAATACTGGAATAGCTGACATGGGTAAGCGCACTAATTTAACAGGCTTGAACCAGGCTGAACTCGTTAGCTTTGTTGAGCAGATCGGCGAGCCTGCGTATCGCGGGCGGCAGGTCTTTCGCGCGCTGCAGCACCGCCGCCGGCGAAGTTTCGACGAGATGAGCGATCTACCGAAGGCTCTCCGTGAACGTTTGCAGGAAACTGCAACTGCCGCGACGCTAACCGTCGAATCGCGCTATCTCTCCGCAGACGGAACGCGTCGCTTCCTGATGAAAACCCACGACAATCTTCCGGTCGAGACAGTTTTTATTCCGGAAGAGCGTCGCGACACGATCTGTTTCTCGTCGCAATCAGGGTGTCCGTTGCAGTGCACGTTTTGTCTGACCGCGCAATTGGGTTTGCTGCGCTCGCTAACGCCGGGAGAAATTGTCGAACAGATAATCATCGCGCTCAACGACGCTTACGGCGTGGGCGAAAAACCTCGACGGGGTACTAACCTTGTCGGCATGGGTGCGGGTGAACCGTTTCTAAATTTCGATTCGCTGCTGCAGGCAACGCGCATCATGGCCGACCCGCAAGGCTTGTTCATCGTGCCGCATCGCATAACGGTTTCAACTGCCGGGGTGGTGCCGCGCATTCGCGAGCTGGCTGCGATTCCCGATCGGCCAAACCTCGCAATATCACTAGGAGCGCCGACGAACGAAATGCGCGATGAACTGATGCCCATCAACAAGAAATGGCCGCTGGAAGAACTGCTTGGCGCTTGCAAGGAATTTGAGCAGACGCTCAAGGCAGGCGAGCGATTTACTTTTGAATACGTAATGCTTGACGGGGTTAACGATTCTGACGAGCAGGCGCGCCAACTGGCAAACCTGCTCAATCGACACGATCTGCATGCGAAGGTGAATCTCATTCCCCACAACCCCGCGGATCCGCTGCCGTATCAGCCGTCGCCCGCAACGCGAGTGGAAATGTTCAAAGGGATTCTCGAGTCGAAAGGCATTCACACATTCGTCCGTAAACCGCGCGGCCGAGATATCTTTGCTGCCTGCGGCCAACTTGCCGCTGTCGCACAATCTCCAGGTTTGCGTGCCAGCTCAACGTCTGATTGAAGCAACGTAGATGACTCCGGAAGTATCCGACCAATCTGAACAGACATGCGTGAAAACAATATGCGATTCCTAACTAAAGCGGCTCTTGCAACCGCGTTGCTCCTTGTACCGGCTAACTTCTTCGCGGCAGCGGTGCCACAGTCAGCGCCAAATATTCCCGTTAATGGCTCGTTCGCCACAGGCAAGATCGGCCGTGGACGCACCGTGCAGGGAACAGTGGTAATGGACATTCCGTCCGGCTATCACGTGAACTCAAACCGGCCACTGGAAAGATTTCTTATCGCCACGCAACTTCAGATGGAGGCGCCGAAGGGAATTCGCGTTGGACCGACAGTCTATCCGCGCCCGATATTGCGCTCGCTGAAGTTTTCGAAAAACAAAGTATCGGTTTTCGAGGGCCGCACGACAATGCGTTTCAGTGTGGCCGTGCCCAGGAGTTTCACTGGAAACTCTGCCGAGCTAAAAATGCGTTTGAGATTTCAGAGCTGCAACGATGAAGCTTGCTTTCCGCCGCAAACACGCGAAGTGAAGATGTGGCTGGGAATTGAATAAAACACACCGGGGAAAAAGGGGAACAGGGAATACCCTTTTACCCCTTTCCCTCATTCCCCTTTTCCCCGTTTCTTCCGATAACCGACATCAACCGCCCCACTTTCCCCTGCACACTCTTCTCGCGTCGGTAAGAAAAAAACAGATCGGTGCGACACATCGTGCACAGTGGCGCGATGTTTATCCGGTCCGGGTCAACTCCTGCTGAGATCAACTGACTTCGATTCGCCTCCAGCAGATTGATACACGCGTGACCGGCGCGTGTTTCCGCAAAGAGGTCCTGATCGGGAAACTTACTCCGGAACGGAGCGATTACGTCTGTCCCAACTTCATAACAACAAGAGCCGGCAGCGGGGCCGATAGCAACACGCACATCGCGCGGGTTGGTGTTGTGTGCCACCGTCATTCGTTGCAACGCCTTAGTTGCGACTTCAGCCAAGGTGCCACGCCAGCCGGCATGGACGGCGGCAAAGGACGATGTGCTCGGATCTCCGATTAATATCGGGACGCAGTCAGCCGTCTTCACGCCCGCCAAAACGCCCGTTGCGTTGCTAATGATCGCATCGCAGTAGATCGTATCGCCGCGTGTATCTTCCGCCGGCTTCGCCTCAGCGAGATTGTTTATGAGACGTACGTCGGAACCGTGAACTTGCCAGCAGCCCGCGAGCGCCCACTCTCCAAACTCGCTCGGGAAAAGCTTGAGAAAGCGGCGACGATTCTCCAGAATGTTTTCCGCACTGTCTTCGTTGAAGCCGGCGAGATTGAGGGCATTCTCCGGCATGGGGCTGGTGCCGCCAACTCGAGTTGAAAAGCCGTTCGTGAAACCGGCCGCTTCGAGAGGCGCGCAGACCAGCGCCTGTGCGCCTTCAAGCTGGCGCCAGTAGAAACCGGATAGCGTTAGTTCGTCATCACTCATGATCGTTGCCATTGGCATAGACATTATCGAAGTTGCGCGTATTCGCGAAGTGTTGCTGCGCACGCCGCGCTTTCGCGAACGTGTGTTCACTCCGGCCGAGCGTGCGTATTGCGATAGCCGTGCGGTGGCGGCGCAACATTATGCCGCGCGTTTTGCGGCAAAAGAAGCGGCGCTGAAAGCATTGCAAACTGGCTGGCGCGGTGGAATTGGCTGGCAGGATGTGGAGATCGCCTCACGCGAATCGGGCGCGCCTTATCTGATTTTTCACGGCCCGGTGCTGGAACTTTTCAACTCGTCAGGCGCAACCGCGGCGCATCTATCGTTGTCACACACCACGGAGCATGCGATCGCGCAGGTGGTGTTGGAGGAGCCCTGAACGAAATGATCTCAAGCCATGAAATCCGGCCTTTTCTTGTGAGGCTTCTGGTAAGATGGCGTAGGAGTACTAAGCAATGACTGAGACACCTTTGATCCGACGATCCGCGAATATTCTTGGGGGCACACCCGTATTTGCTGGCACACGTGTGCCCGTAAAGACCTGATTGATTATCTCGAAGAGGGCGAAACCCTAGACGAGTTTCTTGATGATTTTCCAGCCGTCAGCAAGGAGCAGGCTATCAAGGTGCTGGAGAAGATGAAAGAGGCTTAGTTGACGCAAGTTTGCAACGGCCTAATGGCTGTACCTAAGAAGGAACTGGAGAAGAAGTTACAAAAAGCGAAAGTAAGAAACAACAGTAGAAGAAGTGTAAGAAATCCGGAGACCCAATATCATGAACGCTGACGGCCCCCATGTCTCGATTGCCGCTTTATGCGAGTCGATTCTTGATGAAAAGAACGGCAGGATGAGCTGTATTAGATTCCTAGATAAGCTAGACGTGAACTACGCCGTTTCCGGAGACGCATCACAGCTTCCTAGTCCCATTCCAATACCACCATTTAAAGTCAACGGCCTAATTGGATTTAAGTCTGGAAGCTTCAAAGGCAAGAAGTCTATCAGGATTAAGGTGATCAAGCCCTCTGGGGTTGAGATGCAGATAAAGGGAGACATAGGTGAGGCGCTTCCCGTCGTGTTTGAGGGAGGGGAGCACGGAGTAAATATAGTTTTGGATCTTACGTTGCAAGTTGACGAGGAGGGGCTTTATTACTTCGACGTTCTAGTGGATCAAGAAATGGTTACGCGTATACCGCTGAAAGTCACCTTTACTAAGCATATTCAAACTGACGTTCCTCAACCTGAGAACTCGACGACGGCTGATACATCGGCTCCTGCGGCATAACTACCCGGATGTTGTAGCGCTGGACATGCGGCAGCAACTGCGCCTTTAGATTCGGCTCATCAACATAGCCATCCAGGTATTCGTAGATCTGAGATTTTACCTCGTGCACCAACCGCTGAGATTCGATGGGGCTGTCTTGGTGCATATTCCAAGAGTGGCTTAGCAACCAGTCCTCAAACTGTGCGAAGGGAATCTCATTGGCTACATAGGATGCTATTTGTTCTCGAATTTGGTTGACTCTAATCATGATGCTTCAAACCCCTCAACCTGTTCTTGTCCGTATAGACGTCTGGGACTTACGGCGATTATTCAATGAGGGAAGGTTCATTCCAAAACTGCGAGTTGGCGAACTGTCAGCGGCCAGTGTGTGGGTCAGCGCTGTAAAACCTGATAACCCCCGGATCGGCCCAACTATTCCACTCGGAAGTATATCCCAAAGTCTCGAATTATATGATGCAAACCACAACTTGGCGGCAGAATATCAGCGATTTATTAAACCGGACGGCGGAATCGGGGGTTCTGGTTCTAATGACCCAAAAATCGTTGTTGTAAACAGTATTGAATACCACCAGCCCGAACGGGGTGCATCGATGCCGCGACTTTCCAATAAGGATATTAACAGGATTCTCGGTAAACGAGGACTCCGGTTGCTCGAAACCTACCTCCATTCATGGGTAGGCCATGCCAAGAAATTTTGGTACTTAAAAGCCCGTCCAAAATTAGTCAATGCGGGAGTATTTAGCCCGAGATGAGTCAAGTACGTTGTTGCCCAAAATTAGCTTAATTCTCCTGGTTGCGCGTAACAATGGCCTAAAAGCGTTGTCGCCGCTGATGCCTGAAGTTAGAAAGGCTTTGGAGACTATCAAGGTCGGTGAATTCGTTCGAATTGGCGGTAGCTAGACTGCAGGGCTACCGCATGTCGTTAACCAGGGTTCGCCTTCCTTGCTTGTCGACATCCACGCGAGTCGACGTCAACGAAGAGGAGTTGTTTGCTTGATAGGTTCGAACAGGTGATTTGGAATGCTGGGTCAAAGCAGGGCCATCGTTGCGGTCGCTTTCAGCCACCTGATCAGCAGCCACGCCAATTGAGTCAGGCAGATTCCCGTGCAAAAAACATTCGACATTGGGGGCGAGTCTCTCAGTTACCGCAATCAGCTCGCGACGCGGACAGGAAAGAGTTGAAAGCGCACCGTTATCAGCGTCAATCTCCACAAACTTTATTCCTTCCGGACAATCAAAGCTCCTGCCGCCGAGCTCAGGTTTCAACTCTACTGCCGCCTTGATGAAATCCGTCCACGCGGGTAGGGCAGCTTCCGCGCCCGTCAGTCCCAGTTGTTCGTTGTCATCGAAACCAATCCAGACGGCACAAACCAGGTTGGGGGTGTAGCCCACGAACCATCCGTCGCGCGAAGTGCCGGTTTTGCCTGCCGTCGCTGTCCCCCTGACGGCGTCGCGCGCCGCGCGCGCAGTACCATGATCGATAACCGCGGAAAGCATATTTGTGAGCATGTATGAAGTGGTAGGACTGATAACTTGCGAATCAGGACCAGCGTCGTTGCCGACGTGCTTAGCGGGCGGCTCGCCCACACTCAGAATCACTTTTGGCTGCACCCGACGTCCCCCATTCACGAACGTGCCGTAAGCGGCAGCAAGTTCGAGCGGCGTGACTTCTTTGGTTCCCAGCGCGAGCGATGGATAACGTTCCGGTCTTGGCAAGCCAAACTTCTCCGCGAGGTTCGCGATGCGCGCCAAACCAGTTTGCAAGGCGATGTCAACGGTAACCACGTTCAGCGATTTCACGAGCCCTGTGCGCATGGTTACATCACGCATCGAATAGCCGCCGCCAAAGTTTGCCGGACGATAAGTCTTGTTGCGGTCGTAGACGAAATCGCGCGGCGAGTCGGCGAACGTTTGCACCGGCGACATTCCATCCTCGAGCGCGGCGGCATAGACGAAAGGCTTGAAAGTTGAACCGGGCTGGCGTCGCGCGTCAGTCGCGCGGTTGAGTTGCGACTCCGCGTAATCGCGGCCACCGACCATTGCCAACACGTTGCCGGTCTTTGGGTCAAGAGCGACCAGTGCGGCTTGAGGTTTCCGGGTTCGGAGTTTATCGCCATCAAGGCGATCCAGTTGCCGACGCAGCGCTGCTTCGGCAAGTTGCTGCAGATCGAGGTCGATGGTGGTGTAGATTCTTTGGCTAGCGGGCGAAGCATCAAGCTGAGAATCCCCTTGTGAACTGACAGCTCGGTTCACATAGTCAACAAAATAAGGCGCCATTGAATTATCGGAGGGTGAGGAAGACGATACAACAACGGGTTCTTTCGAAGTTGCCGCAGCCTGCTCGGCGCCAATCCAGCCGTCGCGAGCCATCGCCCCCAGCACCACGTTTCGGCGCGCCTGCGCGGCTTCGGCATGTTGCGTGGGAGCGTAGCGCATTGGCCCCTGAATCATTCCGGCAATCGTCGCCGCTTCTGCGAGCGACAGGTCTTTCAACTCCTTGCCAAAGTAGATTCGCGCCGCCTCTTCCACGCCCCGCACAGCGACCGCGCCTCGTTGCCCTAGATAGATTTCATTGCAATAGAGCGCAAAAATATCTTCCTTCGATAGTCGCTGTTCCAAGGCATAGGACAGCATTGCTTCGGCATATTTACGTCGCAAAGTACGCTCAGGGGACAGGTAGCTGTTCTTAACAAGCTGCTGAGTAATAGTTGAACCACCCTGCCCCAGACGATCGGCGCCGGCGTTATGCAACAACGCGCGAGCGATGCCAAAAAGATCCACGCCGGGATGCTGAAAGAAGCGATGGTCTTCTATTGCCAGAATCGCCTGAACCATGACCGGCGGTATTTCTGAGAAGCGAACAGCCTCGCGCTTGCCGGCTTTGGAGAGAGGATCGTTGGAAAGAACTTCCGGCTCCAGGGTGAACGAGTCGATGGAAATGCCGTCGTCCGTCAACTCGGAGATTTTGTTGTCGCCGTCAAAACTTATCTTGACTATGGCGGACCTGGTTTGGTTCGCATTAGATCGAATCTCAATCGCTGCCTCTGTTTCCCGGAAGCTGCCGCTCCAGACATTGCTCCCTTCCGACTTCACGTATCCGGATCGTCTCAGGGCGACGATCAAATCCGCGCGCGATAGTTTCTGGCCGGCCCGTAGGGTACGCGGCGCTGCGTAAAGACCGGGGCGGCTGGTCAAATAGCCACTTGCCAATCGCGCATCAATTATTCGCGAATAATATTTGTAAGAACCGAGGAGGGAGTCGCCGCCAATGATCAGCGCCAATGCGAATAGACCGCAGAGTGAGCGGAAAATGAGTCGTCGATTACTGAGGAGGTCGTCATGAAAGAACGAGGAGAGGCTGGCCGCAAACCTGCGGAGCGAAAGAGTTCGACTGGGCTGCGGAGTCGATGTGGCTTCAATGGCCATGAAGGTCGAATGGCAAAGCTCAGAGTCAGAACAAAATGAACAGACAACAAGACAGATCTGGGCGGGGGTCTGCCGGGGTTTTCTCCGGTGTAACCCTTCAGTGCTCAACAGTTTTCCGAATGCTTTTTATATAGTGCTAATCGAACCGGAATTCTTGAATTGGGAACCTTTTGGTCCGCAAACTCTTACGAATTTTCGGATCGGGGAAAATGTCCAACTCCCGTCTTTGCGCTGGTCCGGTCCTTCTCTATAATGCAACGCGCACCGTTCACCGAATTTCATCTTCGGAGTTCCCCTATGCCCAAACCAAATCACATCGAAGCTGCATCCGGCGATGTACTGTTACTTGCCGGCACGATGAAGGGAGCATTTGTGCTTCGTTCAGATAAGCAACGTCAACAGTGGGAAGTCGGCGGTCCCTATTTTCCCGGCCGAGCGATATACGCGCTTGCCTACGACGATCGCAATGGGCGCACGCGCCTCTGGGCGGCGGTGAACAGTTCCTATTGGGGTTCATATTTGAGTTCGTCAGACGACACCGGGAAGACATGGACTGAGCCGGAGACCTACGGCGTAAAGTTTCCGGAAGCAGCCGACTCGTCAGTAAAACAGATCTGGCAGATTGCGATGGGACATCCCGGAGAACCGGACACTTTGTATTGTGGAGTTGAGCCGGCGGCGTTGTTCAAGTCCACGGACGCCGGCGCGAGCTGGGCGCTCGTAAAGGGTCTCTACGATCATCCGCACCGTTCGCAGTGGCAGCCGGGAGGCGGTGGGCTCTGCTTGCATACCATTCTGCCTGACCCGTCAAACAGCAAACGCTTGTTCATAGCCATCTCGACGGGCGGTGTTTATCGCACTGACGACGGCGGCGAGAATTGGCAGCCGCGCAACCAGGGTGTGCGGGCGCAGTTTCTGCCGGAGGGTCAGCAGTATCCCGAATGGGGACAGTGCGTTCACAAGATCGTTAGCCATCCATCCAATCCACAGCGCATGTTCTTGCAGAACCACTGGGGTCTGTACAGGAGCGAGAACGGTGGCGATTCCTGGACCGACATCGCCAACGGTGTGCCCTCGGATTTTGGTTTCGCTATGGAAGTCGATCCTAACAATCCCGACAGTGTTTACATTATCCCGCTCGAGTCGGACGAGTTTCGTTGCACGCCGGAAGGGAAGTTGCGACTGTATCGTACACAGAATGCCGGTAAGTCGTGGGACGCTGTAGGAAATGGATTGCCGCAGGAGAACGCGCTGGAGACAGTATTACGCGATGGCCTCTCGGCAGATAGCTTGCAGCCAACCGGATTTTACTTCGGCACGCGGAGCGGAAAGCTGTTTGGATCTGCTGACAGTGGCGAGTCGTGGAGGGCGATTCTGGAAAGTTTGCCGCCGGTAGTTTGTGTGAAGGCGGCGCAAGTACAGTAAACTCCCGACCACAAAAACTCAGGTCACACGTGGAAAAACCGATGAAAACATTTCTTGCAGGTTCTTTAGTCGTTCTTTCGCTGGTTGCAATCGCGGCAATTGTCCGAGCTCAGGATAAGAAGGAACCCGAACACAAGTTAATCGAGTTTCATATGGCCTTGCTGAAGCGTGGCCCGAATTACAACGCCGCGGGAATGCCAAAAGAGGTGCAGTCGGCACATATAGCGAACGTCATGTCGCTACTTGAAACCGGCAAGGCTGTCATCGCCGGTCCGTTTGCAGACGATGGCGACATTGCCGGTGTTATTGTTTTCCGCGCAAAGTCAGCCGAGGAGGCGCACGACTGGGCCGAGGCTGATCCGGCGGTCAAGGCCGGTTTCTTTAAAGCCGAAATGCATCCGTGGTGGTCTGAAGATGTGATGAAAAAACCAGCTTCGCCGATCACTATGACTACAGCTTACCTTGGCTTTTTGACGCGAGGCGCAAAGTGGACACCGGAGCAAACTCCCGCCACCGCCGAGTTGCAGAAAGCACATCTGGCAAATATCGTTCGTTTAGCTGAAATGAAAAAGCTCGTGGTTGCCGGGCCTTTCGGAGATAACACCTCGCTTCGTGGCATCTTCGTTTTCAAGGTCGCTTCGATTGACGAAGCAAGGGCGTTAGCTGAAACGGACCCGGCAGTTCAAGCGGGCCGGCTGGCAATTGAGATGCATCCGTGGCTCGTGCCGGAAGGCGTTCTCCCGTGAGCAACTCATGATCACCTTCAACGTCACCGGATTCTTAACTGACTTTACGAATGGAGAGAGCCAGATCGTCGTTGACTCTCCGGCTGCAACTGTTGGTGAAGCTCTCGATAGTTTGTGGCGCCGGCACATTGGCCTGCGCGATCGCGTGCTGAATGAACAGGGAAAGCTCCGGCAGCATGTAAACATTTTTCTCGCCGACGACAACGTGCGGCGCAAGGAACTTCTCGAAACAACGCTGCCAGACAATTGCGAGATTACGATTTTGCCCTCGGTGAGCGGCGGAGGACAGTGAAAAGTGAAGAGTGAAGGGTAAAAAATTAAGCCCTTTCGTTTTTACTTTTCACCTTTCACTCATTACTATTCACTTATGAAAGCCACCTGGAACAATACGGTAATAGCAGACAGCGACGAGACCGTCGTGGTCGAAGGCAATCACTACTTTCCGCCCGAGTCGGTCAACAAAGATTATCTTCAGCCGAGCAGTACTCAAACGCGCTGCCCCTGGAAAGGCGACGCCAGTTATCACAATGTGGTTGTTAACGGTGAGACCAACAAGGACGCTGCGTGGTATTACCCGCAGCCGAAGGACGCGGCGGCTGAGATCAAGGACCACATTGCGTTTTGGCGCGGCGTGAAGGTCGAAGAGCAGTGAACAGTGAATAGTGAAGGGTGAAAAGTAGTTGAGCGACGGCCAGGGCTCTTAATAGTTCGTTTAGCTTTTCACTCTTCACTATTCACTCTTCACTGGTCTTGGAACTTACCTGCCGGAACGTCCGTATATCCCAGCACAATGTATTGTCCCACCTGCGGTTCAGAAGAACGACAAATTAGCCAGTATTGCCGTGCTTGCGGTACTGACTTGCGCGTTGTGCGTCGAGGGCTGGAGCGGCCTGATACGATTACGGCGTCGGCAGTGTCTGCGCGCGAACAGATCAGTCGGGCGATGGCCGAGAAGATCCGGGAAATGGACTCGGCACGCGATCTGAAGCAGGTGGCCGAAGACGTCCTGCCACAGATCGAAAAGTTTCTTGAGTCGCCGGAGGAGAAGCGGTTGCGGCGCGTACGTGCTGGAGTGGTGACCGCGGCCATCGGTTTGGGTGCGGCCCTGCTGATCTTCTTGATGAGTTTGGAAGCGCACGATCTGATTCCTTTTGTTGCGCTGGGGTTGATTACGTTTTTGATCGGCCTCGGTCTGGTATTAAACGGCCTCGCTTTCACTATCCCCCGCAAAACCCTTGAAGACCGTTCAGACGATGCAGAGTCTCAAAGGGAATTGGAGGCGATGGCTGGACAGAGCGGGTACGCCGCCAATCAACTCTCCGGGAGTTCTCAGACGACGAACGATCTGCCAAGCCCGAACGACCGGATTGCTGGTCGCCCATCCGTAACAGAGCACACGACACACCACCTCAACCCGAATAAATCGTAAGTAGTAGATCTTCTTGCCGGTAAGCTAGGATTCCGCAAATGCGGAAATCCGTTACTAAGCATGGATATCTAGTCTTGTAAAGCAAGGGTGGTAAGTCCTCATTGCGAGTGTGGGGGTTGATCAGCTTGCTCGATGCCGACCGCAGCGTATCGGGAAAATACATCTGTGCAGTCCCAATCGCGAGGCATTGTCGAGCGTAGTCCAGATGCGTTAAGCCGCGCGTGCTCCTCGCGAGTAACCAGCATGACTGTGAACCACTGAGTCAAGAGTTCGGTTACGGCTGCTTCGGTAAGAAGCTCCATATCCATGAGGCGATTTACAACGGCCATTTGGGGAACGACATGCTCAACCACGCACTCGTTCAGTGGTCTGTCCAAGGCGGATTTCGAGCGCGGAATTTTCGCCTTCTGCGATTGGCCATGAAGTCCGAGCGTCTTGTTCTGCCAATATTGATGCAAAGCAGTCTTCAAGTTGCGACAACACTCGTTCCGCGTGAAGCCAAATGCCTCCGCTTCCTTGGCTTGATTGACTGCGAATACAATAAACTCTGCGTTCCTTCTCATGAGTGTAGGTAGAATCGCTTCATTGAGACGCGGCTCACGGGTGTTACCGTCTGCCTTGCGGATCCGCACCTCGTGCCCCTCCCGATAAGCGCGATAGTACTTACCTCTCACACCCTTCTTATTGGTGAAGTCATATTCAGACGGCATCTCATCGATTGCCACTTTTTCTTTGCTAGTTTCCTTCATAGACTCTGCGCTATGAAAAGCCGGCTATCCTTGAATGGAGTCTCGCGGTTTTCGAAGTTGGGGCGGTAGTAGTCTCCGGTCCGCCACTATGCGAAGACCGCAACTGCGACCGGCCGCTTACTCGCTGAGCGGGCACGTTGGCGCTTAATGCGCTCGATTTGATGCAGAGTGGCAGCGGTCATATAACTCTCGCCGCAATGCGGACAGGAGATTAGCGGCACATTTTCGATCACAAGTAAGCGGGCGCCCTTGCCATAGCTTCGCGTAACGTGACGTATCAGTGCGCCTTCCTTGCCACAAACATCGCAAACCAAGGTGTTAACTTTATTCATTTGCTTCACCATAGACGGTAATGATAACCAACTTATCAGTTGGGCTCAATTTGGCAACAACCACAACTTCCTCGTGCGAGAGAGTGCGACCGCTTACTAGATATTTCCATTCTCCCGTATCTTCGTCCTTTTGCCGTCGAGTAATCTCTCCCGTCAGGATTGCGTGTTCGACATCGTAAACCGAAATACCGTCGTCCTCTAATTCTTCTACAGCGTGTAAGGTTACGACGAAACGGCCCGCCCTGATTCGCTCGCGAAATAGTTTAAGAACACGTTCGAACATCTCTAATGCGAGGCAGCGCTAAGATTGGAAATCTCTTACATCTCTGAATGGTTTTTCGCGATTAGCAAAATCCGGGCGGTAGTAATGCGCGGCGCCGTCAAACTCCTGCGTCCAGCCTTCTCCCATTCCCAGTTCATCCAGCGCGGTAAGCGCGCGCAGCCATTCAGTCTCTGTTATGCGGCGTGAGAGCAAAATGTGGCGCTTGCTCGTGGCTGCCTGGTGCGTTGGGTAGTATTGCGCCATCATTGAAACAGCCACGCGCGGACTAAGCTCGTCTTTGATCCATTCGAGTGATTCACGCACGCCGCCAATATCATTCGGCAAAACTAACAGACGGATGATGAGTCCGCGCTGCAACAAACCATCCTCGCTAAAAACCAGTTCGTCGCTCACCTGCCGGTACATCTCGGAGATAGCGCGGCGCGCATGTTCCTTGTAGCCCGAAACCTTCGAATAGAGATAGCCGGCGCTGTCCTCAGCATATTTGAGATCGGGTAAATAGACGCCGACGATTCCTTCAAGCAGTCTGAGTACCGCGACGGAATCGTAAGCGTTTGTGTTGTAAACAATGGGAAGCTTTAATCCCGCTTGCGCGGCGAGCAGGACGCTACGCGCCAGCTGCGGCGCGAAGTGCGTGGGCGAAACGAAGTTGATGTTGTGACAACCCTTTGCCTGCAGCTCGAGCATCATCTCCGCCAGGCGTTCGTGCGTTATCTCGTTTTTGAGTTGTTCTTTGTGTGTTTGTGAGATCTGGTAGTTCTGACAGTAGACGCAGCGCAGGTTGCAGTTGCCAAAGAAAATATTGCCCGCGCCGTGCGTGCCGACAAGCGCGGGCTCTTCGCCGAAGTGCGCTGTGTAGGAAGAAACGATCGGCAGCCGTCCCGAGTAGCACGCCGCAATTTCGTTTTGCAAACGGTTGTTGAGACAGTCGTGCGGGCAAATGGTGCAGCGTTCGAGCAGGGCCTCGAGCGCATCTACGCGCTTCGCCAGCTCTCCTTGCTCGAATAATCGCAAATAAGAGGGCTGACCCTCTATCTGACTTCTGACCTCTGACATCTGAGCTCTGTTCTTACTTGTGACTACGAAAATGCACAAAGTGCGGTTTGTGTTGTTCGACCAGATCCGCAGGCGCAACCCTCGTAGTTTGGCCCCAGATGAAATCCATCTCCGCATGGATGGTGCTGAGCGCCAGCCGCGCTTCGAAGATCAACAACATGCTGCCGTAAAAAAGAAAGCACGCGCCCAACAGACCAACTATCACCGGCACGTAGTTGTAACGCGGACTGCTTGGGATGACGGCCACCACGCCGATGGCCACACTGGTGGCTACAAACATTCCGGCAGCCAGGTAAAAGGCCACCATCGAACGCTGCAAAATGCGCGCGCGGCTGGTCAGCTTGTCTAGCTGCGCGAAGATGACGCCCTGTCGTTCTTTAGTTTCATCTGCGTGCTTCTGGGCGAGTTCGTCCAGTTTGTCTGATAACGCACGAACCCGATCGACAACGCGGCCGAGCCGGGACGAAGTGGAGAGAATCATGCTGCCGCAGGCAGAGATTAATACCGCCGGCGTGATCATCGCCGTCAGCACGGCAACCGCTGAAGAGGTTGGGTCCACTTCTAAACTATGCTCAATGCCGGCGCCGCGTTCTGCGTCTCCTCACCGCCGGTTTCGTTACCTTCATTACGTCTGTTGCTGTTGCTTCTACCTGCTTTGGCTTCATCTGTTGTTGAATCAGCTCAATTACCATCTGCTGCGGGAAGTCTGCACTAACCAACACTTCATCACCCTCGGCGGCGACGGTTAGTCGGTTCAAGACTGACTGTGCAGTCGGGTCTTTTATTGAGCTGGTCGCATATCGCAGCAGCATTGAATACAGATTAGCGATTATCTTTGCAGTGTCGGGATTGTCAGCATTGCTCACGCCGCGAATCATGAAGTTCGTAGCATCCATTGTAAGCGCACCGTAGAAGTCACCAATTTTCGATTCACAGCGCGGGGCTCGAGGGGTTGTCTCCGTGCCCAGCATGCCGAAGCTCTTTGCAAATGAACCCCAGGGCGAACCTGCATAACTTATGAGGGCATTTGGGTCGCGCACGAGGAAGTTTAGAGCTTCCGTGCTGATGCGTCCCTTGCCTTCGCCGGCATCGATTGCGGCTCGTAAATATCCCGGGCTGCCGGTGGCGATAGTGTTGGCGTTGAGCGCCACTACCCCAAGCTCCGTAAAAGACTTAAGCAGGGGAGTTTTTTCCGACTCCTTCGCGATGGGGTCAATTGTCATGAGTCCGATCGTCTTGGTGCCATACTTCTCGTCGCGGAGTTTGCCCTGCGAAGCCATTCGTGCCAACCCCAACAATGACTCGGCGCTGAAATCTCCACTCGACACCAACATGATTTCCGGCGCCTGGAAGTTGAGATCGGCGGTCGGCTTTTTGAAACGAACAGCGATGACGAGGTATTCAACCTTCGTCGGATCGACGCCGGCCTGTTGTTTGGCTTCTTCAAAACCCTTGCGCATGTTCTCGAGGTCTTTCGCCGGTAGAAACTTGGGCAAGACCTCGTTAAGTATGCGCTGTGGATTGATGTAAATCAGGCCATCCGCCTCCGGCAGGCTCGAGAGGGAATTGATCACGCCCTGCGTAGCGGGCGAGATCGTCCTGAGGTTTGGGGATAACGCAGCGGAGCTGGTTGTCGCCAGCTGTGCGCCACCGGGTAGGCATTGACCGAGCGTGGTTTGCGCTCGGACGCTTAACGCAGCCGCTGCCAACACTAAAAGAACTACTACGAGGGGACTAAAAGTTTTTCTCACAATCATAAGGCCTCCGTTTCAGGGTTTGCTTATCTTCACACATGACGCGGGTTACTGACAGCGTTTTAGATCCAGTCGAGTTTTGGTACGGTAAACTGATCGCATACGTTCCCGTTATTTAGCGTTGTAGCGGGTTCGAAAAGCAGCACCTCCGCCTCTTCGTCGGCGACCGGCCTGTGTTCCACTCCGCGAGGTACGACAATGAACTCACCCGCTTCCAGCCAGACTTCCTTTTGCTCGCCTGAATCGGAGGAGTCATCACTGCGAAACTCCATCCGAAATCTACCCTTTACGACCAGAAACATTTCGTCTTCAGCTTCGTGATGATGCCAGGTGAACGGTCCCTTAAACTTTACCAGTTTGAGGTGTTGCCCGTTTAGCTCGCCGATGATACGCGGGTTCCAATGGTCGTCAATGAGCGAAAGTTTCTCGCGGAGATTGATCTTGTTCATGCTTCAGAATAGACAGGATTAACAGGATGGACAAGATTACGAAAGCATTAAGAAGTGGGTTCTATCCTGTTAATCGTGTGAATCCTGTCGAGCCTCTATTCAGTTTGTAGCGTAGATGGCATCAAGCAATTTTGCCAGGCGGTACCCGGCCTTTGCGAGTTGCTGGCGCACCAGTTCGCGGTTCAGCGTTTCGTAGTTGGCCGGACGTGTGATGTCGTAAACGATATCGGTAACCACCTGGCCGTCGCGCATGACTGGTTGCCCGTTGCGCGTGGTGACGGTGATTGTTCTCTGTCCGGTAATGTTCAGACCCTTGTAAGCGTGATCTCGCGACTGCCGCAGAGAATCGGTAGCCCACCGTGCCCCCCAGGTACTAACCGGGCCGCGCGGGTTCCAACTCGATATTGGCCGCACAGTCTCCTGCAAAAACGATCCCAACGCGTCGGGAGTCTGTTTGCCGGTCGCCTGCATCAACGAGGTGACCAGATCGAAGTCCCAGAATCCATGCAGCTTCTTCTTATCGTTGTCGATGACCAACTGATTGGCGCCATTGTCGCTCGGCAAATTTTTCTGCCGGATCGCTTGTGGGTCTCTGGCGATTAGCATGGTGCCGTGGGGACCGTTGACGTCAATATAGCCACAGCCGATGTGCAGAGGCTGGTGCATGTCGCCCATAAATGGACTAGCAACTTCAGCGCGTTGCGCTGGCTGAGGGGATGGTTTGGATCAGGATGTCCCTGTAGGGTGCGGATGCAAACGTTGAGCATGTGGACGATGTCGTTGTCCGGAGTGAAGCCGGTGCAGGTCTGGTAATTTTTGCAATTGAGCGGCAAGTCATCGTAGGGCCACTCACGATTCTTTTCGTTGTGCGCGATGTCTTGAAGGAAAGCGTTGGTGTCTGGATCCGGGTCAGTCTTGCCCATGCGCTCCTTCACACTGTCGGCCCAGCTTGCGATGTTGGCTAGCGTTTCGCCAGGTTTCAATATCTGCGCGATCTTTTGGGCAGTTCGCGGCTTGATGCGCAGCGAGGCAATTTTGCCGACTGTCTGGTGGCCATCGTCACCCCAGGCCAGGGCCGAAACTGCGGGAGCGAGAA
This sequence comes from Chloracidobacterium sp., assembly GCA_031370285.1. Lineage (GTDB taxonomy): Bacteria > Acidobacteriota > Blastocatellia > Pyrinomonadales > Pyrinomonadaceae > PSRF01. Next base: position 9,870 of record JANMQG010000165.1, on the reverse strand, counting down.
AGATGAGTGCACTGAGCAAGAGAGAAACTGGTCTTTTCATGTGTGCCGTTCTCCTCAAAAGTCCTGGTTGCCGAGGCGAATCCGAAGGTCACCGGATCGATTTTAGAAGGTTAGAATAACCGCCATCTGCTTTATGTCAATATGAGGAGTTGGCCGAGCAATCCAATTTGACCTTGATTCATTGGACTTGCATCAAGAGTTGTTGTCTCTCATTAACACCGCGGCTTCAGCCCGGTGACGGGAAAGCCGCCCCAGCGTCCACAACCGTTTGAACGGTTTCAAACGGCCTCATGGCAACCTCACGAAAGGGTAAACCGTTGAAACGGTTGCGAATTCCATCAAAGCTGTGTGGTCACCGGGCTGAAGCCGCGATGTTAATGAGAGGTCGCAAGAAGCAAACTGAACCAGCGGCGCCTTATTCACTAGCTATCTTTTCGTAGTTAGCGGCGAGCCGACGCTTACGATATGCTGTTTAGCTGGCAAGAAAATCCAACCAAGAAGAAAAAAAGTGCTTAACTTTGCGATTCAAACAGCTCGCGATGCGGGCGCCATTCTCGCGGATCGTCTCGGACGAGCGCTCCAGGTGTCGAATAAAGGCGATATTGATCTCGTCACCGAAGCCGATCTCGCTTCGGAAAAGCTAATCATCGAACGCATCAAGTCACACTATCCGCGTCACGCAATTCTCGCCGAGGAATCCGGTGTGACTGCCGGCGTAGAGTCAGAGCGCGGAAAGAGCGAGTGGAGGTGGATCATCGATCCGCTTGATGGCACCACCAACTATGCGCACGGCTATCCCTGCTTTTGTGTCTCCATTGCCCTTGAACGCGCGGGCGCGATCGAGGTGGCGGTGATTTACGATCCAACGCGCAATGAAATGTTTGCGGCAGAGCGAGGTCAGGGCGCGACTTTGAACGGGCGGCGCGTGCGTGTGTCTACAGTGGCGGATCTAAACAACGCGATGCTGTGCACCGGCTTTCCTTACAACGTTCGTGAACGTCCAAATTTTGCGCGCGATTTTGCGAATTTCACGATGGAGGCTCAGGCTGTCAGACGCGACGGCTCGGCGGCGATCGATCTCGCCTACGTTGCCTGCGGCCGCTTCGACGGCTTTTGGGAAGACGGCTTAAGCGCGTGGGACGTCGCCGCGGGCGTACTCCTTATTGAAGAAGCCGGCGGGCGAGTAACTGATTTCACCGGCGGCACTTTGAACATCTTTACGCCCAAGGTGCTGGCCAGCAATGGACTGGTCCACGACGCAATGATGCGCACGTTGGGAACGAACTAGTTTACAGAGCCGATCGGATGATCTCACCCAGTCGATCCGTTTCCCGCCGAGCGCAAGCGCGTGCTTCTTCACCCGGTTGCTGTTTGACGTGGAAGATGGGGTGATAAGTAATCTCAACTTTTCCTGGTCGAGGAAACAATTTGTCAGCCGGCCAGACGCGATTGGCGCCGCGAATTGTTACCGGGAGAATCGGAACCTGAGCCTCCAGGGCCATCCGCACTGCGCCACCCTTCATCCTTATCATCGAACCGTCCGCCAGCCCGCGCCCGCCCTCGGGGAAAATTACAATCACGCCGGAATCGCGGAGCCACGTTAATGAACGACGAATCGCCGCTGGGTCGCTTCCTTGCACCTGTAGCGGCCAAGCGCCCAGCAGCCTGATAGCCTTGCCAATTACCGGCCATGAAAACGCCTCGCTCCACGCGAGAAACCTAATGGGCCTCTTAACCGGTATGGCCAGCCAAAAGGGATCGCCGTAGCTCTGGTGATTCGCAGCGATGATCAGCCCGCTGTTTTGCGGAATGTTTTCGACGCCTTTATGTTCCAGACGCCAGAATACGTGACTCCCCAGACGGATAATGGGTCGTAGCAGGTCGATCGACCAGGCCGGCAGCGCTTTTTCAACGCGCTGCGAGCCGTCACCAGCCTTCTTTTCTGACGCTGTTTCCGGGTTACTCACGTGACTCGAGAGAGTTAACAGGGCTCGGGTAGAAATAGTAGGCTGGGGAAATCACACCCATTTATTGTTGCGTAAAATTGCCGGCCAAATTTCAGAGCGGCCACTCATGGTCGATGAACTCAACATGAATGCGCGTTACGCCGGTCGGTCCCATGCTGGAGCCACGTACCGCAGCATAGACCGACAGTTTAAACTGCTGACTAGACAACCGGAGAAATCGACCTACTGGTAAACTGAGCGTCGTATACACTGCAGCCCCCTGCGCGCTAATGTTTTCCGTCACGGTGTGCTCGCTGAATTCAACTTCTCCATTTTCGCTATAAGTTTCAATCAACATATCGACGGGAATGTTGTGACGCGTAGAGGACCTTTTATCAGGGGATTCCAAATCCGGCGGAGGCCATTCTTCGATCGGGGCGAATTCACCTGGCTTTGCCGCGCCAACGTCGTAACGCCGTGAAGGGTTTTCTTCATAACTGCGCGGCGGTTGTTTTCCGATAAACGCAACGCCAACTTCGAACTGAGGCGGCTTACCAGCAGCGGGTACCATTGGCCTGATGTAACGTACCAGTGCCCAAACTCTATATTGGTCTTCACCGTGATCAAAAACTCGCAATTGCCGCGGCATAGGAATGGTCATGAGCAGCAACCGTCCTTTTTCGACCGGTCGTTTCAAAGTGAAACCTGCGCCAAAGGGCGAGACGTCGATGAGTCGGGTGATTTCGCTCCACTCCAAATCCGCCGTCTCCCGACAGCGCACGCGGACGGGAAGTTTTAGTTCCAATCGCTCGCGAATGCGCTTCCATTTTCGTTGTTCAGACATATGAACGCTGGAGTTTGGGCGCTACGGATTCAGGCTCAAATTGCCGGTGATTTCGACCCGCTCCGCCGGTAACAATTCACAAAGTCAACACAGGTCGAAGCTATTGATTTTACTGGAGTTTTGGGGCCTCTAGCGTTTGCCAAAAAGCGCCTCTTCAGGCTACAATAACGCTTACTTTTCAAAGCCCTTTTGAGCTCTTTAATGCGCGCCCTTTTGAGGCCTGAAATTCGGCGCGAAAGAAGCTCAATTCAGACAAACACCGAAACCCCAGCTAGTGGATGATGAAATACAGTCCTCGCGCGTCGTTGCGCACAGTCCAACGGTAAAGCCGACTGCGGGCGGATTGTACTGGAAAGGTCAACGGGATGGAAACAGCTTCTGAACACAAACCTATAAACATTGAAGATGAGATGCGGCGTTCGTATCTCGACTATGCGATGTCCGTAATCATCGGGCGCGCTTTGCCGGATGTGCGCGACGGACTCAAGCCGGTTCACCGGCGCGTGCTCTGGGCGATGCATGAGCTCGGCAACACTTATAACAAGCCTTACAAGAAAAGTGCGCGCATCGTCGGCGATGTGATCGGTAAGTATCATCCGCACGGCGACACCGCGGTTTACGACACGATCGTTCGTCTGGCGCAGGAGTTTTCTATGCGCTATCCGTTAATCGACGGACAGGGAAACTTCGGCTCGGTGGACGGCGACGCAGCCGCGGCAATGCGCTACACGGAAATTCGCATGGCGCGCGTGGCGAATGTAATGCTCGCCGATCTTGAAAAAGAGACGGTCGATTTTCAACCAAACTACGACGAGTCTTTGAGTGAGCCGAAGGTAATGCCCACGCGCATTCCCAACCTGCTGATAAACGGCTCGGATGGAATTGCGGTAGGAATGGCCACGAAAATTCCCCCGCACAACCTTACGGAAATCGTTGATGCCACCTTAGCGCTCCTGCGCGATCCGAGTGTCGCGATTGAAGTGCTGATGAAAATTGTTACCGGGCCTGACTTCCCTACCGGAGGTTTTATCTACGGTGGCGAGGAACTTAAGAAGTCGTATCTGACCGGTCGCGGGATAATACAGATGCGCGCGCGCGCCGGAATCGATCGCATTGGACGGGGCACCGGCGAGCGCGATGCGGTAGTTATTACCGAGATCCCCTTCCAGGTAAACAAGGCCCGACTGCTCGAACGAATCGCGGAGCTAATCAACGAGAAGAAGCTCGAAGGTGTTTCCGATCTGCGTGACGAATCGGATCGCAGCGGCATGCGTATCGTGGTCGAACTCAAGCGGGATGCGGTGCCGCAGGTTGTCCTGAACAAGCTTTACAAATTGACGCCAATGCAATCTTCGTTTGGCGTAATCAATCTGGCCATCGTAAATGGACAGCCGCGCGTTATGAACCTCAAGCAGATGCTGGAGTGTTTCATCGACTTCCGCCGGGAAGTGGTGCGCCGGCGCACAGAATACGAACTGCGGAAAGCCAGGGCGCGCGCTCATATTCTGGAGGGTTTGACAAAGGCGATCGATGCGCTCGATTACATTGTTACGCTGATACGCAATTCTCGCTCAGTCGATGAGGCGCGACTATGGCTCACCGGCCAGATGAAGACGATGAGCGAAGTGAAAACCTGGAAGGGTGCCCCTTCCGACGTTGCGCTCAAGACCTTTCTGGGAAAAATGCAAAAGACGATGGAGCGTCTGGCGTTTTCCGATATTCAGGCGCAGGCGATCCTCGATCTCCAGTTGCGCCGTCTGTCGGCGCTCGAGCGTCAGAAAATTGTCGACGAGTATGAAGGTATTATTAAGTTGATCGCTGAATTAGAAGAGATTCTGGCTAATGAAAGGTCGCTGCGACGCGTGATTGGCAACGAACTGGAAGAGGTCAAGAAAGAGTTTGGCGACGGCCGCCGGACCGAGATCGTTGATGAAGGCGTCGAGTTTTCAATCGAGGACTTGATCGCTGACGAAGATGTCGCGATTACCGTTACCAACAGTGGCTACATCAAACGTACTCCCATTACCACCTACTCGCGGCAGGGCCGCGGCGGCAAGGGCCGCTTTGGCGCCGCGGCCAAGGGCAGCGACTACGTCGAGCATCTCTTCATCGCTTCCACTCATGCTTACATCATGATCTTTACGGACGACGGCATGGTCTACAAGCTGAAAGTCCACGAAGTTCCCGACGCCGCAGCTTCGGCGCGCGGCAAAGCGGTGGTGAATCTGATCAATATTCCTTCTGACCGGAAGCTTGCGGGCGTCGTTCCGGTGCGTGACTTCGCGGAAGGTCGCTATGTAGTGATGGTCACGCGCAAGGGCGTGATCAAGAAGACGTCACTTGCCGATTTCCAGAACATCCGTTCAAACGGCATCATCGCCATCAATGTGGATGATGGCGATCAGTTGCTGGACGTCGTCTTGACTGACGGCACAAAACGAATCTTTATCGCCACGCACGACGGCCAGGCTATTCGCTTTGACGAAAAGAACGTGCGGCCGATGGGCCGGGCGACACGGGGAGTTCGTGGCATTGACCTGCGCAAGGAAGATTATGTTGTTTCAGTTTGCCCGGTCTCTGCCGACGACTCGGAGAAGATGCTTTCCGTGTCCGAGTTGGGTTACGGCAAGCAGACGCCAATCACGACTTACCGCTTGCAGTCGCGGGGCGGCAAGGGCGTCATCAACATGAAAACGACGGACAAGACCGGCAAGGTCGTAGCCGTGTTCCCGGTTGATGAAGACTCAGAGATCATGATCATCACCCAACAGGCCAAACTGATCCGGCTCGAGGCGGGACACATCCGTAAGACCGGCCGCAGCGCGCAGGGCGTCAGGTTGATAAAGACCGACGAGGGCGATCGGGTAACCAGCGCCTCGCTGGTTGAGGCCGCCGCGGAAGAAGACATTGAGGAAACGCCGAGCTAGTGCGGCAGTCCGGCAAGGCCGCTTAAGTAGTCGTAGACGATTGAATCGAGCGACACGCGAGTGCCGCCAATTCTATAAGAATCGCCATCGACGTTGACGTAGTTATTGTCCACTGCTTGGCCTCCGAACTGATTCTAGACACTGGCCCCTACAATCATCAAGGGTGAGGGTCAGTACCAGGTGCGCCTTCAACCCAAACCTCACCGTCTGCGAAAACCTCTTTCTTCCAAATCGGCACGGTACGTTTAAGTTCGCTAATAGCCCACTCGCAAGCCTCAAACGCGGCGCGTCGATGTGGCGCGCTGACGGCGATCACGACGCTGGTCTCGCCAATTTCCAACCGGCCAGTCCGGTGAACTATGCTGATGTGCGCAATGTCGAAGTGCTCGTGAGCTTCACGTCCGAGCCGCTCGAGTTCGCGCTGAGCCATCGGGGCGTAGGCTTCGTAGACCAGATGGAGCGTTCTGCGACCGCGCGTCCACTCGCGCGCGTAGCCGTCTAACGTGACCGTTGCGCCGCATTCAGGTGGGACGACACGTCGGGCAACGGCGCCAACATCGATCGGGTTTGTGGTTAATTCGAAGAAGTCTTTTGCGAACGTTGAGGCAGGCAAGATGCCTGCGTTCCCAGCCCCACCGCTTACGGGCGGAAACACGGCCAACTCATCGCCGTCGTGAACTTCGCGATCTGCCTGGGCATATTCCTGATTCACGGCAAATAAGAGCGAGCGTCCGAAACGGCTCAGATCGGGAAATTTTTCCAGCATTTGCGCGAAGGCACTCGCGGCAGTTGGCGTGCCATGCAAGACGAAGTCGACTTCACCTTGTCCGACCGCGTCGCGCGCCGCACCAAAGAAGAGCACGCGCACGGTTATTTCGTTGCTTGTATTGTTTGCCAACTGGACTCCGGTCTTCCACTTAACTCCGATTTTCCATTTCTCATTTCTCATTTTTCATTCGAACATTGGAATCTCAGCGGCAACGCTCGTCACCGATGACAAATGGAAAATCGAAAATGACAAATGGAAAATGTGCTAACTCTTCGTCTCATTCCAATTCAATTTTCTTTCCGCTATGTCCATTTCCCTTCGCCAGCTCATGGACCCGCGCCCGCTCTTCGTAGCCGGAGACGGCGCGCGTGAGGATGTCGCGCAAGCGCCGCAAGCGCTCGGAAGTTGAACGCAGTTCGAGCAGTTCCTGCTTCACATCTATCTCCACTTCCATGGCGGCCGCGACCAGAAATGAGAGTCGTTCGGGCTCAGTGCCAGTGATGTTTGGCAAGTGCGCGCGCTCGTCGTTGATAATGCGCACCGCGCGAGCAATGCGGGTAAACGTTTCCGCAACTTCGCGCGAACGTTCCTGTAACGCCTCGTTATTCTCGTCTTCATCTTCAAAGTAACTGACCCGCGCAACCAGGTACGGATTCCCGCGCTCCACATATTCTTCAATGCGATACCTGATCAGGCCGACCGTAAGAATATTTGAGCGGCCATCCGGAAAAGCTTGCGTGTCAGTGACCTTAGCCACACAACCGATACTGCCAACCGGCGGCATCTCTCGCGGTGTGGTCGAGGCTTCGAAGTAGGAGAGTCCAAAAAGATTATCGCCAGCCTGGATATCCTCCAGCATTTGTCGATAGCGGGGCTCAAAGATGTGCAACGGCAGTGGGACGCCGGGAAATAAAACTACTGACAACGGAAAGAGTGGTAGTTCACTCACGCCGCTTACCATGTCGCTTGCTTCACTCATCAATCACTATTGAAGAAACTGACTTGAACTATCGCGAGGGAGTCATTATCGCAGACGGGCAGCGAGAAGTCAGTATGAGCATGACGATTGGGACCCTGAATTCACTAGCCGCGGATTCGCACGGATAAACGCGGCGCCGAATATCAAGCGTAAGCGATGTGAGTTCAGGAAGGTCTTCCAGCTTCGCGTAAGCGGCGTTCCATCCGCGCCCAATGCCAGGGGTTGTCTTGAAACGGACGGGCGATGAGGAATTCAGACGAGGTCAAACGAGCGCGGCGCCATCCGGCGCATGGTGGCCAGCAGCTTTTCCGTATCAAATGGCTTATCGAGAAACTCATCAGCGCCAACGGCGTAACAAGCGTTGCGAGTCTCCATGCCACTTGCCGAAGTGATGACCAGAACCTTCGATTCGGGAAGGTGCGTTTTTAAGTATTCAAGAACCCGCAGTCCAACTTCAGGCGACTCGGCCTCGCGCGGCAAATGCAGGTCGAGAATCGAAACGGCAGGCTCATAGATCGTGGCTCGCCGCACGGCCGACTGCAAATCGTTTGCCGTTACCACCTCATAGTCATCACTGAGCGTCCAAAAGAGCTGCTGGGTTATAGCTTCGTCGTCGTCAACAATCAGTATTCTGGGCTTCATTGGGAGGATCTCCGTAATTCAAACTGCCTCGGATTGGTCTGCACTCTCGCAATGCCCATACCGAAGTTAGCAAGCGAATCTCTTGATGGGACCAGAACGGGATTGCCTCACTGCAACAATTCTTTCATGTGGACATCTCACACAAATGGATAGAGAGGTGTCTACATCTGAGGACGATTGGTGGGTTAAATGGTAAATGGTGAATGGGAGAACGTTCGGAAGGAGGTGTTGCAAACGCTGGCGAGGCTCTTCGTCACTTCGCGGGCTCTGTTTTTAGGAACTGGATTCCGGCGGCTTCCTCCGCAACGTCCAAGCTGGCCACGATCTTGAGTGTGGCAAGATCGATTATTTCTACAGTCCCAGGTTCTGACCCGACGCCTTCCACGGAAACAAAGGCATAGCGGTCGTCGGGTGAAACAACAACGCCATGAAGTACTCTTCGTCGCGTGTGGATGTTGGCCAGTTCCCGGCTGGTCTTTAGGTCAAACACCGAAACCGACTGGCTGCGTTTGTTGGTTGCCAGCAATCGCGTTCCGTCTTTAGTAATCGCCAGATTGTAAACTCCCGGGCGCGCGGGAATGCGCCGCTTCACTTTCCACTTCACGCCGTCTACTTCCACGATCTCGTCGGACTTATTGCACGCTACAAAGATGGAAGAACCCGCTACTGAAGGTTGAGCCCAAGTCGGGGAACAGGAAACGTCGCCGGGTTTAGGAGGTTCCATCCCGTGGCCGCCCATGTCCATGTGCCTGGCATTCGCCGCGGGCTGGGGGCCCTTCATGCTCCCCATTGTCGTCTTTGCGGCTACGGGCGGGCCGCTCATGCCCATCTCCCGGCCTTTCGTCAGCAGGAAATGCCGCGAAACTTTTAATGTACCGGTGTCGATTTCCACCAGCAGGTCGTCCATCATGCAGGCTGAATAGTGTTTAGTCCCCTGTGGATTCAGGCGCGAGCCATGCGGCATCGCACAAGTTTGAATGCGTGCAACTTCAAGCATCGGCTCGGTCGCGACCACGGAAACTGACGAGGGCACCATGTCGCCGTGCAAGTTGAAATTCACGACATACAGCAGGGAGCCATCCGGAGACAGGTCCATTGTGGCTGGAAACAGGCCCAGCGTTGTTCGGCCCAAGACGCGATCGTCCCTGGTCGAGTATTTCCAAACGGATCCGAAAGGCCGGCCATGGGCCAGCGAAACGTAATAGAACTCCTTGTCGTGGGAGATCGCGATTCCGTGAGGACCGTCGATATCGATTGGCATGTCGCCGGTGGGCACTTCGTGATCGATGCGGGCGCCGCCCGGTCCAAAGCGAATCAAAGAAATTTTGTCGGCAGCTTCCGACAAGATGTAGACGAGATAGTCTTTGTCGGGCTTGGACTGAGCAAAGGCTGCGGGCGCGGTTGCCCCTAAGGAGACTGCAAAGGAAAACAAAAGGATGAGCCTGACAAACAGTCGCAAAGAAATAGAGTTAAAGAGAAAGGCAACAATGAGCCTGCGGAGCAGGCGGAAGCGTAAAGCCCAGGGTGGAGCGAAGTGGAACCCTGGGTTACGGCGTTTGATAATCACTAGCCCGCGAAGCGGGCGGCAGAAGGCTACGCTCGAACCTCTGTCGCCCGTTTCACGGGCTTGAAAGACTTTTGCCGCATTACCCAGGGTTTCGCTTCGCTTCATGCACCCCAACGGGGCTGCCCCGTTGGGGACCCCGCCCACCCTGGGCTTTATGCTGCCGCCTGCTGCCGCAGGCTGGTTGACCGTTTCAATC
>JANMQG010000085.1:0-13884 GCA_031370285.1 Chloracidobacterium sp. | reverse complement strand
GGCGGGCCGATGCACTCCCAGCGCGCGCAGTGCCGCTACAGCTGAAAGGGAAGCAATGAGAACCGGGATTCCGCGCGTCCGTTTCTCCAGCCGAGTCTTCAGAGCCAGATCGCCGTCTGGCCCAAGGATGTAGCTACTGCTCGTGAAGGCATAGGTGATGACGTCCAACGGAGCGTCGGCGAGCAGTGCCGCGGCCTCGTCCACATGCGGTGGCTCTGCGAAGGCACGGGCCGCGTCGAGGCCAATCGGAGGAGACTCCGCGCCACTTCGCCAGCCCAAAGGCACACGAGCTGTGTGAATCGAGACTCCCTGCGGAACGAGCGCCGAAAACTCGCTCTCCGCCACGACATCATTGTGCGGGGCGAGCAATCCGATGCGTGTGTGCGATCCCCAGCCGTCAGGCTGCCACATAGCTCCCCTCCATGTCACAACGAGGCCGAACCACGGGCTCGGCGCCTGTGGTGACCAGTTCTCCTTGCATTGAGCATCCTCCCCTGCCGGGACGTGTTATCGTCGGCCTAACGCCCGGCATCACCCGCCGCGCATTCAACCGTGATACGGCCAAGTCTTGCGGATGAGAGCCGCGCTGTTCGCGGTCGGGTGCATGCCGTTATGCCGTCCGTAGCTAGAGAGCGTTTAAGCGATAGCCCTACTTCTTTGGAACTGCGGATGGCGTCTGCTTTTCTATAAGCGGGTCGGCATGGCGATGCAGTAGCTTCCAAGCGCCGTCCTCCCTCCGGAAGATTTGCGTGGCTCGCAAAGCCCGCCGCGTCGGGGCCTGCTGGTCGCCCACGCGCGCCCCTTCCTGCCGCTCAATCCCTACGGTGAAAGCCATGTCTCCGCTGACCACGATGCTAAGGTATTCGACTTTCATCGTAGCCCCGCCGCCTTTGTACTGGGACGATGCCCAATCGTACCGCGCACCCACCGCGTCCCAGCCCTTTTCACCATAGCCGCCGAATCCGCCCAAGATCGTGGCATCATCGCGGTGCGAAGCATGCTGCTTCCAAAGTGTAGGATCGCCGTTGATGAAACGAGACTGTGCCTTCTCCCACTCAGGCAGAAATGCCTTGAAACTTGAGTCCGCAGTTGTGTCTTGGCGAACTTGAGTTTGCGCGTAGCCGAACAGCGTACAAACGAAAAGCCCGAGCAAAAGTATTTTCTTCATGATAGGTCTCCTTCACACGATATTTCATCACAAAGCGAAGCGGGATAACGTCTGAGTTGACGCAGCGGGAGACAACTGCGATAGCGGCAAGATGTCGATGACAAGCCCGCTGATACCGCTCGCGTCCAACGATTTGTTCGACGGCGCGGTTAATTTCGGCGGACTACGTTTGACGCATGGATATGCGCGATCTTCCAGCCAGCCGACTCACGATGAAACACCAGCGTCCGACGACCAAATGAATTATTGTCCCGATTAAATTCAAACGTAAGAATCGCTGAATCACCATACATCTGAATGCGCACATTTCTTGGCGTGATATGCAAGTAGGGCGGCCCGTTGGCATTCTGTCGCGCAGCTGCGAACACGGACTTGAAGCCCGCTTCCACCTGCTGACGGCCATCTAGCCTGTCCAGATTTGGAGCTTCCGGGATGTCAGGATTGAAGACCGTTACATCATCCGCCAATGCATTTCGAAAAGCATTCCAGTCAAGATTGTTGAAGGCCACTAAGAAGCGTTGAAATGCCGCCTCCACTTCCTTCTGCGATTTGTCATGAGCTGCGCTGGACTGACAGACGCCACACACGACCATGAGAATCAGGACTACTCTTCCCATATATCTCCCCCCTTTCTCATGGAAGCCGTCGAACGCTTGAGCTAAGCGGCCGCTGCCGCAAGGTGCATGATGTTACCCCAACCCACCGCAGCGGTCCGCTTGAGCGAATAGTTAGGCTGGGACTTATTACCGGCGCGGTTCTTCGGCAATTTGGGAGGAGTGAAGTGCCGCCAAAAGCCACTTGCCATGTGCACGAACGAACGTTTTTGTAATGCGGTCACCTGCTCCTCCATTCGGGCCCACGACGCGCGCGGTCAGGATAGCCGCGTTGCCGTAGATACGCACATGCATTTGGCTCGGCGTCATTTTGTAGCCCGGACCACGTGCTCGCCACGAGGCGAGAGCCTGATCTCGGCTTATGAGCTCACCTTGAGGCGTAGTAAGTGCATAGTCAGGAGCGAGATGGCGGGCGTACTCGTCAAAAGCGCCTCGCTCAAGCAGGCCAGTTAGCTCTAGTTCGAGAGCGATGATCGTCTCGGTATCACGTGATGCGTCTCTCCCTTGAGCATTCACGGATCCGAGTAAAAGAAGAGCCATCACGCCGCAACAAAGGATTCGCATAACGCCTCCCAAAAAGCAGCCTAACGCTGGGGATGAGCCGCGCGCTACGGCCTTTAATGATAAGAAGCTCCCTGTTTGTGCGTCGGCTCCATCCCCTTGTTAGACGAGCTTTGGCCGCTGATTGAGGCAGGGCTGGTCAAAGAGTCGCTACTCGCAGGACTTCATTGACCGGAGAGCATTACTTCTTCGCATTACGCGGGTCATCAGCCGGGTTGACGTAGGTAAAAATCCACGGCCCGGTACCGTGGAGTTGCACAATGGTCTTACCCTTCGCCCAAGCGAAGTGGCGCATTCCGGCAGGCCAGAAACCGTACGTGCCGGCGGGCATCTTGCGGGTCGCCGATTGGTCGAACTTCTCACCCATGCCAAGATTCAAAGTCCCTGAAATAACTGTAACGCGCTCAACCTTAGGATGCCAGTGCGGCTGAATCCTGAAACCATCCGGAAACCAGATGCGTATCGCGAACGGGCCTTCCTTCGTAGGGTCGCCTTCCAGCACCGCAAACTTGGCTCCGGCGGGCAAAAAACCGGGACCATCTTTCCACTTGATTTCAGTTGGGGGGTAAATCCCTGGCTTTCCGTCGGCGGCGGGCTGGGTCATTTCCTGACCCAGCGCAAAAGACGCGGCCAAAACAGTTAACGCAATAAGCGACAGAACTCTCTTCATAGCTCAAATTCCTTTCTAATGGGATACTTAAACACAGGTGTTCGTTATGCGAATTAAATTTGAAAAAAATGTCCTCTCACAAAATTCCATTCGCCTATGGTCGTCTAACGTTGGAGTTGACGCGGCGGGAAGCAACTGGGTTACGGACGAGATGTCGATGACAAGCCCGCTGATACCGCTCGCGTCCAACGACTTGTTCGACGGCGGTCCAACCTCGAGAGTAACGCGTCAGCGCATTCAAGTCGCGCCAGCATTCAAGCAACCAAGAAACTAGCTTGGCTTGGTCGCCACGTTATTCAACCTGGCCGCAGCGCGGAGCGGCGCGAGTTGCCCCACATCCAACGCCTGCCGTCCAGCAGGAAACTAAATCACGCGACCAGCCCAACGCGCAACTGTTTTGCCTCAAGAGCCGGTGACTATCAAGCCGTGAAATGTTTCCGCCCAATGAGCCGGCCAGGATCAGCGGGGCCGCCCTGAGATATTAGTGATAGTTGAAGCATTCGTTGGGTGCCTCCGCTGCATTGGGTGTTCGACGGCGCTTACGCCAAAGCAGAACTCAAATATTCCGAATGGCTACTGCACACTACTTGTCTGTGGAAAGTCTCTCGATCGGGTGTCCGTCTCAATCAGTCAGAAAGAGCATCGCAGATTCGCTGTGCAGGCGTAAGCGAACGCGGATCCCATTTCATCGTTCTTCTTCTCGTAAACTGTCACGATTCTTGAATCGTAAGAGCCGCGCCGCATTATTGTAGAAGATGTCTTCCTTTTGCTCGGGTGTCAGAAAAACCGCAGATTCAATCGTCTCAATCGCCGCGTCGATATCCGTCACCCAATCCGTCGGCGAGAGTCCCGAACCGAACATGAGCCGCTTTCCAAACCCTGCACGGATGAGCGCTTGCAGGTAATCATGAAACTCCTCCCTTGGAATGCCGGGGTTAAACGCGAAGCCCGAGAGATCGGCATAGACCTGAGGGTACATGTGCATTATTGCTTTCGTCTCTGCAAGGTACGGCCATCCTGCGTGACAAATATAGATTCGAAGCCGGCGGTGTGCGATCAAGACGGGCTCAAGGAGTTGCGGATTGCCAAGCCGCGTCCTGAATTGTGGGCAGCATTTGTCATAAGGAGTTCCCGGCTGCGCGAATCCCGTGTGAACCATCACAGGAATATCGAGTTCTTCACATAACGCCCAATAGGGATCGAGCCACGCCTCAGAAGGATCGACACCAGCGTATTGGGCGTCGATCTCGCCGAGAACTTCAAGGTGCCCTGTACGGTACTGCTCGCGTAAATCTGGAATCGAAGGGAGGCGTACGCTTTCGGTGAAAGCAGGGCCACCGATGAGACGCGCAGGCGCACTCCGGACAAGGCTCTGGACCAAGATGAGCGGACCGCTTACGACCACCTTCTCGACGTTATATCGATCGAAGGCTCTCTGGAGTTGTTCAGAGGAAGCGCGCGGTACCTGTGTAGCCTCGCGTCCTTGTCCCGACCCGTCCGGGGTGCTTAACGCCTCCCAGATGTGAAAGTGCATGTCGATGATCCGTTGAGGCCGCCTCGTGATCAATTGGCCCTGCACCCGCACGAAACCGGAACCTGAGATCATCATCAACGCTGCAAGAATAAGAACTCGTCTCATTGAGAGCCTCCTTACGGCTGGCGGAGCAGGCTGCTGTCAGCCCTAACCGCGATGCGTGCCCACGTGATAGTCAGGATTATGCTGACGCCATTCATGCCGTCGAACGTCGAGGTTGAGCGGCGCGCGGCACAACGCACATGCAAGGCACTTTATCGCTCGCGACCGCTCGAACCGGTTGTTAGGCCGTCATCGGGAAGGCTGCTGGTCACCTGCCCGCCGCAGCAGCACGACGCCCAACAGACCGGACATGAACCACGGAATAGCCGGGATTCCGGCGATGAAGCCCGGGCGCACGTACCACGGCGCGGTGTTACCCGACAGCTCAGGGAACGACAGACCTCTCGTCACCACCAGCAGCAGGAGGATCATGTTCACAATCACGTAAGCGCGAGTCGCGCCCCTCCCGAGCCAGCCGGCTTGTCCGAGCGAAGCTGCGAACGCCGCCGTAGCGATGTAGGTTGCGACGACTGCGACGAACTCCAGTACGCTGTACAGGTTGATTAGAAACGCCGGGGTAGTCGCCTTGTCCCCACCCAGCATTGCCATGGTCTGTGCGACAGATATGCTCACGGCGACGAAATAGCCCACGCCGGCGGGTATGCTTGCTGCGAATCCGACGGTCGAATAGAAGCGCTCACCGGCGTCGTAAAGCTCTTCCTTCAGGGCGACGAACGCGCCCGCTACGGCGATCGAACTGCCGAGGAGGACGAGAAAGCGCATGTAGTTCTCTGTCGTGGTCGCCTGAAAGGGTGCCCCGAGTCCGACCCACAAGAGCGAAATGATTGCCCACGGCGCAATCAGGAGAGACCCGGCCAGTGCCATCCTTCGCGTCCTAGCCGCAGCCGAGCCGAGCACCCGCCCTCCAAGGATCCACGCCGCAATCACGATCGCCGCAAACAGGACGCCTCCAACGGCGCTATAGACGCCTGGGATTCGGAGGCCGCGCACGCCCCCGACGGCGAGATCGAGAAACGGGAGTGCGCAAAGAAAGATGTAGCTGATGCGTCGTCCTGTTCTGTCCATTAGCGGCTCCTTTTCACCGCAGTCTTGGCCGGCCTAACGCTGGAATTGACCGGGCGCGAAGACACCAAACCAGCCACTCAAGTTGTCGGATGAAGACCGCGCTATTCGCGCTCCGGTCGAATGACTTGTTAGACAACAGCGGCGCGGAACACAAGCTCGGTTTTACCGCTCACCGCCCAGGCGCGAGCAATTAGATGAATCGCACCATCACTGTTGACTGGAAGACGTGAGCGAATCAATTCACGCAACTCTCTTCTTCGATCTTCGCTCAACGACATCGCATAACTCGGTGCGGGACCTTGTCCGCCAAGAAATGGAGTCCAATAGTCGTCGAAGCTATGGAAGATGGTCGGCACGTCAATAGCTCGCGCCTCGACATTTCTTAATCCGGCATCTTGAAAAAGTTCTGTCAGCGGTATTGGCTGACAGATTGGAAAACGCCTGCCTTCGTCTAACTCCGTTGCTGCCGGATCAAGTGCCGCTGCTGCATCCCAGAAGTAACGCATCAGTTGCATCTCGCCTGCATAATCCCAGACATACAGAGCAACCATGCCTTCGCTACGCGCCACTCGTACCATCTCAGACACTGCTGCCGCCGGTTCAGGCACAAAGTTAAGGGCAAGTCCTGAGACAACCACGTCATAAGACGCAGCGGGGTATGGCAATGCCCGTGCATCCCCTACATCAAAACGCGCACGACCATCTGCTGTATGCTCCCGTGCGTAATTAACATAACTTTCTGATTGATCAATGCCTTGAACAGCTAAGGGGGAGGTCATCTCTAAGATTGTTTGGCTCAGTGCGCCCGTACCGCATCCAACATCCAGCCAGCGCATACCTGTTGGCACATCAAGCCAAGTCAAAAACTCGCGCGCGAGCAATCGGCTCCAGCGCCCCACGTAAGGTTCGTAAGCCTCCCCGGTCGCCCACTCAGATTTTCGGTTTGCTCTATTCATATCGATAGCTGTTGTCTAACGGTTGAGTTGACGCGGCGGGAAACAACCGCGTTACGCGCAAGTTGTCGATCAGAGGCGCGCTGATTCCGCTCGCGTCCAACGAATCGTTAGACGGCGGTTTTCAGCAGAACAAGATATGACCCTACGCGCTCAAGTCACAAGTAGCTAAAACGCTTCTGCCGAATCCACAGGTTTCTTAGAACGAGATTCGCGGCGGCTCAGCTTGTAAGCAAAGTAGAGAATCAAGCCGACTGCTGCTGCTATCGCCGTATCGCGCGCTTCGCGCCATCCACTGTTCGAGAGCAGCCACGCACATAGCACTAGCGAGATAATTGAGACGACGGTGCCGGCAGGCGCCCTGAAAGTCGTCGAACGTTCGCTGCTTCGGCGGCGCAGTATCGGCAGGGCAGCGCATGTCGCAGCGTAGACGATGAGCCTGATTATCACGCTGATGGTGACCGCATAGATGAAAGTCCCTGAGAGCGTGAGCACGAGCATGATAGCAGCCGTGAGCAGGATAGCCACATACGGCGTATGAAAACGTCGGTGTGTCGTTGATATGATTCGGGGGAGTTAGCCCTGTTCCGCCATCGCAAACGGTACCCTCGGAGTTGTCAGCATCGCCAAGTGTAGGATTCCCATCATCGAAAGCAGCGCGCCAACTGCGATAACCGAAGCGCCCGCCGCGCCGAGGAAGCGGCTGCCCGCGTCCGTCAGTGGCCTCTCGGAATTTGCCAACTCCGGCAGCGTCCCGATGCATACGAACTGTATTAAGATGTAAAGGAGAGCCACGACACCTATTGCACTAAGTAGCCCGAAGGGTATGGTGCGTTGGGGCTCTTGAACTTCGCCTGACGGTATTAGCGTTGCCTCAAATCCCATGAACATAAAGGCCAGCAGCAAGACCGCCTTGGAGAACGAGCCGTAGTCAGGTTGCGTCGCAAGGGAAAACTGATGAGGATTGAGAAAGAACAATCCGACTGCGACGAACAGCAGTAGCGGTAGCAGCTTACCAACTGTGAAAATGTTACTAACAAGCACCGCCTCGCGGATGCCGATGATGTTTATGATTGTGACCGAGATGACGACTCCGGTTATGACCAATGCCCGCCACCAGCCTGAACTTGCCGCCGGCCAGAAGTAGGCTAGATAGCTGACTAGCAGGTTGCAGATGGCAGCGAAGCCAGCCAGCCTAGAGAGCCACAGTAGCCATCCCACCTCGAACCCAACCATTGGGCCAAACGCCTCGCGCGTGTAAAGGTACGGGCCGCCAGTATCTTTAAAACGACCGGCTACTTCGGCAAAGCAAAGGGTGATGAGAATAATCAGTATCGCACCGACCAAGAAGGCAAACAGACTGTAAGTGCCGGTCAGGGCGTAAACTTTTGACGGGAGGCCGAAGACACCCGCGCCGATGGAGCTGTTGATAGCCAGGGCGAGGAAGTCCCATCTGCGTATGCCTCTGACCAGACCTGAACGGGTTAGTTGCTCCATAGTTAGTAATGCGAAGGGATGGGTAGTAGCCGCCTAACGCTGGAATTGAGCGGCTGCCCGCCCGCAACACACAACGCGGAAAGCACCACGCGAGATTGATGAGAGGCAAGCTGGCGGGCAGTCCGCTCGAATGACTTGTTCGGTGCGCCGTAGATAAAATAAAACCCTTTTACCTTGACGCGGTGAGCAGATGCTCCGACAACCATCGTGATTTATTTTAACGACAGTTGAAGGCTTGCGATTTTGTCATCCTTTGCTAGCTTGACGGTGCAGAATAAAGTTGTCCCCAGATCGGTCATGACATACCGATAGATGCGTAGACCGGTTTCCTCTCGACGCTCAATCAATTCGTTCGTGTAAATAATTGCAACAGGCAAGCTCAATGAATTCAGACTTGCACCGATCTGTTTGGCTTGGTCAGGAAAAAGTTTCGCCCGCGCTTCAGGCGTGAAAAGAGTAGGGTCGGCTGTGCCTCTGGCAAACTGCAACAAGACCCTTCTGACCGATGCGGTTATTTGCGGTTCTTTGTCTTCAATTGGTTGAACTGAGGGCTGGGCGAATTCGGGATAGAAAATCGCTGCTAACCCGCGAGCGAGTTTAAATTCTTTCGTGTCCCACAAGTTGGCAAAGAAGATAATCGTCAATTTGTCATCGGGAAAGCGGATGATAAATGACTTGAAACCCTGCCACGCGCCGCCATGATAGACAATGCGGCGATGGTGTATTTCGTCCGTGTGCCAACCGAAGCCGTAAGCCTTCCGTGTGCCGTCATCCAGTTTTACGGGCGTCCACATTTGAGCGAGACTCGTTTGTTTGAGCGGCTGGTCGGTGTAAAGAGCCGCATCCCATTTTGCCAAGTCCAGAACCGTAAAATAGAGCGAGCCGTCGGCGGTCGTGTTCGTCGAAGGTGAAACCCATTCCTGATTTTTTAATTCGCCTTTCACGAGACGGTAGCCGGCGGCACGGTTAGGCACAATGTCCGACTCTGAGATAACCCGAGCCGTCTTCATGCCGAGCGGCTGAAAGACGCGTTCAGCTAAAAAATCGCCGTAAAACTTTCCGGTTATCTTACGAATCAGTATACCCAACGTTACATATCCCAGATTGCTGTAATCCCATTTTGCGCCCGTTGCATAGGCAAGCGGGACTGATTTGATGAGCGCTAGATATTCATCTTCTGTCAGGTCGCGCCGCAGGTCGAGGTCGGGCGGATACTCTCCCATGCCAGACGTGTGAGTGAGCAAATGTCGCACGGTCACAGCCTTCCAACTTTCTGGCGCATCCGTGAAATACTTACTGATTTTGTCGTCGAGCGAGAGCTTGCCTTCTTCGACTAAAATCATCACGGCCGCCGCCGTGAACTGTTTAGCGATTGAGCCAGATTGGAAGACGGTTTCAGGTGTGACCGGAATTTTATGCTCGACATTACTGAAACCGTAACTTTTGACGAAAGCAAATTGTCCGTTGCGAACGACAGCGAGTGAAAGTCCGGGAATCTGCTGCCGCCGCATCTCGACTTTGATGTATGGGTCAATCTTAGTTGAGATGCTTTGCTGCGCAACGCACGGTGCCATAAACAGCAGAACAATGCTCATGGAAGTGGCAAGCAAATCCCGCAGGGGTGTTATCGTCATCTGTGTCCTCAAGATGAAGGAACCGAACGTCAGAGTTCAGGTGGCCGCGCGGTCAGCCTTCAACCTGGGATTCCCTCTCTGATGATGAAAGCCATTCAATCGCGGCTCACCTGCAACGATTTGTTATGCGCGGTGCGGCCGCGAAGCCCGAGACGCGGAGCCACTCACGCAAGTTCTCTCGGGTGGAAGCAGCCCGAGGATAAAGCTAAGGAGTACCGGGTAAGCAACCACGGGTACTCCGCAGTCAGGAAGAAACAGCGGGCTACCGCGCTGGGCTCTGGCCATGGACTTCGCCCCAGTTCGGAAACCCGTTGATACCCGGAGGATTGGTCAGCTGCTTCTCACCGGTGCCGTCCGCATTGATCAAAAAGAGCTGGAATTGCCCCCGTCCCCCCATCGCCCTGTGGAACACGATCCGCTTGCCGTCGGGCGACCACGAGGGCGTCAAGTCACCGAATACATTGTCGGTCAGTTGCCTCTGCCCCGTGCCATCGGCGTTCATGATGCAGATTTCGAAGTCGGGGCCGCCCCTCCGGCAACAGAAGACGATGCGCGCGCCGTCCGGGGACCAGGACGGGGCCCGCTCCTCCTCGGCGTTGTTGGTCAAGCGCCTAAGCTTTCCCGCCCCGTCCGCGTCGGTCACGTAAATCTCGGCGGTGACGTGATTCTGTGTATTGTCGGTGACGGCATGGCTCGTGAACACGATCTTCCGCCCACGGGGCGACCAGTCCGGGTCGTCGTCGATCGCTGCCGGGTTGTTGTTAATGTTCTTCGGCCGCGCTCTTTTTCTTAGGAAGGCGTCCACGTCCACGACGAAGATGTCGCTGTCCGTCGTCGCAGCCCCCGGGTTCTGATTGATCGGCCGCCCCGCGCCCGACGCCGAGGCGTGGAACGCGATTTCTTTGCCGTCGGGAGACCAGGTGGCGGAGCTGCCCCGCATGAGCGGCGTCTGCCCGGTCCCGTCGACGTTCATCACGAACAGATCCGAGGTGTTGAAGGGCTCCCCCTCGGTCCGCAGTCGGTTGCTGTCGAACACGATCCTTCTCCCGTCCGGCGACAGGGCCGGGAAACAGTCAAAGTGGGCGTTCTCCGTGATGCGCCGCGGATTCGTGCCGTCCCCATCCATCAGGTAGATCTCGGCGGCGAGGAAAGCACGCTGTGGATCGACTGCCGGATCGGCCGCGGGGTCGTGGCGGGTGCTCACGAACGCTATCGTCGAGCGCAGCGCCGCCTGCTTCTCGCCGCGGTTCTGGGCCTGCGCCCACGCCCCGAGCAAGGCCGCACCCGAAACTCCAATAACCACCGACGCTGCCAGCGCTACCTTCTTAATTTCCTTGCGCGTCTGCATGTTTCCTCCTTTAAATCAGTAGGGATGTTGGCGCTTACGGAACAGTTTCCGCAAACTTCTTACCGAGCACGAAGCGCATAACGCCCGGCATCAGCGGCGCGCATGGCCTTTGATAAGAGGCACGCTTATTTGCGCGTCCGCTGCATGCCGTTGTTATGCCGCCCGTAATTTACCAGACACTTGCGAGCGGACTTTTCTCATCTGCGGGCCTCTGGAGGGAGCCGTTCAACAAGTGGATCAGCGTGACGATGCAGGAGTTTCCAAACTCCATCTTCTTTTCTAAAGATTTGCGTAACTCGCAAAGCACGCGGAGCCGGTTTCTCCTGATCACCCATACGCACTTCTTCCTGTCGCTCGATCGTTACGGTAAAGGCTAGATCGCCGCTGACGCCGGTGTTAAGGTATTCGATCTTTTGCGTGGCCCCACTGTCTTTGAACTGCGACGACGCCCAGTCGTTCCGCGCGCCCACTTCATTCCAACCCTTTTCATGCCCACCAAACGCACCGAATATTGTGGCATCGTCGCGGTGCGAGGCATTCTGCTTCCACAGAGTGGGATCACCATTGATGAAACGAGACTGCGCCGCTTCCCACTGAGGCAGGAACGCGCGGAGGCTCGAATCACCAACGGCGGTTGGAGGGGCTTTAGTCTTTGTACAGCCGGAAAGCGAGGAAACAAGAAGGACAAGTAAAAGTATTTTCTTCATTGCGGACCTCCTTAAACAAAACTTTACCCCACAGTGAAGCGGCATAACGCTGGTCTTCAGCTGCGGCGCGCGATCAGCATTCAATCTGAGAGAATAAGATACTTGAGAAGCACGCTATCGCGCCGTCAGCTGCAAGGCTTTGTTCTGCTCGCCCCGATGAACAAGCTTTGCTTTATCCTGCATCTTTGGTCGAGGCGGGGGAATTCCATTGGCTTGGAGGTAGAGGTGGCAACTCGGCGCTGGTGGGCGCTACTAACTCGAGTCCAATGCTACCAAAGGCGCTGTTAAGAGAGTTATAGAGAACACAAATTATCAGCGCAGTAATCATACCAACACCAGCGTAAAGGACGGGAGTAATCACCAGATACCAGATAAAAAACGTTCCACTTATCTGACCAGAGTACAGAAACCAAGCTGTATTAAGCACTCCTGCAAAGATGCCCAGTATGAAAAACGCCAGTGTAACCCAGACCGCTACGGCCTTTATTCCGACTCGACGTACAGTCATTTTCGTCATTATGGGGACTCCCAAGCTCTGACCCTGCAAGCAAAAAGAAAGAGCAGAACGCCCGAATTAACCCGCGCCGAGCGCAGGCATTCAATCTCCAACGCGAGGAAGCATGATGAAAAGCACGCTATCGAGGCGTCGGGTTGAATGAGTTGTTAGATTCGCCGTTCCCTGGAGCTACATATTTCCGGCACCACAGAAGTTTGCTTCCGACAGTAGCCGGCCACACCTTTGTTACATCAGCGCGTATGCACCCCAACGGCAAATCTGTTCGAAAGGGAACAATAAAGCCAATAATACTAAGAAGCTCGCCGCGAAGATAATATAATAAGGTTTCTCCCCATGAACATAACTATAGGTGAGCAAGATGACGGCCGTGGGGATAAGAATAATATTGAGCAAGTTGATATAAAGCCAGAATGGCAAAAACCAATCAACGGCCTCCCCGATACCTGCCGGGTCTATAGGCGCACGCCTGAAGTACATCACCAACTCCACAAACAACATGACGAAGAGCAAGAAGGAGATTCTCCCTGAAATCCACTTGGGCCTGGATAGGGCCATCAAGAGAATGCAACTGCCAAATGCCATCGTTCTTAGAGTTGCGTAAGAATGATCTGTATATATTGTCAAGTGTGGGAGTAGATGGAGTAACAAGGCTACAGGGATCAACACTAAAAGAAAGGCAATGCTAAGAGCAAATCTTCGTTTCATAAGAGCTCCATCATTATTCGATTTCCGTAAACGCGAAACAGGTTGGGAGTACAGAAGCAATCTAACGCTGGAATTGAGCGGGCGCGCACACAACACCGCCAACGACAAGTCTCGCAGATGAAAGCCGTGCTATTCGCGCTCCGCTCCAATGAGTAGTTCGGCGGCGCGTAGATGAAACTATTCAACCTGGTATTGACTACGATACAGCTTTACTTCTAGGTGTTGCGACGACCCAGCACTGCCCATATCAGGAGACTCAGACCGGTTATCTGCACGGCGAACCGCACATTGTGGATCCACCACCATTTGTCTGCAAGTTCCTTCCAATTCGACGGCGGAGAACTGATATTCCACGTCTCAATCTGATTAAGAATCGGGACGTTGCCAAAGCGCGTGATTAAGGCGACCGAGAAAAAGCAGATGCTTGCCCCAATCAGAAAGTAGAAACTCGGGCGATCACGGCGTGCGAGAAAAGCTGAGACCATAGTAAACAACGTACCCAAGCATACGACCGCGAACAGCGGCGACCCAATGACGCGGATCGCGTACTGCATCTTTTCAACATAGAACGCCGCTGACATCCCATCGGGGTTATAGTCCCACCATACGACGTACCCCCCGCCCGCGGCGAGAGCGGCAAACAGCAGAGCCGCGAATAGAACGATCTTTCGTGCCATATTATCCTCCTTTTCTGAACAACATCACGACGCCGAACGGTTGAGTTGACGCGGCGGGAGACAACTGCGTTACGGACAAGTTGTCGACGACAAGCCCGCTGGTTCCGCTCGCGTCCAACGATTTGTTCGGCGGCCCGCAAGACGAACCGTTCAAGCGTGATCTTCCATACC
>JANMQG010000080.1:0-3056 GCA_031370285.1 Chloracidobacterium sp. | reverse complement strand
ATCAATTCAGGGACTCTGACGGTCTAACACTGGTCGTAGACTAAACAAATCATTTGTGACTCGCGGGGAATGTGGGAGACTTGCCGCGCACCGGAACGGCGGAGCCATAAGACTGAATATCTGATTCGCCTCGGTACCTCTATTAACGGTCGCTTCAGTTGCGCCCCAAACTATGTTAGTTTCCAGCCCGAAATTCGAACACCTGGCAGGTTGCTGAAAGAGAGAGTAGCGCCGGTTAAAGCAACGCAAGCGATCCACGAAGTCACACGAAATAACTCGAAATAGGAGTTTGCTTAGTGTTGTTTAGTGTGGTTTCGTGGATCGTAGTTCAGTTTTTCAGCAGCTTGCCAGGGCTATGCGACTTCCGTGAAAAGCAACTTGCCAATCCCTGATAACTCCAGCGCGGCCCGGTTGGCCCGTTCTCTCGAAGAGCACTTGAAAACAATACAGGCCCTGATCGACTCCCGACTTCCGGAGATTGACGCCGCCGGCCGCCTTATCTGGCAGGCACTCAACTCTGGCAACAAGATTCTACTTTGCGGAAATGGCGGTAGCGCCGCCGATGCCCAGCACATCGCCGCCGAACTCGTGGGCCGGTATGAACAACAGAGGCGGGCCTTCCCAGCCATATCGCTAACCACGGACACTTCCGCGCTGACGGCGCTGAGCAACGACTACGGTTACGAGGAGGTCTTCGCGCGACAAGTGGCGGCTCTGGCCAGCGCCGGCGATGTTCTGATAGCCATCAGCACCAGCGGAAAGTCTCCCAGTGTGGTTAGGGCGGCGGAGCAGGCGCGGGCGCAGGGCTGCAAGACGATTGCACTAACGGGCTGCGCAGGCGAACCGTTGGCGGCTCATTGTGACCTTGCCGTTGTCGTTCCCTCCGACCGGACCGCCAGGGTACAGGAGGCACACATCACCATTGGTCATCTTTGGTGTGAAATGGTTGACCAGGCCCTTGAAGAAGGTCTCTAGACGTTGGCGTTCCCTGAGACCAACCCGCATCTGGCTTTGACCGGCCCGTGGAGCGGGGCCCTCCATAACCGCCCCACCCCAGCCGGGATGCCCGGCCGGGGACCCCGGTGTCGGGCTACTGCCCTGGGCAACGACGCAAGTTTGCTGGGACGACGAGAGCAGGCGAGACTTGCGACTGGACGGGCAATCTCCGCCGGGGCAGTAGCCCGACAGTTATGGAGGGCTCAGGTCGGTCCGGCCACGGTTGCGGCGATGGAAGGTGCAAGATTTGGTACGCCTCAGATCGTCACACCACGTTTAGGCCAAGGCTCATTTCGCCTGCTCATAGCTGACTCGTACCAGCGCCGTTGCACCATGACGGGCGAGCGAACGTTGCCAGCCTTGGAAGCCGCGCACATACATCGCTACTCTCGCGGCGGCGATCACTCGCTTTCAAACGGCCTTTTGCTGCGTAGCGATCTCCACAAACTTTTTGATTTGGGCTACCTATCGATTGAACCCAATACACTGAAGATCAGAGTGAGTGGCAAGATTCGTGAGGAATTCGAAAACGGCCGTGACTACTACCGGCTGGACGGCCAGCAACTTCGGCACCCCGAAAACCCGCACGCCTTTCCGTCGTTAGAGAAACTGAAGCATCACTACGAAACCGAATTCCGTGGCTGAGCTAGACTTCCGTGGATTTTACGGCCTGCTGTTTATTGTTCACTGCTTACTGTTTGCTGACTACTCATTCCTTCTCTGGCAAATAGACTCTAATGCGACCGATCTCCACGATCCACAAGTGGCCGTCAAGCGTCTCGGTCTCAAGAGCGCCCGCTAGCGTCAGCATTGCGCTCGTGAAGTGTTCATGACTAAACGGAGAAGGCAGACGCAAAACCGCAATACCTGAATAATTACTCGGCCGGAATTGCAAAGGATTCGCAAAGTCGAGATCAAGCGTCACCAGCGCCCGGCTCTCGCTTTTACACAGATTGATCAAATCGAGGTCCGAGATTCCGGAAATATTCTGTTGTGCTACGGTGGTTACGTCGTGGCCAGCGCGGTGAAGGATTGTGGTTGGGCGCTGGCCCAGATTTTCATCCAACTTCAGCTTCATGCCGGCTGTTCAAGGGGAATGGACACATGTCGTTCACGTGACATTTCAGCGCCGTAAGCTATGCACGCCTGAATATCGAGGGGAGTTAAACCTGGATACTCTTCGAGAATTTCCTCCTGCGACATTCCCGAAGCCAGCAGATCCAAAACCAGAGACACCCATATGCGAGTGCCACGAATGCAAGGCTTCCCAAAACACCGGTTTGGATCGATCCAGATTCGCTCTAGTAGTTCATCAATCGTTGCCATGATTCTAGCCTAACACTACTTACTTTCAGACGCCACGTTTTCGCAGGTGGTGGCCGCTTTACAACCAAGCAAAGACTCTTGTGCTCGCTGACTCCTGCTTACTGACCACCGATTGCTGACTGCTGGGCTCGACATCGTTAGCCCGCGCGCTCACGCGCCCAACTCAGCAATTCCGGTTTGATGTCAACTCGGATCACGCGATCTTGCCTCCGCTCCTTCGAACCTTGGCGAAACGCATTATCGCTCATTAGGGTTCCCTATTACACCTTTCACCGAAAACACCTTTCACCAGTGCAAGAACCCTTGTATCCTGTGCGCGCTTAAAGGAATCCGCGTTGAAACTTTACGTTGGCATTACTGACTACGACTGGTTCAAGCTCCACGCTGCAAAGCAATCGGTGGAGGAAGTCAACTTCTGGAAGCCGTCGTCTCAGCTTGGGTTTAAGGTCCTTCAGTGGGGTGAATCATTCCTTTTCAAACTTCATGCTCCCAGAAACTTCATTGTTGGCGGTGGCTTCTTCACCAAGTTTCTTCGGCTCCCCGTCAGTCTTGCCTGGCAGACATTCCGTGAAGCGAATGGAGCGCAGTCACTCGATGAGGTACGCATGACTTGTATTTTCTTCGCAGGAGAGCCCTCCATAACTGTCGGGCTACTGCCCCGGCGCAGGTTGAACACACAGTCGCGAGTCTCGCAACTCCATCAGTGGTTAGTCCTGGTATCCGGGGAGTCTTGG
>JANMQG010000231.1:0-33306 GCA_031370285.1 Chloracidobacterium sp. | reverse complement strand
ATAAAATACACATATTCGCTTTTTTACCAATGTAGCCGCGTGGTAGGCCTCCGCTCCCAGGAAGCCCAACTCATGGAAATTACTATTGCTACCCCGCGCGAATTCAGTTTTAAGCGAACAGTTATCAGTCACGGCTGGTGCGAGCTGCTTCCTTTCCAAATTGACCAGGAAAAGTGGCGGTTAACCCGAACTTTGGATCTGGAGGACGCCAGGCCCGTGACGATTACAATTAAAGCAGCCCAGCGGGCTCTGGTAATCAACCCGTCTCGCCGGCTCAGCCAGACTGCTACAAAAAAAGTGGTCGCGACTGTGCGCCACATGCTCCGCCTTGACGACAACATCGCCGAGTTTTATCGCTTGGTGACGGCAGACAACGACTTTAGTTGGATCCCAACGCAGGGAGCTGGTCGCCTGCTGCGTTCGCCGACAGTGTTTGAGGATTTAGTGAAAATGATTTGCACCACCAACTGCTCCTGGGCGCTCACGCAAAAGATGGTCACTGGTCTGGTGGAAAACCTGGGTCGCGAATCGAGTAACGGCCACCGAACGTTTCCCACTCCGGAAGCCATGGCGCTGATGCCCGTGAAGTTTTATGTGAACGAAGTGCGCGCCGGTTATCGTTCCGAGTATTTGAAGCTGCTGGCTGATCGCGTCGCCTCCGGCGCCCTCGACGTCGAAGCTTGGCTTACGAGTCCGCTGTCAACCGCGGATCTAATAAAAGAGATGAGGGGTGTGAAGGGCGTGGGCCCCTATGCGGCCGAGAACGTACTCAAACTTCTGGGCCGCTATGATGGTCTCGCACTTGATTCGTGGACGCGCGCCAAGTTTTTTTCCGTACGAAATAATGGACGCAAGGCCACAGACAAGAAGATCGCGCGTTACTACTCACGCTTCAAAGAATGGCGCGGACTGGCGCTATGGTGTGATATGACGCGCGACTGGCTTGATAATGACTGAGTTTCGAGTTTCGAGTTCCGAGTCTCGCGTTTTGCTATCTTGATGTCACTAGAGGCCCAGCAAGCTGACTGACGCGAACAACAGCTATTGACAACCGTGACGGGCATCGGCGAATCTAAGCGACACTTGTCCCTCCCGACAAGCTTTGTAAGACAGTTCGGTATTTGCCTATGAAAAGAATTTCGCTCGCAGGATTATTGCTCGTCATTGCCATCTCGTTGGCCGGCGCGCAAGCGCAAACGGTACCAACCAAAGGCCCTTCGCCAAGCCCGGAATCGCCGCCGCGCCTGAATCCAACGGCGCCCGCTTCCGGCCAGCGATCTAATCGGGAAGCGCAATCCGAACTCGATTCTGAAGACAACGAGGTAACGACGTCGCAGGACGTGGTGGTCGGAACTACACCGGATATCCGGCCGGAGGTTGCGGGGCCCGGCGCGACGGAACGACATGCTGAGCGGCTTGGCGCTGCCTCGCGAATCCTGTCGCCGCCTCAGATTCAATCGCGAATCGCTGAAGCCGAGCGCCTGCTGAAATCGCGTCCTTTACAGACCGCCAAAACTTCGCCGTCAATAGATTTGGTCACGCTGGCGGCGCTGGATCACAACGCGTCTCGCATTCATTTGATCACAATCTACAAAGAGACCTTTCTGACTAAAGGCTCAGAAATCACGGCGCCCAGTTCGCTGGGTGCTACTTTGAACATCCGCGTGTTGCGTGCAAACGGCGTCAACACTGCGGTGGCAATCTTCGATAGCCAGGGCCGTTCGCTGGTCCCGTTGGTAGTTGAGTTTCCGATTGAGAAGCGCGGCGTATTTCGCGAGATGGCCTACTACACCTCAGCGCATCCGGCTTTGCTCTCGCCTGACTTATCGCGATCCGGTCGTGCCTATGTACACCGGATGATTGATCTGGCAGCGAAGCGTTTACGCGAAAAGGAAATTTTCATTTCCCCTCAGATCGTCGACGTGGCCGAGCGTCTCTGTTTGGTAGAGCACGTGGATCACGAGCGCTTCCGATCGGAAAACCGTCTGGCGCTGTTCGATGAAATCTATTCTCTCTTCGCTTTGAACGAGCCTGACACTTATCGTTACTCGGTAAGCTCGGCAGGCGCTGGTGGCATGGTGCAAATGATTCCGTGGGCTTACAACCTGGTGAAGCAGCGGCATCCCGGCGTGGGCCTTACTCCCGACTTCGTCGCCGGCATGCGTAACCACGCGAACGCGCTGCAGGCGATGCTCTTGTATATGCAGGATACCTGGAATGATCTGGCGGCAAGTGAAGACGTGCAGTATGCGCTAAATGCAAAGTTGGCGACGCAGACGGAACTACTCGCCGCCGGTTATAATTCAAACGCCGCCCGCTTGCCGCTCTATATCAGGCGCGGTGAGGTTTCGTGGAAAACGTTAATTCCGCGCGAGACGCAAATTTACCTGCAAATATATAAGACGCTGGAAGCTCTGGTTCCGCAGAAGCCGCACCTGGCCACTTCGGCGCAGCAACGGAAGGATAAGCCTGTGCCTGGTACCGCCGGTCGGCGACTCCCTATAGTTCTCGACAATTGACGTGTATCGCACGCCTGTTAGTTTGCGGGAGTGGCGCCCAGGCTCAGGTGAGTGGCGACGCGCTCGCGCAAACTAACAGGCGTGTGTTACATCAGCGACTTCCGCCTGTGAAAGGGCTCCGATGGAAATTAAGATCACCGCACGTCTGACACAACTTCGAATTCTCGCCTTCTGTGTCTCGCTGCTGTTTGTGGTATGTGTCGGTCTCGTCGGCTCGAGCGCTTCTGTCGAGGCCGGACTCATGATGCAGGGCACGCAGCTGACGCCAACCGCGCCCGCCACGCAAACCGCGCCGGTGGAAAAGACTGTAGAACAAATCCAGAAGAACATTCAGGTGCTGAACGGCTTACCCGCGTCGCAACTTGGTCCGGTGATGAACTACATCGCGTCGTCGTTGGGTGTGAAGTGTACCTATTGCCATGTAAACAAAGATGACAAGTGGGACTTTGTATCGGACGCGAAGCCCGAAAAGGGCCAAGCGCGTGAAATGATCAAGATGGTGCAGAGTATTAATAAGGGAACCTTCAAAGGTAACCCGGCTGTGAGCTGCTTTACCTGTCATCGTGGTAACAGCGAGCCAGTGCGCGTTCCGCAGCTACCGATTGCGGAGCCCACACCTTTCGCCGAAAGTTCTGCGATCGGAACGGCTCCGAAGGAAACGCGTCCTACCGCAGATCAGATCTTAGCCAAATACACTGAAGCCCTGGGCGGTACCGCGGCCATTGAAAAACTCAAGACGCGATCGATGAAGGGAACCTGGCTTGCTCCGAACGGAGTCACGCTTGGTTATGAGGTTTACCAGACTGCACCGGACAAGATATATGCGGTTCTAAACACTCCCAAACAGGGTGTCATTGAAAGAGGGTTCGATGGCCAGATCGGTTGGGAGAAAAGCCAGCGCGGGCTGCGCGATCTCCAGGGTCGGGAACTCTCGCTGCTGAAGCGTTACACCGATCCTTTCAAAGACATCAAACTCCAGGGGCAGTTCACGCGAATTAGCTATGGTGGTAAAGATAAGATCGACGGCAAAGACGTTCTCGTCTTAAGAGGGCTTGGCATCGACGGCAAGGGAGACCGGCTCTACTTCGATGCCCTGACTGGACTGCTGGTGCGTAGAATTACAACTACCCCGACCATTGTAGGACTCATTCCTGAGCAGGTTGACTATGAGGACTATCGAGACGTTGACGGCATGAAGGTGCCGTTCATCATTCGCGTCACCTCCATCGATTCGTTTTTTAGCTCGACGCGGAAGTATACTGAGATCAAGCTCAACGTGGCCGTGGACGAAACGAAATTCAACAAACCACCGGCTCCGGCCGCATCGCCAAGCCCGTAGGTCTTAATGTCCGATAAGCTTTAGCTTGGCGCGCTCGGATCTAATCGACAAACTTAAGTTTATCGGACAATGACAGCGAAACCACCCTGCTACGGCGAGCCCTACGCCACTAACTCCGCGACAACTCGTTTGACATGAATCCTGGTCGTATCGAGGAAGGGAATTCCGTTGTGCTCGCCATCGCGTAGGATGAGTGGTAGCTCCGTGCCTCCCAAAATTATTCCCTCAAACTGCGAACGCACTCTTAGTTGATCCACAATCCCAAGCAGTTTCGCTTTTGTTTCCGGCAGGAAAATTCCGTTTATCAGTTCGTTCATGTAATGCGTATGAATGAAGTCTTGTTCAGCTTCGCTGGGCAAAATGATTTCGATTCCGGCACGAGAGAATACCTCCGGGTAGAAGCTGGCCTGCATGGTGAAGCGGGTGCCGAATAGTCCGACGCGCTTCATCCCGAGCGTCTGAGCTTCAGCACAGGTCGCTTCTACAATGCTGATCAGCGGCAGCGGCGAACGCGCGCGCAGTTCATCAAAAACAATATGCGGTGTATTGGACGCCAGCACGGCGAAATCCGCTCCCGCGCGCGCCAGCTTCTCAATCGCATCAAGCACGTACTCGCTTACCGCCGCCAACTCGTTGGCCGTGATCAGGTCGATCATCCTTCTCAGGTTGATGCTGTTGATGATGATCGAGGGATAGTCTCCGACGCTGGACTGCCTGTGATATGCATCGATAATCTGACGGTAATACTCGATGGTTGACTCAGGCGCGATGCCGCCAACTATGCCTACAGTTTTCATCATTAATTATTAAGACTTCCTGCGTTTGGTGCAGCCGCACCGCTGCGCGCACCGACCTATCTTGTTAGCAATGAGAAGAAAATCAACCCGCTGAGTATTACCCCTCCCACGCCCGCTACGACAAACTCCCACGATCTCTCAAGCGACACGCGAGCCAACATTCTCATTCCATGTGTTGGGTAGATTAAGTAGAGCAGACTTTTTAGCAACAGGCCCCATCCCATGATGGTCACAACCATGGGGATGCCGTGCCAGACGTTGTGGAACGCAACGATGATAACGCCCAGGGGAAAATGCAGCAGGCCGGCAAGAATGCTGCCGACCTTCTCCTTTTCTCGAAGCATGATGAAAAACTCGGCCCAGGCGCGCGGCTGAATGATGTGAGACAGACCGGTGATCAGAATACAGATCGCGGCGAGTTTTTCTACGGCAGTTTCCATATGTCGTAACGCAAACTGTTAGTTTGCGTGGAATCAGTAGGCGCTCAACTGAGTAGTCACGAACCGCCCCGCAAACTAACAGTTTGCGTTACGTCGAGCTATTCCGAGGTCTTGCCGAAGAGAACGTTGACCCAGTAAAACGCTACCGTCCCGCTGCCGATCACCGCACAAGTTGCCACCGTGCGCCACAGGATGTCGGTTCCCGCAAACTGCCAAATCGCGAGTAGCGAGGCAAGCACCGCCACCAGGATGCAGACGCTGGTTATCCAGAAGGAAACACTTCTGACCAGGCTGGGATTCAGGTATCCGCGTCGTGACTGGCTTTGCTGAGAGTCGGGCAAATCTTCTTCTCTTTCATTAGCTGATGCGATTCTAGACCGCCAGAACGATCTTGAGAAGGGCACTCGCAAATACTTCAATCAGCGGAAGCTTCGTCGTCGGGCAATCGTTTTAGACTTACAATCAGCGCCGCAATCGCCAAAGTCACTGCGACGCCTTTTATCAGCAGGACCCACTCAGAAGAGATAGGCGCAGGATCGGGTTCACCTAAACGCAAGCTGTGTAACTGCCCGAAGAAACTGTAATAGCCCAGCCCGCACGCAAACGCCCACGCCGCAGCGAGCACGCGTTGCCCACTGCGAAGGTCCTTGCTCGTACGCCAGGCGCCGTAGAGCAGGAACGCACCCATGATGTAGTCATCAAACAAATTCGCAGGCGACTGTTGCCAGGTGCTCCAGCGGCGGACAGTTTCCGCCAGCGGAGCCAGGATGCCAGCCACGATCGCCAGCCGGCGGCTAAACTGTATCGTCATGTTCGCCTTCCAGTCTTGATTGCAGTGTCTGAACCGACGTGGACCGATAACCGGGGCCTCGATCTGCCATTTACGTCGCGAGCCAGCGTTTGTTGAAGAGCGCGAAAGTTCAATATCGAGTTCCGTCGCGTCTTTCACCGACCAGGTGATAGTTACTGGTTTTGATTGCCTCTACGATCTTGCTTCGCTCGACATAAAGAGATACCCGCGAGTAGTTGTTGATTGCCAGCCCCGCCTCGAACACGACGGCGCAAGTGATGAATAGTGCGGCAAACTTCCGCCAGGCGGTTTTCTTCAGAACCTCCTGCCAACAGTAAAAGCCATACAACATCGCGACAGGGAAGACGACATAAAAACTACGGGACAGCGGCGGCTTCACAGAAAACAAGAAGAAGACGTACAGCAGAACGACCGTCCCAAGCGTGAAGTATTTGACTGCCTTCCAATCAGGTTGACTATGCTTCTTACTAAACCATAAGACCAGCAAGGCAATGCATTGAAGGATGCCCACCAGAGTGAGGAAGACAACGATCGGACTCAACCAGAGGTTCTGTTTCATGAAAGTTAAGCGGGTCGCAGTGTCGTGGCCGATAAGACGTGGCAACTCAAAACTTGCGAAGGCCAAGAAACGGCCGAGGATACCTTCGACAATATTCAAGCTTCCCCACAAATTGCTCGAGTTGAATTGAACCGCCTGGTTTGTGTCCCCCAAGCCGTTTGCCATTCCATACTTGATGAAGGTGGGAACCAGAAGGGACCCAGTGAGAATTGCGCCGCCTGAAAACCAAAGCACCGACGCGAACGCACGGCGCCCTGCGTTCCGATACTGCAAACAAAAGGAGAGCGTCGTATATGGAACCAAAACCACCCACGACATGTGAACCTGCATAATCCAAAAGAGCGCCAAGCCCATCATGAAGTTCGCCCAGCGCAGCGGGATGAGACTACGACTGAGAAAGGGATAGGTCTCTATTGCTCCAACGAAAAATAGAATCGCGCCAGGCAGCACATAAGAAATATTGTGAGGATACGTAGAAAGGTCCACCGTCCATGCCGCTGTGAGCAACCACGACCAGACAAACCACCTGGGAATCTCCGGTAATCGCCTGGTGCAATACCACGCGAAGAAGCAAAGACTGGAAAATGAAAGGACGTTTAGTAAGAGGTATGGCGCTTCAGGAATCGGGAGAATGTAGAAGGGTAGCCCGACAACCAGTCCCTGCAATGCTCCGGGTATCTGAATTGTATTGGTGACGTCCGGACCAAAATATGGCCAGGCCCCAGTCGTATAAAACTTCAGACCGATCAGATAGATTTGCTTCGTATCGTCATCCTGAAATTGGCACAAGCCGAAGCCCAAACGAAACAGGAAAGCCAGCAGCATCAGGGAAAAGAAAATCAGTCGTCTGCTTCGTTGATTGAGGGGCATCTACGCTTCAGTTATTGGCTATTCGTGGAAGCCAACGAGCGCCCGGTAAACCAGGGCACCGTTTTTAGTCCTTCGTTGGATGTATCGGCTGTTGTTTTCAAATAGCTTCGCCCGAGCAAATACGCGATGAGGAGCCAAATG
The DNA here is from genome assembly GCA_031370285.1 of Chloracidobacterium sp. Lineage (GTDB taxonomy): Bacteria > Acidobacteriota > Blastocatellia > Pyrinomonadales > Pyrinomonadaceae > PSRF01. Next base: position 25,830 of record JANMQG010000231.1, on the reverse strand, counting down.
ATTAAGACTGGAAAATTAATCAGCGGATACCGGGAAACGTAGGGTATCGCCGGGACATCACGGAGCGCGGGCGTCATGAAGACGACGCTGCCCCATACAAAGCCGGTGAACCAAATCAATAGAGCATAGGCTAGAGCCCGACCAATCCTGTCCGGCAATTGAAACTCCTTTAGTCAGTTGGACCGAAAGCCCGACCATTATCCCCCAGATTTCAATCGCCGGCGCAAGAAAATCCAACAACTGACAGAATAAGGTTGCCACGCATGAAGCGAGGATGAGGTTCTCCAAAGTCACTTTTGGTCCTTGCCCAGCGTATTTGCTCCGGCGCAGCATAGGAACGGCTATTGCCACGGAGAGGAGTCCGCATTTTTGATTTGAGGAGATACTGATGTTTAGACGAACGTTCGCAATGATGCTTTCGGGATTACTCCTGCTAACAGCATTTGGTTTTCAACCCGCTGGCGCGCAATCGCTCGGCGATCAGCAAGCGACTGAAAAGATAAGAAGCAAGGTCCAAAGAATGGGTGTGGGCGTGAACGCTCGCGTCGAGGTCAAACTGCATGATAAAACCCGGTTGAAAGGTTATATCAGCGATGCAGATCAAGACTCGTTCACTGTCGTTGAAAGCAAGACGGGTTCGAGTAAAACCGTTTCCTATGCAGACACTTCATCAGCGAAGAGGGCCGGCAGCGGAGTATCAGCCAAGACCTGGATAATTCTGGGTGCGGTAGCGGTTGGCGCGGCGGTCACCTGGGTTATTGTTAAGCCGGCGCTGTGCGACGGCGGCGCCCAGGACCGCGGTCCCTGCTAACTTTGGTCCGATAATCAGAGGTTCGATAATCAGAGCGATTCAGGTAGAACAAGATGCCCGCGCCATCACCAAGCGCGGGTATCTTGAATAAGGCTTGGAGCCAACTTCCGAGCGGTTGTACAGAGCGGATCTTCACGGTTTGGGTGCTGCAACATAATCTTCCAGCAGCTTCTGCGCCCTTATCCCCGGGCTGATCATTGCGAGCTTTTTTCCGCCATCGTATCCGCTAAACACACCGACAATCTCCGCCTTTTGATTGTAGACCGGGCTGCCTGAGTAGCCGTCGTGTCCGTCGATTTTCGCCAGCCTAAATTCCGCGCCTTTCACCAGGTAGGGACCGTAGAAGACGCCTCTTCGCACCATTTTGTTTCCATGCGGCCGCGCGATCACAAACAGCTTTTCATCCTTCGAAAGAATCGCTTGAAAGGCAGGACTCTTGACGTGCCGTCCCGATAGGCAAATCTGGAGCAACGCCAGATCCGCGTCTTCGTCTACTTTGATCACTGCAGCGTGGCAGCCGTTGACATGGATGTCGACTTCCAGTTCATCGCCTGGCGCAAACCCCAATTGAACTTTCTTTGAATCGCTCAGGTTGCCCGAAACAGCGTGATAGGCCGTCATCACCAATCCGTTGCCGACGACAAAACCAGTGGCGAAGCCATTCGGACCGTAGTCCAGAAAAGAGAAGACGCGCTGCATCGCATTTGGCCGCTTCTTCGTAAACTTTAGATCGAGAGAAACGGTAGAGTCTTCCGGCTTGGCGGTGGCGGTGGACGTTTTGTCTGCGCGACATTGTGGCGTCAGCAGAAGAATTGCCACAACAGAAATGGCGACGCTGAGTAAGTGTTTCTTCACGGGAGGTCTCCTTTTATGTCTTCCCAAAATTCGTGGAACCGGCTTAAGCCCGAGCCTAATTAATGATTCGTTTGGGAGCCATTAGCTTGACTGACTTCGTCACGAGCCTGCGCAAGGCAGCAACGTCGACGTCAGCCAGCCGCTTGATGTAGAGGCAGGATTTTCCGGTCTTGTATTTACCGAGACTGTTCATGAGATCCGAAAATTTGTCGAAACCTCCCATGATGTAGAGCGTCAGATCACCTTTGCGCGGCGAGAAGCCCGTAATCATCCATTCACCTTCCCGCCCGCTTTCATACTTGTAACGATAGTGACCGAAGCCGACGATACTGGTGCCCCACATTTTGGGCTCTTCTTTGGTCACAGCTCGCATGATGTCGACCACCGCGAGGCAATCCTCTCGCCGGCCCTTATCGGCAATCTTATCGAGAAACGCGGCAAACACTTTCCGTTGTCTCTTTAGTTTTTGGTTCCGCCACGGTCACTCGCTTTCGCATCATCAAGCCCACAACGCCGCCCAGGTAATCGGTCCGACCACGCCGTCGCTTCCCAGATTGTTCTTTTGCTGGAAAGCAACCACGGCTCTAGCGGTGCCCGGTCCGAAGTCGCCATCTACGCCGAGCGAGTAGCCAAGATCACGCAGTCGCTGCGCATAGTTTGAACGCGTGCACCTCTGCTTCCCTGGCGCAGGGCTGCACCCGGATAGGCGGGAGCTTGGGCTGCCGAATTGGGCTGGCTTTTCAGCGCAGGCGCAGGAAAGGGGATTGTCGCACTGTCTTCCTTGCTCATAGCTTTCTTGGCGCGTTCATAATATTTGATGCGGTCGTCCAGGCCGTTGTACCCGCCGTTGATGCGCTTGGTAATCGACTTGAATTGCTGTTGATCGGCAAGTTCGTTAAGGCCGTTCAATTTCCAAAACTGACCGGCAATGCGAAAGCCCACTTCCTTGGCGGCAGCTATCGTCGGGTTATTGACGAGATCGAGACCGAGCAAATCGCTATACTTCGTGTAGTTAGCCCGTCCGGTTAGTTGAATTGGTCCGCGTCCTTATAACTGACACCAACGAGCACGAGCTGTCAGCTATTTGAACGAAAGCGCAGGCACGATACGCCGCGCGCCCTCAAGGTGTCAAATAATTGAATCGTCGGTTACTGGTTTAGTTCTCATTCACACCGCGGCTTCAGCCCGGTGACCAAACAGCTTTTGATAAGGACTTGGAAACGTTTCAACGGTTTACTGTTTCGTTACTTTGCCAAAGGCGCCTGAAACCGTTGAAACGGTTCGGTGGACGCGGGGTGGCTTTCCCATCACCGGGCTGAAGCCGCGGTGTGAATGAGAAGCACAATTCTTGATAGTCGAAAGAATGATGGTCAAACTGAACTAGTACCAGGTGTCCGGTAACTTCCCAATTTCGATTCTTGGTGCGAGCTTCATGTGCACTGTGTCCCTCTGTCGTTGGCGCTGACCACGCTGCTAATGTTTGCGAGCAATGCGCACCATCGCCTCCAGGCTGCGCTCAACATCGGCATCCGTGGTCGCCCAGGATGAAACGCTGATGCGCATTGCGGTTTGCCCTTGCCAAACGGTTACTCCACACCAGCAGGTCCCCTCAGTTTGAATTTCACTGACGACGCGGTTGGTAGTTGCTGCGTCTCCGAATGCGACCAGCACCTGATTGAGAACCACGTCGTTGAGCACCTTGAACCCGGCGGCCTGCAAACCTTCTGCAAAGCGTCTCGCCTGGCGGCAATTTCGTTCCACCAATTCCGCCACGCCTTGCCGGCCCAGCGCGCGCAAGGCAGCCCAAACTTCCACGCCACGCGCGCGGCGCGAAAGTTCGGGCGTAAAGTCTGACGGGTTTCGGAATTCGCTGGTGGGCAGATAGTCCGCGGTGATCGCCATGGCGGCGCGCAGCGCGTCAGCGTCGCGCACCAGAGCGATGCCACTGTCGTAGGGAACGTTTAGCCACTTATGAAAATCCGTGGCCCATGAGTCCGCCTCCGCCATGCCGCTCGCGAGTGAGGCCGTTCGGGGAGCAGTCGTCGCCCACAAACCAAAAGCGCCATCAACATGAACCCAGGCGCCGGCCGCATGCGCACGATCGCAGATTTCGGGAAACGGATCGCAGGCGCCAGTGTTCACATTCCCAGCTTGAACACACACGATCGTCGGGCCGGATAAGTATGGAACTGCACCGGCGCGCATTCGACCTTGCGAATCCACCGGCACCTTGACGACGCGGTTTCGCCCCAGACCCAAAAGCCCGAGCGACTTGAAAAGCGTTGCATGCGCTTCTTCACCAACTACCACCGTAATTGGTGGCGCGCCAAACAAGCCATCGGCTTCGACGTTCCAACCCGCTCGCCTTAACAACGCGTGGCGCGCCGCGGCCAGGGCCGAGAAATTTGCCATGGTCGCGCCGGTAACAAAAGCGCCGCCGCAATCGGGCGGCAACTTGAAGAGATCGAGCAGCCAGTTTAGGGCCACTTGCTCGAGTTGTGCGGTGGCGGGTGTGGGATTGAACAGCCCGGAGTTTTGGTCCCAAGCGCCGGCGAGCCAGTTGGCCGCCAGGGTGACTGGCAACGAGCCGCCGATTACAAAACCGAAGAAGCGTGGACCGGCCATCGCCATCGTCGCTGGCGAGCAGACTTCGTCAAGCAGGTTGATGACTTGTTCCGGCGAAGTTGTTTCGTCGTTTAAGGGTTCGTTCAGTACCGCGATCTTCGCCACTGCTTCAGCCGCCGGGGCGACGCCGCGATCACCAAGGCCCTCGAGATATGAAATGGCGCGCTGCGCTGTGTTCTCTAAGAGTTCTCGCATTTTTGTTTTACCACGCTCGTTTCCTGAGTCGCTGCTTACTCATTCAGCCGCGGTTTTATTGACTTGCGGCTCTCTTTAGCATACAAACCAAACGGTCATCCCATCTTTGGCAGGAATAAGTGAACCAATGAAATCAATTCTAGCAGTCACGACTCTGATCGCAATGTTGTCTCTGTGTAATCTTAGCGACAAATTGAAGCCGGAAGCGAAGCCGAGTCCGGAGAAATCCAGTAGTGCCTCAACCGATCGCACCGCGGTGCTGTTGGAGTTGGTGCAGATTGAGAAGGAAATAACTACCGCCAGCTTAGAGGGAGATATTTCGACTCTGGCCCCGTATATCGCTGACGACTACTCGGGCGCGGGAATTGATGGTCGAAGCCAAAACAAGAATCAGTTACTTGCCGCTACGAAGCCTGACAGAATAACCAAGTCCTGGACGATTACGGACGCTCAGTTGGTTAGCCTGGATGACGAGTCGGCGGTGTTGAATTACGTTCAGAGTCAAACGTCCAGAAGCGGTCGCACTGCCCGCGCGCGCGTTATCGATACCTTTGTGAGACGGGATGGCCGCTGGCTGATCAAGTCTGAGCAGCAGACGCTCATCAGATAGTTTCAATGCCCTTGTCCGATAAACTTCAGGAAAGTCTGAACAAGTGAGAGTGCCGCGTAGCGGCAATTGAATTTAGCCCGGCGTTTCAACGCCGGGAGTAGTAGCCGGGTAAGAGTCTTTCGTCGCATAGCGACGGTTGAATCCTTATTTCCGGTCGTCGCTACGCGACGCGGAGACTCTTCGCTGGCCCTTCCCGGCGTTGAAACGCCGGGCTAAAGTCATGTCGGCGCTACGCGTCGAAGGAACTTGTTCAGAGTTTCCTTCAGTTTGTCGCCGGGAACGACAAGCGAAAGCTTATCGAACATCAAACCCAGCACCCGAGACCTTAATCCTGCACAAAAGAGCGAACCCCCACCGTCTGACGGTTCCGCCGTTGCCTCCGAGAGACTGAAACCTGGAAGAATAAGTTTGTGCTCGATGAGGTAGGCCATGATCTGCTCGGCGTTCTCTTCCGCCGACCGCTGCGAGCCGTCAATGACAATCTCGGGACTGACTGGTGGCTCGTAGGGATCGTCAATACCAGTGAAGTTCCTGATCTTGCCGGCGCGAGCCAGCCGGTACATGCCTTTCGTGTCGCGCTCCTCGCATACCTCAAGCGGCGTATCAACGAAGATCTCAATGAAACGATTACTGCCAACCAGCGAACGGCACTCGTTGCGTGTGGCTCGGTAAGGGCTAACAGCGGCGCAGATGATTGCACCGCCGTGGCGCGCAACTTCCGCGGCGACGTAGCCGATCCGGCGGATGTTGATGTCTCGATCTTCTTTGCTGAAGCCGAGCCCCTGCGAAAGATTGGTGCGCACGACGTCCCCGTCAAGCAGCGTTACCTGCCGGCCGTGCTCGAGGAGTCTCACTGTCAGTATGTTAGCGGTGGTTGTTTTGCCTGCACCGCTTAACCCTGTGAACCAAAGACAAAAGCCCTGCTGGTGCAGCGGTGGGTGGGCCGACTCCAGGATCGCCGCCACTTCCGGTCTGGTAAACCACTCGGGGAGCGGCCGACCTGTCTGTAAATATTTCTCTCGAACTTCCGTTCCTGATAACAAGACTGCAGCGACACCGGCAGGAATCCTTGAAGATTCTTCGTAGCGATTCTCATCCGGCAGATAAAGAAACTCCGAGAAGGGCAGGGGATTGACGCCGGTTTCTGACACGTGCTCGGCCAAAAGTTCTTGGGCCGCGTAAGGCGGATAGAAGGGACGACCAGCAGAGTCCTGGCCGGGACTGGCATGGTCCCTGCCAACAATAAAATGGTTAGCCCCGAAGTTGCGGCGAATGATTGCGTGCCAGAGCGCTTCGCGCGGACCCGCCATCCGCATCCCGAGCGGCAGAAGCGCGAGCAGCGTGCGGGCGCGATCGTAGTAAAGCTCGGTCAGTACCTTGTAAGAACGCACGCGCGTGTAGTGATCTATGTCGCCCGGCTTAGTAAGACCAACGACCGGGTGTAACAACAACGCTCCGTCAACCGCCTCAGCAGCCCTCTTCGTCATTTCCTCATGAGCACGGTGCAGCGGATTACGCGTCTGGAAGGCAACTACGTTTTGTTGTCCAATTTGTTTGAGTTTACTTCGCACTTCGGCGGGAGTCATTCGCAAGTTTTTGAAATCGTAGCGTGGTGGTAGTTGCAGCACCTGCAAGCGTCCAGTGATGCAAACTTCGCCCCACGAGTTCATTTCAGCGACCAGCGGGTGGCGCAAGTCAGTCGTGCCGCAAACGAGCTGCGCCTCGCGCTCGCGATGCCAATCGTAAATCTCTTCGACGCGGAGCGTGGCGAGGAGATTATTGTATGAATCGACTAACGCGACCTCTCTGTCCAGCTTGAGAGGAGCATCTTTGCTGATAGTGAGCGTCACTGGAATAGGGAAGAGCGTGCCGTTGGCTAAACGCATCTCTTCGATTACGCGTTCGTAGTCTTCACGCCCTAAGAAAGTCTCGAGCGGCGAGAAGCCGCCCGTGGCGAGCAACTCCAGATCGCAAGCCGCCCGCTCTGTGAGTTGAAGGTGCGGCAAGCTGGACGCAAGGTTCAGAAGTTCCGCGCGCGCTTCGTCGGGCACCCGCAGATTAATGAGCCGTCCGCCATACGGCGAGATTAGTGCTTTATTCTGTTCCGCCACTTTCAGGGATTGAATACTCATAACTGTGACTGAAAAACGATCTCGCTGCTTGACTTGTCGGGCTCCAGCCGACGAGACTCTACGCTGAAAGCCCCTTTGCCAGCTTCGTTACGCGCGTCGCCAGCCGCGCGTTGCCAATCTTCTCAGCCATTGATCGGAAAGACGCGGTCGGTCCACGCCAGCGCAATTGCCCCACATCATCAAAAAGCGGCTCGTCGATTCTAAGCGTCGCGAGCTTCTTGAAGAGCAGTGCGTCCTTGCGCTTGTCCTGCAACAGGTCGCGCGGAAATTTTTCAATGGATCCGTGAAGGTTTATGAGCGACGCGGCCGTCTTCGCTCCGTAGCCCGCGATGCCCGGGTAACCATCCGCCGCGTCACCCACGAGCGCGAGATAGTCAGGAATGTACTCGGGCGCCACGCCAAACTTTGCGCGCACACCTTCCGCATCGCGAATCACACCGCGTCTCCCGTCCACTTGTACCACGCGATCTGCGACGACGCATTGCGCGAGGTCCTTGTCCGGCGTCCAGATACACACCTTCTCAACTCGCTTATCCTGCGCTGCAAGGTGTGCCGCGGACGCGAGCGCGTCGTCGGCCTCGAGTTCAATCATCGGCCACACCACCACACCCATCGCCACGAGTGCTTCCTCGAGCGGTTGAAACTGCGCGCGCAGGACCGGCTCGATGCCGGCGCCGGTTTTGTATTCCGCCCACAGACCGTTGCGAAACGACTCGATGACGTGATCAGTCGCGACGCCGATATGCGTGGCGCCGTCCTCGATCATTTTCACAACCGCACTGAGGACGCCGGAGACGGCGCCGAAAGGAGGGTCGATTTTCCGGAAGCGCCGGATCCCGTAGAAGTGACGAAAAAGTTCGTAGGTGCCGTCAACCAGATGAACGATCATTGTTAGCCACAGATTACGCAGATTACTCAGACAAGAAAAGGGGAACGGGGAGGGAAGGCAGTAAGCAGTAGGCAGAAAGCGGAAGGCAGTAAGCAGTAGGCAGAAAGCGGAAGGCAGTAAGCAGTAAGCAGTAAGCCGTGAGCCCTGAGCAGAAGAGAGAGCATTCCGCGTGCGGGGCGCGGACATTTCGTGGGAAGGGGCTCCGTACGAATGCTGATTGCTGACTGCTCACCGCTTACTGCTTACTGCTTACTGCCTTTTTCCCTTATAGTGTGCGTCGATGAAAAGACTCAACTGGCAAATCTGGTCCGGTTTTCTACTCAGCGTGTTTGCGTTTCTCAGCTATCCGCTGCTCTTCGTCAGGTTTCCCGTCACCCGCGATTTTCCCTGGGCCAACCTGCTGCTATTCGCAGTTGCCGTAGCGCTAATGCTGTTTGGAGTTCGGCGCGCGTTTGCGTCCGATAGGACGCACCCGGTGCGATCGAAGATCGCCGGCGGAGTGCTCGCCACGCTCAGCGTCGTGATTCTCGGCTTGTTTGTTTTTACAGCTTTCGTCATGTCGCGCTGGTTGCCCGCTTCGCATGGCGCGCCGCAGGTAGGGCAGCAGGCGCCAGACTTTACGCTCGCTGATACTAGTGGCACACGGGTATCGCTTTCCGAACTGCTCTCCGGCAACACTGGCGTCCGCAACCGCGAGGGCCAACCGCGACCAGCTCCTAAAGGTGTGTTACTGATCTTCTACCGGGGTTATTGGTGACCTTTATGCAACTCCGAGTTGCGGAGCATCGAGCAGAGTCTGGGTAAGTTTCATGAGGCCGGGATTCGTCCGGTGGCGATCAGCGTAGACACTCCCGAAGAGTCTCGCGATCTGAGTAAGCAAGCCGGCTACACCTTTACGATTCTTTCCGATCCGAACACGGAAGCGATTCGCCGCTACGACCTGGTTCACGCCGGCGCCGGCATTAATGGTCATGACATTGCGCGTCCGGCGGAGTTCCTGTTGGATTCTACGGGCACCGTGCGCTGGGTAAACCTCACTGAGAACTACTGGGTCCGCGCCCGCCCGGAACAGATTCTCGAAGCCGCCAAGCTGCTGAATTAGGTAAGACCCTGTCGCGACCGCTCGCGTTATGTTCTGTCGCCCCTTCAGGGCGAGGATGTGTTGGGGAGCATGGTCCAGGGGTGGCGCGCGAAACGCGCATACCCCCTGGCTACTATATTTCACGCCTTCAGCGTTAAGACAAAAAGGCCAGCCCTTTACGGACTGGCCTTATTAACCTTGAACAACCTGCTCAAGTCCGAGGGCTCGATTACTTCATTGCCGGCAGTCTGAAAATCCTGGACCGCGTCACAACGGATCGGGACATATCCGGTTCGATCAAGCTCAGGAAGGTGTCGGTTATAGCGTTGCGTTCCTCTTCTGAACGACGCGCTCGATCGGCGGCAAATGTCGGTCCAATTTTGTCAGCGGCTGCCATGTTTGCGGTTGCAACCCAGAGGAAGTGAGTGAAATCGCCGTCAGTCTTCACTTCTTCTGCGGCCAGACCGTAGGCCAGGACCACACCGTCGGCGACAAGTTTGTCGTAAACAGGTTTGCTGTACTTCTCCCAGGCGCTGCGATAGGCGGGGCCTTTCCCTGGCTTTACCTTCACAAAGTTATATCTGACGAACGGCAGCGACCCGGCGCTCGGGGGCGGGCCAAAGCCAGAAACGAGATCGCGCGTCAGCCAGTCGCGCGTCTTGCTCATATCAAAAACTTCCCGAGTGCGCTCCGCCGTGGTCTTCGCCGGTTGCTGTCTCTTTGCGCGCGGCGCTTCAGCGGCTTTGGCCTCGTCGGCAGCCAGCTTTGCGAGCTGCGCCTCCATGCCGTTAAGAACTTTCTCAACACCGTCCCAGTTCGCAACCGTAAACCAGATAAGGTGTGTCGTCCCGCCGGGGTAGCGCAGGATGGGAGTCTCCATGCCCCAGGCCAATACGACGCCGTCTGCCATTAACTTGTCGCGCACGGGCGCGCCGACGGTTCTGATCAGATTCATGAAGTCCTCTTCCTTGCCAGGATTCACCTTGTAGTCGTAGTAGAAAGTAAGGGGTTGGGGTTGCGGTGGCGTCTGTTGGCCCGCAGCGGCACAGCAGAGCAATAGTATCGTTAGGGAGACGAGAACTAGTTTGCGCATTTTTTTCTCCTCTTGAGCCGGAATAATCCGGCCCGGTCTAGTGGGTGGAAAAACTGGAATTAAACATCTGGGCGATACTGCTTGGGATCGAACCTGGAGAGCCAGCGACTGAAGTTCCGCAGCTCGTCATGAGACTGATCGGACTTCTTTGCGACCGGCTGGAAATCTGTACGATGGAAATCAAGCTACTTTTAGTTCATTAGCGGTTTGCAGGTCAAGGTCGTAAGTCCTGAATGATGAATGGTGAAGGTAATCAGCAGTCAGCAGTCAGCCGTTCGCAAGCTAATGCCGGCGGCAGCAGCAGCCGTGACAATGCGGTAAGTTCTCATTCACACCGCGGCTTTAGCCCGGCGATGGGAAGGCTGCGCCCAGCGAAGACAATACAGAGTTAGTTAACGCACGCGGTATCGGCTTGCGGTTAGCTGACGTTTTCACTCAGGCGGGTACAATGATCAAACCAATCAGCCAATCCATTATTCCCCTCAAGCTGCGCCAGCGCGCCACGAGACCTCCGGTGGCGACAGGGTGCCTGCCAACCTGCCCACCCATTCCAGGAATTCCAGCACTCTTGAGAGATCAGGATCAGACCCGGCTGCTACGGCGCCCGATTCCAAATCAGAATCAGTGTCTTCGGCGGCAAAACGGCAGACTGAGAACACTGGTAAGATCACGGAATCCGTACTTGGGCCGCAGATCAGCGGTATGATACGCAGTTAAACGCTTCGTCAATCCAAGCCCTTCCAAAGAGGAGTCAAAACTATGAAGCGCATGTTGGTAGTCGCTCTCCTAACCATAGCATGGGCATCCCACGCTCCACCTCAAGCTGAAAGGAAAGCGACGCCATCCAACGGCAGAGTTGAAAGACAGTTGATAGAACTGGAGCGTCAATTGTCTGATGCTCTTGTTAAAGAGGATGCTGCAATCCTTGACCGCCTGTGGAGTGATGATCTTGTCTTTACGTTCCCTAATGGCAAAGTGTCTGGAAAGGTACAGCGATTAGCTGGTTTGAAACCTTCCACTCCGCCCTCTCAGTCTGATTCCGAGGCTAGCAATAATAACGATCAGGTGAAAGTACATCTCTATGGGAACACTGCTGTGACTGTGCTGTCTACCTGGAAAGGCAAAGCTGGTACTCAGGAGTATACCGATCGGTATCAGGCGACCCATGTGTGGGTAAAACAGCAAGGGCGATGGCGGCTCGTTGCCGCACATGTTAGTCAGGTGAAGAAGTGATATTCTCCGAAAGCGCGTCCAACAAAAAGCAACAATTAGCTGGACTGGAAAGACTGTTCCACAAGGTAAAACGCAATCGAACGTATTGAGAATTAGTGGGGCGCGGCGTGGTGAAGAAAAACCGGCGATGGACCGGAGCGGCGCACAGCCTGTCTCTCAAGTTGCGTGATTGTTTCAATGGCTTTTCGAACCGCGCCATCCGGTCAACGCTGACGTTGGATGGCTATGGTATAAACATGCGAAGCTGATAGCAGTCAATACATCTCAAAAGGAGGAACAAACAATGACTTGGTTAAGACTTAACAAGGTATGGTTTTTGACACTTGGCGTACTCCTCGCGGTTGGAAGTCTCTTCTTCCTCGGCAGGACAAATGTTTCGCAGGCGAATCCTCCCACTTTGCCGGCTGCGAATACAGAAAAACACCTGTTTGTCTGGGCAGGCGATCAGGCGCGCAAAAGCCCGGACTTTCTGGCTGTCGTGAACTTTGACGAAAACTCGGCTAATTACGGGAAGTTAATCACGACCGTACCATTGACCGGGGCTGGAGCCACTTGGAATGAACCTCATCATGTGGGACTCTCGCGCGATGGCCGGGTGCTGGCCTGCGGTGGACTCTTGAGCGTTTTGAAAGGACAGAAGGAGGTCTTCTTCTTTGACGTGTCCAATGCCGGCGCGCCCAAGTTCATCTCCTCGGCTGATCCGCCTCAATCTGCTATCGCGGATGAGTTTTATCCGCTGCCTGAAGGCGGCTTTCTCGTGACGATGATGGGCGGAGCGCAAGGACATCACCCGGGAAGGATTGCAGAGTTTAGCAAAGACCTGAAGCTGGTAGCGGAATACCCTCAAGCGCCTCCCGATGATGGTTTTAATCCTCACGGTATTGCAGTCCGCCCGGATATGAATTTGATGGTCACAAGCGATTTCATCTGTCCCTCGACAACTTTGCACGCCGTACCCGGTGATTTAGAACTGCGGGGTAGTGTGCGGGTGTGGAATTTCAGGGAAAGAAAGATTGTACGAACGATCAAAATTACCGGCGCAGGCGGAACCATTGACGTGAAGTTAATCCCGGGTGACGGGAAGGAGCGCGGCTACACGGCTGGAATGGGCGATGGTCAGCTTTATCTGCTGAATACTCAGCAAGGCACCGCTAAATCTGTTTTCGACTTCAACTCAATCGCTAATGGCGGCTGGCCTCAACTCATGCGCATGACGCGAGATGGGAAGCGGTTATTCGTCACGATGAATATGGCTGGCAAGGTCGTCATGTTTGACACTTCGAACCCTGAGCAGCCGAAGGTTTTGAAGGTTCTGGATTTGGGTGCCAATTCAGGGCCTCACTATCTAGCACTCACCGAAGACGAAAAGCGCCTTGTCGTCACAGACTATTTTCTCAATGAGGATGAGGCTGGGAAAGTCCATGCTGAGGGCGACCATAAAGTTCAGGTTGCCAAAGTGACCGCCAATGATCTCGTGCTGGATTCCAGGTTCCAGCTTGATTTTAACAAAGCGGTCGCTAGTGGACCGGCACGCCCTCATGGTGTGGCTTTCAAATGAGATTGCGGTTGCAATACGCCGAAAACCCGGTAAAGCACCGTATTTCAATCAACCCGCCATCCATTGGACCGGAGCGCAGATGGCGCGCTCTCTAACTTGTTCTTTCGCTTTGACGTTGTGGCTAATCGCCACGCCCGGACAACTCTTGACATGCGGCGGCTACTTGCTGATTGAGAGGAAATTGTGAGTATATTTTGTTTGGTTAATGGCTCAACTCAAAACCCGCTATGCTGGAAACTATTAGTTCCAGAGATTGAAAAGCATGGACATCAGACTATCACCCCGAGCCTGCCTGTGTCTGTTCTGTCGCTCCTTCAGGGCGAGGATGCTGTGGGGGGCATGATCCAGGGGTGGCGTGCGAAACGCGCTTACCTCTCGCACCCCACGCGGGCTGCCCGCGCGGGGACCCCGCCCTGGCTGCTATCTTTCACGCCTTCAGCGTGAAGACCGGTCGAGCCCCTACTCGTAGCCGATCGCTTCAACCACCGGCAGTCGCAGCGCCCGCTGCGCCGTCCACCAGGCGGCAGCGAGTGCGACGAGGAGCACTACCGGCAACGTCGCCAGCACCACGCTTAACGGAAATTGGAAACGCAGGTTAAAGCCCGCAATGATCCGCGCAGCGGTGCGCACCAAGAAATAAGCATTGAACAGACCAGCCACTACGCCGGTCGCGAAGCCGAGTAGCGCGATTGAGGCGGCCTCGAGCAAAACGATCTTACGCACCTGGCTGCGCAGGCCGCCGATAGCCCGCAAGATGCCCATCTCGCGTTGCCGCTCCGAAACGGAAATAACCAGCATGTTAATCAAACCCATCGCGGCCACGAAGATGGCGATGAGCATCTCCAGGTAAGTTAAGGTGAAAAACTGATCAGTCATACGCGAGCCCCACTCCTTATATTCGGCACTTGTGTAGATGAAAGCGCGCTGCTCGCCGGCCATGGCACGGTTTATCTCCGCTTTGAACGCGGACCGATCAATACCGGGCTCGAGATTGAGCAGCATGAGGTCCACTGCGTTATCGCTCCAATACTTCTTGTAGAGTTCGCGGTCCATGAAGACCGTTCCCTTTTCCACGTAGTAAAACTCGAGGATACCAACCACCGGGCGGACGAGGGGCCCAGCCGGCGTCTCCAGGCGCAACTGATCGCCCAGGCCCACGCCACTGCGCACAGATTGGTTCTGCGAGATCACGAAACCTTCGCCGCGACTGGATAACTCCCGCGCGTTGCGCTCATCGCCTTCGTCGAGCAGTCCGGGCGAATTGTTGAACCATAAACCCATGTCGCGGGCGATGACGATTATGTCTTCAGTTCCGTAAGCCAAACCCGTCACGCGCAAACCGTCAAGGTGCCGAACGCCTGGCAGCGAGGCGACGCGCCGTTCCTGTGCTTCGCTGAAATGATAAGTGCGCGATCGCGCTTGGTCAGAAGTGGCGATCATCAAATCGGCGTTAACGGAGCGATCCACCATGCGGTTGAGCGCGGCCTTATGACTGTGAATGAAAGCGCCGACTGAGAAAACAAACGAGAGCCCGAGCATCAGCGAGCCCACGGTCGCCGAGGTGCGTCGCGGCATTCGCACCGTGGCGTCAACTGCAATCAAGCCTACCGCGCCAAATAACAGGCCCATCAACGGGCGCAGGATGCGCGAACCCCACACGACCAATTTCGGCAACAGCAGCACCATGCCAAATTGGACCATGATGGAGTAGGTAAAATGAACCATCAGGCCAACGCCCGGCGGCGAAAAGAAGGTGAGCGCCAGGCCGACTACGATGAACAAGATGCCGATAGCAAACCGCGACCAACCGAGGACTCCTTCGCGCCGTTGCAGTTCAATATTGCGCAAGGCCATGACGGGATGGAGACGCGAAGCCGCGCGTGCCGGCAACCACGTGGCCAGCAGGGAGGCGAAGGCGCCGATGGCGAATGCAGTTATCGCATAGTCCCAATGAAAGGTGGGCGGTTCGGGTGTAGAAACCAGACCATACATCGAGGTTACGACCGCGCTCATGATTCTCGTGGCGCCGCGGGCCATTACAAAGCCAACGCCGACACCCAGCGCCGAGCCCACTAGCCCCATCAACGCCGCTTCGATCAAAAACATCTGTTGAATATGAGAACCTTCAACTCCAATCGCGCGTAGGACGCCGATCTCTTTCCAGCGCTGATTTACGCTCACACTGAGCGAATTGAAAATAATAAAAACGCCGACCATCAAGGCCAGCAGGCTCATGATAAAAAGGCCCAGGCGCATTGCCGAGACGGCCTTCTCGAGGCCTTGCCCGCGACGGTCAGGCGGGGCGACCTCCAGTCCCGGAGGGAGAAGCCCCTTTAAGTTTTGCTCGACCGCCGCAACCGCTGTAGCTGGATCAGTCATGATGTCTATGCGATCAATTCGGCCTTTTTGATCAAACGCTGACTGGGCGGCAGAGAGATCCATCAAGGCGATGTTGCCGCCAAACACCACGCTCGCGCCCGTGGTCCTGAAGAAACCGCGCACCGTGAAATCCTGCCGGCCCCGCTGTGTAAATATTGGCAGCCGATCTCCATCTTTCAGCCCGTAGCGCTCGGCAAAGGGGCGGGAGACGGCAATGGAATCGGGCCGTTCGGTAAAAGCTAGAGGATTGCTGATTTCCAGACCCGCCTGGTCAAACTCGCCTTCGTAGAGTTTCAAAGAGCTGCCGGTGTCCATGCCCAACACCAGCAAGTTGCTGGCATCCGGCAAGGCGGTCTGCACGACCCTTTCCATTAGTGGTTCTGCGAGTTTTACACCCGGCGTGCTGCGCACGGTGCGAATCACGTCCTCGGGAAAGCTAGCCTCACCCGCCGACACCTGGAGGGTAGCCTGGCCCGCCAGTTTTTCAACTGTTGTGGCTAATGAGCCGACCAGCGTGGTGTTGGCCGTGCGCACGGCGAAGAAGACGGCGACACCAAGGGCGATTCCTGACAACGTCAGCGCAAACCGCAGCTTGTGCAAGCCCCACTGCCGGATGGTGACCAGAGTTAACGCGCCCCACATCACACACCCTCCGGCAACAGGCGCTTGCTAATGGAGGCACGGTCTTCCGCCACGCGGCCGTCGCGCAAAATTAACATACGTTCACAGGTTGCTGCGGTGTGTTCATCGTGGGTCACCAGGAGGATAGTGGAGTTTAGTTCACGATGCAGTTCCTCGAGCAGTTTTAGAATTTCGTCTCCACTCGCGGAGTCGAGATTGCCGGTGGGTTCGTCTGCCAAAAGTAACGGCGGATCAAAAATCAGCGCCCGGGCAATTGCCACGCGCTGGCATTCCCCGCCTGACAGCTGATCCGGGCGGTGCGTCGCCTGCCGGTGCAGGCCCACACGTTCGAGCAGCGCGTGCGCGCGCTTTTCTGCCTCGCGACGCGACCGGTCTCGCAGACGCAATGGCAGCGAGACGTTCTCGACCGCAGAGAGCGTGGGGAGCAGGTTGAACGACTGAAAGATCATCCCGATTTTTTCTCGTCGCAGCCGCGTGCGTTCGTCGTCGCTTAGTTGTGACAACTCAATGCCCCCTACCCACACGCGGCCCGAAGTAGGAACGTCGAGGCCGCAGATCAGATTCAGCATGGTTGACTTTCCTGATCCCGAAGGTCCCATGATCGCCACGCGCTCTCCGCGATTCACCGCCACATCGATTTCGTTGAGCGCGTAAAATATTTGGCCGTCGGTGTAAGCCTTGGAGACCTTTTGCAAACGCACCACGCTGTCCGATTCAGTCATTTTGCTTACTTTCCATCTGAGATTTGAGATCTCAAAATTGAGATCTGAAATTTACTTGCGCGCCAATTGTTTCAAGCGATCGCGCGTGAAGATTGCCTCATCAGCTTTATCAGGAAAATCGAGGCTTAGCGTTTCAATCGTGACTCTCGTCGGGCGGACATGATTCTCGATCTCGGTGAGCCAGACGGCCTCTCGTCCCGCAACGTTGCGATAGGTCTTTACCTGAAAAGTCCGCACCTCTTCGCCGCCCGAATTGAACAGGTGCATTTCGGCAGGCAGGTAGGTGTCACCGCGAAAGAGCGTGCGCGTGCGTGCGATAACGGATTCCTGAGCGGGCTTGAGGGTGCCTTCTACTTCGTAAACCTTCACGCCGTTCAAATCTTTCTCGCCCACCAGACTGTAATCATACTTGTCCCATTCGCCGAGGAGTTCCTGTGCGGTCAAGCCGCCGAAGAACATCTTATTCGTACCCGTTTCCCGAAACTGATCTGTTGATGAGACGTAGGTAACGTTAGCCGTAGGCTCTCCCTTTCGTTCGACGCTTAGCGCGGCCAGATCGCTTTCGTCGGCAGGCTGAACGACGTGCGTGAGCGTGAGCGTTTCGGCCGCGGTCTGCTTGCGCCAGATCTCCAGCTCGTAAACTTTCAGCGGCTCAGACGCCGAAGTGATACTCAGGCGGACGCGGTTCTTGCGAAAAGGGGCTGCGTCGCGCTTGAGGTATTCCGCGACGATTTGGGTGCCACGCTCGTGGCGCAAGGCTGCATAGTCGCGACCGCCAGGCGTCTCACGTCTACATCCACTGAACACACCCAGGCCGAGCAGCAACAGCACTGACCAAATGGCGAACTGTGAAATAAAACGATGAATAGGCCGCAGTCTTATGTTCTTATTCATGCGTCGCAGAGCATAGGGAAGTTAACGCCTAACAGCTACTGATAAAGCTTTCCGGCAGGCGGCTTCCCCACATGCAAATTCACACGGCTAGATTGAAAAACAAGAGCGGAGATCTAATAGCTGCCTTTTATCAAACCGCGGCGCAAAGGCCTTGCCTGACGGCGTGCAAGCGATTGTTTTGCCTGGCATCGTCAGGCATTTCCTGACCGGCCGTACCCAGAGCGCGACTAATGGGAGGCCAAGGTATCATTGATTGCCAATTCTGGTAAATTAAGATCCATTTCCCCGGCGCCGAGATCCTAACCCTTAGGGACCTTCGAGGCGTAGCGTCGGCCTGATTGATATCCGCAGATTACGCAGATTACATGGATTGCGAAGAGGACATATTAGAACTGAGGCTCACGAGTTATTAAGCCGGTCGTTTTGAATCTGCGGAATCAGTGTAATCTGCGGATGCTTTTCTGCGGATGCTTCAGGGTTCGGTTCTCCAGTTGCGCTTGCCGGTTCAGCCGCTAAGGGAAGCTGCGGTCTCGCATATTGATCCAACCCGAATCCAAGGAAGATCGTTCCCAGGATGAACGCGGCAGAGAAAAAGTATGGCGATGAGACGCCGAGCCGGTCGAACGACCAGCCGAAGAAGAGCGGTGCGATGATGCGCGCGACGCCGCCATAGGTCTGTTGCATTCCCATGTAGAGGCCGCGCTCTCTTTGGCTGATTACCCGGGAAAGCAGGGCGGTCACGCAGGGAAACGTGAAGGCCGTCCCCAGCGGAATCAGCGCTACCGCAATTGCCAGCATACCCAGGTTTCGCGACAGCGGCATCCCGACAACGCCCGCAGCCAGGAGCACGAGGCCCATACGCGAGAGATTTGCTTCACCCAGCCAATCGACCATGCGACCCAAAAGCAACACGCGCGCGAAGACTGAGATGGAGCCGACGTACATGAAAAAATAGCCGATGGTTTGTTCGGTCACTTGAAAGCGCGCGTTCAAAAAAAGCGCCAGCACTGAAAAGCTCCCTTGGAAGGCGCCGATGGCAATCGCATAAATCCAGATGAGTCGCGACGCCGGCTCGCTCGAATGCGATATCACGCGCCAGATAGCCTGACGCGAGGTGCGAGGCACCTCGCCTTCCTTTGGCGGTTCATTCAGCGCGCGTGATTCAGTCAGATAGCGCGCGGCGAAGGCCATGTTAAGTATGCAGAGGGCGGCCGCCAAAATCCCCGGCGCCGCATGTCCCATATGCAGCGTCGCCGGTCCCGGTAGCAGATCGTACTTACCTAAAGTGATCGCAAATGAACCGAGCACCGGACCGAGCGCCACACCAAGATTGGTGGTCGCCGAGAGCCAGCCGAGCGCGCGGGCGCGATCCTTCGGGTCGGTCGAGTCGGCGACGTACGCTTGAATGACACCAACCGTCCCACCGCCGGCGCCCTGCACGAGGCGCGAGAGAAACAATAAGAGCAGCGAGTGAGCGAAGCCGAAAATCAGATAAGCGATCGCGGATGCGCCCAGGGCAATGAGCAGCGTCGGCCGCCGTCCGACGCGATCTGAAAATCGTCCCCACATCGGCGCGCTCAGAAGTTGCGCGACGGTAAAGGAAGCGACAATGAAGCCGATGATGATCCCGATGCCAAAGTGCATCCCCAGCAGGTCGACTCCCGAGCCGCCCAGCGTCTTGGCGTAAAAAGGGAGAAGCGGAATGATCATCAGCAGGCCCAGCATGTCCACGAAAGCGGTGGCCATGAGCGTGAACAGCTTCGCCGGAATCTTCCGCACTTCCCGCCAGAGCACATAGAGCAGCCCGAGCGCGATCGCACCGAGAAATATGAGCACGATTGGCGAGTGGAACGACTGCGCGATGTTCTGCTGAATTAACATTTCAACTGGTAGCGAGTCAGGTCATTGCTGATGTTTTAGACCAGATATGATACACCAGCGTTAACTTCCTTCGTCGCTAACGGTTGATAGCCGGCGATGTCGGGCACATGATTTCACCCCGATCGGGGTGAGATGTTTATAGATCGCGACACAAAATCTCCAGCTCCGTTCGCAGGAGCGGAGTGTTTCTTGAACTGCGAGAGTCTAGTTGTGTTCCGCTCCTGCGGAGATCCAGGCTGTGCACTTGATACCAGGCGCGGTAGCCGGCGATCAATCCGATTACTAAGTAAGCGCCAACTGCTACCTGAAACGTTTTCTTCATGAACGCGAGTGGCCGTGTATCTCGAATAGTATTGTCGAACATTGATTCTCCTCAGCCACACGACAAGCTAAGCTTATCGGACGTTCACTCGCCGACGTGCCAACATACGCCGGCGAGGTCAATGAAGTTAACCTCTCGTCCCCAGGGAAAATCGGCGGGTAAGTTGATACGCAACCCGGAATATTTCGTTTCCAGTTGCTTAAGTGAAACTGCCTCCCACCAGGCGTCGAGATCTTCAACGTTGATACGTACCATAAAATTACTGGCAAACTTTTCGTCGTCAAACTTCTGGAGAATAAACTGCGCGTTGCCGTTCCGAAAACCGGCGTAGCCGTCGTTCTCCCACACTTCTGCAAAACCGAGGTCGGCAAACAGACGCCGGCTCGCCTCGTAGTCGCGGCCGCTCGGCACGAAGGGCAACAGCGCCAATGCGCTTAGCTCACTCATAGATCGATCACCTCCAGTAAGACTTCATAACATGGGTTTAGTTCCTGCCGCAAAGTTCACAAGGAAACGCCAAGGACACGGTCAGGCCGGGCCCTTGGCGTTTTGAACCATGAATTCGAAGGCCATCGCTCTTACGACGAGCCGATGGGTCGACGGTCGATACCGGTCCGCAAACAAAACCGACGGCGGTTACGGCTTGGTGGAGGAAGACGTAGTCTTCAGGCTCATACCGCGATTCAGCAGCATCTTGACTTCCACGCGCCGGTTCTGTGCGCGTCCTGATTGGGTCGTGTTGTCAGCCACGGCTTCCGTTTTTCCATAACCCATCGGCGTCACAAAACGACGGAGCGGAATCTTATGATTCACGGCGAGATACTGGACCACTGCCTCCGCACGCTGCCGGCTTAGGCGGAAGTTTTTTGCCTCGCTGCCCGTCGAATCCGTATGACCAGCAACCTCGATTGTGTACGCCTTAGCATTCGTGGCCTTCGCCGCAAACTCATCAAGCTGTTGTTTCGCTTCTGCTGACAGCACGGCGCTATTCACTTTGAAAGTTACAGCAGCAGTTTCCTGCACATCGACCTCATCGAGAGCATCGATACGCGCGTTCGCTGCGGTCGCTTCGCTTCTTGCCTCCGCGGCGACGGCGTATAGCTCGTCCATTTGTCCCGCCATACGGGCTTGGTTCTCCTCGACGGGAGTGACGCGCGTATCAGAGGTAATCGCTGCTCTCATGTCCGACTCATCAAACCTGATCTTGTCGGCCACGAGCTGGCCTTGCGAATCACCACGCCCCTCAACTTCCACAATCAGCCCGCGCAAAATATCAGTCACGGGATACTTCTTGCCGCTGCGAAGAAAGCCACCATGAGTCTTGACGCTGGTGCGATCGGTTATGAGTACTTGATAGTCTGTGCGATTCCGGTCGCGGATCCTGAAGGTGTCGCCTTCGCGTGCGATAACCACGCCCTTAAATTTCAGCTTCGCGCCGTTCGGAATGGATTGTATGTTTCGGTCCGCCCTGGCTTGGTTGGTTTGGGTATTTGAGACTTGCCCAAACACCAGCGGGGTTACGGCCAGGAACAAGGCCAGCCCGCAAACTAGTCCAGGTAGTCGAAACTTCGTAGCTGCATTAGTACTCATATTTACTCCTTCGAAATTGGTTTGGGATTGCATTCAAAAAGTCCGGTTCTGGCTGTCGCAGATAGTCAGTCTAACAGGAGAAAGACGAATCCAACATTGTCCCTGATCCCGCCGAGAGTTTTGTTGCAAATGAACGATGGTTGCGTGGCAAATAATAAAGAGACCGAGGAAGGAGGAGTATTTCAGTTCTCATCATCATGCAACAGCGCCGTTACTTGCGCGGCGAGAACAGCTTCGACTTCGCGTGCTACAACTACTTGCCCGTATTGACTAAACCGATGATCGTTACGCAAAAACGCCTCGTCCCGGCACTCGTGCAATGCTTCCTGCGCGTTAATTACGGGAACATCCAGCCGCCCGCCCAGTTTGAGTACCATCTCATTAACGGACGACCAGAGTTTTGGTGACTGAAGCTTAAAGTCATTCTTCGTGTCATCTTCATTGAACCCTCCTGGTCCCAACAGTGCGACGCGGCAACCGTTTGTGCGGCGGCACTGATTAATGCCGCCTTCGAGCAAACGTTCGTACTCGTCCAACTGGAGCGGCGGATGTACCACTTGTGGGCGCAACTTATTAGCAAACTTTTCAAACGTCGGTTCGCTTCTAATCTTCGCATCAATTCGGGCTAGAAATGAGCGCGCCGCGACCATGATCTCAGGAGCAATCTCGTAAAAAATGCTTGCCCCCCAGTGTGTGGCCAAAAATGATGCGAGCACGTTGATCACAACAATATCAGGCTTAAACTCGGCGACGCTGTATCTCACCAGTGCCTTTAACCCTTTTGGATGGTTGAGCACTCTGACTTCGAAGATGAAATTAAGCTGAGGGAAGCGCGTGCTCAGCGCGGCTCGAGCCAAAGTAGGATAAGTAGCCGAGGGAGGAACGCCATCATAACCAGACTGAAGGCATTGTCCAAGAAAGAGTATCTTTACGTCCCTTTGACGAGTGTTCATCGATTTACCTTTGCTTTAGATAGGTAAGGCGTGACTCTTTTATGCCGCCGGCAGTCATAGTGTCAAATGCTACGAGCTCCCTATTGCCTGGTCGTCGTTGAGCATAAGTTCTCCGGTCCAGCCGAGTTACTTTGCCCTCCCGATGATTTCTCTTAGATAGACTGCCAGCCCAATCAACGAAGTTTCCGAAGAGATAAATGCAATGTAGTTGTCCGGTCGTAACAGCACATTGAAGGGTTTGTCCGTGCCGAATTTCCGTGCGACCTGCGGGTCAAGAGGAATGACGCAACGATCAATCGGGCAAACATACTTGCTCTCGATTTCGTCCGTGGCCTTCTGGTAATCGCCGGCGTAATCGCTGTGGTCGCCCGAGAAAGTGAGTAGATGGAACCTTGGCGCGCGCAACTTGTCGTAAACACTCTTGCCTTCAATCAGGAAATAGGGCAGGCGATCTCCGGCTTTAATTTCAAACTCGCTATCCCCATCGTGCACGCTCAAAGAACTGTCGCGATAAGTGATGCCGATTTGCGAAATCAAAGGGAAGAACTTTTTCTTGACAGCGTCGATGCTGAGAATGAATTTCGCCATTGGAGGAAACACAGTCGTGCGGATCAAGTTAACCAACCAATCTGTACCGGCGGCGAGATTGAACATCCGGTCGGTGGTTTGCAGCAGCCGTTTGGCGTTTGGTAGCCGCTCCTCATTGTAGGTATCCAGAATTCGCTCGGCAGCCGCGCCCTTAAGAACCAGCGCCAGCTTCCAGGCGAGATTGTAGACGTCCTGAATGCCGGTGTTCATTCCCTGTCCACCAGCGGGCGTGTGTATGTGAGCGGCATCGCCGGCGAGAAAACATCTGCCAGAGGAAAACTTTTCGACGTGGCGCGTATGGACTTTGTAAGTAGAGAACCAATCAACGCGGGTGATGTCGAGATCGAGCTGGGCCTCCTCCTTGATGCGCGCTTCGATTTCTTCGTAAAGGACCTCGCCTTCGTCCTTATCGTGACCCTCGGGAAAGGCGCCCACGATGCGCCAACGTTTTTCGCCGGGCATCGGGAAGAAGGCAAGCACCGAATTTCGTGCGAGACAACCATGCAGCGCGTCATGGCTGAACTTCCAATCAATCTCCACATCAGCGACGTAGAACAGACGTTCAAATGTGCTGCCTTCAAAGGAGAGGCCGAGTCCATGTCTGATGGGACTCTTGGGTCCGTCGCAGCCGACGAGATATTTTCCTGCGATGATTTGAGATTCACCACTGCTATTCCTAACCTGCGCGGTGACGCCGCTCTCGTCCTGCGAAAAACTTTCGAGTTCGTGTTGCCAGAGAACGTCACGTCCGTGGCCTTGCACATACTCATAGAGCAGGCGCTCGTTTTCGCTCTGTTCCAAAACGAGCATGAACGGGTAGGCACTGAGTCCCTGTCCGATGTTTGACAGATCAACTTCGCCAACGATCTTTCCGCCTTCGAGCATGCGGACCTTCCCGGCGATCGTGCCTTGCGCAACAGCTTTCTGCGCCAGATCGAGCTGTTCGTAGATTTCGAGGGTGCGCGCGTGAACGCCGAGCGCTTTGGAGTAGGGAGTGATGCCTCCGTTTTTTTCTACGACGACAAAATCAACTCCGTAGCGGATTAGCTGACAGGCGAGGGAAAGTCCGGTTGGACCCGCGCCGACGATGATTACATCCGTTTTGATTGTTGTCGCCATAAGCTGGTTTGATCTCTGTGCAATCCCGAGCGTCCTCGGTGTCTCGGTGGTGATTAACTTTCGGCGTAATTCACCACAGAGTCACAAAGATCACAGAGGTGGCACAGAGAGATACTGGCGCCGATCTCAGGTTTTGTTTGCCGCCAATTTCTTCGCTACATTTCCGACCCGAATACGCCCCGGTTGAACCACCTTCGCATTTATGCCGCGCAGATGAAGCTCTCTGCCTACCGAAGAGTTTACAAACTTCATAGCGTCGAGGCCGAAACGGGAAACGAATTTCTTGCAGCCAGTGTGCGGTGGCGGTGTGACTTCGATTACCGCCGAGCCGATTGCCAGTTGCGTCCCGGCAGGCAAGTTTTCCGCGCTCAAATCCATGTCGAGGTAAAGCTGATCGCCTGCCAGGTGCCAGCGACTCTTATCCTGTGCCACCAGCGCCGTCACGCGCGCATTCATGATGTTGAGCTGCATGTCCGGGTCTGGCGATCCGTCCGCAGTACGAGAACTACCGCGCCTATTCCAACTGTCGCCGACTAGTCCTTCTTCCAGATGAAGTTCGCCTTCTTCCAACACTTCGCGCTCTTCAATCTGCGGCCGTCGCACAATCAACTGCAAGACGCCTTCGTCCTTAGGCGCCTGGCGGATCTCAGCGAGCCCCGCCTCGAGCTCGTCCATCCTCAAGTGTTTGATTTCGCTCGTCACCATCAGTTTCCCTCTGAGGTAATAAACTCGCTATCTGAATTGCATCAGGGAGTATTGAGGAAATTATCAAAGGATGAGCCCAACGAACAAGAGGAGAATTGAACTCTGAGGCTACCGCTTGCATCGTGGGTCGACAAATACGGAACCGGGAGCGGCGACCTGGTTTGACTTGCGATATAGACTACCGCATGACGAGCGAATTCCAGGACCGAGATTTTCCGCTGGGTTACCTAATCACTTTTCGCGGTTATGGCACTTGGCTGCATGGCGACAGGCGTGGCTCGGTAGATCGATTTCACAATCGCTTTGGTACGCCGCGGCTGCCCCACAACGAACGTTGGCAGAAATATAATCGGGATTCGCTCAAGCAGTCGCCTGTGAAACTGGGAAGTCGCCAAAGAGCGGCAATTGAAGAAGCAATTCGCGAGACCTGCAAAATCCGCAAGTGGGAGTTTTGGACAACGAATATACGGACTAACCACGTTCACACTGTGGTGTCGGCACCGTGCAAACCAGAAAAGATCCTTGCCGCTTTCAAGGCGAATGCTACGCGAAAATTAAGAGAGAATGGTTGTTGGCACTCTAGTAGGAGCCCATGGGTTGACCGCGGCAGCAAGAGATACCTATGGACCGAAGCCGACGTGATTAATGCTGTGGTATATGTTCAGTATGATCAAGGCGAACCTCTGTAGCTCCGGAGCCGTTGTGTTGCGATAAGCCGCTCACTCAGTCCACAACGCTAGAGTGAAAACGATCCGACCCGGTCGCTACTGCTCCCGGTTCCGTATTTGCCTGGCTAGACGTGCCTCATTCCTTCTAGTTCAGTCACGGTCTTGGTCGGTGGCCTGCCGGTTTTAATGTTGGGCGATGCTTGGGACGAACGTCCGACGGCGAGCCAAAATCCTTACACTGTGGGTTGACGAATACGGAACCGGGAGCGGTAGCGACCGGGTCGG
>JANMQG010000223.1:0-2361 GCA_031370285.1 Chloracidobacterium sp. | reverse complement strand
CGCTCAAGGCCCGCGACAATTATGTGTTGCAGATGCAGCGGCGTACGGCCGAAGCGATGCAGCTGATTAACCAGTCGAAGCAAGCGAAACTTCAGGAACAACTGGCTCAGACGATGGAGTCGTTCCAGATCGGTGACGACGCTTCGACGTTTGATGAAATGCGAGACAAGATCGATCGTCGCGCTGCCGCCGCTGAAGCAAAGTTACAACTGGGATCGGCGTCAGTCGACAACCAGATGCAGGACATCGAACGGGAGGCCATGGATATGCAGTTGCAAGACAAGCTGCTGGCCTACAAACAAGAGATGGGACTCTTGCCGGCCGGCACGGGTGGGGCTTCTCAACAGGCATTACCGGCGCAAGGCGAGACTACTGGCGGCGAGCAGAATGAGAAGGTCGTCAATAACAGTAACCGCGTAAATTGATATCAGAGCCGATAGCTTGACGGTGTGTGAAAGCCAAATGGCCCGTGTACTCAGTTGTTCAAAGATATGCCCGAGTTCCCTAAGATTGAATTCAAGTATTTGAAAGAGGCCTTCAACGAACCCTTAAACTTTTTGGGATTGGTGAGTTTCGCAGTCGTGGGAGCCTTCACGATGGCTTCAGCACACGACGTCACGCCGCTGGCCGCAGGCCTGGCCGCCGAAACATTTTACTTAGTTACCGTGCCAGCCAGTTCACTCTATCGCCGACTCGTCGACCGCCGCGAAAAGCAGCGTCTGATGAAACTTCGCGATCAGCAACGCGAAGCTTCCATCAAGCTCTTTGACCCTCGCGAACGCGAAGCCGTCGAATATCTGCGTTGGATGAAAAATCAGATTTATTCCAACTACAAGAAGTTTACTAACGCCAAACAGATCCCTTCAAACATCGAAAGCCTGGATCAGCGTTGGGAGGACTTCGTGGATCTACTGGACGTCTACCGCCGGAGGAAACACCATCTTCGGTCTATAAACCGCCAGGCGGTGCAAAACCAACTCGTTCAGGCTGAGCGTGCGGTAGAACAATCCAGAGACGATCGCGAGCGTCGAATTCAGCAATCGAATGTTGAGATTCTCAAAAGAAGGGTTGCCGCGTTTCACGATATCGAACGCTCGGTGAAACTGGTTGAAGGGCAGCTGCAGTCGATCGAAAACTTCTTCGGGCTGGTTAACGACCAGGTTGTTACCTTGCCGACCCCCGAGCGAGTTTCCTCGCTGGATTTCGAACAACTCAGTGATTCAATCGCGATGACGAAACAGATGCTGGAAGAAACCTCCGACACCTTTGCCGCGCTCGATAGCCATAATCGCGACATGGGCAAATTCGAATTGCTGCTCTCGAATAGTTCGAAATAACCCGTTCTAAACACTCTATTCAAAGCCGCAAAGGTCGCGAAGACCAACCCGCAAAAGTTCGCAAAGGTAATCCTCCATTGCGCACCTTTGCGCTCTCTCGGCGCTCTTAGCGGCTTCGAATTCTTGAGGCCGTTGGTGCGGGCCCGGGGGAAAGAATTTTTCGCCAAACAATTCTTGCCGGGAGAAAGAAGACGCCTGTTAACGCGGATTCACCCTTGCATAAACCCCTTGAAGCGACTGATTGTCAGTAGTTTACGACTTAAGGTGGAGTCTCAATTAACACACTATAAGGCATTGAAAAAAAAGATGACCACTACATATTGACATCAGACTTTCAAAGGAGTATATTGCGCTCCGCTTGAGACGAGACGGGTTGATTGGAGCAGCGGCAGGCCCCCGAGCTGCTTTCCAATAGGTTTTTTCGCTTCGAAATAAGCTAACCGAATTATCCGCTAACACATGCTGAGAGATGGTGCGTCTACTATAATGTAGCCGTAGAACCGTCTTTGAAACTCGCAGAATTTCCCTCGGGCCGGTGCTACCCCAGAAGCACGAGAAAGGCAGACCAGATGAGCGCAGCTATTGGAAAAGAAAACCCCACGGCAGACGTATCTTCCCCGCGCGCAGAGGCATCTTCAAAGCGTGTAGCAGAGGCTTCAAAGATAGCCGGCGGCGGAGCTACGACTCCCCAGCGTCGTAAAACCCAACCACTCGGGCTAAACGCCAAACGTGTTATCAGCAAAAGATACTCCTTGAAGGACGCGAAAGGCCGGGCGCTTGAGGAGTGGCCCGATATCGTTCGCCGCGTGGTGGGTCATGTTTCCGCTGCGGAACAGGAACCAAAGAAAAGAGATG
The DNA here is from genome assembly GCA_031370285.1 of Chloracidobacterium sp. Classification (GTDB taxonomy): domain Bacteria; phylum Acidobacteriota; class Blastocatellia; order Pyrinomonadales; family Pyrinomonadaceae; genus PSRF01. The sequence continues at coordinate 169 of JANMQG010000223.1, read as the reverse complement.
AGTTTTTTGCCTCCATGACCGATGTCATGCTGGCGCGGGAGTTTGTTCCGAATACGCCCTGCCTGGTTAACGCCGGCAAGACCAACGGTCAGCTTGCGGCTTGCTTTGTTCTTGATGTGCCTGACTCGATAACCGGAATCATGGATCACGCCAAAGCTGCGGCGACGAT
>JANMQG010000206.1:0-6553 GCA_031370285.1 Chloracidobacterium sp. | reverse complement strand
GAACTGGTGCTGGGCGTGCAGCGCTCGAGCACTGGTCCATATCTCATAACCGAAATCGACAAGCAGGCGCGGACGATATTTGCGCAAAATCCTTTCAACAATGAATTTGCGACGCGCGTCGCCTTCGTGGCTACGAACGAGCCGCTGACGAGCGCGACTTGTGACCGAAAGGAGTTTCTCGGTCGCAACGGCGCGCCAGATCGTCCGGCTGGTTTACGTCGTACAACTCTTGCCGGCCGCGATGGAGCGGGACTCGATCCCTGCGCAGCCTTGCAAACAACGATCGAGCTGGCGCCGCAACAAGCACGCGAGCTGGTGTTTGTTTTGGGTGAAGCGGAGTCGAAAGCAGAAGCGCAAGAGCTGGCGGCCAGGTACACCAGCTTTGGCGCCGTCAACGACGCCTTCGAAGCAGTGCTTAGTCACTGGGACAAACTGCTGGGCACGGTTGAAGTGAAAACGCCAGATGCGGCGCTCGACACAATGCTCAATCGCTGGCTGCTCTATCAAACCCTGGTGTGCCGCCTCTGGGCGCGCTCGGCCTTCTATCAATCGGGCGGGGCGTTTGGATTTCGCGATCAGTTGCAGGACGTGATGGCCCTCGTTTACAGCAGCCCGGCCATCGCGCGACAGCAGATAGTTCTTGCCGCCAGCCATCAGTTCAAAGAAGGCGACGTGCAACACTGGTGGCATCCACCAAGTGGACGCGGCGTGCGCACGCGTTTTTCCGATGACCTCTTGTGGCTGCCGTTTGTCGCTACGTTTTATGCCAACGTTACCGGCGACAATTCGGTGTTCGACGAAGTAGTTTCGTTTCTCGAACAGCCGCTACTGAAACCCGAAGAGCAGGAAGGCTACATGCAGCCGTCAGTATCGACGGAGTCGGCGTCAATTTTTGAACACTGCATTCGGGCGCTCGATCGCAGTTTGGCGGTTGGCGAACGCGGACTACCGCTGATGGGCGGTGGCGACTGGAACGACGGCATGAATCGCGTAGGCCAGTTGGGCAAAGGCGAAAGCGTTTGGGTTGGCTGGTTTCTCTATACCACGCTCCGGGCATTTGCGCCCTGGTGCGATTTGCGGCATGAAAAGCCGCGCGGCGATCGCTATCGCGAGCATCTCGAGAAGTTGAAGAAGGCGCTCGGGGAAAAAGGTTGGGACGGCGATTGGTATCGGCGCGCCTACTTTGACGACGGCACGCCGCTCGGCTCGGTGCAGAACGATGAGTGTCGCATCGACTCGATTGTCCAGTCGTGGTCTGTCATTTCCGGTGCGGCTGAAAGCTACCGGGCGCAGCGCGCGATGGCTGCAGTTGAGGAATATTTGATCCAACGCGGCGATGGGCTGGTGATTCTTTTTACGCCGCCATTCGACAAAGGGAAGTTGGACGTTGGCTACATCAAAGGCTACGTGCCGGGCGTGCGCGAGAATGGCGGACAATATACCCACGCCGCGCTGTGGACCTTGATCGCCTTTGCCATGCTCGGCGATGGCGAGCGCGCCGGCGAACTCTTCTCGCTGTTGAATCCGGTGAACCACTCTTCAACGCGCGCCGGCCTCCACAAATACAAAGTGGAACCGTACGTGGCGGTGGGCGACGTCTATGCCGTGCCGCCGCACACGGGCCGCGGCGGTTGGACGTGGTACACCGGGTCGGCCGGTTGGATGTATCGCGCGGGACTCGAATCGATTCTCGGCTTCAAGCTGCACGGAGAGCGTTTGCAGGTCGATCCCTGCGTGCCGCGCTGGTGGCGCGACTTTGAAATTACTTACCGGCGCGGTCGCACGACGTTTCATATTAAGGTTGAGAACCCGCACGGTGTCAGCCGCGGCGTCGCCACTGTCGAATTAGACGGCGCCGTCCAATTCGACGACGAAATCCCGTTAACCGCTGACGGCCAAACTCACGAGGTTCGCGTCGTGCTTGGAGAGAAAGCATTGAAGGAAGAAGCCACGCAACCGGCTGGCGAAACAACTCAAGAAGAGCGAGCCCGCTAATGATTTGCAAACAGCAATCAACAACCAACCCGTAGCCACAGTGGGAGCGCTCTATTAGTTGGGCCGCTTGCACATTCCAACCTGAGGTAACTGCAGATGGTACTAAAAACGTTTCTTTCATTGGTTATGTTGCTGCCGTCGCTACCTCTCCCCGGGAATGGCGGCAAGGCTGAAGGCCAATCGCCGCTTCAGAGCGGCTCCCTCACCGCCAAGCTTGTGCTCACCCGTCGGGTAGAGCATCTCGGCGCTCCCGCCCGCGAGCCCATGATTGTCGAGCATCCTTCCGGGGCGCAGTTTGTCTCCGGATACAGGGCCAGCCGGCCCACTCTCTGGAAGAGCCGCGATCGCGGCGCGACGTGGAGGCGCGTGAACGTCGGAAGTGAGGCGCAAGGAGCGGTTGGCAATTCGGACGTAGACCTGGCGGTCGCCCGAGACGGCACTATCTACTTTGTTACGATGGGCTTTAACCGCCGAACCAACGAGGGGACCGGTATTGCCGTCGGTGTTAGTTGGGATGTCGGCGCGACATGGTCATGGACCACGGTCTCAAAATCGCGCTTCGACGATCGGCCGTGGATCGCCGTCGCACCGGACGGCACTGCACACCTCATTTGGAACGATGGCAGCGGAGTTAACCACGTCGTGAGCCGTGACCGAGGCGTCTCCTGGAAGAAGGGTCCTCGAATCCATAATCAAGGAGGCTCAAGCCATCTCGCCACCGGCCCGAACGGCGAAGTCTCGGTCCGGATAACGCCATGGTCTGCGTCCGGCAATAAGCACGACGAGGGTGTGGATCTGATCGCCGTCAGCACTGATGGCGGTGCCACCTGGCAGAAACATGCCGCACCGGGCCAACGCGAGTGGCCGTCCCCGGTCGACAACAAACCGGGAACTATTCAGCGCTGGGTAGAACCGCTCGCCTGGGACGTCCAGGGCGACCTCTACTCGCTATGGACCGATCGTACCGGTGTGTGGTTGGCTCGCTCCACTGATCGAGCTGTGACCTGGACGCAATGGCGTTTGACTGAAACCACTGACGTGGCGCATTACCCTTACCTGATTGCCCGCGGCAAGGGCGAGCTGGCTGCGACTTGGTTCACCGGTTCCGCCGAGACCTTGCAGTGGCATGTGGCCCGAATCGATATCGGAGGGCACGACAGCCGCCCGCGGATCATGGAATCATCGCCGCTCCGCGCCGACAGTTGGGACCCACCTGATCGGCCGGGAGATCGGCCAATCCGCGACACCGCCGGCGAATACCTTGGTGTTACCTTCCTCCGCGACGGTGGGTTAGCAGTGGTCAGCCCCATTCAGGATCCCATGACGTGGCGCTTCGGGTTTTCGTGGTGGAGATTCGACGTGCGTAGAAGCCGGTGACATCAGCGGCTACTCGCGTTGAACGAGCGTATTGGTTGGCGGCGCCGCGCCAAACAGATCGTAGTTAGGCGTTTAGGCAGAACAATGGAAATCTCTCCGGTCACTCTCGAAAGTCAGCACACGCGCCTGGAGCCACTATCAACGGCGCACTGCGAAGCGCTCATCGCAGCGGCTCATGATGGCGAGCTTTGGAATTCAACCGTCACCATCGTGCCCACGCGCGACACCATGGCCGAGTACATCGAAGCTGCGCTTGCGGCGCAGGCTCAACGGCGTGAGTTGGCATTCGTCATCATCCGGAAGTCGTCGGGTGAAGTCGTCGGGAGCACGCGCTTCTATGAAATCGAACGAAATGATCGGCGCGTCGCAATCGGCTATACCTGGCTGTCAGTTAGCGCGCAACGCACCGCAGTAAACACCGAAGCAAAGTTGTTGCTGCTCACGCATGCGTTCGAACACTGGCGTTGTATCCGCGTCGAGTTCATCACAGACGTCCTCAACCAACAGTCGCGCGCGGCGATTCTTCGGTTAGGCGCCAAACAGGAAGGCATTCTCCGGAATCACATGCTCATGCCGGGCGGGCGTATCCGTGATTCGGTGTGCTTTAGTATCATCATTGGGGAGTGGCCGGTGGTGAAAGCGCGCCTGAAAGCTAAACTGGAACAAGACGCAGAGCGGTCTTGAGGCTGTCGGAGTTTCAAATTGAGAATTGGCAGTGAGGCAATGTTATGAATGTCTTTGGTCTTAAGAGGTTCTTGATCCTCAGCACTATCCTCATCATGTGCTTTACCAGTTTCGGCAGCCTTCTTCATCAGGACGCCCATAGCGAACCTATCCGAGTCGGTGTTTTCTTGCCTCTGTCGGGTCCAACTTCTTCTTTCGGACTGGCGACCTTGAATGGAGTCGAGATGGCTGCCGACGAGATCAACAAAGCAGGAGGAATCAACAACCGGCAGATCCAACTTATTTCCGAGGATGACCAGGGGCGTCCGGAGAATGCGGCGACGGTCGTAACCAAGCTTATCGATGAGGATCGGGTCGTTGCGCTGCTCGGGGAAGTGGCGTCTGCAAACTCAATGGCGGCCGCGCCGATTGCACAGGCTGCGAAGGTTCCTATGATTAGCCCTTTTGGGACGCACCCTGCTGTCACGGCGGTCGGTAACTACATTTTTCGAGCCGCCTTTAGTGATCCGTTTCAAGCCGGCGTCTTAGCGGAGTTTGCTGCAAGGGGATTGAAGGCTAAACGGGTGGCAGTTCTCGTCGATAACACTTCCGACTACAGTCAAAGTCTCGCGAAGACCTTCACGGAGAACGTAAGCCGGCTGGGCGGTCAGGTCCTAATGAGACAGGGATATGCTGCAGGTGACCGGGATTTCAAGGCGCAATTGGTTGCGATCAAGTCCAGCAAACCCGACGTAATCGTTGTGCCCGGTTACTACACCGAAGCAGGAATGATCGCCAGGCAAGCAAAGGAGCTTCGCATCAACACGCCTTTGCTGGGCGGAGACGGTTGGGACTCAACGCAGCTCTGGAATTTCGGCGGCCCCGCCTTGAATGGTTCGTATATTGTGAATCACTACGCGAGCGATGACCCTTCACCCGCTAACAAAGAATTCGTTGCCAAATACAAAGCGCGTTATGAAGGCCTCGAACCCGATGCCCTTGCCGCGCTTGGCTATGACGCCATGAAAATGTTGGCCGACGCCATCAGGCGGGCGGGAACGACAGAAGGACCAGCTTTGCAAGAGGCTCTGGCTCGAACGAAAGACTTCGCAGGAGTTACCGGTTCGATTTCCATCGATAAGAATCGCGACACAATCAAGCCAGCCGTAATTCTCAAATTGCAAGATGGTAAGTTCGTTTACCATGCGACGATTCAGCCAGCCAAGGCTGAGGACATTGTTTCTGAAGAACATCAGCCGGCGCCCACCGTAGTCTTTGACCGAAGGAATGTGTCTGCTCAACGAGCCTGGCGGCCATTCTTTGTCGCTTTCCGCACCGCCGTTAGGAAGCGTGATCGCGAGGCTCTAAGAAAAATGATGGTGACTGATTTCTATTTCTCGGGTGGCGGCGGCGATGACAATCATGACGGTGACAGTCGCGATGAAGCCTTTCAATTCTTCAACGATCCGTATACAGACGGCTGGCGAGCTTTCGACAAGACCCTGGCTCAGGGATCCGTGCCAATGGCTGCTTGGTGGAACAACGGAGCGAAGCGAGAATATGTTAGTCGCATCTCACCGCCTGCCGCCAATATCCGTAGAAATGTTGACGGGCCGCGGCCGAGAGTAGCTTGGCTGGCATTCTTTGAATTTCGCGATGGGCGTTGGTATTGCACCTCCTTCTCTCAGTGTTGTGACTAAACGGCGAGGGCGTGCTTCACCTTGTCCTTTCCTTTCCATGTTGTCCATAATCGTCGCGCCAGGTTCACGATGACGTTAATGTTTCTTCCCGCCCCAGGACTTCTGATGAAAACACTGCTCGCTTCGCTGCTCTTAGTTTTCCTTGCCGATGGACTCGCGGCCCAGACCGGAGGGGATGCGTGCCACGTCTACGTCGTGGATATGGCAAAAGCTAGCCGCGCTCTTAGAACAGCCGAAAGAGCTGAGAACGAGGGGGCTCTTGCCAAGGCATTGTCTGTGGGTCAGACAATTTTTCCCGAGTTCCTACCTGTGATTGGCGAGGAGGAACTTACCACGAAGCACTATTCGTTTCCCGGCAGCAAGCTGGTAATCACGGCCAGCGTTTTCTACACCGACGAATCGATGGCCTCCCATGGCGAGGGAGCGTCTGCCTCGCACAACGACTCGATGTTAATCGGCATAACTGTCTCGAACCGAGGGAAGGCGAGTGCGATTGATCCGCAGGCCGGAAACGCTATCGCAGAAGTAACCTACGACGACCACGCGAACAAGGTCCGCGCGAAGCAATATGTAAAAGTGCGCGGTCGGATGTATCTTGTTGGTGCCGAGTGTGACTGCATGGCTGGTAAGCGACCTTGATAGAAAGGCAAGACATAAACTTTGGTCAATCTGTGCGTTATCCGCTTACTGGTTCAGTTTTACCTGGGAGATGTTGCTACTCAACGGTGCTGGACAAATACGGAACCGGGAGCGGTAGCGACCGGGTGATGGTTGGTTGACAGTCGACTTGCTAATAACGCAGTTGTGTTTGTTGCGAC
>JANMQG010000190.1:0-47805 GCA_031370285.1 Chloracidobacterium sp. | reverse complement strand
CGGGTAGTCCCCGCCTTTGATGACCCTCACGCCCTCGCCTCAAGCGACGTTGAAGAAATTTGCTACATACAACTTAGTTGTCACCTTATTGACCGCGATGGCTCTGGGACGAAAGCCTGCCGGGACGGTCACCGTCGTGTTGTCCGCGCCATTGATGACCGTTACGCTTTGGCCTCCTGCGCCGTTAGAGATGTTAGCGACATAGATTTTATTGGTCACCGGATTGACCGCGATGTCAAAGGGATTAGGGCCAGCCGTGACCGTCGCCGTAGTATTGTCGGCTCCATTGATGACCGTCACGTTAGCGCTAATAAAGTTAGTGACATAGATTTTATTGGTCACCGGATTGACCGCGATGGCAAAGGGACCAGTGCCGGTCGTGACTGTCGCCGTCGTGTTGTCGGCGCCATTGATGACCGTCACGGTACTAGGGTTGATGTCATCGTCTCTATTAGCGACATAGATCTTATTGGTCACCGGATTGACCGCGATTTGTCTGGGACTAGAGCCGGCCGGGACTGTCGCCGCCACGGTGTTGTCCGCGCCATTGATGACCGTCACGTTGTTGCTACTTTCATTAACGACATAGATTTTATTGGTCGCCGAATTGACCGCGATACCGAAGGGATTAGTGCCGGCCGGGACTGTCGCCGTCGTGTTGTCCGCGCCATTGATGACCGTCACGTTGTTGCTATTATTATTAGAGACATAGATTTTATTGGTCACCGGATTGACCGCGATGGCTCTGGGACCAGTGTCGGCCGCAACGTTAACGGTGGTGTTGGTATCGCCGCTGATGACCGTCACATTATTGCTTTCGGCATTAATGACGTAGATCTTATTGGTCACCGGATTGACCGCGACGGCAACGGGAGTTGTGCCGACCGTTACGTTCGTCGTCGTATTGTCGGAGCCATTGATGACTGCCACATTGCCGCCAAAACCGATGGCATATATTTTATTGGTCACCGGATTGACCGCGATGGCACTGTTGCGCTCGCCGACCGTTACGTTCGCCGTCGTGTTATCGGCGCCGTTGATGACTATGACGGTACCGAAGCTATTAGCGACATAAATCTTATTCGTCACCGGATTGACCGCCACCCAACTAGGGACAGGGCCGGCCGGGACTGTCGCCGCCACGGTGTTGTCTGCGCCGTTGATGACCGTCACGCTCGCGCTGTTGCTATTGGCGACATAGATTTTATTAGTTACCGGATTGACAGCAATAGCATCTGGAGAATTGCCGACCGCGACTGTCGCCGTCGAATTATCCGCGCCGTTGATGACCGTCACGTTGTTGCTATTAGCGACGTATATCTTATTAGTCGCCGGATTGACCGCCACAGCGTTGGCGTTAAAGTTGCCGGCGACCGTGACTGTTGCAGTCGTGTTGTCCGCGCCGTTGACGACCGTCACGTTAGAGCCGGCAATGTTTGCGAAGTAGATCTTGTTTGTCACCGGATTGACGGCGACGGCATAGGGGGCACCGGCATCAGTGACCGTCGCGGTCGAGTTGTCGCTGCCGTCGATCACGGTAATGCCGCCCCCTCCGCTACCGCCACACGGTCCACCGCAGTTTGCAATATAGACCTTATTAGTCACCGTATTGACCGCCACGGCATTGGGAAAACTGCCGACCGTGACCAGCACCGTAGAGTTGTCGCGGCCGTCGATCACCGTCACATCGCCGCTGGTGCGATTAGCGACATAGACTTTATTAGTCACCGGATTGACCGCCACGGATCTGGGGCCTGTGCCAACCGGAACATTGCCGATGCTGAAATCCATGCGCGCCGTTCGCTCACTCAGCCACCCCATCGCTAAACAACACAACAATCCCACCAACCCGGCTCTCAGCCACAGCCTCCGCTTGCCGCCTCCACGGCCCCATTGCCGCCCACTCCTCTTTACACCGAGACGTAGAAGTTGTTGACTGTTGAAATGCATCTCTTTCTCTCCTTTATCTGCGGACCGGTAGACAAACAGGTAGGTAACTGGGGTCAGTACCGTGTGCGGTAGCGCACGGGTCGGTGGCGTCACCCTCCCGCTACCGCAGGCGGTCCTGGCTAACGCGCGGACTCGGCATTGTCTTGGTTTGATCGGGTTGAATATGGCTTCCGCTATGGCCTTAAATGTCACCCTCGCAAATAAAGTGGCCGCTGGCGTTTGAGACGCAGGGCGGCCTCCTTGCTGAAGCGGCTTCAGGAAGCCGAGTCCAAGTACCGGTCCAGCTTATGAATACGTCAGACGGCCAGACAAGCGAGCGGAGACTATCAGAACTCGCGTCGCAGAATCAATGTTTTTTCTTCGATGAGTTAGGCGAGAGTTTTGTTCAAGCGAGCGAAGCCGAAAGATGCACCGCACACAACTCTCGCAGAGTTTTGCAGCCACCCAAACGTCGACGAGCAGAGCAAGCCGGGAAAGCTCACTCTGCTCGTTACCCTGGGTAGATCCAGGTTCGCTTGTGCGTCCACGCCTTGTTAGGGTCTCGGTATTGAAACCGCGGAGCGCGACAGGTTATTGACGAAAGCGCTCTCTGTATTCACCAGAGATAATGAACGCCTTGACCATCTCGGCCTGCTCGAAGTTGCCATTAAACTGGTTCAGCTTGTTGAGCCAGAATTGGTAGCCGCTCTCGTCCGGGTCGCGCCGCAAATAGCCGAAGTATTCCATCATCACAAACATCTGGTTAGACTTCGCGCGGACGAACCCTTCATTCTCGACTACCTGCCGCAATACCCCAGCCCGCGTCAACGTGCCATTGCTCAACCTGCTAACCAGCGCGTCGCGGTCGCCGTTGAAGCCGGCCCCCGTGTGCGCAATCAGCGTGTCGACAAAAGCGGCGCTGCCTAATCCGTCGTAAGCTGCGCGGAAAGCCGGACGCTCGACCCAGGCATCAATGAACGCCTGTTTGTTTGCTTCCAACTGCTCCGGCCAACCGCCGCGACCTACAACCACGTCCCGCGCAACTATCCCGGTGTCAGGCACGAACTCGGCATAAATGGGCCGCCGGTCATAGCTGACTCGATACAGTCCGTCAACCAGTCCACCTGTTTGCTGAAACTCTATCGACAGGAAATAGGCTGCCGAAACATTGATCCGTCGCCGCTCGACGCAAGCAGCATCGGAACCGCACGACAGTATCTGATCGCTCCAGAAGGTAAACCCACTTTCGTCAGGCTCGCGTCCCAGGAAATCCAAATAATGCTGGCGGACAAAGTAATCAGCCGTGTCAATTGCATTCCCACCCGGAACAGCATCCTGCGTAGCGGTGAATATTGCGTCAGTCATATTCGCCAGCAGCGAGAATGAACGCTGCGCGGGGCTAAAGTTGTAGTTCACCAGGGACGGACTGACTGTGTAGAACCGGTCTATCTCGACATTCTCGAAGCGGTAGTTGCCGTTGCTGTCCGTAATTGTCTTGCGTGATACTCCCCCGCTCATCTGGATCGTCACGCCCGCCAACGGCTGACCGGCCGGCGTCGTAACCTGGCCGCTGATCAGAGCCGGCGCTGCGGTTGGCGAGGCGTTGTAGGCGGCCAGCGCATCGACGCGGCCGTAGCCGAATGAGTTGTTCGGTATCTGCGTCGATGGTGTGCCGCCGCAAGTTTGCAGGGCGACCGTCACCGCCGGGTTGGCCGTGTTCTGCAAGATCGTCTTCGTCGCCGCGATGTTGCGCACCAACGCCGGGCGCGCCGACCAAAGCAACGCCACTACACCGACTACGTGGGGGCCGGCCATCGAGGTACCGCTAAGGTTGCCGAAGCTGGTATCGCTGGTGCGCGTTGTTGAGCGAACGTTAACACCCGGAGCCGAAATATTTGGCTTCAGTATATTCGGCGTATAAAAGGTGCTGGGGCCGCGGCTGCTGAAACCCGCCAGCGTGTTGCTGATGTCGATCGCGCCTGTAGAGAACGAGGCGCTGTATATTGCCGGCGCGTCGGATACCGTCGAGCAAGCTGAGCCGGAGTTGCCCGCCGACACTTCAACAAAGATACCCGCGGCCTGCGTGTTGTTGACGATCGTCTCCAACTCCGCACGGGTGACGCAGCCTTCGCTGGCTGGGCAGCCCCACGAGTTATTGATCACGTGTGGGCGTAACGCGGCGTTTGGATTGTTGCCGTTCAGATCAGTCGGTGCGATGAAAAACTGGAAACATTCGGTATAGGTGGCGGGCGTGCCGTTGCCCTGATCCATGTTGCGACAACCGATCCACTGCGCTCCGGGAGCCACACCGACCTGGTTTCCCGCGCCATCATCACCAACCGTTGAGCCCGTAGTGTGCGTTCCATGACCATTGTCGTCGCAGGGTTGAACGGAGTTGGCGCCGCAGCTGCCGCCGCCGCTGTGAATCGAGTCATGCCAGTTGAAATTATGGTCGGCGGCGAGGCCGTTCCAACCGCGATATTTGGGTTTCAGAGCGTTATGAGTCCAGCGCATACCGGTATCTTCGTTGGCAACCACAATGCCCTGACCCGTGAAACCGAGCGCCCAAAGGGCCGGAGCGTTAACATTCATGACGCCCCACTCCGCTGCGGTGGGGGCGTTGACATCGCGTCGAGTAACCCCAAATTTTTCTACAATTGGATCCTCAATCCAGCGCGTCGGCGTGTCGGAGTCGACGCGCGCCACGTCTGCGCGGGCGGCCAGCTTATCAACCAGTGAACGGTCGGCGGTGGCAACAATCATGTTTGCCGCCCAGAAGGATTGGTAGGTAACCCCGGCGGATTTCAGAAAGTCCTGGAGGCCAACCTGAGTGCGAGCAGCGTGCTGCGTGAGCGTGTTGTAAACATACCAGCCGCGCGCGTCCTGGTCCTTCATCGCATAGGCCGCGCTAACATCGGCCTGGTCGGTGAGCATGATAACGATGGAAGTGCTCTTGCCGTCAGTCGTATCAGCCAACACTCGCGTCGCGACCTTGTCTGCTGGGGTTTGCGGGAACAACTGCCCCATTTCGTCTAGCAGCGGTAAAGTGTCGGTCTGATATGACGCGCCGAATGTGATATTGCGCTCCCTAGCTCCGCCGGAACTGCGGACGCCGTCCTGATGCGACGAGGAGATGATGGTCGAGACGTGCGTCAATCCAACCAGACAGAGAACGATGCACAAAGAATAGAAGCAAACACGAAATGAGCGGCCGGGCGTCCTTGGCTTCATCAATCAGCTCCTTGTCGGGGTCTCGAGTCGATACGCGTTATGGCTAACGGCAAAAGCTTGCAGCATCATAAACCGAAGTGAACCCGCCAAGCTAGTCTCCGGTTTTGCGACGCTTGTTAGGCAAGCGCATTCATCGGTCATTCATCAGTCGACCCGTATTCGCCTGCCGCCGTTAGTCTGTTACCATTCGCCGAAACAGGGGGCCTCTAAGAGATGGAAAACAGGAAAGCGCGCGTGGTTATTGTTGGCGGCGGCTTTGGCGGACTTTTCACGGCACTTGATTTGGGAAGCGCTTTTGAGGTCACGCTCATCAGTGATGCCGATCATTTTCTATTCACGCCAATGCTCTATGAATATTTTAGTGGCGAGGTGGAAGAATGGCACATCGCGCCAGCCTACAAGGAGCTGCTCGACGAAAGCGTAAACATCATTTGCGATCAAGTCACCGCTCTGGATCTTGCGGCCCGAACAGTTACGCTAAGGGAACGGAGCGAGCCCCGCCAATACGACGTACTCGTGCTCGCTGTCGGCGGGGTCACTAATTTCGCGGGGGTTGCCGGCGCAGCGGAACATGCGATCAGCTTCCGCAAGATTGTCGACGCAGACGTGTTGCGGCGGACAATGGTTGAAGCGCTCGACCGCGTGCCGCCAGATTTACCTCCGCAGGACACGCAACGCGCGCTGACTTTTGCGGTAGTGGGTGCGGGCGCCAGCGGCGTGGAGTTGTCGACCAAAATGGCCGACTTGCTGCGCGATGCTTTCAAACGCCGGGCGCTTCGCGGCGAACCACGCGTGTTGGTCATTGAGATGGGCGACAAAGTTGTACCCGGTATGGGCGGGGACATCCGCGAGTTCGTCGAGCAGGCGTTGCGCGAATCGCGGGTGGAAGTCCACACCTTGACCCGCGTCGTGAGCGTTACCGAGAAGACGCTCGTCTTTGAACACAATGGAGCGCAAACTGAGATCGATACGGCGGCAGTGGTTTGGGCGGGCGGCGTACGCATGAATCCCCTGATCGAAAGCCTGAAGGCTAAGAAAACTGAACGCGGGTTGATCCTGGTCAATCCCACTTTGCAAATGCACTCCCACGAAAACGTTTTCGCCCTCGGTGACCTCGCCTTTTACAAAGACGCCGCGCCGACCCTCGCGGGCACCGCACAACTTGCGCTTCAACAAGCGGGCCTCGTCGCCCGAAACATCAAAGCTTTTCTAGCTGGCGAGGAATTACAGACAAAACAATTTGAGGAACTCGGCGAAGCAGTCAGCCTGGGCACGGAGCGCGCCGCTGTGCTGGCCGGCGGAAAGGCGTTTGGCGGGCCACTCGCGCGCCAGGCGCGTTTCGCACTCTACACCGCGCGGTTGCCAACCTGGCAGCATCGCCTGCGCGTGGGCGCGAGTTGGTTTTTTGACGGCACCGCGCCGCGGCCGCTATTGCCACTGGGCCTGCAAAGGTAATTTCGATCTCCATCATATCCGTTCCTGCTCGAGTAATCCGACCGCCCGCGTTCGTTCTTCGTGCAAGCACTCCTTTGAAAACGAGGGCCTCGGTGCAGCCCAAGCGGAGACTCCGCCGCGACACCTGTGGGAACGCCCGTTGTCACTAATTGTCGTCCGGGCAATCATCATCCCGCTTTTCAATCCTGCTCGAACGAGGCAAAACTAATGAGTAATCCAAAAATGAAACTAATCAGCCGCACCACGCTCCTGCTTACAACAATCCTGGCCATCGCCTTTGCCGCGGGTTGCGCCACCGAGCCCGCCAACAATTCAAGCTCCCCAGGCAGCACGACCTCGTCACCAGCCACGTCGTCCCCAACCACGTCTCCCGCCAGCGAAACCGCTGCACCCCCGGCAACCAACCCAAGTCCGGCGGCGAGTCCTTCACCCGCAGCTTCGCCTTCGCCCACTGCCAAGGCCCCGACCAAAACAAAGTAAGCAAAAGCGGCAGGGCCGGGAGTAATATCTACATCGACGGTCGCGAGAGTTAACATATGCGGCTGAGGTAACCCAGCATGAGAACAATTAGGAACACAGCTCTCGGGCTAATCATGGCCCTCTCGGCCTTTGCCCCAGGTTGTGCAACCCAGCCTGGCATCAACAGCAACTCCGGTAGCCCGTCGGCTTCGACGACGCCCGGCCCAGCTAGTAAGGACAGCCCGGTCACCCTGGCCGTGCTCGACGCCCTGTTTTCTGATGAGGCGTTTAGGATGCAATTGAAATCAAAGCTTGAACTCACTGACGATCAACTGGCCCAACTGCAAAAAATCGCCAGTGAAGAAGTTGCGAGACTGCGACGGTCAAACGTCGAGGGACAAAGCACCGCGCAATCGCTTCAGGCCGAACAGTCGCGTGAGCACACGGCTGACGCTATCCGCGGCGTGATAGGCCCGCAAAAAGCCGAAGGCCTTTTCGCGCGCGCCCGCGACTACTGGGTTGCGGGAAATACCAACAAAAGTAGTGCAACCGAAGTCCCGCCAGAAACTCTTCCAACCGTTCCAAATTTCGTACCGAAAGACACACGCGTTGTCGTCAACATTCCGGCTTTCAGGATGGATGTCTTCAAAGACGGTTCACTCGTCAAGTCGTACAAGGTTGGCATCGGCTATCCTGCGTTTCCCTTACCGACGGGGGTGAGGAAAGCGGAGATAATTATCTTCAATCCTACCTGGACGCCACCGGACGAGCCCTGGGTCGCGAACATGAAAAATGTCAGCGTTGGCCAGGCGGTGGCGGCCGGCAGCAAACTGAATCCGCTTGGGCCAATCAAGATTCCCATTGGGGCACCCTCGCTTATTCATGGAGGGAAGTCGCCCACGAAAATCGGAACCTTCGCTTCGCATGGCTGTGTTGGTCTGACAAACGCGCAAGTACAGGACTTTGCAAGAGTGCTGGCCGGGGCCGCGGAAACTGAGCTTTCTGACGGGACGATACAGTCTTACTTTAGGAATCGAACGCGGACCCAGGTCGTCAAGTTGAAACAAATCGTGCCGGTGGAATTGCGTTATGAAACGATCGTGCTTGAAAATGGGCAGCTGCATATCTATCGCGACGTCTATAACCAGGACACCAACACGGAAACAAACTTGCGCGCCGTTTTGGAGGCTAACGGTCTTAAGCTCGAAGATTTGGGCGAGGAGGAACGCGCGCAGGTATTAGAGGTGCTTAACACGATGTCGCGCCATCCGATGAAGCAGAACGCGAAGAGTAAAACGGGTAGCAAGCCCTCTGACGCTGCGATCTCGTCCGCTTCACCTACAGCCGTGACAAACGACAAGAAGGATGAGGCATTCATCAAGAAGCCTATCAACAAAAACCAAAAGGAAGTTGTCATTGAACTGGCGGCGCTGAAGGGGAAGGGTTATCCGGCGGCCATGAATTTAGATACTGGAGCAGGAAAGCCGGTGGCGGTGGTGGCGCTCGCGAAGTCCGCTCCCTGAACGGCTAGCGGCTTTGCCGCCCTCCGTGCGGAAAGGCATTGCCTTTCCGTCAAGTCGTATAACCTCTCTGAGGCTGCACCTTAGATTCGAAGGCGCAGCCTTCCTCCCAATTCTACCCACACCGGAAAGCCAGAGGCTTTCCGCACGGAAGGCGGCAAAGCCGCTTCAGGATCACACTAGGTAGATCGGCCTTTAAGTTTTCCCTTTTTCGCGGCGGCTTTCGCCTTTTCCTTCTGCCGCTCGACGGCATAGTGCAAGCGCACAACGCCGTCGGGAAAATCGCGGGCAGAAAGCAGCTTGAGGGGCACCAGCCGATGCTTGGGCGCTATCAGGGGAATGCCTTCGCCTATAAACGTTGGGATCACGTGAATGATAAATTCGTCTAGCTCGCCCGCATCGAGAAACGACGCGATAATTCCGCCGCCACCCATCATCCAAATGTTTTTGCCCGGGATCGCGCGCAGACGTTTAGCAAACTCCGGAACAGGTTCCTTAACGAACTCCACGTCCGGCGCGTGCTTCTTTGGTGGCCGGTGCGAGAACACATAGTTTTTTACCTCAGCGCCGTAGCCCAGCCCGCCTCCTTCCTTTGCGAAGCTTAGCCCAAGTGCATAGGTTTTACGTCCCCACAAGATCGTATCGATGGTTTTGAAAAACGCGCCCATGCCATAGTCGCCGACTGTGCGCGGACGGTTGAGCCAGTCGACGCTGCCATCGCGCCGGGCAATAAAACCATCGGCGCTGGTCGCGATGTAGACGATGATTTTTCGTTGCGTCATGGCTTACCTCTGCGTCGCTTGGCGTTCTTGATTTTTACCTTCTTTTGCGTTCCGCCCGATGGTTTCACGCGATAAGAAACCATCACCGTACCGTTCTTGAAAGGTCTGCAGTCAATCAGTTCCAGATCAATCTGGTGATTCATCTCGTGAAAGAGCGGTATGCCCGAACCCAGCAATACGGGATGAATGTTGAAACCGATCTCGTCAATCAAGTCTGCTTCGAAGAGCGATTTCGCTAACAGACCTCCGCCCATGACGCAGATGTCTTTGCCTTCCTGGTTTTTCAACTTGCGCACAAATTCCGCTGCCTCTGCGGAAATGATCTCAACACCACTATTGGGCTTTGCCTTCATCGTCCGGGAGAATACGTAACTCTTAACACCAGGATAAGGGTTGCCGCCGCCCGCACCCATGCGCAACGCAACTTCAAAAGTCTTGCGCCCCATCACGACCGTATCGATCGTCTTCCAAAAGCCCGCCATTATAGACGCCGCTTCCTTGCCCCACATCAACCAGTCAACTGCGTCGTCTTTGCGAGCGATGTAGTTATCAAGACTATTGGCGCCGCCGAATGTCACCTTTCGCATCGCGGGGTTTCCTTTTCACACCACGACAAAACTTGAAATTCTGCGCCTTTGCCGCTCTCCGTGCGGAAAGGCTGTGCCTTTCCGTGAAATGCCTTTGAATCACTAAGGCTACGCCTCATGATTCGGAAGGCGAAGCCTTCATGTTATGTTGAGCTTACCGGAAAGCCGCGGGCTTTCCGCACGGCGGGCGGCAAAGCCGCAAAACACTTCCCGGATAGACCTACGCGGCGCTCGCGGCTTCGCAGGAATCAAGTTCCGGAGCCTCTTCAATCGGCGCGCCCGCTTCGCCGAAATAAGGTTGGCCGGTTTCAATCGCTTCGAAGTATTCCTCGATACGGTTCAGGATTTCGTCCACCGAGTGCGAGTGGTAGAGCGAGGTGCGAAAGAGCGCACCGCCCTGAAGTCCACGGGTAAACTGTCCGGCCAGTTGCTTCATGCGGTTTATCGCCGGGGTCTCGGGCATATCCTCACGCAGCAAGTCGAAATACTCATGCAGGATTGCGCGCTTGTCGGCCAGAGTCGGTTCGAAGACTTGGCGACCGTGCATCACATCTTCAATCTGCCGGAAGATCCACGGATTGGCCATCGCGCCGCGCCCGATCAAGACGCCATCGCAACCAGTCTCACGAAAACGCGCAAACGCCTGTTCGATCGTGGTTATGTCACCACTGCCTGACACCGGCACACTGACAGTTTCCTTTATCTGCTTCACGAGATCCCAATTCGCGAGCCCACGATAGCCCTGCTCCTTGGTGCGGCCGTGCAAGGCGATGTGCTCAACGCCGCAAGCCTCGGCAAGTTTGGCCGTCTCGAGAGCATTGATGGTGTGATCGTAGAAGCCGGCGCGAATCTTTATCGTCAGCGGGATCGTGATCGCTCTCTTGATCTCGGTGAGAATCGTCTCGAGACGTTCGTGATCTTTCAGCAAACCGGAGCCGCCGCCGTGCTTCACCACCTTCGGCGCGGGACAACCACAGTTGATGTCGAGAATGTCGGCGCCAATTTCCTCGGCCATCTCCGCGGCGAGGCGCATGCGCTCTGGTTGACCACCAAAGATCTGCACGGCAAACGGCCGCTCGTCTTCGTAAAACCGCATCTGCCGTTTTGATTTGGGATTGCTGCGCGTCAGACCTTCAACCGAAATAAACTCGGAGACGCTGAGACCCACGCCGCCGCGTCGTTTCAGCAGCCGCCGAAACGAAACGTCCGTCACGCCCGCCATCGGCGACAGGATCAATGGTGGGTTGATCTCGATGTTTCTTATTTTGAATGGTCTAACTTCGGGCGTCATTGATTACTCCCAGGCTTACCTCAGGGCTTTATAGTAACAGCAGTTCCCACCGGCACAGCTGCGAACAACTCCTTAACGTCTTCATTTTCCAACGCGACGCAGCCCCATGTCCAATCGCTGCTCGCGCCGTGTCCATGGATGTAGATGTCGCCGCCGAGCGCGGTGTGCTGCGGCGGGGTAGCTTTTCGTTTGTTGGCCTTCACGATTGCGTCATGCTGCGCGCGCGAAATCAAGCCGTCGCGTAGCCCGCGCTCCCCGTCTTCAATATTGGGATAACTGATACCCAGCGAGAGGTAGAAAGCGCTCTTGTCATTCTTGGTGAAAACGTAGAACTCGCCCTCGGGAGTGGCGCGGTCGCCCTGCCGCTTTTTGTCGGGAACCGGATTGAGGCCCAGACCAACCTTGTAAGTTCGGACCAGCGCGCCATCTGAATACAGCTCCAGCCGTCGCTTGCTCTTTAGGACCACTATGCGCGGATCCTTTAGCGGGAGTTTTAGGGCTGCTCTTTGTGGTGCGGTTTCGTGACCGCTCTCCCGCTTCTCGGCGGGAAGCGTTGAGTGCAGTGTTGATTCCCGAGCCAGACTCGACTGTTGCCGGCACGCCAGGCCGCCGGTAGTCGCGAGCACAACAACGAAGAGCAGGAAATGTTTCAAGTGATTACCGGGACCGCGGGCGTCTCGCCCGCATGAGCGCGAAGCGCGAAACTGGACTGGGGAAAGCAACTTCCGAAAAACTGCGCGCCTGCGGCGCGTTGCGGGCGAGACGCCCGCATTCCCAGTAGCAACTTGCGCATAACAATCAAACCTCGTCTTCATCCAAAGATTCTTCGCTGACTACTTCATACAGACAGTTTGCTTCTTTGCGCGAGGTCTGGCGCGCGGTTGGGACGGAAAGAACGCGGACGGTCGTTAGAGTGTGGTGACGGCGGATGCAGATCTCGTCCCCCACTTTTACCGCGTGGGACGACTTCGCGGTATTTCCGTTGAGCGAGACGCGGGCCGCGTCACAAAGTTTTTGGGCTAGCGTGCGGCGTCCACTGAGTCGGCTCGCTTTAAGGAAGAGATCGAGACGCATAAAAAAGTTTCAAGTTCCGAGTTTCCAGTTTCGAGTTTCGAGGCTTGCTCTTTGAAAACTCGAAACTCGAAACCCTGAACCCGAAACTAGTCAGTTACGGTCGCGGGAAGATTCCGAGCAGCTTGCCCTTTTTCTTTTCGGGTTTCGGGGTTGAGCTGTCGCTGTTTTCGGCTGTCGTTTCAGGTGGGAGTTTCAACAGCGGTGCTACCGAGTCGCGGTAGCTCGCGGCGATCTTTATGTAAGCCTCATTCCGCAAAGCCTGCAAATAGTCTTCACGAGCCTTTTTGCCTCGCTCAATCGTCATGGCCTCGCGCGTCTGATTCTCATTAAAAGTTGCCGAGGTGCTCGCCGCGGTTCGCTCATCAACTCGGAAGATTTGATAACCATCATTGGTGCGCAGAGGCTCGCTTACTCCGCCGACTTGCACGCTCTTCACCGAGTTTGCGATGTCTTCGCGCAGGTTCGGCAGCTCAAAGGTCCCAACCTTCCCGCCGGTTCGGGACGCGACGCGTACGCCGCTTTCCTCGCGCTCAGAGTTTGTGGCGGCGACTTTGGCGAAGTCTCCGCCAGCTCGCAACTGCCTCACCAGCTCCAACGCCCTGGCCTTGACCTCGGCTTCGTTCTTACCGGCAGAACTCAGAAATATCTCGGAGATAGTCACGTTTTCCGGTTTGCGAAACTTGTCCTGATGATCCTGGAAGTATTTTTTCAGTTCGTCCATTGTCCAGCCGAAGAAGAGCTTGCGATCAACTTCCTGCTGAATCACGGACTGTTTCATGATCTCAATGCGCAGCGTTTGGCGAGTTGCTACCGGGTCTACGCCACTCTCGCGCATTGCTGCTTCCAGCTTTTCAATGCCCGTGATGCCCTGCTCTTTAGCGACTTCGAGCATGCGCCGGTTAACCTCAGCCTCAACGTCGTTTGAAAGCTCCAGTTCCTTTCCCTTTTGCAGCAGCAGCGCTTCATTAACAAGCGTGGCAATCAGTTCGGGCTGTCGCTTGGCCACCTCAGCGGTGGCTTCCTGCTCTGACATGCCCGACTGCTTCAACGTCTCTATGCGTTCCTTCGATTCCCGCTTGAGCATCGATAGCGTGATCACATCGTCATTGATTTGCGCGATGACTTCATCAACGACCTGAATCTCGCCTTCCTGCGCGAAGGTTGATGACGGCATCAAAGCCAGGATCGCAAAGGCAAGCGTGCTCGTTATGGCGAGCGATATAAATTTGGACTTCACAAGATGCTCCTTCAAGAAAGTAATCAGCAGTGAGTAGTCAGTAGTCAGTAGTCAGTAGTCAGTAGTCAGTAGTCAGTAGTCAGTAGTCAGAAAGTACACGGAAATCTGTTGGTTGACCATAAAGTATCGGTGAAAACTGCCAAATTCCGAACTTGAAATTCTGAATTCTGACTACTGACTACTGGCTACTGACTACTGTTCTCCGCCGATTCTAGTCTTCCAATCTTAGTTCCAGCAACACCCCACGCACCGTGTCCAGCAAATTGTCCTGCTCGTCGTCGTCAAGGTTCAGCTTCAAAACGCCGGTTGGGGTAAACACTCTGCCGGCACGTTCGCTAACAAATGCAGCCAATTTCGCGGTTGAAACGCGCGCTTTTTCGCTGAACTTGAACGCTACGCCTTCGGTGGTCTTATCTATCGAAAGCACCGCCAAATTCTCCGCCAATCGTCGCAGTAGCGCATAGCCAAAGAGTTGTGCGACAGACTCCGGAAGCCGTCCGTAACGATCTTGCGTCTCATTGCGAATACTGGAGAGCGTTTCTTCATCTCGCGCGGAAGACACGCGCTTATAAGTCCGCAGGCGCTGGCCCATGTCGTTAATGTATTCATCCGGTATGGCCACATCGACGCCGAGGTTGATCGTGACGTTCGTTTCATCTTCCACCGCTTCGCCGCGCAATTCCGCGACCGTTCGCTCGAGCATCTGCGTGTAAAGGTCGAATCCCAGCGCATCCATGTGGCCGGACTGCTGACCCCCGAGAAGATTGCCCGCGCCTCGCAGTTCGAGATCCAACGCGGCGATGCGAAAGCCTGCGCCCAGGTCTGAAAACTCCCGAATCGCCGCCAACCGGCGCTTGGCTATCGGCGAAAGCTCCTGCTCACCGGGAATCAAGAGATAGGCATAAGCGCGGCGGTTTGAACGGCCCACACGCCCACGCAGTTGATAAAGTTGAGAAAGACCATACTGATCGGCGCGGTTTATGATGATCGTGTTGGCGCGGGGGATGTCTATCCCATTCTCAATGATGGTAGTGGCAACGAGAACATCATATTTATGCTCAATGAAATCAAGCATCACCCGTTCCATCTCTTTTTCGTTCATCTGACCGTGGCCAACCACCATACGCGCCTGGGGCACCAGGCGGTGGACGAGGGCAGCAATTGTTTCGATGGTTTCGACGCGATTGTGTATGAAGAAAACTTGCCCGCCGCGCCCCAGCTCGAGTTCGATCGCCGACTTGATTACGTTCTCGGAAAACTGAACTACCTGAGTTTGAATTGCGAGTCGATCGCGCGGCGGCGTTTCAATCAAAGACATGTCTCGCAAGCCGCTCAGCGACATATTGAGCGTGCGCGGTATCGGCGTTGCGGAAAGCGTCAAGACATCGACGCGCTTCTTCAGATGTTTTAACCTCTCTTTGTGGGCCACACCAAAACGCTGTTCCTCGTCAACGACAACGATCCCCAGTTCTTTGAAGCGAACATCCTTCGAAAGCAACCGGTGCGTGCCGATAACTACGTCTACGTCGCCTGACTCGACGCGTTTGGCCACCTCCTTCTGCTCCTTCGCGGAACGAAAGCGCGACAGCAATTCAATCTTCACCGGAAACGGCGCGAAGCGACTGCGGAAGGTGTCGTAATGTTGATAGGCAAGCACCGTCGTTGGCGTTAACACCGCCGCCTGCTTCCCTTCCATCACGGCTTTGAAAGCAGCGCGCATTGCCACTTCGGTCTTACCGTAACCGACATCGCCGCAAAGCAGCCGGTCCATCGGCGTCGGCTGTTCCATATCTTGCTTTACATCTTCAATGGCAGTTTCCTGATCGGGAGTCAGCACGTATTCGAAGCCATCTTCAAACTCGCGCTGCCAGGGCGTATCCGCCGCGAAAGCATAACCGCTAACAAGTTTGCGCTCGGCATACAAACGCAAAAGCTCGTCTGCCATATCGCGCATGGCGCGCTTGGCTTTGGCTTTTGTTTTTTGCCAGCCAAGGCCACCAAGTCGATCCAGATTTGGTTGCTGACCTTCGGCGCTCGAATAACGCTGCACCAGATCCAGTCGCTCGACCGGAACATAAAGCTTCGCGTCCTCGGCGTAGAAGAGCAGCATAAACTCGCTGCTGCGTGTGCCGAGATCGAGCGTTTGCAAACCGCCAAAACGGCCGATGCCGTGGTCGATGTGAACCACGAAGTCGCCCGCCTTCAGATCGCGAAAGTCGGAAAGAAACGCCGCCGTCTTGGATTTGCGTTTTCTGCCTTCTGCCTTCTGCCTACTGCCTTCTGCCCCCGGCGCCCGCCGCTCCAACGCCTGTGCGCCCGCCTCGTCAAACAAATCGGCTTCAACATGCATTAAGAGACGCGCGCCCGGCATCTCAAATCCGCTGCTGAGCCGGCCCACTGTCACCAGCGTCTGCCCGGCGCCACCCGATCCATCGGCCTCAGTCGCTTCAGTGGCTTCCCCCTTCTGCTCGGCTAACGAAAGTTGCGCGTCAATCTCATACTCCGCGAGAATCTCGGCGACTCGTTCAGCGACTCCGAGGCTAGGCATTACCAGAAGCGTGTTGGTGGCGCTTTTTGTTCCCCCGCCGCGAGCGTTAACCAGATCGGAGGCTAGACTTGCCAGCCGGCCGTGATACTTGCGCGTTGACCGTGTCTTCCATTCGACTTCCGGCGCGGGGCCGGCAACCGGAAAAAGAAATAGAGGCTCGCGCACCGCTCGGGCGCGACCGAGTTGGACCTTTGGCGCTTCAGCCTCGAGCGCAACCGACTGATCAAGCTCCGCAGCAGCCCGCCCCAGGACGCGAAGTTCAACCCTTTGTTTCGAATCCAACTTCGCTCGTAGCTCCTCGACTGACAGGTAGAGTTCTTCGGGCTCCACGGCGATGTCGTCAACCGCATCTGTCTCGGCATAACGGTCAGCGAGCGTTTGATAAACTTCGCTAAGATGCGTTTCCACTGACGACGGCTCATCCACGATGAGCACCGCGTCCTTCAGATAATCAAAAACGCTTCCACTTCTTTCCCTGACAATGGGCATCAGCCATTCCCAGCCGGAAAAGCTTTCTCCCTCATCAGCAAAGACCGTGCGATCGCGAAGCGCCCGCGCGTAACGTTCGTCATTCCAGTGCTGTCGGGCCGCCTTAGCCCAGGCGATGAAGTCCTGACTGCGGACTATCACTTCCCGCATCGGAACAATCTCTACCTCGCCCAATTGACTGGTGGAAAGTTGAGTCTCCGGATCGAAGCCGCGGATTGAGTCGATCTCGTCACCAAAGAATTCGATGCGTACCGGTCTTTCCTGCCCCGGCGACCAAACGTCGACAATGCCTCCGCGCAAAGAGAACTCACCAACCGCACCTACCGGATCCTCGCGCACATAACCTGCCGCAACGAGCTTGTAGACCAAATCTTCCGGCGACTGATTATCGCTTCTGGCAAGCAAAACGCCCGCATCCGTGATTTCATCGGGCGTCACTGTCCGGCGTGACAAGGCGCGAGCGGTAAGCAAAACGAAATCCTGCGAGTGGCGAGCCAGTCGCCAAAGAGTCAGGGCGCGGCGTTCCAGAGTTTCCGGGTGAGGTGACGAGCCGGCGTAAGGATCACTTTCAGACGACGGCAGGATGAGTACTTCGTTTTCGCAGTTCTTCTTGCCGGCGAGTGCCGAGTACCAGAAGCGCAAGTCGCCTTCCCATGGCTCCAGGTCGCGGTTTGATTGCGTGACTATGGCAAAGAGTTTTCCGGTTTCGCGTTGCAGCGCAGCCAAAGCTAACGCGCGTGCGGAGCCGGCTACGAGCCCGCTGATCGAAACTACCCGCGCGCCGCGGTTGATCTCGTCAACTAAGCGTCTGAACTCCGGCGTTTCAGTAATCCGCCGCAGCGTGTTTTGTAATGCGTTGGTTGTTTGAATCGTACTGCTCATAAGAAGCGACCGAAGACGGACGACCGAAGACGGTAGACTGCCTTCTGCCTTCTGCCTTCTGCCTTCTGCCTACTGCCTTCTGCCTACTGCCTTCTTCATTCTCTCGATAATGGTGCTCGACGACGCTCCCGCAACAAACGGCAGGCTTACAACGCGGCCGCCGGCGGCCTCCACTTCCTCGCGTCCATGAATTTCATCGAGGCCATAGTCGCCACCTTTTACAAGCACGTCCGGCAACAACCGCGCGATTAGTGACCGAGGCGAGACGTCATCGAAAATGGTGACATAGTCGACTTGCCGCAGCGCCGCAAGTATCTCGGCGCGTTCGTGCTCGTCGATTATCGGTCGTCCCTCGCCTTTCAGTTCGCACACTGCCTGATCGCTGTTAACGGCGACTACCAACGCATCACCCAACGCTCGGGCCGCGGCCAGATAACGCACGTGGCCAACGTGCAGCAGGTCAAAGACGCCGTTAGTGAAAACGAGAGTTTGGCCCGCAGCGCGCAGAGTTTGGCGCAAACCGAGCAGTTCATCCTGGCTCAGAATTTTGTCCTTCATGGATGGATAACAATCTAGCATGAGGCGCCGTGTTGCGCTAAATCAATGAGATAAGAGCGGGGGCAAGCCCGCCTTCCCAACCTCGAGCTGATCAAACTTGAGTCGCTCATTCTGGCTGAGAGGCTTTCAAGGTTGGAGTTAGCGGGCCAGATCGTAGTCTCTCAGGTCAGGAAGGCGGGCTTGCCCCCGCTCTTCTCTTTCAGCAATACCCGTTTGCTCTGCTCTACCTCGCTCTCTATAATCAGCGCCTTACTTTCGGAGCCATATTTTGTCGATACCATTCATCGAAGAGAACGATCAAACGCGAGCACGACAAGAACACCTGGAGGCTCTGCGCCAACTCGTCGGCAACGCTTATCCCAATAAGTTCGAACGCAGCCACTTGGTAGATTCCCACCGTGAAGACACGATCACGACAGTGGTCGAAAAGTTTCACTCGTTTCAGCCGGAAGTGCGCGAGGGCGAACGTCCGGCGCCGGAACCAATCGAGCGCGCCAACCAGCAACTGAACAAGGTCGCAGTTCGCTTGGCTGGACGCATTGCTTCACCGCCACGCGTGATGGGCAAGGCCGCGTTTGTGCATTTGTCTGACGGCGTCACGCGTCTACAGATTTATGTGAAGCGGGCTGATGCGAATGGCGTTAGCAACGACGCTGCTCAGGGTGAGGTTGATGGCTGGGAGTTGTTCAATCTGCTCGACCACGGCGACTTCATCGGCGTCGAAGGTTATTTGTTCATCACCAAGACCGGCGAGCTTTCAATTCACGTGCAGAAGTTGCAGTTCCTGGCGAAGGCGCTGCTGCCGCTTCCTGACAAGATGCACGGGATCAACGATCCGGAGATTCGCCAGCGGCAGCGTTATGCCGATCTCATCGCCGGAAGTTTGAAATTAGATCGCGACGAAGGCGGGCTAAATCCGCGCGAGGTTTTCGAACGCCGTTCCGCGATCATTCGCGAGCTGCGTCGCATTCTGGACGACCATGGGTATATCGAAGTCGAGACGCCTATGCTGACGCCGCTGGCTACCGGCGCCGCCGCTCGTCCATTTAAGACGCATCACAACGTGCTCGACATAGACCTCTATGCGCGCATTGCACCAGAACTTTATTTGAAGCGTCTGTTGGTTGGCGGTTTCGAGAAGGTCTACGAGCTCAATCGTAACTTCCGCAACGAAGGCTTCTCAACGAAGCACAACCCCGAGTTCACCATGCTGGAGTTTTACTGGGCGTATGCCGACGTAAAACAGATGATGGATTTCTGCGAACAAATGTTGTGCGCCACGGTATTCACGGTGTTAAGCCACACGCATGCTAAATTTGGCGAGCAGGAGATCGATTTTGGGCACCCGTTTCAACGGATGACGATGAGAGAGAGCGTCGTTCGATTTGCACCCGGCCGAGAGATTACCGATGAAAATTTATTGGAGTTGTTTGAGGAGCACGTGGAAGACCGGTTGATTCAACCAACTTTTATCTACGACTTTCCGAAAATTGTTTCGCCGCTCTCAAAAGCATCGCCTCAAGATCCAGCTACAGCCGAACGGTTCGAACTCTTCATGGCCGGGATGGAATGCGCTAACGGCTTCTCAGAGTTGAACGACCCGGCGGAACAGTATCAACGTTTCCTGGATCAAGGGACGCAGCGCGAACGCGGCGACGAAGAGGCGATGGTGATGGATGAAGACTACATCCGCGCGCTTTCGTACGGCATGCCCCCCGCCGCCGGCATCGGCATCGGCATCGACCGCTTCGTGATGCTACTCACCAACAAGCAATCCATCCGCGATGTGATTCTGTTTCCACACCTGCGGCCGGAGCGAAAGGCGAGGGAGCAAGGTGATGTCCCGGAAGAGTAGTCGCAGCACGACGACCTTGCTTCTGTCACCGGTTGACAGAACGCCACCTGCTAGCAGCCAGGCAAGGTTTAGCGCTGTCAACGTCTTACCTTCGCCCATTCCCGCGCTCGTGATAACAAACGTGCGCATCTGCTCACGCTCACCCGCTTGCAGGATTCGCGTACGCAAGGAGCGAACCTGCTCGCAGTAAGCTGAGCGAGGTTGAGTGATGGCTACGAGATGAGGCTCGACGCGCGCGGCGTCTACGTCGTAAGAGACGAGTCCGCTCGCGCACGCCGGCCTGGCAGCGTTCAAAGTTGCCCCAACAGCACGCGAAGCTGGTCGTTCCGGGAGTGCCATCCCGTCAGAAGCCTTCGCAGTGTGCGCAGTGAACGCTGAACTTTTCACCGCCTCTTCCGCACGGCCAAGGAGGGAAGAAGCGCTGAATAGCTGCTCTTCGATCTCCGTGCCCGAAGGGACGATGCGATGAGTGCGGATCTCTCCGCGATGTACCGATTCCTGTACCCGGGGAAGGCGAGCCATCCGAGTCGGCCGCGCCAGCCCGTTTTAAAGCGTCGTAAACTCTGCCCATGAGGCTCTCCTTGTAGGACAGACATTCCTGTCTGTCTCTGCTTCTCTTAATCACCCACCCGCTACCGCAGGTGGTACTGACAAAAACTCAACGGGACAGGCAGGAATGCCTGTCCTGCTAGTTGGCTGAGTCGACGTTCCCATTGCCGGCCGCCCAAAGTTCCGCGCGGCTGGTGTCTGAAAAGATCCTGGCTGGCAATTCCTTCTGTTCTGCGGTTGGCGCACGGCGTTCCGCGCGCGGCAGCATGTCAAGACTCTCGGCCACCTCTTCGATAATCGAGCGGCCGATGGTCAGATCGCCTGCGGCATAACCGGCCAGCAGGGCGTTGTCGCAGAGATTATTTATGTTGCGGGGGATGCCTTCAGTGCAGCGGTAGATGTAGTCGATCGCCGCAGATGAAAAGATGTCGGTCCGCTCCGCGCCGCTGACAAGCAGGCGAGAAGTGATGTAACGGTCAGTTTCCTCGACGGTTGGCAACGGCTTAATTACACAACGAAGCGCAACCCGTTGTTTGAGTTGACGAAGATCAGTATCGTTTAAGACTTCGCGCAGTTCTGGCTGTCCGGTGAGCACAATCTGAAGCTGCTTCGCGGAGTCTGACTCGAAGTTTGAAAGCAGGCGAATCTCTTCGAGCACGCTGGGTGAAAGTCCCTGCGCTTCGTCGATGATCAAAACGGTGCGCAGTCCGCGCGAGTGGCGCGACTCGAGCGCTTTGCCCAGCTCCACCAGCAGCTCCGGCTTCGTTTCCCACTTCTGAATGTCCAGCAGCGATGCCACCTGCTGGTAAAAGTCTGTGACTGAGAAGCGCGGATTGAAGATGTAGGCAACCAGCACCGTGCGGTCCAGTCGTTGCATCATCCAACGCAGGATGGTCGTCTTGCCGGTTCCCACTTCGCCCGTCACTACCACCAACCCCTTGCCACTCTCAATTCCGTAATGCAGGTTGGCCATCACTTCAGTGTGCGACGGAGTGAAATGGATGAAGCGCGGATCGGGAGTCAGCGCGAATGGCAATTCTTTGAGCCCGTAGAATTCTGCGTACACTTCTTAGCCTCCGAATGCCGGCATTTGATTTTCGCCGGACTTTTTTAGGTGAACGCTCCCACTTCCTGATACTTCTCGTCCTTCAGGTAAGCTTCGCCCTTTTCAACGTGGGCGATTTTGGTTTTTTCGGGATTGGTGCAGCCGCTGATTGCGAAGATCGCGGCTAAAAGAACAGACAGAAGGGTGGCGTAATAAAGTTTGGATCGGCACTCGGCTTTCATTTTCTCTCCTCTGGTCAGGAGCGATTATTCCTGAGGGTCAGGTTGCGTCCCGGTTGTTCGTCTCTGGTTTTACTCTCGCTTCCATCGAAGTGGCGGGCAATGCCACTTGGATTTGTCCCGAGAGTGAGACACTTCTACAAAAGGGTTAATTTAATGGTGATTCCGTAAATCTGGCGGCTCCAGCAGAGGGCTTTATGGTGTCGCGCAGGTTAATTTGCACGTCGTTCAGTCTGGAATAAATTCGGGCAGGATTGTTGATGAGCCCGCGGCCGGGTCAGCGGCCACCGTTCCTTATCTTCCCTTTGGTGCGCGGCAAGCTTGCGCAGTCGCTTGTGCGCCGCTTCCTCGTTCATGCCAAGACGTAAACCAAACATTTCGCGGGTGGGCTTATGCTCATCCGCACCATTGCCGCCAACGAACATGAAAACTAATAGAACCAAAATCAGAGACTTCCTAATCACCTGGGCGTCCAAATTTCTGTTGGTGGTTAGACCGTCTATTTGAAGATCGAGGGAGTTATTGGTGAAGCAGAGAAGGGACGAACCACGCTTCGGAATACGTCGGTGGCCCAGATGATCGGAACCTGAGAAGGCAAAACTGCGCTGAACCTACCGCGTTTGAGCGCGCCAACTACATGAAGATACTCGATTCTTACCTGCCGATTAAGTAAATCAAGTTTCGTTATTCCTCTATTGTTATGGACCAAATCTCTGTATGTACTCGCCGGAGACGATGAAAGCCTTAACCATCTCCGCATTCACGAAGTTGCCGTTGAACTGGTTCAGCTTGGTTAACCAGAAGTCGTAGCCAGTGTAGTCCGTATCCTGTGGATCGTTTGGATTGCGTCGCAGATAACCAAAAAACTGCATCAGCACGAATGCCCGGTTGAACTCCGCGTTGTTTAGATCTGCATCTTCGGCCACGGCTCGCAATACCTGTGCGCGTGTTCTTGTTCCACCAGTAAGCTCGTTAACCAATTG
Organism: Chloracidobacterium sp.; assembly: GCA_031370285.1. Lineage (GTDB taxonomy): Bacteria > Acidobacteriota > Blastocatellia > Pyrinomonadales > Pyrinomonadaceae > PSRF01. The sequence continues at coordinate 25,092 of JANMQG010000190.1, read as the reverse complement.
ATCGCGCTCAGCGGTCGACAAGGCATTGCCACTGTTGGTATTGAGCTGATCGACAAACTGCGCCGGGGTCATGCTCGCTGGGAATTCCGTAATAAACCGAGCCCGTTGTACAAAGGCCGTGGTGAACGCCACTTTGTTGTTTTCCAGGACCGTCTCCCAACCCGGTTGGTTGACCACAACCCCCTGACCAATCTCCTGAGTGTCTGGCAGAAACTCGTTCAAACGAACTATCGGCACCGGCAGTGTGTGCGCTCCGCCAAGAGTCGATATTCCCGTAGCGCTGCCATAGGCGACCCGGTAGAGACGCTCGACCAGGTATCCGGTCTCCTGAAACTCGATCGATAGGTAGAAAGCCGCCGAGACATTGATGCGCCTCAGGTCCCTACAGACTTGATCCGAGCCGCAGGAATTGATTTCGTTGGTCCAGAAAGCAAAGCCGTTCGCGTCGGGCTCGCGGTTCAGAAAATCAAGGTAGTGCAGACGCACAAAGAAATTTGCGGTGTCGATCGGGTTGGGCCCATTCGCAATCTCGTTGTCAGTGATGGTTACGGTCGCCGTTGATGGCGAGCCTAAAGCTGCGCCTGCCGGGTTGCTGAGACTGACGGTTAAAGTCTCGGGACCTTCCAGGTAAGAGTCGTCGATGATGAACACCGAGACGGTTTTAGAGGTTTCGCCGGGGGCGAATTGCACAGTGGCGATCCTGGTCTCGTAGTCGCAGCGGGAAGAAGCGGTGCCATTGATCACATTGCAATTCTGGGCGCCCGCAGCATCCGAGGTCGCGAAGCCAACACTTGCCGCGCCGTTTGTGTTGCCAGAGCGAGTAATAGTGACGTCAACGCGCTGACCACCTTCGCCTACGGGGTATGACGAAGCGCTGAATTGAACGGTCATGGGAGTTGGTGTCGGCGTGGGCGTCGGCGTTGGCGTGGGAGTTGGAGTCGGCGTAGGTGTTGGCGTCGGAGTTGGTGTCGGTGTCGGTGTCGGCGTTGGTGTTGGTGTTGGCGTCGGCGTGGGAGTTGGTGTTGGAGTCGGCGTGGGCGTTGGCGTGGGTGTCGGCGTTGGTGTCGGCGTTGGTGTTGGTGTTGGCGTCGGCGTTGGTGTTGGTGTTGGCGAAGAAGGGGCTCCGGTGAAAAAGATTGTTCTATCCCCGTTAAGAATGCCACCCTGGCTGGTCGGATTAAAAATCCAGCCGGTCTTTGAAGGCGTCACTTCAAAATCACTGCCGGTCGGAACGCTCGCAAAGGAAAAATCCCCATTACTGTTTGTCAGCGCAGTGCTCTGCGTGCTGGGACGGATTAGCAGCGTCATCGTCACGCCCGCGATGCCAGTCCCGGTTCCAGAAGGTGGTTCCGTGACGCGACCACTAATAGTAAAACCCGCCTGCGCCGAGCTCAAACCAGAATTGAGTCCTCGTGGAATTATCCCATTTTCAAAAACTACACACGCGGTAGTGAGCAAAAGAAAAAACAGTACACGTTCATACATCGGCCAACCCTTCCCCTTCGATGTGATTGCATCCATTTATTGCCAAGCCAAACCGGTATTCCCGGTCTTATATCTGTTTCTGCGGCTCAGCAGCGTTGTTCTTGTAAGAGGGGAGAGACCAAAAGGTCTGGTAAGAAGCTCGAAACGAAACTCAAGAAAATCCTGCGTTACCTCTTTCGATTGACTTCCGCTGATCTACATTGCCTTGTCCCAGATTCCAACCCGAATGATACCGCTCCCTGTCGTTGATAAACAACTAATGCCCAAGCATATGTAAAATCGATGCCGCCCGCGATCAAGTCACGGGCGGCATCAATGGCACCGCCATGCTAATGGGCAACTTCAGGAGCGAGGGGTATAGGCTAACGCCTTTAGCCGCGGCCCTTAAACCGCCGCCTAGCTGCACCCGCTACACCAACAAGACCGGTCCCCAGCAAAAGCATGCTAGTCGGTTCAGGCACAGCCGTTTGGCTTGCGGCAGTGATCTGGCCCGTCACCGAGGCAGTCTGACCCGGGTTGATCGCCAAGTCGTTGACGGCGAACATGAACGAGCCGTTTGTGGTTGTGCCGTTCATGTTCTGGAACGAGAAAGTGAATAGTTGCGGCGTGTTGTTGAAATCAATTAATACGCCGCCATTTCCCGTGCTGGTCACACTACCCGTCAGCGTAGCGCTGAAGACAGTTGAGCCACCACCGTTAATGCCGGTAGGGAGCGTGAACGTCACGCGCAAGCTGAACGTGTTGCCGTTGTAAGTGGCGGTCGTGTTGGCCAGCGTGAACGCGCCTAAGTTGTCAACGTTCTGGGTGGGCGGCGCAAGTGGATTGCCGCCGAGCCCCAAGAAGCCACTGGCGGTCGTGCCAGAGAACGTTGCGTTGACGTATTGCAAGCCGAACAGCGAAGCGGTCTGGGTTGCGCTGGTGTTCGGCGGCGCACCGTTGAAAGCGCCGTTGGTGTAGCCAGCAAAAGTGACTTCGTCGGCTTTTGCCATACTCTGGCTAAACGCCATGATCGCGACCACAGCGATACCCAGAGCAATTGTTTTAAAAATCGAAAGAATTGAAGTTCCCATTGCTTGTTTCTCCTGTTACTGAACGGATCGCTACGGACTTCGGAAGCGCTGAAGTCCAACTGTTAACACTCCAAAAACCCGCCCGCACTCGGGCTCATTCAACGCGCTGTCCTAAATAACCCTGGGGCCAAGGCTAAATCGGCAGATTCTATAATCGGGAGAGATACATTCAAGCCTCATGCAACTCGGGGGCCGCAGCCTAACCGAATGCGCATCGGAACAGAAGCCCTGAATTTAATAAGTTTCTTGAGGGGACGCCAATATTTGGCGAGGCCGGCGTCCAAGACTCAGACTGGGATTCTAGACTTTGGACGCTCATGATCTGAGTGACACTCCCCCATCGTATACCGCAAACTTCCGTATGTAGATGGATAGGAGACCGTTTGGTTTTACTTTGGTTCGCCGCTGGCTTTGCGACGGAGAACAGACAAACTTTCATCCGCCCAGGAAGGTTTTAGACCCTGCTGTTCCATGGCTGCTACATACTCCTCCATTGCCGCGAGCGCGCCTTTGAAATCCCCCCGCCGTTCGCGGACGCGACTCAGATCTAAAAGAACCGAATTGTTTTTTGCTTTATAATAACTGGCCGCTCGCGCAAACGATTCTTCAGCCAGAATCAGATCGCCTTTCCGCTCGTACAAGCGGGCTAGAAGGTAGTAACTTAGTGGATAGCGAGCACCGTCGCGGTTCGCCACCTGCAATAAATTCGCAAGCGCTTCATCATTTCTTTTCAGGTTCATCAGTGCGTAGCTAAGCTCGAGATTCGCTGGCGGAAAGTAACCACCCGAACGCAAGAGTACTCGCTGGTAATTTTCAACTGCTTCCTGTAGTTTGCCGTGCTCACTTAAGTTGCGGGCCCGTTGGAGAAAATCATAGGTGACAGCATCGACAGTTAGAACCCTCGCCGCTGCCGGGCTGCGAGGCGCAGAACTGTTTCCGGAGCGCCCTGAAACCACAGTATTCCCCTCAGAATGTTCTGGCATCCTATTGATGTTCTTAGTGAGACTCGGTCGTTTGGCAGACGCCTCGGGCCTTATCACAATCCCTGCTTCGCTGCCACCGCGAGAGAGAGCTTGAGCGGCCGCAGTGTGTTCCGGATCAACTGTTAAAGCACGACGCCATTCCCGAATTGCCAGATCGCTTTCGCCGCGAGCGGAATAAAGACGGCCCAGGTTGTAACTCGCTTCGGCGTAACGAAAGCTTTCCAACTTCAGGGCTGACAAAAGCGCGTCGTGAGCCTCGTCCCAGCGTCCTTCTCGCAGCAAGACAACACCCAGGTTGTTAAGGGCACGGGAATAGTTTCCTTTTCGCTGGTCGATTGCCTTTCGGTAGGCTCTGATTGCCTCATCTGAATCGCCCAAGCGGGCGAGCGCGTTACCGGCATTATACAATCCCTGAGGGTCAAATATGTCCGCGTTTATGATCGCGTGAAGTTCCGTAGCCGCTTCCTTTTTTTTACCTGCCGCAACTAATTGCTCCGCGAGCTTCAACCGCATCGGAATACGCTCCGGTCCAGTTGGCGCCGCGTCAATCTGCTCACGCAATGATACGAGGCTCTCCGGAGAAGCATTGATTCCTTTCGTGTCAGCAGCCGACGGGAGCGGCTTCGCATCGGCAGGTTTTTCGCTAGATCTGCCACCCGGACTTTCAATCGCGTTGGTACCAGTCGTTTCGGCAGGTTCTTCTCCCGCCTTGGTCGTTGCAACCGTTGGCTTAATGGAATTCTGGTTGAAAGGCTCGACTAAGTTGGGAGCGGTTGGCTGGTCCGTAGTAGATGGCGAAGGTTCACCAGGTGACTTGGAAATTGCCCGGCGCGCGCGCGACTTGCTTGCGGTGGACGACGAAGTAGGTGCTTGCCTGGGTTTCTTCTTCCTCGAATTGTTTTGACCAGAAGCTCCTGCAACACCAAGAGTCACAGCCAACGCAAGTGACAACAAAACTGGAGTAGTCGTGATGATTTTCAAAGCCTTTTTCTCTCTACAAGTAATGTCAAAATTATTGCTGCGCAGCTATCTGCTCAACCGAGGAGCTTCCGTGCGCAGGTAAGCGACAACTGTACCGCCGAAGCCTACCGCCCAACCGTGCTTGCGGTCCGCGAAAAATATTCTTTCCAGCGGATGTTCGGTGCCACTTCGCTCGGCAGTCCAATGCAGGCCACCATCATTCGTGTAGATGATTGTGCCTTCGGCGCCAACGGCCCAGCCTTCAACCGCGTCCAAAAAGTTCACATCAAACAGATCCGTAGTAATGCCGGAGGTCTGTTGTTGCCAGGTGCGTCCGCCGTTTACGGTGTGGTAGATACTGCCGCCGCTTCCAACTACCCAACCCAAGCGATTGTTGACAAATGAGGTAGCAGCGAAACGTACGGCATTCTGACTCGCATCGCCCAGGCGTGAGAGATGCCAGGTTTCTCCGCCATCTGACGTTTGTATAATGGTGGCGCCCGCTCCCACCAACCAACCGCGATACTCGTCAATGAAGGAGCCGCCCAGAAGCAGATGTCGAGTGGGTGATTGCAAGCGAGTCCAGGTTACGCCGGAGTCACGCGTTGTAAAGACCGCTCCCTCTTCACCGAAGGCCCAACCACGACCCCCTGGGCTGAAAACCGCCCGTACCAGGCGAGCGTCCACGTCCGCGCCACGGATATTTATCCGTTTCCAGTTTTCGCCTCCATCGCTTGTTTGCATTAGATATGTGCGCGGGTCATCTTTACTTTTTAAGTCGTAAAGGTTCGCCTCGCAAAGAAGCCATCCATTCTGGGCGTCGGTGAAATAGATGTCGCGCAACACGTCTGCCGTAGGCTGAGATTTTGTCTGCCAACTATTGCCGCCATCCATTGTTGCCAATAGCGTGCCTCTGCTTCCTACAGCCCAACCGCGGTTTTCATTGAGAAAGAAAACGGCGTGAAGCCAGGCCAAAGATCCCACAGGTTGACGCATCCAGGCGCCGGTTTGAGCGAAGGTTGGCAAGCAAAGAAGAGTTAGGAGCAGGAGCAGACGGCAGGAGCAAGAGACACGACGACGCGCCCTCATCCAAAACGACGCCGTGCTCTCATCTCTTTCGCGGACCCTCATAGTCTTTCTGCTTTGTTACTGCTGCTCCTGCCTCCCGCTCTTAAAACGGCAGTCCACCAGTGAAGATCCGCGCAAAGCTGAGGATAGACGTGAAGCCCATGATCTTTTGCAGGGTCTTCAGCTTGTTTCCCGGTACGACAATCTGATCACCGGGCACAAGGTAAGTATTGTCCGCGGCTTTGCCTTTGTAGATTGCCGAGACGTTCACCGCAATCGGCGAGAGAATGCCGTTGGGTTGACGGCGTAGGACGACAACTCTGCTCTTATCGCCTGTCTGCAGTACACCTCCCGCTTCGGCCAATGCCTCCGTCACTGTCAGGCGATGGTTCATCAGGCGGATACCTGGTTGGCCAACGTCACCGATGACGCTATAACGGTAAGACGACGCCTTATCAAGCGATACGGTAACTTGCGGGTCGATGATGTACTCGTCGTATCTCTTTTTAATCAGTTCCGCAACCTCGTCAACTGTCTTGCCGTTGACGAAAATTCCGCCGGGTATGAGCGAAAGCGAAATGCGACCACTCGGTGGCACGATAATGCCCGAGCGCGAGTATCGATCCTGATTGAATACTACAACGGAAATTACGTCTTCGGGACCAAGCCGGTAGGTGGTGAAAAAATTATTGTAGTAGGGAACAATCGCTGCTTCCTCGGAGAGTTGCTCATGCCTATTAGCCTCTGTTTCCTGAGGCACGTCAGAAGGCCTGGGCCGCGTGTCGTCAGGCTCCAGCTTGTCTCCTGTTTGCGGATTGGTTTTGGGATCTTGTTCAGTCTTCCTGGCATTCTCTTTATCCTGGTTTGGGGTCGCGGTCGTTCTCTGTCTAGTCTTTTGCCCATCCGTCTGCGTTTGAGCCTGAACCACCAGGAATGAAACCAGGGACAAACCCACAATCGCTGACATTATTAATTTCTTCATTTTCGTCATTTCAAACCTCCAAAACCCGTGGCGTATTATTGAGCGCCTCGCCCAAACAGAATAATCTTGATCGTCTCAAACAAGATGATTGCATCGAGAAACAAGCTATGGTTCTTGATGTAGAAAAGGTCGTATTGAAGCTTTTGTCGCGCATCTTCAATTGAATTTCCATACGGATATTTGATCTGTGCCCACCCTGTTAATCCCGGAGCGATTAAGTGGCGCTGCTCGTAATAGGGAATCTCCCGTGCAAGTTGGGCCACAAAGTGCGGGCGCTCAGGACGGGGGCCGACAAAACTCATTTCACCGCGTAAGATGTTCCAGAATTGCGGTATTTCATCTACCCGAATCTTACGTATGATGCGACCCACACGCGTGGTTCGTTCGTCCGCTTTGCTGGCCCATACCGGTCCGGCCTTCTCAGCATCAACTCTCATTGATCGAAACTTGGCAAGAACGAAGGGCCGTCCGTTTTTGCCGACACGTTCCTGCTTGTAAAAAACCGGTCCCCGCGAATCGACTTTAATCAGAATCGCCGTTAGCACTACGAGCGGGAGCGAAAGAAGGGCACCGGTCAAAGCTACGAATCTGTGTACACCGCTGCGGGTAATCGCGGCCAACCTAACCTGGCGGCCTCGCCCCGTGAAGATCAGCCACGAAGGGCGAATCATATTTAGCGAGACACGTCCGGTAACTCTCTCGTAGAAGGTCGCCCCTTCCTCTATCGAAACATCGCCCGAGAGGCTAAGTTTGAGCAGTTTATCGGTCGGAAGTTGTCCGCGTCTTTCGCCCATGGCAACAACGATGCGGTCTATGCCTTCCCGCTTGACGATCTCGTCGAGGTCGTCAGTCAAGCCAATAACGCGAGGGTTGATCAAACTCTTGCCGAGAAGCTCTGAATCCGTGCCGACAAATCCTACAATCCTGTAGCCCGCGTCAGGCCGGTCGAGTACTTGGCGGGCCACCTCTACTGCGAGATTTCCTGAGCCAACGATTAGAATTCGTTCGCCAAAGTCGGGATGCCCCAAAAACCAGTGAATGCAGAACCGCCACCCAACCATCAATGCGAGCGCCAGCGGAAGTGCGATCAGGGAAACGCCCCGACCGAGCATTAGTTGCGGATAAGCGTAAAACGAAAGCGCCAAGGCAATCCAGGCCAAACCGAGCGCCTGCACCAGCCGCAATACCAGTTCCTGGCGGTCGTGCATAACGAGGAAATCGTATAAGTCAAAAAGATAGAAAGCCGTTAGACAGAATATAGTGGCCAAGCCGGCCTTCAGATAACCATGCCGCTCGATCAACTCGTATGGAGCTGCGGCGACCCCAACGCGCAAATAAACCGCCCCGATGATCGCGCCAGACATTAAGGCGGCCTCCGCGAGAAGCAGTAATACTGTTCGTCCATTTAAGCGCAACGCTCTCAATTAACGATAGCGACCTCCTCCTGACGCTCACCAGGCAGTTGCTTCATCTTTGAGTCCGTTAGTCCCCGGTCTCGATTGTAATAGCGGCGTTGGTAATAGTAGGCAGATTCATCAATGTGCTCTTCGACGCGATTCAGGACAATGCCCAACAGTTTTTCTCGTGGAATCTGTTCCAGCAGCCTGTCGATCAAGGTATAGCGCGTCTTACCGGAACGCACGACGAGCAGGGCCCCGTCCGCACGGTCCATCAAAACGTTGGCATCAGTAAAGATTCCAAGTGGCGGAGCATCAATGATGATGTAATCGAACATTTTCCTAACATCGGTCAGAAGGCGCGCGTAAGAAGGTCCGGAAAGCAACTCGGCAACGTCGTCTCGCGCCTTCCCACCCGGCAGCAGATACAGACCCGCAGGATCCAAGCGGACTATTGCCTCTTCCACTCTCACGGCTCCACCCAGAACCTCCGAAAGCCCTATCGGTGCGTCGATGCCAAGATACTCAGTAGCGCAGGGTTGGCGCAGATCGCTATCGATAATCAGAGCGCGGACGCCCTCTGTCTGGGCCAGGAGCCAGGCAAGATTGAGCGCGGTCAATGTTTTACCTTCGCCGACTCCCGCACTAGTGATGACAAAGGCACGCATCTGGTTGCGTTCGCCGGCTTGTAGCAGTCTCGTGCGTAGTGAACGAAACTGTTCACAGTAAGGAGAACGGGGTTGACTAACAGCGACAAAGTGAGGTTCGACGCGCGCTGGCGAAATGTCATAAGTGGCAAATCCCCCGACGCGCGCCGCCCCGGCAGCGCCCAAAGTTGCCCCAGCATCACGCGAAGCTCTTCCGCCGGAGAGTGCCATCCCGTCGGATACATCCGCAGTGTGCGCAGAGGACGCTGAATTTTGCGCCGCCTCATATGAGACAGACGGAATTGATGAGCGGCTAAATAGCTGCTCTTCAGTCTGCCTGGCGGAAGGCAACCCAGGGACACTGGGACTTTCGCCGGGGCGCTCTAAATCTGGTTGATGTCGCTTGCGCACGCCGCCTTGATCATCGGCGCTCGCTCGTTTTATGGCGTCAAACACTCTTCCCATCAATTTACCTCTTGAACTCCACCACTAAGATTTTCGGAGCCCTCGTAATACTCGGTTACTGTTCCTGTTCCACTGGCACGGGCTCCGCACTATCCGTGTCGCTGTCGGCCGTTGAAGTTGCGTTCCATAGCTCCGCCCGACCGGCAGAAGAGAAGATTCTGGCTGGCGCCTCTCGTTCTTCACTTGCTTGCCTTCCCTGATCCGACCGCGGCAGCATGTCGAAGGTTTCCGCAACATCTTCGATAATCGAAGGTCCAATCGCATGCTCACCGGCTGCGTAGCCAGCCAGCAGAGCGTTATCGCAAAGATTGTTTATGTTTCGAGGGATTCCCTCAGAGCACCGGAAGATGTAATCGATGGCGGCGGGGGAAAAAATGTTAGTGCGCTCCGCGCCGGCAACCAGGAGGCGTGAGGTGATGTAACGTTCGGTTTCCTCGACGTTCGGTAAGGACTTAATCACACAGCGTAGTGCAATTCTTTGCTTCAGCTGGCGCAAATCAGGATCGTTCAAGACCTCGCGCAATTCCGGCTGCCCGGTTAGAACGATCTGCAATTGCTTGGCGCTGTCCGATTCAAAATTTGAAAGCAAACGAATTTCTTCCAGCACGTGCGGAGATAACCCCTGCGCCTCATCGATAATGAGAACGGTACGCAGTCCCCTTGAATGGCGCGACTCCAGACTCCGGCCCAATGCCATCAATAGTTCCGACTTTGTTTCCCATTTCTGAACGTCAAGCAGCGTAGCTACATGCTGGTAGAATTCCGGCACCGAGAAACGCGGATTGAATATGTAAGCGACTAAAACCGTCCGATCCAGACGTTGCATCATCCAGCGCAGTATTGTTGTTTTGCCAGTGCCTACTTCGCCCGTCACCACCACCAGCCCTTTGCCGCTTTCAATGCCATAATGGAGATTGGCCATCACCTCGGTATGCGATGGTGTGAAATAAATGAAACGGGGATCAGGCGTCAGTGCGAAAGGCAACTCTTTTAATCCGTAGAATTCTGCGTACACTTTCTTCAAACCTCCAAGTTTGGGACGAAATCACTGTTCCCACGTTTTATGAGGAGCGCCCGGACGATAGGAATTCGAAAACATGGGTAGCCTTCAATGCCAGCGCCAGCACGGGAATGCTCACAACGGTTGCTGCTACTGCGACAGCCAGCAGTAGTCTGCGACGACGCGGAATCGAGCGCGCTTCCTGTGGCGTTAGCAACTCAGGCACTGAGATGAGCACTGGCAAGCCGGTGTAGTGGCGTGCATCTTCGCTGCTTTGAATGGTAAGGAGACGGGGAATCTCGAATATGCCCGTCAGAAATAATCCGAGGCCTAGCCCAAAGGCAAGACCAATCCCGGAAAGCATGAGTCGCTTCGGCGCCACCGGCTTAGAAGGCAAGTTGGCGGGGTCGACCACCTCGATACCCTCACCCTGTTGCTGCGAAGCCGCATCAGCGCCCAAGGTGATTTTCTGCTGTTGTAGCAACAATTGATCGTAGGCGCCTTTCTTTGTTTGATAATCACGTTCGAGCGCCCCGAGAGCGACCTCCGCACCGGGAACGCTATTGATGCGCTGCAAGATCCCACCTATCTGCTTTTCATTGTCGTCAAGCATTTTTTGCTCGCGCTTTATTTCACCGTCTGCTAACTTGATTTGCGCTTCGGTGGCGGCGACGCTTAAATCCGGTCGGTTCTGCAGTTTTTGTTGCTTTTCTGCGATTCGTTCCTTCCATTCGGCAACCATCTGGTCCATCTCTTTGCTAACCGAATCAAGCTGAGCGTGTTTGGAGAGAACGTCAGGATGTTTCGGCTTTAGCTCGGTGAGCATGCGCTGCAGTTCCGATTGCAGATCCGCTTTTCTTTTTACCAGCTCGGCCCAGGCAAGAGTCGTCTTCGGGTCAGTCGTGTTTTCGGCGAAGTCGTCTATGGTCTGCTGGGATTGTTTCTTCAGCAGTGTCAACTGCGTGGCCAAGGATGAACTACGATCCTGCAAACGGCCGACTTCCGCAATCAAAGCCTTCTGCTGTTCCCGCAAGCCGGTTAACTGACCGACGAGCGAGGTGGCCTCCGTAGGTAAGTTGCCAACATTCTTCTGCATGAAGTCGAGCCGTTTCTGATCTACTGCCTTAAGCTCGCCTGTTGCCTGACTGACCTGTTGGTCAATGAACTGCTTGGCCGAGTTGGTAGAGTTGACCGTATTTTTTGTCTGTTCATTGATGTATTTACCGGCCAATTCCTCGGTGACCGCCTTAGTAACCTTTGGATCACGGCCGCGGTAGGTGATGTTGAAGCCGTTAGTAATATCGTTGCGGCTGGTATTTACCTCGACCTTGATGTCCTTGCGCATCATGTCGATAATCGATTCCATTGGCTCTCCGCGAAGTCGCTCCGGCTTGTAGAGCTCGTACTGATTGACGAGCGGCTCCAGCGAACTGCGGCTGGTGACGACCTGCGCAATACTTGTCAGCTGACGGGTTAGGCTGTCTTCCGTGATTGTCGGAACCACGGCTGTTGGCAGGGTCGAAGGTTTTACAACGATGAGTGTGACCGACTCATAAACATCGGGCAACCGGTAAACGACCCAGGCCACCGCCGAAGTCACGGCAATGATAGGCAGGATAATCAGCCACTTGCGTCGCCGAATTATCTTTAGGTATTCGCTGGGTCTTCGCTGGCGAAATTCAACACTCATACAGCACTCCTATTTCTGTTTCTTTCAACCTGAGGTTTTTCCCGTCAGCCGGCGAATCTGAGATCTTGTTTTCTCGCCTACTATTCTGCTCTAGGTTGCCCTCTCCCCAAAATCTTGGCCTCTATGTTTTTCCTACAAACTAGCCAATGCCTTGCGTGCTTCGTCGATATCGGTGAACGGTGATTTGTCAGATAGGCGCAGCGAAGCTTCCAGCTCGCGTCGAGAGCCGGCTTTGTCGCCTTTAGCTTTCAAGGCCATACCGAGATGGTAATGATAAGTTGCGCTCGGAGCCGCCTTGCTACTGCGCGCAGCTGCTTCGTCTATTGAAACAGCCTTTTGCAACTGCTCAGCCGCAGCCGCATAAAGCCCCTTTTTATAGTAAATCCACCCTAACGTGTCCGTGAACCCAGCTATGTTTGGATTCTTTTGAACCACGCCCTGGGCCAGTCGCACTGCTTCATCCAAATTCCCTTTGCCCTGAACAGCATAAAGCCACGCAAGGTTATTAGCGGCAATGACTGCATTTTGATCTTTTTCCAAGGCCTTGCGGTAGTAATCCGCGGCCACATCGTAGTTCTTCCGGGAGTCTTCGAGCATTCCGATTAAGGTGTAGGCGGCCGGATCATCCGGCCGAAGCTCGAGAATCTTTTTATACTCCGCTATGGCGCGGTCCTCTTGTTTGGAGTTAATGAAGAGAGCACCCAGGGTGGAGTAGGCGGCTATGTAGTTGTGATCAAGTTCCAAAGCCTTCCGCAGCTCGGCTTCAGCATCCTGCGCGTTGCGCTGGAACCCATAAACCTGGGCCTTCAAAAAATGTAGTGACGCGTTGTTCTGGTACGAATTGAGCGCCTGGTCGATCGTCGCGTGAGCTTTGTCAAGCTCATTTTTTTTCGCATATAAAGAGATTAGTCCGTTTAGAGCGTTGAAATTCGTCGCACTAATTTTAAGAGCGCTCTGATAGAAGCCCACCGCTTCGTCAGGTTTGTTTTCCAACTGGGAAACCACGGCCAAATTATTGTAGATCTCAGTTTCGTTAGGTGCGGCCTGGCGAGCTGCTTCGAAGTCCTGGCGAGCGGCAGTCAGGTTGCGTAGTTGTACTTGCGCGGAACCTCGGGCCAGATAAGTTTTTGCCCGAATATCTTCCAGCAATTGCGGTGAGTTCTCCCGATCCGGAGCAACTTTACTCAACCGGTCGAGTAATTCTGACGCTAAACTCGCCGCGGTCTTGGGATCGCCACCAGCAATATTGATTTGCACCTGCATTAATTTAACAGGCAGGTAGTCAGGATAGTTTTTTTCCAAATCTCCGGCAAAGACTCTTGCTTGATCTATTGCCCCCAAATTGAAATTTGCCTGGGCCATAAAATACAGCCCCAGCCGTGAATTTGGTTCCTGTCTTAACACCTCCTTCAAATCCTCAATCGCTGCCTTCAGACCATCCGCCTGTCCGCCCTGCGCTCGCAGTCGCGCACGCAGCAGAAGTGCCTGCCTGTCGTGCTGATCCTTCTTAAGCGCCTCCTCAATCTGCGCGCTGGCCCCATTCGTGTCACCACGCATTAATAGAATTTCAGCGAGCCGATAGCGACCCTGTGCGTAATCGGGCGACTTGGCGAGGATGTCTTGAAATATTCTCACGGCATCATCCGTGCGATTGATGGATGAGTAAAAATCAGCCAGCACCGCCTGGCTTTCGGGTTTATCCTTTTCGAGATCTGCGAGCGCCTTGTACGCTTCCTCAGCTTTATCTAACTGCTTGTTGACCAGATAAAAACTTGCCAGGACAAATCTGGCATTCCGATCCGATGGCGCTACTTCCACCGCTTTCTTTAACTCCACTTCGGCCTCGGCAGAACGGTTCTCCTGAACTAAATACTTTCCGTATTCCGTATGCACTAAGGCCGAGCTTGGGTTGACTGATATTGCTTTTTTAAACAGTTCTTCTGCCTTGACTCGGTCCTTGGTCACGATGTAGAAGCGCGCCAGGCTGAGATAGGATTCGCTCCGGCTGGGATCCAATTCGATTGCGCGATTCAGTTCGGCGAGAGCTTCGTCCTTCTTGTCCTGCGCAAACCGGATGCTGCTAAGTAGGATGTGGCCTTCAATGTTTTTTGGATCCCTTTGCAGAACGTCTTTTGCCAGGCGCTCGGCTTCCGCAACAAGTTCAGGCCTTCCCTTACTCGCAGCTAGATAATAGTTACCAAGTTTGTTTTTGGCCTCGAGGTTAGTCTGATCCAACTCTACCGTTTTCTTTAGCTCCTCGATCATTTCCGGAAACCGCTGCAAGCTCTCATCCGCGCGCGCCAGGCCCCAGTGGGCCGCCCCAAGTTTCTCGTCTATCTGTAAAGCGTTGCGAAACTCAAGAGAAGCTTCCTGAAACTTTGAATCCTTCAGGTAAGCTTCACCCTTGCTGAGATGTTCGGCTTTAGCTTTTTCGGAATTAGTGCACCCGCCAAGGGAGACAAAGGCCACCAGCAGAACGGGAAGTAAAGTTGAATAGTAAAAAAACTTTCGGCACTCTGTATTCATTCTATTTTTCGCTCCTCGCAGATTAAGCCCAGCCAGTTCCTGCAAACATACTTTCAATTAGGAACGAATTCCGGCAATACTACTGATGTCACGGTCGCGAACTCTCTCGCGGATTCGAGGGCCGCGGCGTCTGACCCCGTTATCGGTACCGTCACTCGCACCATCGCCGCATCTGATCTGCGCATACGTACACTGTCCAGCACCGTATAAATCTTGCCCCAGTACTCGCTGGCGATGATTCTGCCGCGTCCTTGATACCAATAGATCATTAGCTCGCGGGTGTTGCCATTTTCAATCACGTAAGCATTTGCTACGAAGCTTTTCCCGGTCGGCGAAGTGATTGTAATCATCGAAGGGTTTACCATGTTCCAGCCGGATCCCGGCAAGCAATTCAGCGGACTGTGATAGCTCGCCCCGTCTCGCTGAGTCGCGTAATACCCGATGTATAAATTGGCCGTTGGGCCCTGACCGAGACGATAGTCGCGCAAAAGATAATCACTGGCGCGCAAGACACTCATCGTCTGAGCATCAAAGCGCCCATCGACACCCTCCTGTTTCCAGGCGCCAACCTCAATCGGAAAATTCTTCAATTCCTGGCGTTCAACGTGCGCCTCGCCAAGATATGCCCAAGTGTTCACGAGTATGCCACCCGCAAGTAGCACCAGAAACAAAAGCCCAAAGCGCCAGGAACTCTTCATCTCAATTCGGCCCCTTCTGATTGCGCCACCTGCGGCGCCGAGGCCGCAGACGATTTTAATGAATCGATCTGTTCTAAAGCTGCCCGTGCGCCTCGCTCATTTGAAAATAACGAGCGCAAACGATCCAAGCCCCAACCAAAGGCGAACAATAAAAGAAAGGCAGCAATGTAAATTACCCAGCCTGAAAAAGAGTGGAAGAAACCTTCGGATACTTTTACTCCATAGTAGTGTGCCAAAACGCCTGTCCCACTTACTCTTAACGCGTTTGTCAGAATTGCAGTCGGAACTGCCGACAGCACGATTAGTGTGGACCGCCAAAAGCCCCAGCTTCTCAACGAGCTTAATAGTCCGATCTTTCTCGATCCATCTCCGGTTCCACCGGTTCCACTCGACGCTCGAGGATAACTGAAGTAAGCGAATACCACTGCCAGTGTTATCAATGTCATTAATGAACGAATTCCGCTGCACGCCTCAACCACTTCCAGCTTTTTAGTTTCCAGAGAATTCAGAGGCATCAGCTCGATGACGTTGCCTTGTCTTAAAACCGGAATATCAAAGAGCCTCATCGACCAAACTGCACAACGAGAAGCGAACAACTGCAAGGGAAAGGCGATCTTGTTTAAAACGATCACCGGGATTGGAATCGCCAGTAGCAGCAAACTCAGAGGCACCCACACCAGGCGAAGCAAATGCCCCCCCCAGAAGTAGACAACTACTCCGGCGAGCATGAGGACTAGTGAAGTGCGCTGCATGAAGAGTTCAGCGCCGGCCACCCCGGTCCACAAGGCAAACACTGCCAGCAGAATGGCGGCTCCGCCCCAGAGCATGGCGGGTTTATACGGGCCCTGACGTAGCTTGTCCCGTTCCGCCCAGAGGATGTAACCGATAACAAATGGGATTAGGAGTCCGTGAGAGTAGTTTTCGTCTGACCACCAGTCGTGCGCAAGTTTGACCAACACGCTGGCGTAAACGAAAAGTACAACCGAAGTGATGGCGAGGGCTCGCCAGAGATTCTTGGTGACCAGGACACTCATACCAAATTCCTTGAGGTTTTCGCAAGAAAGGGCAATTTCCTTGCGGAAACGAGCCGGGTGACTCAGTAACAGTCTCCCCAAAAGTGAACGCTCGCTACAGAGCTTATATCAAACCTGCTGCCCCTGTCGAACTACAAGCAAAAAACACCGAACGCGGACGTTCTTCCGAAATTGACTGCACGTTGCAGCATTTGAAGCGGGTTCAAGTGTTCTAGCAAGGGGCAAATCAATCCCGATCGCCTAAATACTCAGAAAAGAGCGTTCGAACACTACGGCAAATGGTCAATTTTCAGCCTGCCGGGGGTTCTCTTTATGTAACGCTCCCTCAACCAACTTGGTCTGCACGTAACTTTAATGTTGCAGAGTTTCTCGCGCTGATCTCAAGGCTCTTAAATCGAGATGGCTAACAGATTGATTTCATATGTCTTGATGCGTGATCACTTCCACCTGATGTCTAGCCCCCGCGATCGTCGAATAAACGAATAACACATGGCTGACGACAGCGCCCTTCTGGTACTGCAGCAGATCCACGAGTCGCTTTAACTCAGCAGGGTTGATTGAATTTTGATCCTGGCCACTCATCTCAACTCCTTCCCAAATTCTCAGGTCTTTGGACCGCAGTAAACGTTAAACGGTCCCAGCAACTTGCTCAGCGTTTGATAACGCTAGTTGCAACCCCCCAAGTTGCTCGCGGTTACGCCGGAACACTAACCTCAGCGCGGTCGCCGCAGCAATCGCCCTGGCCGGTGGTTGGCCACGTCCGGCGACGTTCGGACTATGGGCCATCATGGCGGCCCCGGGCGTGCCGAATTCTATATCTCCGCGTTCGCCTTCGGCTCTTGCGTCGTAAATCGGCAAAACCGTGCTTTGTTGTCGTCGCGCATCTGCTGGCGATGATAGTTCTGATTGGGCTTGCGCGTGCAGGAATAGCTCCCTTTCTTGCCGTCGCCGCAATTGCGATCTTATTCATGCGCGCTGTGATTGGGTTCTCCAGACCTGGCAAGCTGGCGACTGCGAAGAAGCTCGGTCTATGGGAACTCGGGTTCGGCGCCATGATAGTTTTTGCCGTGGTCTTGGGTCACGCTGGTCGATTGGTGAAGGTTCCCGTTTCTCAAGTTGCTCCACCTCCGTACTCCTGCGCCCCATTGATGCGACACCATTGTCCGCACAAGCCTCTATTCTGCTCGCCCGCACGGCGCTTCCTGCGGATTTCTGCTAGTAATAAGCGCTGCGGCTGCGGGATATTTCGCAGCACGACTAACTAATACGAGAACTTTCTCTTAAAAGCCACGTGCCTCTGGTGGCTCAGTCTGGAGAGACTCCGGCGCGCCCCTTGCTAAGGAGATTGCCGGATGACCGTGGGCGGATGAGTTTGCGCGCTCAAACCTGGAAAGAGACTTCTCTCTTCATCATCGCTCGGTCGACGCCATGCACTCATTGGATTTCATAAAAAGACGCCTCTACGAAGGAATCAATCACCGACTCCGGACCTTTGCTCGCGGCCGATTCGCAGCGGCATGTCGACCGACATCAATTGCGTTGCTAATTACTGAGAGGTGCAACGCTCGTTGTATTCACTGTGACATCTGGAAAAACCGTGGACAAGAGGCTTCACCTTCATTTGAGGAGTGGAAGATAGCACTTGCCGATCTGCGCAAGTGGCTTGGTCCCGTGCATGTCGTCATTACCGGTGGCGAAGCGCTGTTGAAGGTCTACACAATCGACCTGGTTGAGTATGCTAGTTCGATTGGCCTTTTTGTCGAACTGTTGAGTCACGGCTTCTGGAAAGATCAGGAGAAGATCGAAAAGCTTGCACTAGCGCGTCCGTCGCGTGTCACGATCTCATTTGACGGAATCGGCGCTACTCACAGCTTGATACGCGGCCGCGATGGGTTCTTCGAGAAGACTGAGACAACAATTCAAACTCTCAAACGCGCACGCAAAGAGCGAGGCTTCCCTGGGGCCATCCGTCTGAAGACAGTAATCATGCAACAGAACCTCGATGATATTTGTGAGATTGCCCGCTTCGCGCGCAAAGAAGATCTGGAAGTCTTCTATCAACCGATCGAGCAAAACTACAACACCGCGGAGGATGCTGATTGGTTTATCCACAGCGACACCTGGCCACGCGATACGCAAAAGGCCGTAGTCGCCGTGGAAAATCTGTTCAAGTTGAAAAACGAGGGTTTACCTATCGTCAATAGCTTTGCCCAGCTGAAAACGATGGGGGATTATTTTAAGGATCCCGGGACGTTGCGGGTGGCGACCCAATCGCACAGCGCCCACGAGAAACAGATGCTCTGCAGCGCTATTACGATGCTCCAGATTCAAGCAGACGGTAGTGTCACCGTCTGCGTCCGGAGGGCGCCGATTGGAAATATTAAGACGCAGCCGATTCGCGAGATATGGGAAGCGCGGCCTCGTTGGTGGGTAGGGGGGTGCTGTCTCGAGGAAGGGAAGTTAAAAGAATAACGGATGATCAAACGGTCCGATTTCAGATTTGAAAATCAAAGCCCCCAAATCGGACTTAAAATCCGTTGTCCATAATCCACTCGTGCCCTCCAGAGAACCAAGATTCCATGGGTCCACGAAGGTTGAACTCACTGTCACGCGGGTGGACGGTAGCCGTGCTGGTTGCGAACTGCAATGAGTTCGGAGTTGGGGTTGGAGTTGGGGTAGTCGTCGGGGTTGGCGAAGGGGGGGTTCTCCGGTGATCAGGACACTCATACCAACTTCCTTGAAGGTTTTCGCAAGAAAGGGCAATTTCCCTGCGAAAACGAGCGGGTGACTCAGTAAAAGTCTCCCCAAAAGTGAACGCTCGCTGCAGTGGAGCTGAGGACGATCTTACAGACCGAATCTGCGACGGTACTCGGTTGACTGAAGGAAAGCTTTGACCATCTCCGCATTCACGAAGTTGCCGTTAAACTGGTTGAGCTTGCTCAACCAGAAGTTGAATCCTTCGCTGTCTGGATCGCGGCCCAGGTACCCGAAGTATTGCATCAAGACAAAGGCGGAATTGAATTCACCGCGCGTGAACGTTGGGTTCTCTACCAGCTTACCAAGGACATACGCACGCGACTTTCCATTGGCCAGATCCTGAACCAAGTCGTCTTGCTCCGCCGCAGTGATCGTCACTCCCACGTTGGCGATCAACGCGCCAATGTATTGCTCATTCGTCAATCCGGCGTAGCGCGCCTGGAAGTCAGCTCGTTGCACCCAAGCTTGCACGAAGGCTTGTTTGTTTCCTGCGAGTCTTGCCTCCCACCCGTCGGCGCCAACGATCACACCGCTCACAATACTCACGTTGTTTGGCAGAAACTCCTGCAGCATCGGGACCCGTCCGTACGAAGATTTGTACAAACGGTGGACGTAGTAGCCCGTCTGCTGAAACTCGATCGAGAGGAAGAACGCAGCGGAAACGTTGATGCGTTTGACTTCGACGCACTGCGTATCAGTGCCACAACTGGCGATTTGATTGATCCAAAAATCCCCGCCCGACTGATCCGGCTCCCGGTTAAGGAAGTCTACATACTGCTGTCGCACCAGGTAGGATGCGAAGTCAATGGGGTTACTGACATCGCCGTACCTGATAAGCACATAACTTAACTCCAGGTTATTGATTGCTTCACGCAGATAACTTTTCACTCCAACAAGATCTCCCTGAATGGCAGCCTGGCCCGCCTGAGACGCTGCTACAAACGCCGCCTGTAGTGCAACGTCGATCCGTGGCGCTGCTGGGTAAAGGTCTCTGTTATCGTTGAAAACGGCGTATGCCTGTTGGATTTCGGAGACAAACTCCGCGATGGCTGTCGTGGCTGACTCACCCATCGGCGCTCCGTTGGAGCCAATGAGTGCGGTGGAACCATTGGTAGAGATCAGTTGATTACTCAAATCCTGCCCGTTCCGTTTCGCCCTCGACACACTATTTCCTAAGATGTCACTTGGTCCCGGTGTCGGCGTTGGGGTGGGCGTCGCTGACGGAGAGGGGTTCGGGTTATACTCCGCAGCAAGTGCTGCAACAAGAGTATCCATGTTGACTCCCGGATCACTTCCACCCGTGCCTCTGCCCTTATAGGAACTCGCAGATGACAGCCGCCAGTTGCCAACAGAAGGATCAGCAAACTGCACGTTTGCCAGGTTGTCGGCATAATAGTTTCCAGACGGGTAGATGCTAGAAAGCGGCCCTTGAAAGCTTTTCTCGGCCGCCGTCCGGTTATCTATGACTACATTTCCATTTACCCCCAAATTGGGCCAACATGAGGCTTGGGTGTAAGGCTCCAATTGACAATTCAACCCATAGCCGTTGTTATAGAAAATGTTGTCTCGCATTAAAAAGTTGGCGCTAGGACCCCCATAGTTGAAGACCACCTGATCAGCATCCGCAGGCGTGCCAGCATTGCTCAAGAAAGTGTTATGAATAAACGACACGTTTCTAGATGCTCCGATGTTGACGACCTTTGTCCCACTATCAAACAAATTGTTTTCGATCCGCACGCCGGTTCCAGGCACCACCGTACAGGTCTCATCCTCCAACTGGATGGCAAAAACCTGGCCTACGCCGGGCGCCGCTTTTACCCAGTTGTTTGTGAACACTGTGTCGTCAATGGTTGACCATACCTGCTTACCACCGCCTTCCTGCTGACTGCTTTGATTGCGCGAAGTGAAAACGAAGGCGAGGTGATAACCCTCAAAAGTATTGGCGTTGATAGTAGTGCGCAATCCTACCTTCAGTTCGATGTGTCCTTTCGGCCAGTATCCGTATTGACTGGAGACGGCTTGCAAAGAGACCGGCTCCTTAACGAACTGATTGTGCTCGATCAGAATGTCCTTCGGCCGATCCCCATTCCACACCGCCATCCCCGCGGAACTCGGAGCTGCGGTTAGCGGCGTACCTCCCGGTCCTGTGCCCCAGGCGCTCTGCACGTTATTGCTCGACTGCGGCACATATGTAATCGTATTACCGTTAACTGACGTGACTTTGGCTGCGCCCCACTCGTACGGCTCGCCGTGGTAAACACCCACGCTGTAGGTCATGCCCGGAGCTAGAAAGGCAATGTAATCGCCCACTGCCGGCAAATTCCCAACTACATTGGTCAACGTCGCCTGCGTCGTGGTGGCGCCCGGCGCAATATTAGCCGAGTTCGTCACCCACTGCGGTCCACCACCAGTGAAGATTGTCCCAAACCAGGCCTCCATGTAATTGTTGACGATGTTGTATGGCCCCGGCCCTTTAGTAATCAACACTGCATTTGAAGATAGTGGATTGGTCTGACCTGGTTTCCAAAATGTGCGGAAACCCGCGATGCGGCAGTCTTTGATCGTCAGAGCCTTTGCGCTTACTAAAAAACCGCGAATCGCCGTGCTGTATTCCGAAGTCGTACCGTCCGTGCCCTCTGCGTGAACGTAACATCGATCGAATTCAATATCGTGCGGAACGTTTGCCAGGGTAATTTGAAGTTGTGAACCACTGTTCTCGCCCACAAAGATAAGGCCGTTGTTCAGTTGGGTTTGGTTTTGGCTGTCATTTGTTATTTCAATGCCGACGAACCTGTAGTGATGTGAACCAGCCTGAAACTCAAGCGCGGGGGTAGAAACCTTCGTTACCAATTTCGGAAGGCTCAGTGCGTTTATTTGCGCCGGAAACAAATCTCTAAAGCTTGGCGGCAATGCCGCATTGTTTGAACCTTGTATCGTGATGAAATCAGCGCTCGTTCCCGTACAGACTCCTTTAGCCTTGGCAACGAAGGGTTGTTCGAGGGCTGAGATTACATAACTGGCCCCCCCTTGTAGAACAATCGTATCACCGCAGTTGGCAGCGTTAAGCGCCGCCTGGAAATCCCCTCCGGCAGGAACCCCGATAGTTGCTGCGTTAGCCGTAACACTAAACGCAAAGAAGGCGATGACAATCGCTAAGAATGGTGTTTTTGAGAAGTCTTGAAAAAGGGAATCCCTTAAGGGGAGAAAATTGAATGAATACATTGTTCCTCACTTCGGTGATCGGACGATCTCTCGAAAGAGAGACTCCTGACTTTGCGAATCCGCATCACTGCGGGGTTGCCGTTTATCGGTGGTGGCTTCGGCCGAAGGCCTTCTTTACGTGATGATAAAGAGCCGCTGTCGCAACATGTGGGGCAGTAATGGGTTGCGACTCGTGTCTTTTCATGCGCTCAGACGAAAAAGGGCCGCTTATCCGCCATAATGTCAGATTGCAAGAAAAGAAGGTTGCGAGTAATGCTGCTTGGGAAAATGTCGGGTGGAGTAGGACAGGTCGGAAGAAAAACTCAGGCGCACGATAAGGCTGAATGTGAGCCGTGGTTCAGGAGTAACGAAATCGGAAGACTTGAGTGTTAACTCCTTCTCCGATCGCCTTCGGCAACCAGACAATCTCCTCACATTTCACTTAATAACTGGGAGATTCACGGCTTTGCGCCCCTGCCTCGCGACAGGTTTGCCTTTATCGTGTGCAATCGCTGCATGAAAAGATCATTTGACCCGAGGGTTCAGTTTGGCCAACATCATTAAACATTATGCGTAAGTTGTTGTCAATAGGGAAATTGCTCACCAAATTGGACGTACGGCTAAAAAATCTCCGAATCTGCAGCTTCCCAGGGATTGTACGAGGAGAGTCAATGCCCTCCCACCCTTCTCAGGCGACTTTTCGCCGGTGAAATGGTCGGGATCGGAACGGGAATGCGGGCTATAAAAAGATCCCGGTGACGTAGACCGCCCCAGTTGGAGGTAAAGGCTACAAAGCGACCGTCCCTACTTATGTTGGCCCGCGGTGTATCCCAATACTCTTTGTAAACTGAATGATGGTGCAATAATCGCACCACGTCCTCGCTGCCGTCCGTCTTCACAAGAATGATTTCATTATGAAACGGCCCGACCGTGGTTTTAGCCGGACTGACTTCGTAAAGACTAACTAACATCCACGACTCGTTATCCGCTAAGGCTGAAATATGACTCCCCTGACTCCAATCCTTTCCCAAGCTCAATTCGCTAATGATAGGGATGGGGTTGGTGAAGTTTCGGCGGTCGATCGTATTTAAATAATTGTTGAAGCCGGAGACGAAAGAGGCGCCATTGTCGGAATGACCAAGCGCATAATCAGGCGGTCCAGCGCCTAGCTCCCTTCGGGACCCGTTGTGCGCCAAATCGCGTATAGAAAAACCCTTTGTTGTTTTCGTCTCTCCTTTTACCACGAGCCAGCGTCCGCTTTTGTCGATCTGAACCTCGTCGAGATCGCTGTTGGATATTGCTTGGTCGAGAACAATCGAGTTGTCTGAACGTCGATAAACGCTGTAGCCTACATAATCGCTGCCTCCTTTTGAATTAGCTCTCCGGCGTGCAAAGGCGAAGACATCGTCGTTGCGAGACATGGAGGGTTGCCATGGGAAATCTCCTCGAGGAAACTTGCCACTCAAATCAACGACGAGCGAAAAAGTCTTGGTTGAGGGGTGATAAGCGTAGAGAGACATCCCGACGAAGCCATATAGCGTATCGGAATCCTTGCCGCTCCAAATAGCCCCTTCCATGCCGAGATAACCAGTCGGGCCTTTTGGAATCGTTTCGCGGGCTCCCAAAGTAAATGTTGACGGATCAAAACTATAAATATTCGCAGACCCCTCTTTCCCGGTTTTCACCAGCAACCGTGTGTTATCGCGGTTGAGAGTAGGCCAATAGCTGTAATATGTACCACCGTCTTCGGCGCTACCTTCGTCGGTCACTCGCATGATCTCGGTTCCAAAGATGGGGTCAAAAAACTTTCCGCCAGCACGCGGTAACCGTGGCGGAGGAGGTTCAGCATAAATACCGCGATCAGTCTTGCTGCTGCCGCGAGTTTGCCCGCAGGAACTCGTCAAAGGAATCATTAACAAGAAAATGCTGCACGAACTGCAAAAGAGGGTCTTTAGCTTCAGTCCAGTTGTTGACATTCTTCCCCCAGGCAATTAAGAATCAAGAACACGCGAGCGTGAAGCTCGATAAGTCTTCGGGATTACCCAGATTAGTTGCTTATCCACTGAGTTCAACGAATCCTCGACATCAGAGCCATCCCCGAATCGAAGCAACACAAATATGTTAACAGACTCGTTGAAAGCTGTCTTATGCTGGATGCTTCCAGGCCCTTATCACAACCTTCAGCACATTCTTACCGATTATCGGCTCGGGCTCGTCACGCGGGTGATCGAGCAGCAATATGGTCTGGTAGTGCAGAGTGGCCCATTCGCCGGTATGACCTACGTTTCCAAATCGATCTGCAGCAGTCTCGTGCCGAAGCTTCTGGGTTCTTACGAAGCGGAGTTACACGGTGTGCTAGAGCAGATCTTCAAGAAGAACTATGAAACGATAATCGATGTCGGTTGTGCGGAAGGCTACTATGCGGTTGGACTAGCCCTCCGTCTGCCAAAGGCTCAAGTGCATGCCTTCGACATCGATTCGCGAGCTCGTGAGCTGTGTGCAACATTGGCAGAGGCAAACGACGTCGCAGATCGCGTATTGGTTGAGGGCGAATGCAATCACGAGCAGCTGAACAGACTAATACTTACGAGCACTCTCATCGTTTGCGATTGCGAAGGTTGTGAGCTTCATCTGCTGGATCCAGATCTTGTGCCGGGACTCAAGACAAGCGATCTAGTGGTCGAGCTCCATGACATGGTTGATCCCAGGATTACAACAACCATCCTTTCACGATTCGCCGCCACACACGAGATTACTTTGGTCGATACGGTGGAACGTGATCCCAGCGTTTTTCCTTTGCTCAAGAACTTCAGCCCCCTCACGCAACGCGCCGCAGTCGCAGAGTTTCGTGGCGAGTCAATGCAATGGGCATATATGCGAGCTAAAGTGGCGAAGGATTAGGGGCAAGACTCTGCCCACGTCCGTCAGTTGCTCCACAGCGATTCGTAAATACGGATTGTCTTCTCGACGGCGATATCCAGCGTGAAGTTGTGCTGGACATGTTCGACAGCTTCCGTCCCCATCTTTTTTCTTAGATCGGTATCTCTCGCCAGGCATTCGATTGAATCGGCAAAGGCCACTGCGTCAAGAGGGGTGGCCAACAAACCAGTACGTCGATCATCTACAACT
>JANMQG010000163.1:0-2980 GCA_031370285.1 Chloracidobacterium sp. | reverse complement strand
CAGGCATCCCTGCCTGCTCCTTTCGTCAAAACGCTATTCTCTCTTTTTAAGATTCCATCCGCGCAAGTCCTTATCTACGTTCCCGATGCGAGTCACTCAACGCAAGCAGGCAGGGATGCCTGCGCTCCGTACGCTTCGGCTACAGTCAAGCTGATTCTTGACAGGGTGCCCCCACGAGCCTAGACTAACCCTACTTGAAAATGGAATAAGGAAGGCTGTTCTGGCCACCCCCTGACACTTGGGGATAAGGCTAGAGTGGGGTCCAAACACAGTGACTCTCTACAGCAATTACAGCGAACTTAAGCGCTGCTTCCAACGATAATTTGAATTCGGAGCTTTCCGGTTCTTGCCCCACAGGGCCATACAATTAACCTCGTGGGGCATTGTCGTGTCTGGGCTCTTGTAGGACAGGCATTCCTGCCTGTCCATTTCTCCTTCGGGAGGATTTCTCTCCCGCAAGGACAGACAGGAATGTCTGTGCTTCTCACCTTACATGAATCGGATTGGAAATGATCCACGGCTGATCGCCCGCCGGCTTTGGCAGTTGGGGCAGGTAAACTTCGACGCGATAACTTCCCTTCTCTTTGGCCACAAACTCCAGTTTCCTGACCGCGCCGTTGTCCTGAACCACGGCGCCATCTTTCAGGAGCACTATTCGGCCGGTAACCGGAAGACTTACGGTCAACCGCACTTCATTTTCCAGCTTGATCTCATCGCCCATCATTCGATCTTCATCCCGATCATGGGCGGTGTAACGAAACCCGGTGGTGTCGCCAAACAGATCGAAGCCAATAAAACAATGGCCCGCCCCGATAGCATCCAGCAGTCTGTTTTCATCCAGCGAAGGATAGGCCAACTGCCCATTGAAGCTCGAAAGATCTTCCGCCAAGACGTGCAAACGAACTAGTCGAAAGCTTCTTTCATACGGATCTAGTTTGAAGCCAAGGAGAGTTTTGCCGGACGAGTCGTTCAAGCTGATCCCGATGTTTGCATGCGCGTCGTTTCCGGCTGTAGCTACGAGTCGCTTTCCTCCTTGCTTGATCTGCCCGTCCCACCGTTTGAGATTCTCAGTCGGTCTTTCATAAAACGTGGCGAACAAGAGGTCGGAATAAGTACGATAAGACCAGAGAGCGTCGAAAAACATTACCAGCGGGTTTATCCGGCGCGCGTTGGTGTAAACGTTGTAGACCTCGACCCCGTTGTAACCTGTCGCTTCCCAACTCTTGAAGTCCTCGGGGTAAGCGACGAGAGCCAAGCCCTTAGTGCGAGGCGACAGAACTTCCGGCGTTGACGACTTGCTGTCTTCAGCAGCCAGCGCATCACCCGGAATAAGCAGCAAGCGGTCTCCCGTGGCCGTCCTGACTTCGTTGCCGTTAACGAACAACACACCCCCGTGCTCGCCCTTGAGTGTCATCTCCGCCGTGTTGAAGTTCGGCGACGGATGTTCAGTCATTACCACAAAATCGAGTTGATTGGATTTCGCCGCATCAATGATCTCTGCAAAGTTGCCAGTGCTGTGTCCACCGAGAGAGGAGTGAACATGAACAACGCCTTTGAGCTCAAGTTCTCCGGCGTTGGCTGCAATCTCAACGCGCTCGGAGTTTAACTGTTGGATCGCCTTGTGCAGCCGACCCAATTTGTAACGACGATAAGCGAAGGGGATCTGCGAGAGCACCACGAGGGCCAGCAAGAGCAGTAAGAGTTTCTTCCAACGCTTCATAAAAAGGAATCAACTCTCTCGAAGTCTACCGATGCGACTTGCTCGCTGATGGTCTTGCCAAACGCGGCAACTTTCATGTGTTCAGGATGGATTGTATACGCGTCAAGCGCCGCGCGATCGCGAAACATCACGACGAGGCCGGAGTCGAACGAGCGCGGCAGCTTCACCACATCGAAGCCGACAGACAAACTCTCAATCTCTTTGATTACTGACGCCAGGGCGCGCAGCAGCCGTACATGTTCTGCGCGAATATCCGGCTCGACATCAGCACGGTATTTCCAAATCACAATGTGTGTAAGCATAAGCAGTTGGCAGTGGGCGGTGGGCTGTAGGCAGTGGACAAGAACCGACACGAAGCTGGCCCGGCTCCTCACTGCACACCGCTCACTGCCCACTGCTCACCTCCCTTCCTTCCTCGCACCATCGGCGCGTTACTTCGTGCCGGTAATCGAAAAGCTTTTGCAGGCGGCTCTGAACCAGTAACGGTGCAACCGCGCGCCCCAGAAAACCGAAGGGCGGTTCGTAGTCTATTTCATCACGCAAAACTGCCCCGTCTTCGTGAGACTCGACAATGTGGCGGTGACGCCAACTGCGAAATGGTCCTTTGACCTGAACATCCTCAAACAAGTGCGGCGGATCATAGACAGTGTGCTCGGCCACCCATCGCGCCTTGATTGGCCCGAGAATCTCTGTCTCGATTATTGCCTGGGTACCCACTTCTGAAATTTTAGCTGGTTGAATCACACGCGCGCTCTCCCACGGTGGCATGAGCAGGCTCAACACGTCTGGCAGTTCATGAAATGCAAAGACGCGCGCGGAACTAGCCCGGATAATGCTTTGTTTAGTAAATCGCACTTAGTCGTGTCACTTAAGAAAGCGATCAAACCACGCCAGCGTCCGCTCTAGCGCATCAACGCGATGCTTCGGCTCACGCAGGCCGTGTCCCTCGCGCGGATAGCGAACCAAAACGGTTTCAACTCCGCGACGCCTCAGCGCGGTGTACATCTCTTCCGCCTGCGTTATGTGAACGTCGTTGTCCTGTTCCCCATGAATGAATAACGTCGGCGTCTGCGCCTGCTTGACGTAGCGCAGCGGCGACCATTGCCACAGGAGGTCGTAATTGTCCCAGGGGAAGCCGCCAAACTCGGCGTGAATCAAATCCTGATAAAGCGAGGTCGAGTAGAAGCTTATTAGATTACTAAGGCTGGCGGCGGAGACTGCGGCTTTGAAGCGCGGCGTCTGCGTGATGATCCAGTTGGT
>JANMQG010000161.1:0-21725 GCA_031370285.1 Chloracidobacterium sp. | reverse complement strand
GTTTACGCATTTGATCTGCGCACGAAATAATAATAAGAATGATCTGGTAATTGAGGAATGGTACTCTAAGCTAGGCGAAGCAACGGGAAATTTGCCAGCCACTGTGCTATGAGAACCGCCGACAATAGCTCTCTTCATTATCGCAATTGTAATCTCGGCGAGGCGATATGTGGCGTCGAAAGCACTATTCAAGGCGGCCAACGTCTGGACATCCGCGGTGACCAGGACGACCCTTTCAGCCAAGGCTACATCTGCCCAAAGGCCGCTGCCCTGAGAGATCTTCACTATGATAGATGGGGCTAAGATGGTGGCGCGATGTGGTGATACTAAGCCAGCCCAAGCGGTACTTTGACGACCGCTAGACAGCTATATACTGGCTTGTATGACCTCGTGGGATTAGGTAGTACAGGGTGCATGCAACTTAAAATCCGTGGTCCGTAAGGACGTGGGGGTTCGACTCCCACCCTAGCTAGTCACCATTCCTAATCTTAACCAACCTGAGCTTCAACGAATTTCAGGCCGAGCGATCCTCGAAAAATAGACGTTTTGCCCTATTGCTAGCGCAAGCGGGCACTATCGTATAATATGCCGACGTTCGCGGTGAGATTCGCAGTTGAATCTGCTACTCCGCACTCCGCGTAAATTGTTGATTCTAAACGACTTACGCCCGCTTGGCTCAGTGGTAGAGCACTCGCTTCACACGCGAGGGGTCACTAGTTCGAATCTAGTAGCGGGCACCAACCACTAACCCAGTCACTGTCGAATCCTGTCCCAGCTTTCGTTCGAGAAGTTTCCAATAATAGAGTCAATGATTGCTGAGTCCTTAGCGCAATATCGCATCATCAAGAAGCTCGGTAAAGGCGGCATGGGTGAAGTTTACCTGGCCCAGGACACTAAGCTTGACCGCAGGGTCGCAATCAAAGTGCTGCGCGCCGATTTGGTTGTACAGGAAAGCGCTAAGAAACGCCTAATTAGGGAGGCACAAGCTGCCGCTAAACTAGACCATCCCAACATCTGCGCCATCCACGATGTCAATGAAGCAGACTCGCACACCTTCATCGTGATGCAGTACATCGAGGGTGAAACGTTAGCCGAAAAAATGGACGGAAAGATTCAAAGACTCAGCGTGGCGCTGGATATAGCTCGGCAAGCTGCGGAAGCACTGGCCGAAGCTCACGCACACGGCATCATTCATCGCGACATCAAACCCCAGAACATGATGATAACGCCCCGCGGTCAGGTGAAGATCCTTGATTTCGGTCTGTGTAAACAACTGCAATCGGGCGACGACGTAGACAATGAAGCGCCGACAGAAAGCCTTTTGAGTACGCCAGGCAGAATCATCGGCACCATGCCTTACATGTCACCGGAGCAGGTACGAGGGGAACCGGTAGATGGGTGCAGCGACATCTTCAGTCTCGGCGTGACCTTCTATGAAATGGTCGCGGGAAGACATCCTTTTAAGGAGGATAGCAAGGCCGTCACAATGTCACGAATACTGCTGGCCGACCCCTTTCCGAGCGAGCGTCTGCAAAGGCTAGGCTCACCTGAACTACAACGTCTGCTCGACAAGATGCTCCGCAAGAATAAGGAGGAGCGGTATCAAACGGTTGAAGAACTGTTGACGGACCTAAAGCAACTACCTCTCTTAGCTAATGGAGACGAGACTCAGTCGCTGGCCGCAGCTAACAAAGAGTCGATAGTCACGCCTCGTAAGGAGAATCTCGCCGGCCGGGTTATCAGCGCAGTCGCGCGTTATAAATGGGCGGCGTTGGCGTCGCTGGTTGCAGTTATTCTGGCAGTGGTTGTTATTAACCGTTTGCTATCAGCCGACAAGATCGACTCGTTGGCGATCTTGCCGTTCACCTATGTTTCAAGCGACCCGCAACTCATGGCTAAGACCGACCGCGAGTATTTGAGCGACGGGTTTACTGACAGCATAATCAACAGCCTCTCCCAATTGCCCGACTTGAAAGTGATCGCGCGTAGTTCGGTCTTTCACTACAAGGGTAAGAACCTGGACGCCCGGGCCGTGGGGCGAGAACTGAATGTGCGCGCAGTGCTGGTTGGCCAGATCACCCAAGAGGGCGATGAGCTGACGATTACCGCCGAACTGATAGACGTTGCTGACAATCGATCACTCGGGCTCGACACCTACAAGCGAAAAACCGCCGATATCCAAACAGTCCAGAAGGAGATCGCCAAAAACATTTCCGAAAAGCTGCGCTTGAAATTGAGCGGTGCGGACCAGACCAATCTGGCGAAAACCTATACCGAAAACGGCGAGGCGTACGAAGCTTATTTGAAAGGGCGTTACCATTGGAACAAACGCACCGATGAAGGCTTTAAGCAAGCGACCAAATTTTTTCAGGTGGCGATCGATAAAGACCCAAACTACGCCCTGGCATATACCGGACTAGCTGACTGTTACACGCTGCGTAGCGATTATGGCTTTCAAGCGCCAACCGAAGGCTACGCGCTGGCAAAAACTTTCGTCACGCTCGCGCTCAGGTACGATGATAGTTTGGCGGAAGCCCACACTTCGCTGGCGTCCATTAAAGCTGTAACCGATTGGGATTGGCAGGGTGCTGAGAACGAGTACCGCAGAGCAATTGAGTTGAATCCGAATTATCCAACGGCACACCACTGGTACGCGGCCCAGTTGTTAATAGAGGGGAAGTTAGACCAGGCACTACTCGAAATCAGAAAGGCCCAGCAACTTGATCCGCTGTCACTTGGCATCAATAAAGATTTCGCAGTCATACTTCTTTATGCTAGAGATTACGATAAGGCTCTGGAGCAATGCCGGAAAACTTTGGAAATAGAGCCGAGTTTTCTGGTGATGTCGACATATATCGCCCAGATCTATGAAATGAGACAAAGATATTCAGAAGCAACTGCCGAACTCGAAAAGGCGCACGCTGCCGCACCTGATGACGGGGAGATTACCTATGGACTTGCCCAGGTATACGCGCTAAGTGGCAGAAAAGACGAGGCGGTGAAGTTAGCGAACGAGCTGGATCAGTTGTCGAAGCAGAATATGTATCTGCCCAAAGAAGCGGCGTACCTAACTATGTTGCTGGGTGAAAAAGACAAAGCTGTTGCAATCCTGCAAAAAGCCTACGAAAACCACTACCTCCCCGTCGCGGAAATAAAAATGGATCCACGTCTCGATGGGTTGCGGGCAGACGCCCGCGTAATTGAACTCTTACAGCGCATTGGTCTGTAGCATGAAGCGGTGCGAAGCCGGATCGATTGGACCGCGCGCCAGGATCGAACGACGGGGGATCGCCGCTAGGTAAGCCAAGACCGCGAAAGCGAGCGACAGAACATCGTCTTCGCGGTCTCGGATGGGGGTTATTGCCGGAGCGTCAGGCTGACTATTAGCCTTTCGCTCTCTTCTTTGGTTTCTTTGCGGCGGCTTTCCTTTTGACCTTCTTCTTGGGCTTGGGCTTAGCCTTACCGCTTTTTAGTATTGGACTTCCTGCCATAGCTTATTATCCTTTTCATCGAAAACGACTGGCCCCCAAAGCTCTGGAGTGTTCCACAGCATGGCGACGGAACCAGCCCTCAGACTTCGCGCAGTGTATATAAGTTTTCGCTGGGGGTGTCAATGACTTTAATAGTGCTGTGCTCACGCGGTTCACTAAGCTAGCTAACGACCGGGGCGCTACCTCTAGCTTACTTATTCAATGCCTAAGACCCCAAAGCGAATCTCAAGGCGCGACGCAGCAATCCAACGCGGATTGGATTTCATTTATCGCTTCGGCAGCAGACCGGATAACTTCGACTGTTACGGTAGCTTCCTCATCTGCTGTTTCGCCCTGGTTGGCGCAACCTCGCGCGACCCAAAACTCCGGCAAATAGGCCGGACACGAGCCCGGCAACTCGCCCGACGCTGGACGCGTGCGCATCGTTTCGTGCCTCTTGACGCGGGTTCGAATGCGATCGTTGAAGTTGTCGTAGTCTGCTACGCGCTTTGCCGCATTGGCGAGCGGAATCCAGCGCTAAACGCGCAAATAGAAGAAGCCGCCGGGAAGTTCTCGGCGCATGATCTCCTGGGGTTTGATCCACTCAGCGAACCTCCGCCGAGCGACCTTCCTTACCCATGCGATTGCGGCATGGGGAACCAGCGGGGCCGCAGGTTCTGCAAGCAATGCAGGCGCCGCTTACCGATTCAGAGCCGCTATAGAGTTTTCATGGATGCGTTGACCAACACTTACCTTGGAGAGCGCTGCGGCATACTGTTTGGAGCGCGTTATGTGGATATCCTTAAGTGGCTACCCACGATGCGACCTTATCCAGTTTTCACGAAAGAAGACGCCGAAACAGATGAACTGTGGTCTGACGCGATTTATGCCGTGACACACATCGTTTACACCTTGAACGACTACGGTACTTATAAGCTATCACCGCGCTGGCTGCCGGAGGAGTTTGCTTTCTTGAAAGCGAATGTCGAGGCTGCGTGCGCGGGCGACGATCCGGAAGTCCTGGGGGAGTTACTTGACTCGTTGAAAGCCTTTGGTCTACGCGTGAGTCACCCGCTTATTGTTAGCGGCACTGGCTATCTGCTGGCGAGTCAGAACGAGGACGGAAGCTGGGGTGATCCCGATGAAGGGGATATTCGCAGGCGCTGCCATGCGACTTGGACAGCGGTGGACGGCCTGCGTACTTGCGCCTGGCGCGGTGAGCGCCCGGGTCTCCGGGCCCTGAAACCGTTGCTGAAACGAAGGGCGATTACGCTCAATAGAACCTCATTATGATGTTGTCTTTTTTCAGTGAGCCCCAAAACACCTCCGATATCTGCTGCACTTTAAAGTCGATGTTGAATTGGTTGCAATTTGACAACACGACAATCCCCAGACTCTCCCATGTGTCCGGGTCAATATCTTTGCCCCGCTTCGGTACGACCCACCTTGCTCCGCGGGCAATATAACTGCGCCAGCCTAACCACTCGCCGCGGTGGTATTCACCATGGCTTTCATACTTCCTGGTAACTCGCTTTCCATTTTCTTCGACTGTCTTTTCATATTCATGGCGAAGCAGATTCCAACCTGCTCCATAGTTGATTCGCCGGCGACTTTTGGTCTGTATTGACGACCACAAGAAATCACGAACCTTGTTGTCGGCCTCCTCGTCCTCTTTGTATCTCGAGCAGATCGACGCGTGGTCGAGACGATGCAGATGTGCGTCCCACTTTGCCAGGTCCACAATATTCGACTGAACATTGCCATCGCCGTAAACAAAGTTCAGCGGTGTGTAGCCAACCGGAACAAAGCCCTCGCCGCTCACGCGGTTGTAGCACCTGGCGTGATTAACTACTTCCGGAGCGTCTTCGGCGAAGGCACTGGTTTCATCAAACACATACGTGCTGTTCATCTCAAGCGGGTCAAAAATCCGTTTCTTTAGATAGGCTGCGAGTGGCTCCCCGGCTACCTTTTCAACCAGTTCTGCAAGCAGAACGTAGCCTGAGTTTGAATAGTTGAATTCAGTGTTGGGCTTCCGTGGCAGTAGTCTCTGTGAAGCAATCCATCCCAGCACGTCCTTGTTCGTAATCTCCTTCCCCTCCTCGCTTCTTTTCGCCATTTGTGGATACCAATCATCCGACTTTTTCATCGCCTTCGGGTACCAATCTTCATCAACTTCTCTTGAGGCGTCATGGATGTCGATGTATTCCGGTATCGCGGAAGTGTGGTGGATCAAATCATCAACCGTTACGTGTTCAGAGTAACGTGGAAAATCAGCGAAGAACTTTGATAACTTGGCCTTCCGCTTGAGTTCCTTGCTGATGACCAGGTTGAGGACCGCGATGGCGGTAAACTGCTTGGATAATGAACCCAGATCAAAAAGTGTATCAGTCGTTATTTCCTTTTTCGTTTCGAGATTTGCATAGCCGTAGCAGTTCAGGTGGACGACTTCATTATTCTTCCTGACCATCACGGCTGCGCCGGGAACAAGATCGCCAGCTTTAGGGTGCAGATATGAGCCCAGGGAATGAATATACCTGTTTATAAGGCTGTCAATCTGCGGTTCAATCGGCGCCTTTTCTCTTAGTTTGAGGACATCGAAGGCGCATTGACGTTTCGTTGTGTAGATACTGGGCAAACCCATAGTTGCCTCCGAAGAAGATTTTGAGCTTATCGCGCGGGCATACTAAGACAAAAAGGAAGGTAATGAAACAAGAACTCTGCGAGCTATAACCCTGCGAAGTGGGGTAGCCGGAGTGCAGTCGCCCAACATGTTTCAAAGGAAAGAGCTAGCAAGGGGCGGAGAGGGGACGGTGGTGGCGAGCTGTCCGGCAGCGCGGTTGCAACGGGCAAAAGAAACCCACGCAATCTCTCGATGCGTGGGTTCCGGTAAGCCGCGACCTCATTGAAAACTACCTGGCAACGCGCCAAGCGGCCGTCTCAGGGTTTTCCTTTCTTGTCCTCGTTCTTTTTGTCGCCCGGGTTGTTATTGCGCGGCGGCGGCTTTTCGCCTTTTGGGGCAACAACCACGGTGTTTGGCGGTTTTGGAGGGCGTTCATCACCCTTCTTTTGCGCAAACACACCCGCCGCTACGAAGCAGCCGATTGCCACCGCCATTCCTTTTCGTTTTAAATCCAACATCGAGTTTCCTGTCCTCCTCATGCTTTATTAAGCGCGCATGGGAGGGAGAGTAAGAGATGCGCCGGCCTCAACGGAGCAAGAACGATGCCAGAAACGCCACTTAGCTCAAGCGCGTGCTCGGCCTTCATCGGGATACAAGCAAGCGCGCGCCCGCGCATGATTTCGCACCGTTTCGCGACCGTTAACACGGTATCGTGCACTTAGAAGACTGAACACTAGCGGCGCAAGGTCACGCTAAAGGTCCCCACGTTGCCGCTGCTGTCAAACGCTCGCAGGCTGACGGTATGTTCCCCCGGCGCGAGCCCCGGTAGATCCACAGAATACCGCTCGTGCCCGCTATCAGCAATCCCATCGTCCGGAAACAAAGGTGTCCAGGGCGCACCGTCAAGGCTGAAGTCGCCCCTCCTAATCTTACCGGTGGAGTCAACAACCTCGAAAACTACCCGAGTGCTGCTTCCTCCCGATTGCGCAGGCATAACCACGCGTAGAACCGGCGGCGTGTTATCGATGTCGACCGGCTCGCTCAGGCGTTCTCCGGACAGCGACTGGCCCAGCGGATTATCAGGCGCATCAGACGCGATAATCTTGACGATGTAGCGCCCATCCGCAAGTGTGGCGCCGTCGATCGTGTAAAAGTTGTCTCGCAATTTGTCCTTTAACAGCCGAAACGTAGTTTCGTTCAGCGGCCGATAGTAGATCGCGTATTCCAGGGTGTCCCCATTTCGATCCTCAGCTTGCCATTGAAAGGAGCGCGCACCACGTTGAAAGATTCGCCTTGGCGGGACTTGAGCAACCGCGCCAAACAGCGACGGATCAAGCCCTGACGACTCGACGTTTGGATCAATCTGAAGCTGAGCAATCTGCTGCAACCCCACGCCAATTGGCAGCGAGCTAATAGATAAGACTTCGGGAGCAACGTTCCGTGGGAGATACGCAAGGCTCGCGTCCTCCATCCAGGTCTGGCTTGCTGTGCCACCCGATCGCAGCGTGGCTCGCCATTGCACAAATCGTGCGCGCGGACTCGAGATCGGACTACCCTCGGGATCGCGATATGAACTACTCCATTCGCTCCACGTCGCATCCGGTCGCTCACCGTTCCCGGTTCGCGTTTGTAACTCGACGTTACCGTTTCCGCGCCACCAGATTCGTCCCCAGGAGGCCGTCAGTTTTGCGTCACGCACAGGCGACTCATACGAACCTTCCGCCACCAATTCCTGACCGAAGCGAAACAGTTTTCCCTGATTGCTGGAGGCTGCATACACTTGATTTCCACGCAACAAAAACGAAGAAATCTGCCCTTCGCTCGACTGCAAGAGCAGCGTGTCGCGACCATCGTTTGTAACCGAGTAGATGCGTCCTTTATCGGAGGTTCCGATTAAAACGCTTCCGGACTGCAATGCCGGCGCGATCGCGAAGGCTGTAATTGAAGGTGAACTCCAAACGATGTCGGTAGCGCCGTCGGGTAGTATTCGAAACACAGCGCTGCGTGCAGTTGAAATGTCCGTACGACTGCGCGCCGGCTGACCCGGTGGTTGAATCGGCACTCCGCTCTCGTCGATAGCCGTGATCGTCACGGACGTATTCGGTGCGCCGCCACTTCCATCCGCGCCTTGTGCCGCCGGAGCGGAAGACGATTGCCCTCGCCCGCTGGCGGCGGCATCGCTTAAAGCAAGCGCGTAGATCGAACCATCAGCCGCTGGAGCCAATGCATGTATTTCGCGCAGATGCGCGTCGAACAACGCAAACGCTTTGCCCTCAGGCGAGATGCGCAGGACCAATCCACCAGGATCTGTTCCGGCGATCAAGTCTCCCTGCGCGGTGACTGCGAGCGATATTACGTGCGTCTGGTTTGTAGCAATCAAGAGCGACGACTCAGGCTTCGCCCCAGCCGCGCGCACACGATAGAGCTTGCCATTGTCGCCGGTGCCGACCGCTAGCGATCCGTCGTTGAGAACTGCCAGGGACCAAATGTACTTGTCCGCGGGATCAAAAAACACGTCGGCTCGCCCATCAGAAGTTATGCGATAGACTTTTCCGTCGGGAGAAGTCCCCGCGTAGAGCGCGCCGTCTTTCCCGGTCGCGAGTGCCGTGACATCCAATTCTGAGGCGTCATAAAACAAGGAACCGCGGCCATCGGGAGAGACGCGAAAGATCTTTCCATCGTGACCGGTGCCCAGGTAAACATTTCCCTGCGCGTCGACCGCGCTCGCCCACACAAACGCCTGGTCGGTGTTGAATACTTCGGTGAGACGTGGCGCCAGCATCAACATGCCGGTGTCGCTGATTGAGACCCCGCGCGCGTCGCCCTTCAGCAAATTAGCCCGGCCACTCGTTTCCCAGATGACAGGTTGCCCGGCGTAACTAGCGCCAGCCGACACTGCAATCATGAGAATCGAGGCAACAAAGCCGCGCAAATATTTTTCCGGATGTTCTCGTCGTTTAGCTTTAAGCATATTTTGGTTTTAGTTTCCTATGTATTTTGCGTATAGCGACCGCGCGGTGCTGATTTCATTCGTGCCCCTGATTATCGAGCGCGCATCTTGAAAGACAGTCAGCTCAAAGTCTCCAGTTCGAAAGCGCAGCAGATAGTCATTGAATCTAACCTCGCCAGTAAACCGCAGCCTTTCGGCAAGTTCCTCAAAGTTCAGTTGGGTTGCTTGTGCCGGTGAAATTTGCACGGCATTGCGACCGCATAACACTGCGGCAAAATCTCCGGTTGCAGCTTCCAGGGTTTCAAACCGTCCGAGTGCGCAAGTCGGGCAGTCCAGAGATGGTGGGCCAGGATTGATTTTTCGCCACTCGTTTCGCCAGACATCAAACTGCATTAACGAGCGGTGTAGAGCTTCGGTTTGGCCGGTCAATAGTTTTAGAGCCTCGGCAACTTGCACAGCGGCGACCACACTAATGATTGGCATGATCACGCCCGCCGTATCGCAGGTGGGAGCGCTGGCCGCAGGTGGCGCTTCTGCAAATACACAGCGCAGACAGGGTGTTTGATGCGGCCTGATGGTCATTGTGACGCCGTAAGATCCCACGGCGGCGCCATAAATCCAATTGATCTCGTGCTTGACGCACGCGTCGTTGATTAGATACCGCGTGGCGAAATTGTCTGTGCCGTCCAGCACCAGGTCGCAGTCTTTTACGAGGCGCTCGATGTTGGAATGGTTGACATCAGCGATCTCCGGCTCAACTTCTATCTCTCCGTTTATCTCCCGAATGTGATTGGCGGCCGCAACCGCCTTAGGGATTCGTTCGTCGGCATCGCGCTCCGTGAACATTGTCTGTCGTTGAAGATTTGAAGCCTCAACAAAATCACGATCGGCAATTCGAAGTTTACCGACTCCGGCGCGAGCGAGGCTTTCCGCCTGGGCAGATCCGAGCGCCCCACAACCGACGATCAATGCGCGCGATTGCAGCAATTGGCGTTGACCTTCTTTGCCAATTCCGCTGAACAGGACTTGCCGGCTGTAGCGTTCGTTCATCTATTTCTTGAGCCTTTTTAGGGCAGTTTGGTACATAACACCGTCCGGCGGCGGCGCGCCGGTCCACAAATTAAATTGCTCAGCCGCCTGGGCCACAAGCATCGCCAAACCGCCAAGCGCCTTGCATCCAGCCTCATGCGCCCCGCGTAAAAACTTAGTCTCAGTTGGATTGTAAACCAAGTCGTACACTAACTGCGCACCCCGAAGTTGAAAGGCAGTCGCCGGCACTTCATTCTCAAACTGTCCAACAGTTCCTAATGGCGTCGCGTTTACTATGACGTCAAAGCCTTGGAAGCGGGCTCCTTCCAGCTGCATCCCATCAAATCCAAACCGTTCGCCCAGGGCGCTAGCTTTCGCTATGTCGCGGGCAAATACCGTAGCTTTTGCACCCGCTTGCTTGAAACTCCATAACGCCGCGCTCGCCGCGCCTCCGCCTCCGATAACCGCGCAACGCGCTTCGCGCAAATCACCAAACGTTTGCACTAACGGTTTGATGAACCCTGGAGCGTCGGTGTTATAGCCATGCAGCGCGCCACTCTCGATGACGATGGTATTGACGGCGCCGATCTCCTGGGCAGCGGGCTCGATCCAATCTAGGTGATCCATCACGGCAAATTTATGCGGGGCAGTAACACTCAAGCCGCGCACATTCCAATCGAGTTCTCGCGTCAGGGGGTGAATCATACGTTTGATGAAAGTCTTGATGTCACGGACCTCGAACGGAACATACACGGCGTTCGTTCCCGCTGCTGCAAACGCCGCGTTGTGCATCAGCGGAGACACGGAATGGGAAACGGGCCGTCCTATCAGCCCGCAGATTTGCGTACGCCTGTCAATCTTCTCGAGTCGATATACCTCCCGGAGATCGGCGGCGGAAACCTGGCCGGGAGCCGTTGCGGTTGCATCCCGCAGGGAGGCGTAAGTCAAGAAAGCACCGCGGGAAGGGCCTAGGATACGAGTGGCAACTCCCGCTGTGCCCATGGCGATGGCGATCATCTCTCGACCGTCTTCACGGGCGCGTTCGAGTAGCTGGAAGACTGGAAGGCAATCGATCGCATCGTCAGCTTGCACGGCTATTTTCAAAATGCGCGCCGGCGTGCGGCCCATGCGGTCGTAAATCTGATCTAGCCTCGCTGGCACACCCACGAAATTATGGTGGGAACAAATCGTTCGACTCCAATCGATCGGTAGCATTGATGTTTCGTTGGCATTGAATTTCTCCGCGAGGTCCAGTTCAACGTCGAAAAAGCTTGCGGAAAAAATTGCTGCTGACCAAAACGCCTGGCGCGTCGCATCATCCAGTTGCCGGTGGCCTCCCTCTTGCGAAGGCCGGAAAGTCAGAATCGATTCGCAAGCTACCTCCCGCAGCAGCTTCGTAATTGAGCCAGCCTCATTCTCAAGCTCGAGTGGATCGAGACAATCGAGCCTCACTTCAATCAGGTCACACACCTCGGCAGCGGCTGCTATAGCTCGTTTGAGTGCGGCAACAGTTGGCTCACAAAGTGAAATGCAAACACGTGGCTTTAGCGAAGAGTCCATTAAGGAAACTGGGAGGCGATGCTTCTTCTATGAGGCGATTTCAGTCGTCGAGATGTCGTGTGGGCGCCTCTGCGCCCAAATGTCGAGTGGTTCCTTCGGTCACGCTCGGCGGCGGCGGTACAAGTTCGCCGGTGCTGCGCGTTGGAAACGCATCGACGCGGCGCGGCAGTGTTATTGCCGGCTGGCCCATAGCGTTCGGGAGATACGATCGTTTCTCCTGTTCCTTGAGCCGAATATACTGCGCCACACCCGTGCCCATCATTGAAAACGCCGGGATAAGCATCCAGAACCACCAACCCGATCCCATTCGCGAAAACGCGAGCGCTATCGCAATTAGCAGGAAGGCGAGGCCCATAAAGGCATTCTTGAAGGCATTATCCAAACTCAGCTCGCGCCTCCCACGCCTTCTGCGTGTGCGACTGCCGACTTCGATGTCTTCATCCTCCGTCGCTTGTGGCAACTGCCCGCTTAGCGCTTGAGGCACAAGGCTGATGTTGGCCCCGCAGACGCGGCAGAAGCTGGCGCCATCGAGATTCTGAGCTGCACATTTAGGACAAAACATTCGTACCTCCGATCAACTTGTCGTCCGAACGCGAATTGAAGCCGCGTCGCCTCCGAGTCCTACCGTTTCAACTTCTCAGCAGTTCGCTGCCGCAAAGCTTCATAAAGGATTACACCCGCCGCTACCGAAACGTTTAGCGATTCTATCCGCCCGCGCAAAGGAATACGAACCAACGCGTCGCAGCGTTCCCGCACCAGTCGATGTAAGCCAGTTCCCTCGCCGCCAAGGAACAATGCGCTGGGTACGGTCCAGTCCCATTCTGTGTAATCAGAAGTGCCGTCCGCGGCGGCGCCAATCACCCAGATATTTCGTTGCTTCAATTGCTCTATCAATTGGACCAAATTGGTGACGCGCGCCACGGAAATGTGTTCCAAGGCGCCGGCGGCGGCCTTTGCCACTGTCGCCGTCAACCCGACAGCGCGACGCTCTGGAATAAACACTCCGCCGACGCCGGCGCATTCGGCGGTGCGCAGGATCGCCCCCAGATTGCGAGGGTCCTCAACCGCGTCTAAACCCAGCACAAGCGGTGGTTCGGTCGTACCTACTCGCGCGCCCAATTCATCAAGCAACTCATCGGCGTCCCGATAAGTCGCGGCGGTCGTCCTGGCAATAATTCCCTGATGCGTCAGTCCGGGTAGAACGCGATCAAGTGCCAACCTTGGGGCGCGATGCACTGGAACTCGAGCCTGTTTGGCCAGGTCGAGCAACTCCCGCAAACGCTCATGCCTCGCTCCCTCAGCGATCGTGATTTGTTCGAGTCTCTTGTTGCCGGCCCGGAGCGCTTCGAGCACAGGAATTAGACCGTAGATTTGGTTCGCCCCGCCAGCCTCGCTAGAGTGGTTAGAGTTAGAGTCATTTCGTGGATCGAGCCGCGACTCAACTAATCTATCGTCGCCGCGAGTGGGCTTGGGTCGGGTCGGCTTACGCACGTTACGCGTCGTCATCAATTCTCTCCGGGCTCGCTGAGCGTGTGGCCTGCCTGACCTGATGGCGCGGCGGCTGTGTGCAGATGATGACGAAGTCGCGAGTACCGCGAGAATTGCATCTCGTTGTTTAATTCCATAACGCTGCCGATGATGTATTTCCCCGGCCGCTCCCGACGCCACCCGCTCGACTCGTTTTGCTGTTCGGAAGGCCAGACTGGCTCCAGAGTCTTTCGCGCGGAATTGAATGAATCGTCATATTCAACGTGAGGGGCGTGTTCACGAAAGAGCTGCAGCAGCCTTGAGATGTTTTCACCAGCCAGCAGCCCTTTGCTCGAGCCCAGACAGGAAAAGTCAAAACTATTGGCCGCGATGCGATAAGGCGTCAGTTGTTG
Organism: Chloracidobacterium sp.; assembly: GCA_031370285.1. GTDB lineage: Bacteria > Acidobacteriota > Blastocatellia > Pyrinomonadales > Pyrinomonadaceae > PSRF01. Next base: position 8,216 of record JANMQG010000161.1, on the reverse strand, counting down.
TCGAGTGTAAAAGTCAACGACGGTCTCGTCAGCTACGAACTCACTTGAATCCAGGATGCTGTTCTCCGCGCGCGCGCTCTTTCGCTCTCTTAACTCAACTCGCCTAACTATCAGTCTGCCGACAAGCAGTAACACGAAGTCGGGCCAGGAGACCGGGATGAAAGGCGCTTCGGGAGTTTGATACGCATAGATTCCCACTTCATCAATCTCAAGTGCGCGCACTTTTACAATCCCGGCAGCGTCGGTGCCAGGTTCGGCATCTGGCATAATACTCGAGTCAATTCCCAGCAGGCTGAGGCGGCGCTGAACCAATTGCGCTTCGTCAATCGTGGCTGCACGCGCGAGTGGCAAAGGCGTCGCCGCAGCCAGGATCCGACCGAGGTCCTCGGGGCGCAGCCGCAAAACATCAGAGGCCTCGGCCAAATCTGCAGCCGTTAGATTTGCGACTGGAGGCAGAAGGATGGTGTTATACCCCTGTTCCCATTTTTCCAGGGGTCTGAGCGGGGGCTTTTGCAGGGTGATAGTGGTTTCATTGTGCGGCAGAACTGCACCACAATAGAGGCAGTTGACGCGAGTGGGCGGATTCGCACGTAGGCATTCGTCACATCGCACCATCTGATTAGGCGCAAAGCGCGCGGGCGCGGAATCCACCGGCTCGTCGGTCGTCCAGTTGGGAAGCGGAACGTTTTCGTTATCTTTCGGCAACAACCCCTCCAGGTTTGTGGATTATACGACGCGGTTAACTTTGTATCGAACTCTTGAGCATAATGTCTATTCTGCCCAATATGATTATCAATGTGACAGCGCGCAAGGTCAGGTTCGTCATGATTCATTTCGGATCAGCGCTGGTGTTTTGCAGTTGTGCCGCACTACAGCCGCCGAGCGCCACTGGCCCGCGGGGTAACGATCCAATCTATCCAATTCTATTCATCGAGGATAGTCACAGGAAAGAAGCAACGCTTGCGGCTTTGAATCGCCTCGGGCAGTTGTATGGAAAGACGAACGGAGCAGTGCCACAGCTGCAACCGGTGACCGGAACGATTCTTAGTTTGTCTACCCAGGCGAACGGTGCTGTGTATTTGCCAAAACTTGGGGCTGCAGCCACCATGAACGAAGAGGAAACCAGAGAATCACTGCGCCGATTCATCAGCAAGTGGCAGGAACTCATCGGCTCTGATCCCGCGAAGCTTTCCCTCGTCGAACGAATTAATCAGCCGGACGGATCGAAGGTGGCCAAGTATGAGCAGCGTCCCTTTCGCTATCCCATTCGTGGAAACTACGGCACGCTGCAAATCAACTTCGCCAGCGACCGCCGCGTACTCAATCTCACCAGCACCTGCATACCCGATGCAGACCGAATACAAACCGCTATTTCCGCTCTTAACCTCCGGCCAAAAGCGGAGGATGCCATACAGCAACTCCGCGAAAAGGGCCTAGCGTATGTGGACACTAACGGAAGCAAGTTAAGCTTCACCGTGCCGGCCTCCAGCGAAATAACCGCTCGCCAACTGACAATCTACATTCTCCCCGTGAAAAGTCGGCCCGACACGTTGGAGTTTCATCTTGCCTGGGAAATGGAGTTGACCAACGCTCCAGTCAAATTCGCATATGTCGACGCGGTGAGCGGCGAGATTTTGGCCGCTGAATAGAGCGCACTCAGGTGCTCGCCGACGCGTCTGCTTGACCAATCACGCACAAAAAAGCATCCTAGACTCGATATTAGAACTCTATTTGGAGTTGGCTATCAGATGAATAATTTTGATCCTACACACAATATTTCATGGCAACTGGGACATCGTGGCCGGGTGGCGGTCTTCATTGACGGAAACAATCTCTTTCACGCTGCCCGCTTCCACAATATCGATATCGATTACAACAAACTGCTGCGCGTTTTGCTGGGAGACGGGCGACTGCTCAGAGCGTTTTTCTACACCGGTGTCGACGTCGGTGCAGAAAGACAACAGGGCTTCCTGCTGTGGATGAGACGGAATGGCTTTCGCGTAATCCAAAAAGAATTGAAGACGTTTTACGACGGCAGTCGTAAAGCAAATCTTGATGTGGAAATTGCCGTTGACATGCTGTCGCTTGCCGGTCGTTACGATACTGCTGTGCTGGTGTCCGGCGACGAAGACTTCGTCTACGCCGTAAACGCAGTTGCGTATAAGGGTTGCCGGGTTGAGGTAGCGGGCTTTCGTTCGAATACCGCGCCGAAGCTAATCGACGTGGCCGATTATTTTATCGACCTGGGCGAAATAGCGGATCGGGTTCGCAAGGACGCCATTCATGGCCACCGCTACGACGAACGAGATATTCATGGGCAACAGCCTACGCAATACCTGCATGAACAAATTCAGCTTCAGGAAACCATGGACGACGGTTATCAGTCGGCGCTGCGAGTCGTCCTGGAAACAACCATTGAAGAAGAAGCCGAGCAGTTTGACGCGGCGGCAGATTTTATTCGCATAACTGACGAGCACTGAGCTGTCAGTACCACCTACGGTAGCGGGTGGGTAGTTCGTTCAGTCCGCATCCACGGCTCATCCGCCCACTACCGCAGGCGGTACTGACCATATTATGAGGCTTTTTACTATCGAAGAAGCGAATGCGCTTCTGCCATCGGTGCGAGAGATTTTGCAAAATGTCCGGCGTTCCCGCGCGCGCGTGGCGACTTATCGCCGCCAGGCAAAGCTGGCTGCTGAGAGAGCGGAACAGGGCGGCGGTGGCATGGAAGGTGGTGCGCTCTACGCCACCGTCCTCACAGATCTCACCGAGGAAATGTCCGAGCTGGAGGCTATGGGCGTGCAGTTGAAGGATTTTGAGCGTGGCTTGGTCGATTTCCCTTCGCTTCGAGATGGCCGAGTGGTCCTGCTCTGTTGGCAATTGGGCGAAGGCGATGAGCTCGAGTGGTGGCACGACATGGACGCAGGATTCGGTGGGCGCACGCCCCTTTAGAGGTTTTCCACAGGGCCGTTCCTCCCGCGGTATTTTTTTGACCATTCGGACAACTCCAACGCCTCTTATATTTTCTGATTGACCACTTAAAGTAGTTCCTGATACGATGCGCCCCGAACTACGGAGGAGTCTGGCCGGTTTTCAGTCAGTCAAGCAGGCCCGGGTCAGACCGTCCCCTACGGAGGCAGCTTGGTATGCGATGTCCCGCGTGCGGAGCCCGTTACAAGAACGCTGCGGTGAGATGCCCTGAGTGCGGCGCGCTCCAGCCTGAGCCTTCGGTGGAGCCTTCCGCTCAAATCCAGTCAAATCAAGTGGATATCATGAAGGAAACCGCGCCGCCGAAAACTACCCTGACGCACCAACCTGCGGCGACGAGAACGACTTCTTTGATTGAGTTTCCCGGCGTAAGTCGAAGCTCGATACCAGAATGGCGGAAAGAATTAGGCGAGCGCGTGCGCGAGGTTCAGGAAAGGCGCGCCCGCGAAGCAACCCTGGAAGCTGGGGAAATCGATCCCTTATTCACTGAACCTGAACCCAAATCGGCTCCCATGCTTGAGCTTCTGCCTCAAGCCGAAACTCCGCCGATGAACCCGCTGGTTGTGGCAGCCTTGAGGCGTATCGAACGAGCCCATTCCCAACCCGGAGGCCATGCAGCTGCAGCAACGGCACTTGCCTATGCGGAACAACCGACCTTGGAACTTGATGACCAAGCCGTTTCGAAGCCGGAACGAAGTCACAATCTGGCCGTTGTCCCGACGCCCGAAGTGGCCACCGCCAATGCTCCGCGGGACCCGAGGAAGCCTCGAAGGGTAATTGGGGAGCAAAACGATCCGGCCCTTAACTACCTGGATTCTATCCCGACGTCTGTGAGACTTGAGAGGCGCGAGTATTGTTCCGCGCCGGTCTTCCGACGCATGGTCAGCGCCCTCGCAGATTTAGCTGTGGTTGGTCTTTTCTCGTCACCGTTCCTGTTGCTCACCGAGTTGACGAGTCTTGAGTGGCAGAATCCACGCGTGATAGGCTTTGCCGTCGGCACCTTTCTGATTGTTGGTTTTCTATATTTGACGGTTAGCGTGGCCTTTACCGGCCGCACGATTGGAATGAAGCTCTTTTCTCTGCGCGTGGTTGATGCGCGCACAGGCTTGATCCCAACTGGCAGCCAATCGGCCGGCCGTTCATTGGTCTACCTGCTCTCGCTCGCGTCCGCCGGCGTCGCGCTGTTGTATACGTTCATCAACCGTGAGCAACAAACCGTCCATGATCGTTTCACGCACACTTCTGTAATTCGAGCGTAGCGTCCCTTTATCGATTAGAATCGGCCCTGCTCTGTAGCTTGAGCAGGGCCTTTTGCTTGAACCAAGTAGCCTAGAGACTCAACCCAGTAAACCGACGCCGCACAAAGGTCGAATGTGCACGAAGAGACGCTGAAGGAGATCGTTGACGAGTTAGACGAATTGCTGCCGGGACGCTTCCTCGGCCGCGTCTTCCAGTTATCGTCCTTCTCTCTCGTGATTGATTTCGGCCTTAAGGAAAAGGGTTACCTCTTCATCAGTATCGAACCGGCGGCACCCCGTCTCTATTTAGTCAAACGAACCACTCGCGAATTGGAGAAAGCTTCGGTTCCGCTATCGTCATTTGCCCAGGCAGTGAAAACTATTCTGGGCGGCGGCGGCTTGTTGTCGCTAACGAAAGACGAAAACGAACGCGTTGTTAGATTCTCTTTTGTCGTTGAGGATGATTTGGGGGATTCCCACAATCATGTGCTAGTCGCGCAACTAACGGGACGCTCAGCAAATCTTTTCCTGCTTGATTCTGTTGGCAACATTACGCAGGTGTGGCGAAACCCACACGGCGAAGGCCAGCAAGTAGGCGAGCTGTATGAGCCCCCGGTGTCGCAGGGGAAGGCTGCTTCTGCCAGGACGCTGAAGCCCGGTTCAGAAACGCTGTTTCCGCTTGAAGGCGCCGAAACGTTCTCTGCGGCGGCGGACAGATACTATCGCGATCTCGCAATTGCGCATGAGTTCGACAATTTAGCCGGCAATTTTCTGGCCAGGCTGCGAAAGGAAATAGCTCGGCGAAAAAAACTACAGGCGAATCTCAGTAAGGATTTGGTTGCGCACGGCAACCCCGACGAACACAAACGGGTCGGCGATCTGCTCCTTGCAAATATCGCAACTGCGACACGCGCTGGCAACAAAGTCAGCCTAACGGATTACTACGCTGAAGGCGCTCCCACAATCGAAATTGAGGTTGACGAGAACAAGACTTTGCAGGACGCAGCCGGTGCTTACTTTTCTCGTTACACAAAGGCCAAGCGAGCAGTTGCAGAGATTGGCGCCAGGCTCGTTCAGCTTGAACACGAGCTGGAAGAGCTTGGCGAAAAACTGGTGAAACTTAACGAGGCAATAGCCAGTCGCGATGCAACAGCTCTGGCCGAGTTTGAAGAGCGGAAGGCGAGTCCTTCACCAGGTCGGAAAAAACAAAACGCGCCGCTGACCCTACCGGGCATGCGACGCTATCGATCTTCTGACGGATATGAAGTGCTTGTGGGGAGAACCGCTCGGGATAACGATCAACTGACCTTTCATGTTGCGAAGCCGAACGATCTTTGGCTCCACGCCGGCGACTATCCCGGATCGCATGTCATCATCCGAAACTCAAGCCGGAGCGACATTCCCCACCGCACCATAATTGAAGCGGCACAACTGGCAGCGAAATTCAGTCAGGCGAGTAAGGACTCCAAAGTTAACATCCACTACACGCGGCGTAAGTTTCTTACGAAACCGAAAGGCGCGGCGCCGGGCCTGGTGCGTCTGTCAACGTTCAAGTCGATAACGGTAGAACCCGGCGAGAATCTCGAGCGAATAAAGTAAGCCGCCGAACTTTCTATTGCTCACCAAGTATCGCTGCTTACCGCTCACTGCTCACTGCTTACTTATAGCGGTACGTGATTCTGCCCCGCGACAAATCATAGGGCGACATTTCAACGCTTACCCGGTCGCCAACCAGAATGCGAATTCTGTTCTTGCGCATTTTACCGGAGACCGCCGCGAGCACAACGTGCTGCGTGTTGTCGAGTTGGACCTTGAAGAATGCGTTGGGCTGCTTGTCAATGATGGTGCCCTCCGCCGGAATCAAATCATCTCTAGCCAATAGCGTCTCCTTTGAAGAAGTTTCAAGTTTCGAGTTTCGAGTTCCAAGTCATGAAAAGCATCCAAGCAAGCCTTAGGCGAACCCAAAGAACTTGAAACTTGAAACTTCGAACTCCAAACTACTTATCGCGACGCGCGTCGTGGCCGGAATGAACGAGTGAAAGCTGCACGCGGCGGTGTCGCCCGAGCAAATGGCTTGCTTGTCATTTCAGTCTTTCTTCCGCCGAATGCCGGCAGCACAACTCGCGCTACCGTCTGTCCTGTCAGTCGCTCAATCGCGCGCATCGATACCTCGTCAACGGGAGTAACGATCGTAATCGCGCGTCCCGTGTTGCCCGCTCGTCCGGTGCGCCCGATACGATGCACATAATCTTCAGGGGCCGAAGGCACGTCGTAATTAATGACATGTGAGACGGAATCCACATCCAGGCCACGCGCGGCAATGTCAGTCGCAACCAGTACGCGCGTCTTGCCGTCGCGAAATCCGCGCAGGGCCGCTTCACGCTGTGGCTGCGTGCGATCAGAGTGAATCCGATTGACGCTGTGTTCACGTGCAGAAAGAATATGCGACAACCGCTCTGCACCGCGTCGCGTACGGGTAAACACCAGCACTCGCTCAAACTTTTCGCGTTCGAGCAGGTCGAGCAGCAGTGCTGTTTTCGATTCCTGGGCCACCGGGTAAGCAGTCTGCTCCACCATAGTGGCGGCCTGTCCGCGCGGGCTGACCTCAATCAGCTTTGGCTCTTTCATTGTCGTACGCGCCAACTTTTCAATGTCGGAAGACATAGTGGCCGAGAACAAAAGTGTCTGGCGTTTTGCCGGCACCAATGCGAGTATGCGGCGAATTGCTGGCAGGAATCCCATGTCCAGCATGCGATCTGCTTCGTCAAGCACAAGCACTTCGATTGCGGAAAGGTTGACCGCGCCGCGTTCGGTTAGATCAAGCAAGCGTCCGGGCGTGGCAACTACAATGGCTGCGCCCCGTCGTAGATCCGAAATTTGTGTTCGCATGTTAGCGCCGCCTATTACAGTGACGCCACGATTGGCCTTCACGCGATTCAGCTCGCCATAGTTTTTTTGAATCTGCATTGCCAGCTCGCGCGTTGGCGCCAGCACGAGAACGCGAACGCCGGGGCGCGCTTTCTCGGTCATCTTTTGAATTATGGGAAGCAGAAATGCGGCTGTCTTGCCTGTGCCGGTTTCAGCACAGCCGATCAGGTCCTGGCCGCTGAGGACGACAGGGATGCCCTGTTCCTGAATCGGTGTTGGTTCGGTGTATCCGAGAGACTCGCAGCTCCGCACTTGCGCGGGTGCCAGTCCCAGTTGAGAAAAATTCATAAACTCCTACTAATCTGGTTTGTGGGCGCCCCGAACTCGTTGTCGGTATCGCCTTTTGTTGTAACGAAGGGTAAGCATCAAGCTCACCAAGAGATGTTCTCTGTGCAGCCTCTGTGTTCTCTGTGATTCGGTGGTGAATGCCTTTTAGTAAGCCTCACCACAGAGGCACAGAGTTCACAGAGGACGCACTGAGAATTAGTGGTTGGGGAAGAAAGTCCTTACCAGCGTGGCTCGCGATTGCCGCCACCACCGCCGCCACCGCCGTAGCCACCGCCGCCGCCGCGATTACCACCGTAACCACCGCCGCCGCCACGACCACCACCACCACCGCCAAAGCCACGACCGCCACCGCCACTGCGATTCTCGCGTGGTTTGGCTTCGTTGACGTTCAGCGCCCGGCCGTTGACTTCCTTGCCGTTAAATTGAGCGATGGCAGCCTCGCCTTCTTCCTTGCTGGACATTTCGACGAACCCAAAGCCGCGTGAGCGTCCAGTGTCGCGGTCTTCCACGACGCTCGCCGTTTCAACCGTGCCGGCGGCTGCAAAAAGCTCCTGCAGATCCTGGCTTGAGGTCGCAAACGCGAGATTTCCTACGTAAAGTTTCATAGACATGAAGATGTACCTTTCCCCTTGTGGGGATAAAAGAAGCTGCGAATCGGATTGGCTTCGGTCGAACGGTAGGAGCGAAGGGCCGGTTTTCGGATGCTCTAAGAGCGCTTCTGAAGTTGAAATCAGCCTGCTCTCGAACTATCCAAAACGCCAGCGCTAACTGTCT
>JANMQG010000096.1:0-18020 GCA_031370285.1 Chloracidobacterium sp. | reverse complement strand
GTTTACGGTGTAAAGCACATTCTCGGCCACTCGAAACGGCTCACCTTTGAGGTCCAGGAGGTCGGGATCGAATGCTTGCGCCAGCAGCATATTGCGATTGAGTGCATACAAAATAAAGCCCGGTGGTGCCCAGACAGACTGTGTGGAATTGGCGACGTCCGTACCAAGCGGGATCAGCAGCTTGCTGTCCTTGGAATCAAGGGAGCCAACGTAGATACCCCTGTTATCTCCCCCTGTGTTCTCAAACAAGTAATGCTTTCCATCAGGCAGAAAAGAGGGAAAGAGATGCATTCTCTCTCCATGGGCGGCATCCAGTTCGGTCGCGCCTTCTGGCTTTCCTCCCGCCGCATTAACTCGTGAAAGGCCTGTTTCATTTCCATTGTTGAAAAGAATCAAGCCTTGCCGATTCCAGTCGCCGCCTCGCCCTGCGCCTCTGCCTGTTTGGCAAATGGTTTCGATCACGCCTGACCCAATATCCAGTTTCTTCAGTTTGTTGTCCGCGAAAAAGGCGATATACCTACCATCAGGTGACCAGAAGGAATAAGCAGCGCCCTCCGTGCCAGTCAGCGGCTGGGCAGCAAAGGAATCAAGCGGACGCAGCCAAAGCTGGCGCTTGCCTGCGGCATCCTCTGCGCTGAAGACGAGACGGTGGCCGTCGGGTGACAGTGCAATCACAGGGGCAGATTCTCCACCTGTGTTTGTTCCTTTGGGGAGAGGGATCGAGAATCGGGTGATCTGCGATGGCGAGGACGGCTGGCGAAAGTAGAGCAGCACCAACGCCAGCGCAGTAACCAGCGCCACCAGGAAGACCGCCGCGACAATCCAAGCGACCCGCACGTTGCCCAACCAACGCGACAGGTCAACTGCCGTGCTGCTTTCTGTGATCGTGGGCATCGTCGCTGTTTGGCCGGAGATGGTAGCGCTCCCTGAAAGACTCTCGATCGCAAATGCCAGATCGCGCGCTGAATGAAATCGCTCGGCAGGATTCTTTTCCAAACAATGTCGCACAACACGTTCGAGCGCTGGTGAGACGGTTTTGTTTGTCTCAGAGAGATCAGGTGGATCCTCTCGCAGGATCGCGCTCATCGTCTCGGCCATCGAGTCGCCGCGAAAGGCGCGCTTGCCGGAAAGCATTTCGTAGAGAATTGCGCCGAAAGAAAAGATGTCGGAACGATGATCGGCCGGTTGGCCCTTCAACTGTTCGGGCGACATGTAGCCCATCGTGCCCATCACCGTGCCGGGGTCGGTGTTCACCTTCCGCGTAGGCACTTCTGTTTGTGATTGATTGGCATCTGACGCGCTGGTCAACTTCGCGAGACCGAAGTCGAGAATCTTGACGCGCCCGTCGTTAGTGACGAAAAGGTTTTCCGGCTTAAGGTCGCGATGGACGATTCCTTTGGCGTGCGCTGCGGCGAGACCGTGGGCGATCTGCAACGCATAGTCAATCGCTTTGCGTTGCGGCAGCGCCGCGCCGGCCATGCGCTCGCGCAGTGTCTCACCTTCCAGCAACTCGGAAACGATGTAGGGCGCGCCGTCATGCGTACCGATGTGAAAGATGACCAGGATGTTCGGATGATTGAGCGCGCCGGCGGCTTGTGCCTCTTGCTCAAAGCGACGCAGACGTTCGCTGTCCGCGGAGAACGCCGCGGGCAGAACCTTGATCGCCACGTCGCGGCCCAGCTTGGTATCGCGCGCACGATAGACTTCGCCCATGCCGCCCTCGCCGATCTTGGAGACAATCGTGTACTGAGCGATCGTGGTGTTGGGGGAAATGGTTTCGCTCATAGTGGATGCATCGGACGCGGCGATAATACCTGCATTTGGCTCACAAACTGCTCACTGCGGCGGGTTGAATTTCTTCACCAACGCCTGAAATCGCGGATCGTCGCGCAGCGGGTTCATGAACGAGTCAGTCTTGATGAGAAAAAGCCAAAAATCTCCTCTTTCAGCGGCTTCGGCAAGCACGGCAATCGCCTTCTCCTTTTCGCCGAGTTCCGCAAGGGCACTAGCCTTATGCGTTCCGCTCGGACCAGTACTTTGCCTAACATACTCGTTCAAGTAACTGTTCCAGCCGCCGGTCGCAAAACTCTCGCGTATCAACCGCGCCTCTTCCGGCTTGCCGCTAATTTCAAGCGCTTTGATGCGTTCCTCGACCGATGCTGCGTGGTTTCCGATCTGCCGGTAGATGTTAGAAAGCCAAAGGCGCGCCCACGGAAATGTCGGCTCCATTTCGGCGAGCTTCTTGAACTGCTGAATGCTCTCGTTGGTCTTGCCCGAAACGAACAACAGAACGCAGTAATAGAAATTGATGCCCGTCGCGGTTGGGTCTATCTCCAACGCCCGTTTTATCGAAGCCAATGATTCATCGTAACGCCCAAGCATCATCAGCCGCGCGCCGTCCCACTGATAGGCTTGAGCGTATTTCGCATTCAATTCCATTGCCCGCTTCAGTTCGCGCTCCGATGCCGTCCAGTTGTAATCGAGCATGTATTGATAGCCGAGCGACGCGTGCGCTTCCGCCAACCCGTCGTCGAGTTCGAGCGCGCGCCGAATATACTCTTTCTTTCGCTGACGATCTTCGTCTTCGTTAGTATCCGCCAGCCCGACGTAGCCGAGGGCAAAGTTCGGGTCTTTCTCAATCGCTTGCTGGAAATATTTTTCGGCTTTTTCAAATTCCTTTCCGGCACGCTTGTTCCAGTAGAAGCGACCTTGCAGATAAAGCCGGTAGGCTTGCGGGTCTGTCGTGTACGTCTTCGCCATTTTCTGCGCGTCTGCGCCCGACAGCTTGATCTTTAGCTTGCTCGAAACATCACGGGCAATTTCGCTTTGTAGGGAGACAAGGTCGGCTTGCTTGCGATTGTATTGCTCGCTCCAAATCACGTTCTCCGTTTCGGCATTGACCAGCTCCAAACTAAGCGTCAACTGATCTCCGCGTTGCATGACACGCCCGTTCAAGATGGCTTGGACGTTAAGTTCTTTCCCAACCGTTTTCGCATCTGTCGCTTTGCCTTTGTAACGAAACACGGACGAACGCGCTTTCACGTTTAGATTTGGCAGTTGTGACAAACTCCGGATCAGCGTTTCAGTCATCCCGTCTGAGAGATATTCAACGTCCGCGTTGCCGCTCTCGTTAACGAACGGCATTACCGCGACTGATTGGATAACCGAATTGCTTTTTCCTCTGAAGTAGAAAAAGCCGCCGACAGCAATGACAACAATGATCAGCGCGAGGACGGCAACGACAACCTTTCGGTGCTTAGGCTTCGCGAGCTCTGAAGTCCTGCTTTGGACGGCTTGAACTGGCAGTACAGTGGTTGGTCCTGTGCTGCGTCCAATAGCAGCGTCTGTCGTGTGAGGAAGAATACTGGTTACAATTTCAGTGGGTGGAGACGGTGAGCCAAGCTTCGCTGTTCCCACTTCGTCGCTTAACAGCAACGAATCATTTACGAGCGCAGTTCCGTCCGTACGACAAAAGCCAAGCGCTTCATCCGTCTCAATACGATTGCATCTCGGGCAGCGTTTCATCTGGAGATCATTTCTTCAATTCCGACGGCCAGTTCTCAATCGCGCGATAAGCCTCACCCATGCCGCCTTCGTCGATCTTGGAAACACTCGAGTACTGAGCGATCGTTATGTTGGGGGTAGGGTTTCGCTCACCGTCTGATTAGTCTTTCAATTCTATGCTGATGACACGAATCTCTGTATTGCCGACATTCTGGACTGAATGTGCCTGCAGGGGAGGCGACCATGTCACCATTCCAGCCTCGATGCTCGACGCCGCCGTACGTGAATCGAAAACGGCATTTCCCTCGTTGTCGTAGCGAATGAAATCGCTCGTGCCGAGAACGTAGAGCAGGCTCGCCCAGCGATGCGTGTGAACCGGAACAGTTTCGCCCGGCTTGATGCGGGAATCCAGGACCCTCACGCGCTCGTTTTCAAGCAGCACTTCATGATGTGCTGGCGCGGCCACCAACGCATCAAGCGAATCTGGCCACTCCTGGTCACAAGTAGTTTTGTCTGTTTCGTCCTGGTTCATGTTGTAGCGCAAGCTGTCAGCTTGCGATTCGCCAGACGCAAACTAACAGTTTGCGCTACTCCGGTAGACCGACGCGCCGGACCAAATCCTTAAACCGGGGGTCGTCGCGCAGTGGATCCATGAACGGGTCGGTCTTCAATCGTGGCAAAAACCAGTCGCGTGCCTGGTAGGCCTTTTCAAGTTCGGCAAATGCCGCATCTTTTTCCCCAAGCGCGGCGTAGGTTACAGCAACCCAGTAGTTGATTATGTATCTAGTTTTCTCCAGTTCCTTCCACTGGTTAATCACTGCCTCAGCTTCCCGGCGTCGCCCTGTCTTAGCGTAGGCGTAGCTCGTCGCGGTCAGAAGCGGAAAGCCTGTCCCTATTGTCTTTTCCGAAATCGCAAGCGATTCCGCGTACATTCCCCTGGCGTCATAGGTATGACAAAGCCAGTTTTGACCTCCGAAAAACGTGGGATCGAGATCGTAGGTCTTTTTAGCCTGCTCGACCGCGCGGTCAAGCTGTCGGGCATACATTAAGACGCCCGCAAAATTCGCACCCTGAATGAGCGACAGGGGTTCAATCTCCATGGCCCGTTCCATTTCCGCGATTGCTTCATCATGACGGCCCATCGGGCTTAGATAGGTCCAGGCGTAGCGATAATGAGTTAAGGCAAGGCTTGGATCGAGTTCGAGCGACCGCTTGAACTCGCGCTCGGCTTCGGCCCAATTCCAATCGTAGGTAGCAGCGATCATTCCCGAAATCGTGTGTGCTTCCGGAAGTTCGGGATCGAGTTCCAGGGCTTTTGCGATCGCCGCCTTGGCTTGCGGGAACGCTTCCTTTGGAGACATATAAGGGAACGAAGGCATGACAACATAAGATTCCGCGAGGCCGACGTAAGCCAGGGCGAATTTCGGATCAAGCTTTATGGCTTGCTGAAACACCTCGATGGCGCGCTGAAGTTCGTCTTTTGTGCGCCGCGCAAAATGAAAACGGCCTTTGAGGTAGAGTTGATAAGCGTCGTTGTTGTCGGTGTAGCGCTTAGTGATGCCCTTTGCCTCACTGCCGCCAAGTTTTAGTTGCAGCTTTTGGGTGATGGCCGCAGCGATCTCGCGCTGCGTCGCCAGTAGGTCTGACATCTTGCGCTCATAGTGCTCACCCCAAAGCGACTTGTTGTTTCTGACATCGACCAGCTCGACTGTGATGTTCAGATTGTCGCCCCGCTTGACGAGGCGTCCGGTCATAACTGCATCAACACCGAGTTCACTGGCGGCCTTGGCGATGTCCGTATCCTTACCCTTGTAACGCATAACCGAGGTAGTCGGGCTGACCTTTAAACCAGGTAGCTGTGACAAACGGAAGATTAGTGACTCTGCCAAGCCGTCTGACAAGTAATCCGTGTCGGCATCAGCGCTCTTGTTTTGAAAAGGAAGCACAGCGATGGAATTGATCGCTTCGGTCCCGCCGCCGGCTGATCCGCGATATCTGAAAAACCAGTAGCCTGCGCCTGAAATCAGGACGAGCAGAATCGCGAGAGCAACTCCAGCGCTAAGTTTGTGCTTGCTGATCCCACTGAGCAAATATTCAGCACTCGAGACGGTGGGTGGTATCGACCCTGATCGCGCCGCGGTGGACTGAATGGTTGAGCCACCATCGGTGCTGAGCGCTGTCGCACTAGTAGCTGGCGGCGGCACCGTTGTGTCAAAATCGGCGCCGGTTTCCAACTCGCGCCGCAATTCCTTCAACTCGATCGCGACTTCCTTGATTGACTGATAGCGCTGTTCTTTGTCCTTAGCCAGACATCGACGGATGATGCGCTGTAAATCAGCCGGCGCTGCCGGATTCAGATCTTTGATCTGGGGCGCCGGTTCATAGATCAACCTGTGCAACGACTTGACGATTGAATCGCCTTCAAACGGCTTGTGTCTGGTCGCTGCCTCAAACAGGATGCAGCCAAAAGAAAAAATGTCTGAACGCTGATCGATCTCGTTAGTCTTGCCCTGCGCCTGCTCCGGCGACATGTAGCCGACGGTGCCCATGATCACGCCGGGCGTTGAGTGCTGTTGCAGGATCGCAGTGGCGGCCTCATCTGTGTGGTCAGCTACCGGCGTTTCAGCCAGAGTCGGTTCGATCAGTTTTGCCAGACCGAAATCCAGAATCTTCGCATGACCATCGCGCGTGATCATGATGTTGTCGGGCTTAAGATCGCGATGAACAATTCCCGCCGAATGCGCCTTTGCCAACCCTTCAGCCATGTGTTGCAGGTGTCGCAACAACTTTCGCAATTCAGTGCGCTCGCGATGAATCTTCTCGCGGAGCGTAACGCCTTCCACAAACTCCATAGCAATGAAGTGCGTGCCGTCGTGTTCCCCGATCTCGAAGATTTGGGCGATGTTGGGATGGCTCAGCGCCGCCGCCGACTTTGCTTCTCGAATAAAGCGCTCCATCCGATCGCGATTCGACGCGACGTCGACGGGAAGAATCTTCAAAGCAACCTTACGATCGAGTTTCGTATCCTGGGCCAGATACACCTCGCCCATTCCGCCTACGCCGATTTTGGAGACGATGCGGTAATGTGAGATGGTTGAATTAGCTGTAAGAGTCTCAGTCATAGTCCCGATAGCTTATTGCGGCAGGCCGATGCGATGTTGCAGACCGTTCCAACGTGAATCACTTTGTAGCGGTTCCAGCAACGGCTCCAATCGCAGACCTGTCAGGAAAAAGCTGTGGTACTGAAAGGCCTTTTCCAGCCAGGCAAAAGCCAGATCTTTGTCGCCAAGGCCGGAATATGCGACCGCAATGTCGCGGCCATCAGCTTCCTGTTTGGCATATCTCGCCTCGAGTTCTTTGATCACGGCCTCAGCTTCGTTTCGTTTTCCTGTGCGACCGTAAACATGACCCAGAAGAGCAAGAGACGCATTCGACCGGTTAGACAGATCAATGCTCTTTTGAGCTTCCGTCAACGCTTGGGAATACCGTTCCTGTTTCACCAACACGATCGCCAATGTTTGATGTGCAGCCCAGAAGTTTGGATCAAGGTCGAACATCCTGTGGCACTCATTAGCTGCCGAATTCAAATCTCCTCGTTCCACGTATTGCTCGGCAACGTTGTTAATCATGACCAGTGATAATGGATCGAGTTCTTCCGCGCGCTTGATCTCCGCCCATGCTGCCTCCGAACGGCCGAGTGCACGAAGAAGCCGTGAATACCAATGATGGGCTGTCGCATAATTTGGGTTCAGTTCGATAGACCGCTTGAATTCAGCTTCCGCCTCGGTCAAACGCCATTCGAACCAATTCATCATTCCGAGGGCGGCATGCGGTTCAGCAAGCGCGCCATCCAGTTCAATTGCTTTCGAAGCATTGGTCTTGGCCAGCGGCAGAGTTTCGTTCGACCTCGTGCCGGTGTACGTGGACGCGACGACATAACAATCGGCAAGCCCGGAATAAGCTAACGCAAATCCAGGATCCTTATCCGTCGCTGCTTTAAACTGTTCGATGGCTTTTTTGATGTTCTCGCCAGTGCGCTTGTTCCAGTAGAAACGCCCTTGCAAATAATGCTGATAAGCTTCGTTGTCATTTGTATATCGTTTGGACAAGCCCTTGGCACTATCACCCGAAAGTTTCAATTGCAGCTTCTCGGTAATAGCCGACGCGATCTCCCGTTGAGTTGCCAGCAGATCGGACATCTTTCGCTCGAACTGTTCGCCCCACAGCGTTCTCTTGTTTCTAACGTCAATTAGATCGACGCTGATCGTCAGATTATCGCCGCGTTGAATTAGCCGGCCGGACATGACTGCGTCGACGCCCAGTTCATTGCCGATCTTTTCCGCGTCTATCGCTTGTCCCTTGTAACGAAATACCGAACTACGCGGGCTGACCTTGAGATTCGACAATTGCGAAAGACGGTAAATGAGTGATTCTGCGAGACCGTCGGATAGATAGTCCGAATCAGCATTCCCGCTCTTGTTCTCGAAAGGGAGGACGGCAATGGATCCAATGGCTGCTTCCGGGTTGCGAGCGCGCAAGAAGAGAATCAGGCCAACACCAACCACCACGAGCAGCAGGGCCGCGAAGGCCACCGCGAGTTTGTGTTGCTTGATTCCAGAGACAACGTACTCGGCACTGGAGGCTGGCGTGGCGATTGAAGTGGCGGCCGATCCGGTTTGCGGGCCGTCGGTTTCAACTGTTTTGATTTCCCCGCCAGGGCCGGCTGTCGTTTCACTTCTCGCCGGCGGCACAGTCGTGTCAATGCCCAGCCCTTCAAGCTCACGCCGCAGGTCTCGCAGCTCGATTGCTACATCTTTGATGGTTTGGTAACGGTCTTCAGGGTCCTTCGCCAGACAGCGTCGCACAATTCTTTGCAAATGATTCGGCGCATCGGGCCGGAAGTCGCTGATCGGAGCCGCCGGCTCGCGGATGATCTTGTTAAGCGAATCAACCACATCTTTGCCGGCAAAGGCTTGGTGTCCGGTCACCGCTTCATACAGGATGCAACCGAAGGAAAAAATGTCTGAGCGCTGATCTACTTCGTTCGTCTTGCCCCGCGCCTGCTCGGGAGACATATAACCGACAGTGCCCATAATCACGCCCGGCCTTGAATGCTGCTGCAAAATCGCAGTGGCGGCTTCCTCATGATTTTCATCATGAGACGTTTCAGTCAGGCGCGGCTCGATGAGTTTCGCAAGCCCGAAATCCAGAATCTTCGCGTGACCATCACGTGTGATCATGATGTTGTCGGGTTTCAGATCACGATGGACGATGCCCGCGGCATGAGCCTTCGCCAATCCTTCGGCGACGTGCTGCAGGTAACGCAAGAGCTTCTTCAGTTCGGTCCGCTCGCGATGAATCTTCTCGCGCAAAGTCACGCCATCGATAAACTCCATGGCAATGAAGTGGGTGCCGTCGTGCTCACCGATCTCGAAGATCTGCGCAATGTTTGGGTGACTCAGCGCCGCAGCCGACTTTGCTTCGCGAATGAATCGCTCCAGGCGATCGCGATTCGACGCGACGTCGGTTGGAAGAATCTTTAGGGCGACCTTGCGATCGAGTTTTGTATCCTGGGCCAAATATACCTCGCCCATTCCGCCTTCACCGATTTTGGAGATGATGCGGTAGTGGGAAAGGATCGAATTGGGTGACTGTCGCATATTCATCGGGTTTAATCAGTTATCCGCAGACTACGCAGATTACGCGGATCGCAAGGGCTGAGAGATTGAATCGGTGTAATCTGCGGATACTCATTCTGGAAAGCCGATCTTCTTCAAGAGTTCCTGGAAGCGCGGTTCGTCACGGAGAGGGTCAAGCTTTGGATCCGTCTTAGCTTGCACCATATCAATGCTGTTTTGTTTGTAGGCGTGTTCGAGGAGCTCGAGCGCTCGTCGCTTTTCGCCAAGAGCTACGTGCACCGTCGCAAGCAGATAGGACGAAACGAATTGCTGCTTAGACCTTTCTTCGAGTTCGGCCAAAATTTTTCTCGCCTCGACTTTATTCCCGGATAACGCGTAAGCATGTGCCAGTGATGTGAGCGCGAGTTGGATCCGATTGCTTTGTTTGACTGCTACCTGGAATTCGGCAATGGCCTCCGGCAGCATGCCTTTTTGTTCGTACGCCATACCGAGCCTCTGCCGGGCAATCGGAATGGTATTGTCGAACGCTACAGCCCTTCTGCCACTCGCTATCGCCTCATCTGTGCGGCGCGCAAAGTAGTTGACATAAGCCACATTGGCGACTACGGGAATCGAATACGGATCAAGCTCGACCGACCGCTTGGATTCGTTAAGTCCCTCCTCAAATCGCCCATTGAAGACCAGAAAGATTGAGTAAAAAAGATGAGCGTACGAATAGTTGGGGTTCAGTTGTATGCTGCGCTTGAAATCGGATTCGGCCCCCGACCAATCGCGTTCCTTCCATCTAACATGTCCGCGCGAAGCGTAAGCTTCAGCTAGATCTGGATCGAGTTCGATGGCTTTCTCTGCCGCCGCCCGTGCCGGCGGAAGGGTAGCGGCCGGCGACATGGCTCCGGCCATTGCGTCCGGGATTCCCAGCATGATGTGCGCATCAGAAATACCTACATAGGCAAGAGCGAACTTCGGATCCATCTTCACCGCTTTTTCAAAGTAGTCAAGGCCCTTGAGGTCATCCTCAACAGTTCGCCTGTTCCAATGATATCTGCCTCTGAGGTAAAGCTCGTAGGCGTCAGGATTCGCGCTGTATTTCTTCGCCAGTTTGTCCTCGGCGACTCCCGACAGTTTTCGTTCCAGTTTTTGCGAGACATCACGAGCAATCTCACTTTGCAGCCTTACCAGGTCGGCATGTTTGCGATTGTATTGCCCGCTCCAGATGACGTTCTGAGTTTGCGTATTGACCAGTTCCAGATTGAGATTCAGCTCCTCTCCGCGTTCCACAACTCTGCCCAGTAAGACAGCTTGCACATTCAGTTCTTCGCCAATTTTCTTCGCAGATGTTTCCTTCCCTTTGTAGTGGAAGACTGTGCTTCTCGATTTGACTGCTAAGTTGGGAACCTGCGACAAACTGCTGATCAGCGTTTCCGTCATTCCGTCGGAAAGGTATTCGACATCAGCATTGCCGCTGGCATTAACAAACGGCATAACGGCAATTGAATTGATTTGCCCAGCGCCACGATTTCCAAAGAACCAATATCCAGCAGTTGCGACTGCCAGCAACAAAACTGTCAGTCCGATGATCAATACACTTCTGCGACTGCCAGGAGTAATTGTGGTCGGACACGAAATGTCTGGAACTGTTTCTGAGGTCTTGCTACTTACTGGCTCACTGCCGCGAGATTCTGCGGCCGCAGGCGAGTTGGAATCGGTTGATTGTTTTGGTTCAGACGATTCAGCACTGCCGGCCTTTCCGCTGCGATGCTCATTGAAATTAAAAACCACCGTGTGCGCTTCGCTTGGTTCGGTCGTTGTACGTTGGGCAGCTTCGTCTTCCGGCAAGCCCATGCGTCTCCAGAGATCTCGAAAGCGCGGTTCAGAGCGAAACGGATCAAGGATCGGATCCACCATTAACCATGGCAATCTTACGGAACGCTCGGCAACCGCTTTCTCGAGTTGTTCATAAACCTGCTCGATTTCACCGAGACCTAAGTAAATCTTAGCCAGGTTCCCGGGCGAGACGTATTGTTCTTTGGCTTCCTGAGTGAGTTCTGAAAGCACGGCTAGCGCTTCTTCACGCCTGCCGCTTTGTGCATAGATTCGTGCGAGTTCAGCTTTAAGGTGTTGGGTGTTTGTAGACGACACTGCCCTTTCCAACGCCGCGATAGCATCGTCGTATTTTCCTGTAATTCCATACGCCAACCCCAGGATCCAATAAGCAAAAAAGTGATTCGGAGCGATCTCGATTGTCTTGAGAGCTTGTGCGATTGCTTCGTCGTTACGATGGTCCAGGTAAAACCACCATCCCAGGCTCGCGTTGAAAATCGCGGTAAATGGTTCGAGCTCAACAGCGCGCGATTCGGCGGCAATCGCTTCGTCATTGAGTCCAATTGCCAGCGCTGTTGCGGAAGCGAGATGGTGAGCGAAGGCGTATTTCGGATTGAGCGCGATAGCTCTTTTGTGTTCTCTTAAGGCCTCCTCGAAATCCCACTGATAAAGAACCCTGTAAAGAGCAACCGAGGTCCGCGTCTCAGCAAGAGTGTCGTCAAGCTCCAACGACTTGAAAGCCGGGCCTTTCATATTAATTTTGGCTTCAGCCGGAGGCATGTGTTCGTAAAACCCAAGAAAGGTGTAGCAGTCGGATAGGCCTGAGTAAGCGAGGGCGTATTCCGCGTCCAACTGAATGGCTTGCTCGAAGTATTCGATGGCTTTCTTAAATGCTTCAGGGGTACGTTGAAAGAAGAAGAAACGACCGCGGAGATAGAGTTGATAGGCTTTGGCGTTTTGCGTGTAGCGCTTTAACACCACTTCCTTTTCGTTGCCGAGGAGTTTCAACTTCAGCGCGTCTACGACCGAGAGAGTGATCTCGTCCTGAACGTCAAAGATGTCTTTCATCTCGCGGTCGTAGCGTTCGGACCACAAGTGATAACCGTCTGCCGCGTTAACCAACTGCACCGAAATTCGGACCCTATCGCCCGACTTTCTGACGCTGCCTTCCAGGACTGTATTGACGCTTAACGACCTCCCGATTTCGCCAACGTTGGTGTTACGGCCTTTGAACGAAAAGGCCGATGACCGCGCTGCAACGCTCAGATCGTCAATCTTGCTTAAGGCCCCGAGAAGTTCTTCTGCCAGGCCATCACAGAAATAATCGTTGTCCGGGTCAGCACTGAGATTTGAAAAGGGAAGGACCGCGATCGAATTGCGCATCCCCGATTGCTCAGTGGTGGCGCTACGGATCACTTGCGTGCGCGCTTCCGTCTTGGAATTTGGTGGCGACGAGCGCTCGAGCTCTGCTTCAAACTCCAGCCGCTTCTGCAACTGCTTCAGATCTGCCAGTAACACGTTCGCGTTCGCGTAACGCTCGTCTCTGTTCTTCGAAAGCATCCTGTTGACGATGCGTTCGAGTTCTGGATTCGCGTCCTGGCAGAGCGGGAAAACAGGTATTGGCTCACGATGAATGATGTTTGCTAATGCATCTGCAGTCGTCTCGCCGCGAAACGGCTGTTGTCTGGTCAACATCTCGTAAAGCACACAACCAAGGCTCCAAACATCCGTGCGCTTATCGACCTCCAGGCCACGGGCTTGTTCCGGTGACATGTAAGCGACGGTGCCCATAATGATTCCGGCCTGTGTCTGAAGTTGCCTTCGCTTTTGCGCTTCCGGGTCGGAAACTGACCCGTTCGCTAAAACTCCCGGTTCTGCCAGTTTCGCTAAACCAAAATCAAGGACCTTCACATAACCGTCAGCCCGAATCATTACGTTGTCGGGTTTGATATCGCGGTGGATGATGCCGGCACCATGGGCTGCCTGTAGGGCTGAAGCGATCTGAATGACGATCTCCAGCGTTTCTGTAAGCGTCATCGTCGATCGGCTCATTCGCTCACGCAGCAACTCACCATCGACAAATTCGGAGACCAGAAAATGCGCGCCAGCTACCGCGCCGAATTCAAAGATGGTCAGAATGTTCGGATGATTGAGCGCGGAAGCGGCAAACGCCTCACGTTCAAAACGAAGCAAGCGATCCGCGTCGGCAGCGATCTTCTCCGGCAAGACTTTCAGCGCAACCCTTCGTCGCAGACGCGTATCTTCGGCCAGAAACACTTCGCCCATTCCGCCTTCGCCAATTTTCGAGACGATGCGGTAGTGAGACAGAGTGGGGTTGGCTTCGAGTTCTTTAGTCATTTGGTCCGGGACCATTGGGGAAAATCCATTTTCTTCAGTAACCCACCAAAGCCAGAGCCGAACTTTACCGTCCCTGCCCCAGCGCCGACGGGACCCGAGTCACTGATCAAAGCCGTCCCGTCCGCACGACAGTAGGCAAGCGTGTCGTCCGGCTCAAGGCGATTGCATTGAAGGCACCGTTTCAAGTTGGGAGTCGTACGCTGGACGCGGGTTTTTCTTTTGCGACTACCGCAGTCATGCCGCGCCTGCTGATTGGGATGAAGCATTCTGGGATCGATTGGACCTAGGAAGGAATCGTCACTTCTGCGGTCCCGCGGAAGGTGCTATTCAGAACCATACCTGCAGATGGGAAAGCGCCTCATTCTACGCGGATTAGCTTGGGCACGCTAGAAGAAACAAGTGTGCCGCCTTGAGATTCCAATTTGGAACCTCAAGAATCGGGTTCAAGAATAGCGTCCGAGATGGTGGGACTCATTAACGCCGATGGCTGGTGTGTCGCATTGCTCGTTACTGGTAGGGGATAAGGGGATTCTCGTCTCAACACTCGCTTCCGAATGGAATGGACAACGGACCTAATATCCGTTTGTGCGGTTTGGAAGCTCAACCCGCCTCCTTTTTTGTAAATCATTGAAAACAATTGGTGCCGAGGGCGGGAGTCGAACCCGCACGACCTTGCGGTCAACGGATTTTAAGTCCCATGAAGGCGACACCACCTACTCTTACGAAACGATATGAGCCAGTATTTACGCGCCTAGCGGTCGTCAAGGCATCGCTTCGTCTGGTTTGGTATCAACACGTCCCGCCACCATCTTAGCCCCATCTATCATAGTGAAGATCTCTCAGGGCAGCGGCCTTTGGGCAGATGTAGCCTTGGCTGAAAGGGTCGTCTTTGTCACCGCGAATGTCCAGACGTTGGCCGGTCTTTTCGTTCGAGGGTTCGCGGAGCGGATCTTGAACAGTGATTTCGATGCCACATATCGCTTCGCAGAGATTGCAGGCGCGGTAATGAAGGGAGCTATTCTCGGCGGTTCTCATGGCACAGTGCTGCAAGTTCCGGTCGCTTCGCGTAGCTTAGAGTACCATTCCTCAATTACCAGATCATTCTTATTATTATTTACTGCGCAGACCAAATGCGTAAACCGTCCCTTCCTGCACGCCAATGAAAAGCGTATTGCCGGAACTACCTATACTCCTGATGCAACCCTTAAGATCTAGCTTCCATTGCGGCGCACCGTCCGAAGCTCGGAATGCAGCCACCTCACCTCGACAGTTCCCGGCTACGATGTATCCTTTCCATAAGTGTGGGCGCTCCGAAGCCCAGCCAGGGGATGATTTCTGCTTCCAGCGCACGCCTGCCAACTTAGAATCTACAGAGATAATGTAACCTGCTCGTTCGGAACGATTCTCAAGAAACATGAACAGTGAATCGGCGTCAAATGTCAGCCTTCCGACGGGCATGGCTTCAACAGCCAGTTCGGCTACGATTGCCCCGGTTTCGGCATTCAGGCGGTAGATGCGTAGGTCGGCTGTGCCGACATAAAGGGTCTTGTCACGGAAAACAAGCGAAGTGGAGGTAGCCGCCGCAAGCTTTCGCTTCCACATCACCCGACCGGATGCTGCATTCAGCGAGTAGACGCCGCCGTCTAGTCCTGTGAAGTACAGCCGATTTTCGGCGGCCACTGGTGATTTGATTGCCGTACAGTCTTTGTTAGTGGTGTCAGTCGAAAAACTCCAGTTTAGGCCGCCGGTGTGAAGATTTACGGAGGACCACTTGTCCTGGAAACTTCCGAAGTACACATTTGAGCCGAGTTGAACGATGTCCGTTGGAACGCTGATCGCACGGTACTTCCAGCGCACTTTTCCACTGTCTCGCTCGAAAGCATAAACATGTCCTATGCCATCAGGTACGCAGCTATGATCGGTGCCGATGAGGATCAGGTCATCTGTGACTAACGGGTCACCGTGGAAGCTCACCTGCTTGCCGTCCTGGCTGATGTCATAGCGCCATTGCACTTGACCCGTGGCCTTGTTAATGGCGTAGAACTTGCCCGCACAAGAACCGATGAACAGTACATCCCCCACGACCGTAGGGGTCGAGAACACTCAACCACCAGTGTCATACGTCCAGAGCGGCTGCGGTATTGCGGCAGATAAAAGCGGCCCAGCCTCTTTTTTCTTCTTGCCAGTCTGAGCACAACTCGGAGATGCAACCACCAGTAAAATAAGAGTGGAAATAAAAACTCGATACTTTTTCAAAGTGACCTCCGTAAGAAATGAAGTATGGGTGTCCATATTTCAATTAGCTGCCTAAAGGCCTCGAGATGAGCCGCCCGGCCAGCCAAGGCTAGTATCGCGCCAAGGCCAAACACTGGGTTGGCCGGGTCGGCTCTATCGAGTTGTTAGCCCGCACTTCGCCTTGAATAGAACGGGGCGCGGCGGTCGCCGGCAGAACCCGATCCGCGCCGATCACCTACGCCGTGCGACGGGCCTCTCCATGTTCGTGCCATGTTCGGATTGTTGGCTACCGGGGCCGGCGCCATGGCAGGCTCCATAGCAAGCGCGTCGAGAGAATGACCGAGAAGAGCCCGGTCACGCCGATCGCGATCAGCGTCCAGACGAAAAAGAGGTGTCCGCTGGAGTGGCCGAGGCTGCTGGTGACGCCGACACCCTTCCCCCTCATGTGGGCGATGGCGGGGAGCAACGCAAAGAGCCCCCCGAGGAGACTGATGATGTATCCCGATCGCCGTTCAGCAAGCACCAGCGCTCCGTACAGCCAGAAGACAAAGATGGGCACCGCTGTGAGGTTTGTGAGCTTTCCCGGTTCGATCCCGCGGACGATGTCGTCCGCCAGGTGAAACGTAAAGAAGAGGATCGAAAGCAGAGAAGCGATGGTTAGCATAACGCTGCGTTTCATTTGATATTCTCCTGGTTAGATTTGTGTGTGACTCTCACCGTGCATGAGTGCGCGTTCATCGGCCCATTTGTCAATCGTGGAGCAGGTTGCCGAGCTTGACGGAGATAGCCATGTCACACCGTCCCTTCGAGGTTTTCGCGCATGCGCGTGCCTTCCGCGAACACGCGGGCCAGCAGGAACGTGAGGAGTACGGCGAGCCAGCCGTTGATCGAAAAGCCGGCGTTTATGTGGAGCGGATGCGCCGGAGTCGAAACGATCTTCGCGATTGCGCCGATCACAATGCTGAGAAGGTTCAGCGCGAGCAGCACCCAGGCGATCGCCTGCAAACGGGACGCGTTCGCGGCGAAGAATGGGTCTCCCACGCGAACCGTCTCAACGATCGCGAGCAGGCGTTTTAAGACGGCGTAGTTCAGCGGGACCGTGACGAGGCCGAGCACGGCGATCGCGCGCAGGCCCATAACCAGCCGCTCTGCGTCAGGCGAAGGAGAGAGTTTGAAGGCGGCCATGATCCATTGCTCGTTCGGCAGGACAAACAGCAGAGCGAGGATCACGGCGACCATCATCCAGTTCACGACGATGAGGATTCGCAGCACGACGTACGCAATCGGCAGCGCGGCGGATGACGAGATTGGCTTTGACATGATTCACCACCTTTCTTATATCGAACATCAGTAACCGAGGCTGCTGGTTAACGTGACGTTGTGTTGCATTTGAATTTCTTCTTGATCATCAGTTGATTTGGCTTAGCCCGCGGAGCGCGGCGATAGCGTAAAGCCTGGGGTGGAGCGGAGCGGAACCCCAGGTTGGCGACGATTATGAATTCAAGCGCGCGAAGCGTGCGATAGCGCAAACGCCGCAAGTCACTGATGATGAATAGGCCGTCGCCCACTTCGCGGGCTGCAACCTGTTATTCCCCGGATCCTGGGGTTCCGCTCGCAAAGCCCTCGCTCCACCCCAGGCTTTATGCTGTAACCCGCTCCACGGGTTATGTACTTCCAAGAATCGAGCGCTAATTTTTCACTCCCCCGGCCCAATCAGTAAGACCCAGCTCCTGACCTGAGATGTAAGCCCAGTCACTTCGTACGTTGGAATTCGCCGCGCAACTGAATCGGCTTACCGTCTGGCATAACGAAAGTAAACCCTACGATATGATGGTCCGCGTCAATCATTGTGAGCACCATATCCTTCAGGTATCCTCCCCGCGTCGATCCGGCGACATCGAGAAAACTGAACTCGATCGCCTTTCCATCCGGCGACATCTTCCCCTCCCAGCGAGAACGATTCCCGGCGTCACAATAATGGGTCGCGAGCAAACGATCCTCCTCCACGTAGAACATAGTGATCTCATGTTTTGGGGGGCCCGCTTCACTTGTATCCCCCTCATGCAGAATCGCGGTCCCACTGGATGCGGCGCGAATCGTGAAGTTGATCGGTATGTCCATAACCGTACCTTGCCACGAACCCGCCAGGGTTTTCATTTTTTCGAAAGCCTTTTTCGCGTCAGACTGCGCGGCGGCGGCTTTCGGCGGGTTGTCTTGGGCCAAGACGACGGCGGCCGTCGCAACAAGAATGATTAGAATTGCTAGTTTTCGCATTTGGTTCTCCTCATTGAAAGTTTGTGGAACTGCAACGATGTACGACTATGCTAAGAGAATTGTTGGCGTTGCTATGTAAACTGTTCGTAAAGTGACGACCGTTTTGTAAAGACGAGGTAAAGTCTTGGTCCCAGTGGATGCCAGTGACCAAATTTGAAAGCTAAAATGCGAGCGATGTTCGATCGGGTC
>JANMQG010000065.1:0-1522 GCA_031370285.1 Chloracidobacterium sp. | reverse complement strand
TGGCCGAAGCGCTCAGCGAGGCGAGCAAGATCGATTCGGCTCGCAGGTATGCCGGAAAATGGGTCTCTCGGGCCTTAAAACTCATTGGAGTCAATGTCGCCCAACGCGACTGGCAACGCGTCATCGAACTGATTCCAATGGACGAAGATCCGGCAACCGAGCGGGTGCGTGAGTACCTTAACGAGCTGGTGGCCAACAGCGAGGCACCGACTGTAAAGGACTTTTTGGACAAACTGGACGTGCAGCAGGTGAGCAGATCCATTGACCTTCCGACGCGAGTCGTCCAATCCAGACTCGAGGCGATGAGTTCGGAGATAGCCAGTTCGGACTACTTGTAACAGCGGCCGTGTCAACGGCAACCTGACAACTTCTCGACTGTTTCCAGACCATGCTGTTGTGCGGTTGTGTCATCTGTTGCTAGTGTCGCTCCGCCCGGTGAAGGAGGGTGCCCGTGCCGATGCCGGAAACCAAACTACGCCGATCGTCGTATCACCGTCGACGCCCGAGTGGGCAGGACTAAGGTTGGTGAAAAGAACATCGTTTCAGCGCCTCGATACTTGGCCGAAGCGCTGTAATCGACAGTATAGCTCACCCGCCGCCAACTGGCGTACAGTTTGAGAATCTCTGGTGTCGAGTCGTATGTCACGATCCACGGCCAAGGGTAAGCTTGAAGTAATTCGGCGACCTCAGCGTGGTCAGCGGGACCATACCAGTTTGAGTAAAGCTTTCGCTCTCCTTTCACATAGTACGGCGGATCCAAGCAGACAAGAGATTTCTCAGGAAGAATGCCGGCGGAAAGAGCCAAAAAGTCGACGGCATCAAGGTTATAGAGCCGAATTCGATCTTTATAATGTGCTATTCGCTCTACACGCCGGATAAGGTCGCTGCGATTGAAACGCGCATCCATTTTCCATCGACCCTGCTGGTCTAACCCCCCTATAACGCCACCAGATCCAACTATACCGGAACGGTTGACGCGGTTTAAGAAAAAAGTAGAGAAGCCGAGATCAATAGTCTCAGACGTGTCTTTGTTATCCTGGATGCGTCGTTGTCGGCGCCACTCATCGACATTCAGCGGGACATCGGCGATTCGCTTACATAAACTCTCGGTGTCGTTCAGAACCGAGAACCAAAATGCATAGATCGATCGATCTAAGTCATTGATATGAATCCGCGAGACATACTCTGTGAATAGCAGTCCCAGTGCTATTCCTGCCCCGCCCGCGTAGGGCTCGGCGTACTCCCCATCCTCCAGCGCATTGGTCCGAAGAAGTTCTTGAATGTACGGGGTTAGTCGGGCCTTTCCGCCCGGGTAGCGCAAAGGGCTACGATGCAGCCGTCCCGACGTACGCTGGGAATCGGTCACCGTGGCCACACCCGCTCGAAGAAAACTTGAAGATTGTCCCAATACGTTCGTAGATCGACGGATTGAGGCGCAAAATTCGGATTATGGACGAATGCGTGAAAAGTGTAAATGTTGGCGCCTACAACCTTCTTTTCTTGAGCGGCGTGCTCAATTCCC
>JANMQG010000062.1:0-4735 GCA_031370285.1 Chloracidobacterium sp. | reverse complement strand
CACGGCACTTCATTGACGTTGACCGTAATCGGAACGTCTTTTGAAACCGAACTGTCAATCACGAAATTAATCGCGTATTGTTCGGTGATGTAATTAAGAATGTCGCGGATGTCGGCATTGACAACCTTTAAGTTGATCGGTTCGCCGACAAAGCCCGGCTGGCCATAGTGCCGTCCCTGTTGAGCCTGCGACATCTTGTCGGTCGCTGGCGAGATGGCGGCGCTGGGAGCGACGCTCGGCGAAGGAGAAGGCTGCTGTTGCGCGGCTGGCTCGGTGGCAGCCACACTGGTCGAATCGCCAGTTGTGATTGCCTTGGAGTTATCGGCCGCGGCGAAAGTGTTGATGCCGCAGAGACACAGGAATACCAGGACGAGCGTAGTCCTTTTCGTGGCATTTTTGATTCGAGACTGATAGACCATCTTTTCCCTCCTTAAGGGAAGTGCTAGACGCTGACCGCCACGCGCTACGCTCGTTACTTGTTAGTCAAAAGCGCGCGCCGCACAAAGCGGCATCGTCCGGGGTTGATTGTCAAACTGCGTAGCTTCTTACCCTTTGGTTTGTTGACCAACTACGCGTGGAAGGGATTCCGAACCGGTAAAACTCTTCGATTCGAAACCGAGGAACTAAGGCTTTTCAGGATCCGGTTTTTCCGACTGCTTTTCCGGTTTTGCAGCAACTGATTCGGCAGCAGCCGATTTGGCCGCGGCGACCGAGAGGGCATCGACAGCGTTGACCTGTCGCAGAGGTTTCATTACTACGGAGCGTTCCCGTTTACCGTCCGAGTACACAGTTTCTCGACGGAAAACCAGCCGACCGTCTTCGATAGCAACCAGTTGGCCGTCGTAGAAATGCTCGCCAGGGTAAATCACATAAGCCAGCTTAATCGGCGTGGCTTCCACGATCGCTGCATATCCGCGAGGCGAACGAGAAATGCCGACTACCTGTATCTCGCTCAAGAGAAAAGCAGTGGTCGGTTTTGGCGCTACAACTCGCGCGTTCATGGCGGCTAGTTTCTGCGCTTTGTACTGCTCGATTCGCTCCTGAATAGATGGGGCCAAAACGAGTGCGCCGCTTTTCTTCACTATGACGCGCGTTGGCACATAGGGCCCGAATGGATCGCGGCCACCTTGATTGGGGCGAGTCGACCTTGCCTTGGGATCAGTGCTTTGCCCAGCGACCGTTTGAAGTGCGCCACAGCCGGCTACTCCGGCGACTGCCAGGAGAATGGCAAATCCGTATTCGAGAATTTTCGTTTGCTTCATGGTGATTACTTTCCTGGAACGGTGTCTTGATATCTCGAGTTGACTTACTTTCCAGCCGGTGGCACCACTGCAGGTGGAACCTGGCCAGAGCCTGCGGGTTGACCAGCAGCGGGCGGCTTCTGAAGTCTTTCAGCGGAGACGTAGAACGCGGTCAAGTCAAAGGTCGCGTCAATTGTCTTCGAGGAAGACTGCTTGTCTAACTGTTTCAGTTGGAAGTTGGTGATCGAAACTATCCGCTGGTAGTGAGCGAGCTGGTCAAAGAAGCTTTGGAGCGCCGCAAAAGAACTCGTCACGCTGATTTCGATTCTCTTGCCGTTATAGTTCTCCTGCTGCACGTCATCCTTAGGAGTGAATTTCGTCAGTACGAGACCATTGTTGCGAGCCCGATCCTGAACGCTTTGTAAGACCATAGTCAACTCGCGCTGTTCGGGCAACAAGGCTTTCAGTTCCTCATACTCTTCAACCCTTGCCTTGTAGACTGCACGGAAGTCATTGAGTCGTTGCGAAGCAATCTGCGCCTGAGCGTTTTTCGTGAGCAGATCGGCGATTTCGACGTTGAATGCTTTGGTCTCAGCGCGGACGGGTTTGGTAACAAAGTTCCAAAAGCCCGCGTACACAACCCCAGCCACAGCGACGAACATGACGAGTTTCAGGTACCAGGGCACTGATTGAAGATTACCGATTTTCATCTGTTTAGTTCCTTCCCCGATTCTTTAGCGGAGTCTGGTGTCGTGAGCGTCTATTTCTTCAACGCTACTTGATTGGCTGGGTTTGCGGCTGGGCTCGTGCCTGTTTGGTTTTGCGGCTTCGCGGCGTAACTGCACTTTACGATGAAGCCAACCACCTCCGGCTGCTGGATTAAGACGATGGAATCAGCCGGCGCGCCCTTTTCACTAGTAGCAGCCTGAGCCAGTTCGCGTTGGGTCTCGATATTCAAGTTCGTAAACAACCCAGACGAGAACTCCAGACTCTGGCCGAAGCGCGTGACCGAAACCTCGTTCGGCGAGATGCCCTTGATAGTGAGTTCGCCATCCTTCTGTTCCAAACTCTTCAAATACAGGCCAGGAACGGCGTCAAACCGGGCTTTAATGTCACGAAGCACGGCGCTGGGTCCTTGCTGCGATTCGCGCAATCTCTTGATAGCATCAATGCGACCCTGAATATCCTGAGCTTTTTTCTCCAGTTCGGCCTGCTCTCGGTTTACGGCAAGCATTTGCTGGTTAATGTGTCGCTGGTTCTCAAGCTCGGCCTGCGCAACACGGTGGTCCGATTTTGAACTGACATAGTCGTAACTAATGCCAACAACCAGGAGACCAAAGACGGTTAGAGCCAGCAGAAGTGTTTGCACCAGCGGGGTTGCGACCCTGGCTTCGACCATCACTGCACCGGTGGGCCCATCTGTAACTGATTCAAGTAAATTGATCTTGATCATGCCGTTTCCACTCCTCTCAAGGCGAGACCGACGGCAATTGCCATATCAGGAACGATCTCTTTCATGTAGTCAGGATCAAACTTTCTATCGTCGACCTGTATTTCCCGAAAAGGATCAAACAGTTCAACGGGGATTTCGAAGCGCTTAGCTAGATATTCAGGCAGGCCGGGAAGCTTGGAACTGCCGCCCGCTATGAGGATCTTCTGAATAGACTCTTCACTCTCTTCCGCGGTCGCACGGTAGAAATCCATTGTCTTTCGTATTTCCAGCGCGAGAATGTCAGATACTGTTTCGATAATCGGCTGGATTGGACGCGCCTCTATACCTTCCGGTAAAGGATAGCCACGCTTCACAGCTTCCGCTTGTTCAAATGTCAGCCCCAATTCCTTCTGCAGTAAACTCGTGTATTGACTCCCACCAACAGAAGCGTCGCGCGCAAATACCGAACGCCCCCCGTTCATTATGTTGATGTTCATCGTTGACGCGCCGATGTTGAGTAATGCAACAACCTCGCCGGCCTTGGGCTGATAGTTGACTTCATAACAATTCTGCAAAGCGAAAGTATCGACATCAATCACAACCGGTTGTTTGCCAGCCAACTGAATGGCCTGCTTTACGTTTGCGATCTTGTCGCTCTTGCAAGCCGCCATCAACACGTTCAAGGCGTCCGCAGAACTGCTGGTGATTTGATAGTCAAGATTCACATCGGAGATATCAAACGGGATATGTTCTTCGGCGTGCCAGCTAAACGACTCTCGCAGCTCATCCGCGCTCATCTGCGGCAGGACAATGTTCTTCACGATCACAGAATGGCCGCTGACGCCGGCGGCGACTTTTGAGGTCTTGATCTGGTGCTCGCTAAAGATGCTCGTAATAACATTCGAAACGTTATTGAGCTCCATAATCTGACCATCAACTATCGTGTCGGCGGATAGATTCTCGAATCCCAGGTTGAGCAGGTGATAGGCGTTGCCTTTCTTTTGAAGCTCGACCACCTTTATTGAGCTCGAGCCAATATCGAGGCCAACCAGATTCTTCTTGCCGTTGCTTTTGTTGAACATGATCTATTTATTCCTCGCGACGAAGAGAGAACGGATTCTGTGTTGTTGACGCAAACGAGCACGCGCTTTCATCGCTCTCGATGGCCGGCTTTTGCTCGTCTTGTTGATCTGCGTGGGTTGCGTATTGTTTTTCAAGACTGCTGTCCTTAAGGTCACACTGAGAATTTCAGGCGGGAGCTGGGGAGGAAAACGCGCGTTCGCGCAGCTTTCCAGATTTGGATACAAAGCAATTTCTCTAGGTGGATTTGCCTTCAGCAAAACCGAAAGCAGGTGATATTGGTACGAGGAACAGAGGCAAGAGCCCTAAGAAAAGGCAGCAGCCTCACTGCCATCGGAAAGGAGACTACCGCACGGGCTAAACATTGTCAACAGGTATTTTGCTTTGTTTAATCCCGCTTCTTTGGTTTGCGAGGCTCCCACAGGCAATTATGTCTTGCTCGGGTCGGCTGTTTTCTGGAACAGGGACTGGTCATTCCAAATTTGATCAGTCGTAACCTCGGCTTGCGCGTCATCAGGCCTACGGTTAGGATGCGACGCAATGAGACAAACCCGTTGGATCTTGCTATTCGCCTTCCTCTTATTAGCTGTTATCGGGGCTTGGTTATGGTGGGCGAGGCCGAAAGAGGCCGACATGGCGGCGTATGCCCCTGCTGATTCCCTACTCTATCTCGAAGCAAACCACCCAATCAAAGTGGTCGACGCCATAGCTGGGACACAGGCTTGGAAGACACTTGAGAGCATCATCGAGTCCCGGCCAAGCGCGCCTCAGTCACCTTGGTTGCAGGGGTTCATCGCGTGGACGGGCATTGGTCCTGTAAACTCTGTGATACTGGCCAGAGCTCAAGTCGCTGTTGTAGTCACTGACCTGCGTACAGAGGAGGACGGAGACACCCTAAACATCAAGTCTGAAGGTGCTCTCCTTATTGAAACCCACACCTCGGAACGCCGGATCAAATCCCCAGTCGAAGAAGCCCTGAAGA
>JANMQG010000056.1:0-18892 GCA_031370285.1 Chloracidobacterium sp. | reverse complement strand
GTTTATACCTGGTGGTAGCTGAAACTTTTGCGCCCGTCGCCGAGTGTGCTCTGTTCTGGTTGGCATTTGCCACGAACGAAGAATTGGGAAGAGCTTCAATGTGGCGCGACTTCATTGCCATCATTCTGGCGAACCTTGCTTCCTTCGGAATTGGTGAAGTGATCAACGCCTGGGGATGGTTTGGCTTATTGGGATGAAACGCCGGCAGGAGAATCAGCTTCCTTCGACTTACGACGCTTGAACCATATCAAGAGCACCACCAGTCCCGCGACAAACCCGACAGCCAAAACGAACACAATCACCAGTAGCAGGATCAGAGCGCCCCAGGGAACCGCGCTTATCGGATCAGCCCGCGCGTCAAACAATAGAAACAAGGAACTCACGCGCGTTCCTCCTTGCTTAAGGCTTTCTGAAGCAGAAACTGCGAAAGCAACTCCGCATCGATATTGCCTCCAGAGACGACTACCCCCACGCGCTTCGTGTCGCGCGGCAATTTGCCGCTGAACACAGCAGCAGCCGCGGCGGCGCCTGACGGTTCCACCAGCAACTTCATCCTGAAGAGGAAGAATTTTATCGCCTCAATAATCTCCTGATCGGTCACAGTCAAAACATCTTCAGCAGTCTTTTGCAGTATGGGAAAAGTCAGTGTGCCCGGCGACTGAACGCGCAATCCGTCAGCAATCGTCGGCGGGGGCGGAATCGAAACTCGCTCGCCCTTTAGAAACGACTGCCGGGTGTCGTCGGCAGTATCAGGTTCCACCGCAAAGCAGCGAATCTGCGGACTAATTGCTTTGGCTGCAGTGCTCACGCCCGCAAATAACCCACCACCGCTGCAGGGCGCCAGCAGGCAATCGAGATCGGGAACCTCTTCGAGCAACTCCAGACCGCAAGTTCCTTGGCCGGCAAGAATGAAGTAATCGTCGTAAGGTGGAACCATCACGCGCCCTTCGCGTTCGGCAATTTCGATTGCCACTTCCTCGCGATCCTGCTTGAGACGATCATAAAAAATAATCTCCGCACCATAGCCACGGGTCGCCGCAACTTTGGCTTTCGGCGCATCGTCGGGCATCGCTATCACAGCGCGAATCCCTGCCTCGCGAGAGGCCAGGGCCACCGCCTGCGCATGATTGCCTGACGAGAAAGCGGCCACACCACGTTTCTTCTCTTCGTCAGTTAGCGACAGGATTTTGTTGGTCGCACCGCGAATCTTGAAGGCGCCGGCGCGCTGTAAGTTTTCACACTTGAAGAAGACTTCTTTGCCGGTTGCTTCATTGAAGGAACGTGAAGTAACAACAGGCGTACGGTGAACGCGGCTGCGTATTCGGGCGGCGGCTTCTTTGATCAGTTCGATTGTTAGCATTGGTTAAGTTTAACCGCCAAGGCGCCAAGGACGCCAAGTGACGAAGTGTAGGAAGTTCTGATCAAGTGACTGTGCCGCGTAGCGGCAAGTTGAATTTAGCCCGGCGTTTCAACGCCGGGTGAAAGAAGTAGAGTCATTTTCTTCGTCGCGTAGGCGACGGTTGAATCCCTGTTTTTCGGGCGTCGCTACGCGACGCAGGTACTTTTCACTTGTCCTTCCCGGCGTTGAAACGCCGGGCTAAAGTCATGTCGACGCTACGCGTCGAGAGAACTTGTTCAGATACTCTTTTCGCTACATCCTGGCGGTCTCGGCGCCTTCGCCCCTGAAATCCAGTTCCATCTCAAACACTTCTGCAAAACGCGCAGCCAGACGATCCTCAACTTCATGCAGGTCGACCTCATGGCCGAGCAGATCTTCAATCGAGGTTACCTGCTCGCCTTCGCAGGCAATAATCAAATTAAAGAAGCTAAGATCCGTGTTCACGTTGAGCGCGAAACCGTGGGTCGTTATCCAGCGGGCGATGTGTACGCCGATCGCTGCAACCTTGCCCCGCGAAGTATGCACGCCGGTAAAGCCTTCGAGTCGAAACGCACTAATCTCAAAGTCTGCCAGCGTTCGAATTAACACTTCTTCAAGTTCGCGTACGTAACGATGCACATCTTCTCGATCCGGACTGAGACTGATTATCGGATAACCAACAACCTGGCCCAGCCCGTGATAGGTGATTTTTCCGCCGCGATTTGTTTCGAAGACAGTTACGCCGCGAGCTGCGAGTAACTCCGGCGACATCAGAATGCCCGCGTTATCGCCGCGCCGGCCAACGGTCAAAGTGTGTGGATGTTCAAGCAGCAAGAGTGTGTCAGGCTGCTGCCCATTTTTGACAGCGAGTTCCGTTTCCTTTTGTAGCCGGAGCGCCGCACCATATTCGACGCGACCTAACTTTTTGACCAGTAGGCTTCTTTTCTCGTTCACTGATACAACCTGTGTAGCAAGATGTCGCGTCATTCTAACAGCGGAACGGAAAGAGTTTCGAGTTCCGAGTTTCGGGTTCGCTAAGCACTTGTCATCTTTTAACTCGAAACTCGAAACCCGGAACTCGAAACCCCTTCCTTTGCGGTTATAATCGTTCCCGAACGAAAACTACAGGAGCATCAAAGTGCAACGAATCATAGGCTTGTTGTTAATAACAGTTATCCTTTCTCCCGTCTCCGGCCTCGCTCAAACACGTAAGCGAACGACAACAAAATCCGGCCGCGCTAGCGCGACGACCAAGCCGGCGGAAGTTCAGCGTGCCGGAGCGGCTCGCGTAGCCGATCAAATCAAGATCCTGACACGGTTCATTTATCTGCTTGGCGGCGTGGCCAAAGGACTCGAGGGCGTTGACGATGCCGCCCGCCGCAATGAAGCTTCGCCGGCAATCGTCAATCAAGCCAAACAAAACAAGGCCACGGTGCGAGCCAGCATTCAAAGCGTAAGAGAAGGACTAGACAAACTGGAAATCGATTTTCGCGCGACGCCCGAGTTGCAGCGCTATTACATAAAGCTTGCGGGAGTGGCGGCGGGCGCGGCAAACGCCGAGGACTTAGCCGCCGCCAACCTGTTTGATAAAGCCGGCCGAACACTGCTCGAAGTTGTCAATCATTTAACTGATGTGCTGCTGGAAATGCGGTAAGACGAAGTGATGAGTAATGAGTTATGAGTGATGAGTAATGAGTGGGTTGAGTGGACATGCCCCACGCTTCGGCCCTTACTCATCACTCATAACTCATCACTCATAACTCATCACTCATTACTTGTTCTTAGGGTAGTAACCCTGGCGAGCGCGTACGCGAAGTTCCGGGTGTGCGGGCAGCGTAACTGCCATGCGACGAAATTGCCCGCCTGACGTTTGCGAGTTTGAGTAGTACTGCAACAGGTATTGGCCGCGAAGCTCGGCGGCAATCTCACTGAAAACTCTTTCCAAATCTTTCTCTGCGTCCGGCACGTAGGCTGTGCCTCCGGTGGACTGGGCGATCGACTCCATTGAGTTCTGGGCTCGGGTGCTGATTTCATTGAGATGAATCGACGTGCCACCCGGATTAATCGAGTAGAAAGCAGCGTCGGACTGCTGCACGGCTGTTTGTACTTCCAGCACCGCGCGACGTCGATGATCGAGCAGGTTTTGATGAGCGGCTGCCTTCGTCATCTCTCCTTTTTGATTGGCCCGGTATTCAGCCACCGTCAGGTCTTTGACGATATTGCTGAAGTTGTCGTCGCCGTCAGAAATCACCAGGATCACGCGGCGATGGCGCTCTGCCGACTTTTCGACCAGATACTTTGCGGCAGCCACTACCGTGTCATAAAAAGCTGTCGGAACAGGGGAAGTCGCGGCAGGGATGCTCAATAAGTTCGTCGCCGCAACATCCGCGGATGCGAGTGGCGAGACAAGCTTTGGCTCATCTGAAATCGTAAAAACTGCTGCCCGATCGACTGGCTTGAGAACCTGCTTCAGGAAGCTGGCTGCTGCTTTTTGCTG
Source organism: Chloracidobacterium sp. (assembly GCA_031370285.1). Lineage (GTDB taxonomy): Bacteria > Acidobacteriota > Blastocatellia > Pyrinomonadales > Pyrinomonadaceae > PSRF01. The sequence continues at coordinate 15,017 of JANMQG010000056.1, read as the reverse complement.
AAAGGAAAAGAAGCCCTTCTCGCTAACACTGCTTGAGACGTCAAACAAAATGGCGATGTCCAGGGGCACCTCATCGGGATTCCCAATCTCGACAAGCCGTTGTTCTCGTCCTTCTTCAGCAAGGCGAAAGTCATTAACTAGCAACCCTCGCAGCGGCTTTCCGTTTGCATCAACGACAGAGACGGGCACCATCACCAGATTTGAGCTGACGCGAATCACCTCGAAGTCATCGTCTTTGAGGGGAGCGGGAGTAGGTGTTGGCCTGGGAGTCGGCAGCGGTGGCGGCGGCGGCATATCGATAATCGTTTGCGCCGCGGCCGAAGCGGAACAATAAAAAAGAGACAGCACTGCAAGCAGTAGCGCTGTCCCTAATTGTTTTCCAACACGTTCGCGATTCATAAAACCATTCCTCATGCCGCCAGAGTTAGCACCCCGGCAGGGCTGCCCCCGCTCGGGACCCCGCTGTTGCTGGCCTTAGCTTGTTATCTTAACAACTTTTCCGACGGCATGATCATGGCGTTAGTTGCGAAGCAACCTCTCAGCAGTTGCACGCTAGCACGGTTTACCAGCTTCGGGCTTATTCGCCACTTGAGCTGGAGCGGGTCATTTTCGGAGCCTCCTGCATCAGGCCCTTATTGACCAGCAGTTTCACTTCGACGCGGCGATTCTGTGCGCGGCCTTCGCGTGAATCATTTTCCGCGACGGGATTCGACTCGCCATATCCGTACGGCGTGACAATACGTCGCAGCGGAATCTGGTGGTTCTCAACCAGGTAACGAATCACTGTATCGGCGCGACGCTGACTCAAAGCACGATTTTTCTCAACGCTGCCGCTGGCATCGGCAAAGCCGGAGACCTCGACGACGTAGCCCTTGGCGTTGAGTGCCTTGGTCGCGAGCTCGTCGAGTTTTGCTTTTGAGTCAACAGACAACTTCGCGCTGCCAACCTTGAAGTTAACCGCCAAAACCGTTTGCGGCACGTAGTCGTCAAGCGCGGAGATACGGTCGTTGGTCGCATTCACTCCCGAAATAGCCGAATCAGCACTTTCCTGAGCAGCCTTGGCGCCGCCCTTTGCGGTGTTGGCGACAGCGGCGAGTTCATCCATTTGTCCGGAGAGACGCTGCGCATTCTGTTCTACCTGACTGAGCTTCGTTTCCGTATTTGCTGCGCGATCCTCGAGCGGAGCGGCGCGAGATTCAACCGCACGCGCTACGCGGAGATCTGAATCGTTGAATCTGATCTTCTCAGCTAACAGTTCGCCTGACGCGTTGCCGCGACCTTCAACTTCCAGGTTCAGGCCTCGCAAAATTTGTGTTTGACCGTAGTTGGCGCCACTGCGCAAAAAGCCACCCTTGGCCTTGACGCTGGTTCTGTTGTCGAGACGGACAACAGTATCCACGCCGTTGTTGTCGCGGACCGTGAAAGTGTCGGAATCACGTCGTGTTACGACACCTTTTAACTTCATTTTCTCGCCACTGGCGACGGTGCGCGAACCAGCCGTTGGTGTAGTGTCTTGCGCGAAACCGATGGATGCTGAAAAAGCTAACAGAAAGACTGCAAGCATTAGGGACGAAAACATTCTAAACTTCGGGATTGCCATAAATAACTATCTCCTTCTCTGAAGTGTAAGGCTCACACAAGCGAGCTCAGACGTTGTAGATTCTGACGAACATTTACTCTAAATTGTTGCCCGCCTCTTGATAGATTACTAAAAAGACTCTCACTTCTTAGCCCGCTCAGAAAACTAAGTCAAGGTCTTTGCAGGCGTCCGCCGCATTCATCACCCAATTGCCATTCGATCGCAATAACCATTGCCCCTCAAGTCAAATCGCGGTGACAAACCGAACACAACGGCCGGTCACCGCGACTGATAAACAAATCAGGTTTAATTTGTTTAAAGTGAAAACTCTCCTGCCTCCAACTGCTCCTTAAGATAGGCCAGAAAGCGTTCAGCATCAGAGCCGTCTATCACACGATGATCGAAGCTCAACGCAAAGTACGCCAGCCAACGGACCGCTATGTAGTCCTCTCCCTCAGGCGTAGTTAACACTTTCGCTCGCTTCTCGATCTTACCCACGCCGAGAATTGCCAATTGCGGCTGATTGATGATCGGAGTGCCGAATAAACCACCGAAGACGCCGGGGTTTGTAATAGTAAACGTACCGCCACCCACTTCATCCGGCTTCAACTGTTTGGTGCGAGCGCGTTCCGCCAGATCATTGGCGACGCGGGCAAGGCCGGAGATTGAAAGGTCATCGGCTCGCTTGATTACGGGAACAATCAAGCCCCAGTCCAGGGCTACCGCCATGCCAAGATTGATGTCGCGCTTATAAATGATCTGATCGCCGTTTACCTGGGCATTAAAGATCGGGAACTTGCGCAGTGCGTTGTTGACTGCCTGAAAGATAAACGGCATGTAGCTAAGCTTTGTGCCGGTTCGTTCGGCGAACGAAGCTTTCTCTTGCTCACGCAGTTTGGCGATGCGCGTCATGTCGATCTCGTAAACCGTGGTGACGTGCGCTGAAGTGCGGCGCGATTGCACCATGTGCTCCGCAATCTTCTTGCGTATCACCGTCATCTGCTCGACACGATCGCCCTCGGCTGGTTTAACCGGAGTGGCCACGGGAGCTTCCTGAATAGAGGAAGACGACGCTGATCTCGTCGCCGGCGCAACAACCTTTGCCCCGCCAGAAGCAGGACTACCCGACTCAATAAAGCTAAGGATGTCGTTTTTGGTTACGCGCCCGCTGAGGCCGGTTCCCTCGAGCCCGGCGATATCAACGCCGTGCTCCTGCGCAATCCGGCGAACCAGTGGACTCGACTTCGTGCGACGAAGTTCTTCCGCAGTCTGCGTCGCGCTGCGGCCGTTGTCAGTCGACGAGCCTTTCGCAGCTGAAGCTTCAGGTTGAGACGCAGTCGCTTTTGATTTGTCCGTCTGTTGAACCTCAGCACCGGTGGCCGCGGCAGCTTCCACGTGCGGCTGTTGGGGCGCGGGGTCCGTAGGTTTCGCCTGCGGTTGTTCTGCCGGCTCTGCAATTGTGGGTGCGGCCTCTGCAGCAGCTTCAGCTTTTGCGGGCGCTGCGGCGCCGCCGTCGAGCACTGCGACCGTGGTGTTTATTTCAACCGTCTCACCTTCCTGGAAACGGATCTCCGTTAAAGTGCCGGCCGCTGGTGAGGGAATCTCCGCGTCAACTTTGTCGGTGGAAATCTCGAACAGTGGCTCATCACGCTCGACACGATCACCTACCTGCTTCAGCCACTTCGTTATCGTTCCCTCGGCGATGGATTCGCCCATCTGCGGCATTACAACTTCTGTACTCATAAGTTCTCCAAAAACTCAGTACGAGCCTGATTCTCTTTCCTCAGTCGCCCAATCATACTGACTACTGAACTACTGTCTACTGTTTGCTGTCTACTGACATGCTATTCCGCAGTTGTCGGATCGATCACGGACTTGATTTCGGAAATACGATTGGCGGGAAAGCCGCCCTGGGTTGCGTGCTCGCGGATCATCTCTTCGTTCGGCGCGATGTAAACACAATACACCTTGTCGCCAGTTACGTAGCTTTGCACCCATTGAATCTGCGGGCCCATCTTCTGCAACACGCTGCACGACGTCTGCGCGACACCTTGCAGCTCTTGCGGCGACAAATTTCCCGCGCCAGGAATCTCTCGTTCAATTAGGAACTTTGGCATGTCTCCTCTCAAATTTTAGATCTCAAATTTGAGATCTCAGATTTCAGTATGCAGCAAGCTTCCGCGCCGCATCCAACACGTCTTTCGTCTGCGGCAAATAATAATCTTCCAGCGGCGGTGAATACGGCACCGGCGTGTCGATGGACGCCACTCGCAAAACCGGCGCATCCAGCCATTCAAACGCTTCTTCCGCGATGGTGGCGGCAATCTCGCCGCCAATGCCCCCGGTGCGCGACGCTTCGTGCAACACGATTGCCTTGTTGGTCTTCTTAACGCTCGCGAGAATAGCCGGCTTATCGAGCGGCGCAAGCGTGCGCAGATCGATCACTTCGACATCCAGGCCTTCCTTCTCAAGCTCTTCCGCGGCATCCAACGCTGTCAAAACCATGGCGCCGAACGTAATGATCGAAAGGTCGCGCCCCTCGCGTGCCGTGCGCGCCCTGCCAATCTCAACGATGTAGTCGTCCGCCGGCAACTCTTCACGCAACCGCGGTAATCGATAGAGTTTCTTGTGTTCAAAATACAAAACCGGATCGGGATCGCGAATCGCTGCCTTGATTAGTCCTTTCGCGTCGTACGCTGTGGAAGGCTCGACGATCTTCAGTCCGGCAGTGTTGAGAAAAAACGCCTCGGCATTGATAGAGTGAAACGGACCTGAGCGCACGCCGGAACCACAAGGTCCACGAAAGACTGCCGGAATGTTCGCGCCCCAGCGATAACGACACTTTGCTGCGTAATTAGTAAGTAGATCGAAGCCGGCGGAGATGAAGTCGATAAACTGAAACTCAGCCACGGCCTTCATTCCCATCAGCCCGGCACCACACGCCGCGCCCACGATCGCCGCCTCAGAAATCGGCGTGTCGATAACGCGGCCCGAGCCAAACTCATCGATAAGCCCATCGGTGACCTTAAACGCGCCGCCATAAGCGCCGACGTCCTCGCCAATCACGAAGACCGTCGGGTCACGCTCCATCTCTTCCCAGATGCCCTGGCGAATCGCTTCCAGAAGAGTGGCCTGACCGCCGCGCTCAGGACGAGCTGACTTGTGTTCTTTCTTAGTAGCGGTGGTCATTTACTTGATGATGATATCATCGTCAGCGGGGGCTGGGGCGCTGGTAGATCCTGGCACTTTCTCATCGCCGCCCTTGGCTTCGCTTGTTGCCTGATCATCTACCTCATTAGTAGAATCCTGTTTCTTGTCATCACCCATGTCTATTCCTCCTTCGGTTAAGACTGTCAATCGTTTCTTATTGTGATCCGAACCAATCCGCGTTCATCCGCGGCTGAAACCTGTTCTAGTTTTTCAGAACTTCGGGCCGGAAGGCCGGCGGCACGATGCTGTTGTCAAAAACTCCATAAGCGGCCTGTTCGGCTTCAGGCATTGGAGACGATTCCGCCCAGGCGCAATCTTCTTCGATCTCGCGCAACACACCGGCCGTTATCTCATTCATTTTTGCCTGATCTGCCAAACCCCGTTCTCTTAGATACGCTTCGTAACGATCGATCGGATCGTTGTGCTTTTCCCACCATTCAATCTCGCCCGCCGGCACGTAACGTTGATCGTCGTGCTCCGCATGCCCTCGGCGACGGTAAGTCTTGGCCTCAATCAAGACCGCGCCACCACCCTGTCGCGCAAAGTCCGCCGCCCGCTTGGTTACCTCGTAACACGCCACCACGTCATTGCCATCAACAATCGAAGCCGGGATGTTGTAGCCGGCGGCCTTCTCGGCCAGGTCTCTTACGGCTGTCTGCAAGCTTGTCGGAGTTGAGTAGGCGTAGTGGTTGTACTCTGCAATCACGATTAGCGGCAGCTTCTGCACAGCAGCGAAGTTTAGTCCCTCATGAAATGCACCGGTACTCATGCCGCCATCGCCGATGTAAGCGATCGCAACGGCAGGCTTCTGCTGCATACGCGCGCCGAGCAGCACGCCCGTCATCACGGGAATCATATCGCCCAGATGCGAGATCGGACCGATGAAGCCCTTGGCCATGTCGCCGAAATGAATATTGAGATCGCGGCCGCCGGATGGTCCCCAGGCCTTGGCCATGTACTGCGCAAAGATATCGCGGGGGCGAATTCCCTTCACCAGCACCGCGCCCAGATCGCGAATCAACGGCGTCACGAAATCCGTGGGCTGCAAAGCGTAGGCGCTGCCGACCGCAGTTGCCTCCTGACCCAATGAACGAAAGACGCCGCCGACGATCTTAGTCTGACGATACAGATTGACGAGCCGCTCTTCCACCAGCCGCGTCAGCTTCAAATAGCGGTAGAGCTCAAGCATCTGCTCAGGCTTGAGCGTCGTCTCGGAAGTGCAGGTTAGTGGCTTACCTTCGATCGGCTTTTGCGGCGCAAACTTCGTACTAACGCGCATCTCAAAACGCGGCCGGCGCGGGCCACGCCGGCGCCGCGCATCGCGGCCTCCGGCAGGTTTTTGCTCTGACTTGTTTGGCTCGTTGTCCATACCTGTCCTACTTAAGAAACTCTGAACAAATACCGCGAAGCGGTTGCGACCTTCAGCCCTGGGTTGCCGCCGCGGCTACCCTGGGTATCGAATTCCATTCCGCCTCAACCCCGATGGGGTTGCGTCCTCTTTCATGCGGCTATACCCAACGTAGCCGCCGAGCGGCAACTGCGGGGTCCCCGCGCGGGCAGCCCGCGTGGGGTGCTAGCGTTGGGCTGAAGGTCGCAACCGCTTCGCGGTATGAAGCAAACATTTAGATATGCACCGACAATCCGTGCACGCCTTCCGCGGCTTCCATCACGGCTTCGGAAACTGTCGGGTGCGCGTGCATCGTGCGGCCGAGTTCTTCGGCAGTTGATTCGAGCTGCATCGCGACGCAAGCTTCAGCAATTAACTCCGTAGCATGTGCGCCAATAATATGCACGCCAAGTATTTCATCATACTTGCCTTCGGCGACCATCTTCACAAAGCCTTCTTCTTCGCCGAGAATTCGCGCTTTGCCCGAAGCAGAAAAAGGAAACTTACCAATCTTAACGTCGTAGCCCTGCTCACGCGCTTTCGCTTCCGTTAGCCCAACCGATGCGACTTCCGGGTCGCAGTAAGTGCAGTTTGGCACCAGGCGCAGATTGATTGGTCGCACGTCTTTTTGTCCGGCCATATGTTCGACGGCCACGATCCCTTCCTTCGAAGCAAGGTGCGCGAGCCATGGCGTCGCCACCACGTCGCCGATCGCGTATACGCCCTTCTCGTCTGTCTGCTGAAACTCGTCGACCCGGAGGCATCCCTTTTCCACCTTGATCTTTGTGCCTTCGAGGCCGAGCCCTTCGGTGTAAGGCATGCGGCCAACGGCGACCAGCAACATCTCTGCTTCGAGACTCACTGCTTCGCCTTTCGCAGTCTTGCCGCTCACGCGCACGCCCTTTTCAGTCCTCTCTAGTTTTTCGAGTCTTGTATCAACCTGCGACTTGATGCCGCGCTTGCGAAACGACTTCTCGAGTTCTTTCGAAACCTCTTCGTCTTCAAGCGGCACCAGCCGCGGCAGCAACTCGACGATCGTCGTCTCAGCGCCAAAGCGCGAATACACCGATGCGAACTCAACCCCTACCGCGCCGGCGCCCATCACGATCAACGACTTCGGAACCTCTTTCAGTTCGAGAATGTGATCGCTGTTGACGACGTGTACGCCGTCGGTTTCAAAACCGGGGATGGGACGAACCACTGAGCCGGTTGCGATGACAATGTTTTTAGTCTCAATAACCTGCTTCGTGCCGTCAGCCGCAGTGACTTCAACTTTGCCGGGCAACGCGAGTTTCCCCTTGCCCTTAAAGACCGTCACCTTGTTCTTCTTCATCAGATACTCGATGCCCTTGGTGTTCTTCAGCACCACTTTGTCTTTGCGCTTTTGTACGTCGGCAAATGCCAACTGAATCCCGGTAGCCTGCACGCCGAAATCCGCCGCGTGCTGCATCTGCTCGTAGACGTGGGCCGACATCAGCATCTGTTTCGTGGGAATACAACCGCGCAGGGTGCAGGTGCCGCCGAGGCGAGTGTCTTTTTCAATCATCGCCACCTTCAACCCCAACTGGCCGGCGCGTATCGCCGCCACGTAGCCACCCGGTCCGCTGCCAATAATCGTTACGTCAAACTGTTCGCCATTTTGTTTATCTGCCAATGTGCTCTCCTAAGACAGTGATGAGGACTGAGTGATGAGTAATGAGTGACCCGGTCAGTACCACCTGCGGTAGCGGGTGGGTCACTTCGCGGCCCTTACCTTCATCATCTCAATCCATTTTGCATGCTTTCCTGAAAGATGGGCATTATAATCATTCGCCGCAATTTCATCCAATTGGCGCACCCAAGGATGGTACTTGAATTCGATTTCTCTGTGTGATCTCCGCGTTCTCTGTGCCTCTGTGGTGAGTTGTTGCGGGGTTCTATTCACCACAAAGACACGGAGCACAAAAAGGCGGCACAGAGAGGTTGAATTAGGGCTCCCCATTTCCAGCGAGGACACGACATGAAACACTCTGAAGGATTTCTCAAACTCGTCAACGACGCGAAGAGCCGCATTCGTGAAGTCACAGTTGACGAAACCAACGAACGAATGGCGGCTAACAACGGTGCCCGACTAATCGACGTTCGTGAGGACAACGAATGGCAGGCAGGTAGGGCAGTGGGTTCGTTCCATTTAGGCAAAGGCATCATTGAACGCGACATTGAGGCGACAGTGCCCGACAAGGCAACGGAAGTAATTCTCTACTGTGGCGGCGGCTTTCGCTCTGCCCTCGCCGCCGACGTCCTCCAACGGATGGGCTACACAAATTTTTTCTCAATGGCCGGCGGCTGGAAAGCCTGGCAAGACTCCGGCGCTCCAGTGACAACCGAGTAACTGACCATTGGCGCTTTCATAAAGACCGTGCGAGGTTTAAGCCCGGCGTAACGTGAGGTAGAATTACTGTGGTCAAGGCTCATGACAACTCCACGCAACACAGCGCTCGCAATTCAAATTCATAAAAGGGTAGGGCAGGACACTAGACGGTACACCTATGTCACCTGACGCAAGCGAACGACAAGAGATGAAAACTGGCGTGCGCATTGAAAGCGATTCGATGGGCGAGATTGAAGTGCCCGCCGCTAAGTATTGGGGCGCTCAGACCGAGCGCTCGCTGCTGCACTTCAATATTGGCGACGACAAGATGCCGCGCGAGATGATTCGCGCCCTCGGCGTTCTCAAGAAAGCTGCGGCGCTGGTGAACGCCAAACTCGGTAAGCTCCCAGCCGACAAGCTAAAGCTTATCGAACAAGCTTGCGACGAAGTTATCGCCGGCAAACTTGACGAGCATTTTCCTTTGCGCGTTTGGCAAACGGGTAGCGGCACACAAACCAACATGAACGCGAACGAGGTGATCTCGAATCGCGCGATTGAGCTCGCGGGCGGCGTGTTGGGCAGCAAGCAGCCGATTCATCCCAACGACGACGTCAACATGTCGCAGTCGTCGAACGATACGTTTCCGACTGCGATGTACATCGCCGGCGCCGAGCAGTTGAATAAACTTATTCCTGCAATCCAAAATATTCACGATGCGATTGCCGCGAAGGCTGAAGAGTTTAAGGACGTAGTCAAGATCGGACGCACGCATCTCCAGGATGCCACTCCATTGACCGTCGGCCAGGAGATGTCTGGTTGGGCCAGCCTCGTTGAGCGCGACATCGAGCGATTAAAGTTAGCAGAACCTGGTTTGCTCGACCTCGCAATCGGCGGCACCGCCGTCGGCACGGGGCTTAACTCGCATCCAGAGTTTGGCGAACGCGCAGCGAAGATGATTGCTGAACTAACAGGCCTGCCGTTCAAGTCACATCCCAACAAGTTTGCCGCGCTCTCAGCTCATGACGAGATAGTGTTCGCGAGCGGTGCGCTCAAAACGCTGGCGGCTTCGTTGATGAAAATCGCCAACGACATTCGCTGGCTCGCTTCCGGTCCGCGTTGCGGCCTGGGCGAATTGATTCTTCCGGAAAACGAGCCCGGCTCGTCAATCATGCCTGGCAAAGTTAATCCGACCCAGAGCGAGGCCATGACGATGGTCTGTGTGCAGGTTTTTGCCAACGACTCCGCTGTCACCTTCGCGGGCTCGCAGGGAAATTTTGAGTTAAACGTCTTCAAGCCGGTGATGATTCACAATTTCCTGCACTCGATCCGTTTGCTGCACGACGCATCGCATGGCTTTGTCGAGTTCTGTGTTCGCGGGATCGGGCTAAATCGCGAACAAATTGACGCGCATCTGCAGGATTCCCTGATGCTCGTCACGGCGCTCAACCCGCATATCGGTTACGATAAGGCGGCGCAGGTGGCGAAGAATGCGCTCAAGAAAGGCATCAGCCTGCGCGAGTCGGCCATTGCACTTGGATTTTTGAGCGGCGAAGATTTTGATAAATACGTCAAACCGGAAGAGATGACGCACCCTTGACGATTGCGGATATTAATTTGCGATTAGGTTCATACTCAAGTTGCCCGCCGGTGGCCCTCAAAGCAAAAAACTAATCGGAAATCAGCAATCTAAAATCTACAATTATTTATGCCTGATCGAAACGATCGTGTGAAGGAAAACGTGCTCGGCGCTTACTACGTCGATTCGACTTGCATCGACTGCGATGTGTGTCGCGATACCGCCCCGGAAAACTTTCGCCGCTCCGACGCCAATAGCTATTCGTTTGTGTACAAGCAACCGCTAACTGAGGAAGAGATCGCGGCATCTGAAGAAGCTCTGCTCCTCTGTCCGGTGGAAGCTATCGGCAACGATGGGGAACAGGAATGAAGGACTAACCGCCAAGGCGCCAAGAACGCCAAGAAACAGCCTAAACTGCTAACAATCATTCCGCATTCTTAACTCCTGGCGGTCTTGGCACCTTGGCGGCTGACTCAGAGCGTGAACCAATGAAAGAGAGATAACATGACAAGAAAACTAATAACACTAATCGGCACGATCGCGCTGCTGGCGCTGTTGACGACGCCAGCATTTGCCAAAGAGATGACCATCCAGGGACGGCTGCAAAGGACGGTTGAGCCGGGCGGATGGGTGATTGCGTCGGGCAATCAGAAATATCTAATACTGAACGCGCAACGATTTCAAAATGAGAAGTGGTTTGCTGAAGGCAATGAAGTGGAAGCAGTGGGCGAAACTAAACCCGACGTGATGACAACTTTCATGGAGGGCACTCCCTTTGAAGCGCGGACAATGCGCCCTTTGGCACCAGGCGGTTCCGGCGGAAATCAAAACGAGTCAGGTCTCACCAAAGTGTTGGTAACCGGCGACTCGATAGTTCAGGCGCAACCGGACACCGCTATCTTAACAGTCTCGGTAGTAACTCAGGGACGCAACGCCTTGAACGCACAACAGGAGAATGCTAACAAGAGCGCTGCCGTGGTACGGGCCCTCCGGAGCGCCGCGGGAACTGGCGCGGAAGTAAAAACGAGCGGCTACAGCCTGCAACCCATCAGAGTCTACAAAGAGGGTCAACCTAAGATCATCACCGGGTATGAGGCGCGCAACAGCGTCACGGTCATTATGTCTGATCTAACCAGGGTCGGCGCGGTCATTGACGCCACCGCGCAGGCGGGCGCGAACGATGTTGCGGGAATATCGTTCACGCTAAGGAAGGATCGGCCCGCGCGCGATCAAGCTCTGGCTGAAGCAACTCGCGAAGCCGTCAGCAAGGCCCAGGTGATTGCAACCGCGCTCGGTGGTCGACTGGTGCGAATAATTGAAGTGCAAGAGGAAGGCGTTGAGCGGCCCCGCCCGATCTATACGGACCAGTTACAGATGAAAACGATGTCCGCGCCAACGCCCATCGAAGTGGGCACGCTCGATATCACCTCGCGCGTCCAGCTAGTCGCCGAAATTGAAGTTGGCTTGCGCTAAACGACGTCGGCGTAAGCTGAAGCTGTGGCACACACAGTCGCTACGGAGACTGTATGAAAAAGGGTCTCCTGAGCCAAAGGCGCGAAATGTTTCGCGCCTTTGGCGCTGGCAGCTTTCAATCCGCGGTCGCTTCCCGCTTTTAAGCCGCCCGGATTTCCCTTATGCTGTAGTTATCTAATTATGCCAAAGTCGAATCGTGAGGTTGCGTTGTTGACCGTCGCCCGTCGGGTCAGACCTTCGGGACGGTTATGGAATCCTGCCGCCGACGTCTATCGCAGCGCTGATGGCTGGATTGTGAAAGTGGATTTGGCCGGCATCTGTGCCGACGATCTGGAAATCGAAGTCTACGAGTCGAGCCTGAGGATCCGCGGGTGCCGGCGCGACACTTTTGTTAGAGATGGGTTTACCTATCAACAGATGGAAATTACTTACAGTCAGTTTGAGAAGACGATCCAGTTTCCCTCCGCAATCGAAGAGGCATCGCTCGCGCACGACTATCACGATGGGTTTTTGATCGTAAACCTCCATTGCAAGTAGGAGCCGGCGACAAAGAATCGGTGAAGCGAAGAGATTAAGAACAATGTTAGAGACACTGGAAAAAGTAGACTTTGCTACGGAGATTAAGAGCGACGCCGAGCCAGCCACGCTTGAGGGCCAACCTGCGACATCACGTCAGCCGGGCCAGTCATTCGAGATTGCGGTGCTGGCGTTGCAAAACACGACGCTCTTTCCGGAGACAGTAGTTCCACTCGCGGTAGGCCGGCCGCGCTCCGTCGCGGCTCTGGAAGCGGCGCTGGCGACAGAAGAAAAGTTGCTCGCTTGCATCACCGTGCGCGCCGACGCCACCAACACCAGCCAGGATGCCGGGCCTACGGATCTTTATCAGGTTGGCACGCTCACGATGATCAAGCGGATGGAACGCCTCGGGGAGACGATGCACATCATCGCGCAGGGAACGGATCGCATTAAGGTGGTGGAGTGGAAACAGGACGATCTTTATCTGCGCGCGGTGGTGGAGATTCTGCCCGACGTTCTGATAAAGGATCCGGAAGAAGTTGAAGCGACGAAACGCAATGTTCAGGCGATGGTGCAGGAAGCGCTGGCGCTGCTGCCTGGTGTTCCGCCTGAAGTTCGCGTTGCCATGATGGGGTCAGTCGAGCCGGTACGCCTCGCCTACTTCCTGGGGTCGATTCTGAATCTTGGGGTGGAGCAGGAGCAGAAGATGCTCGAAGCCGCGACGGCTGACGAGCTGCTGCGACTGGCGCATAGTTATCTGGCCCGGGAGCTGGAGATCATTCAACTGCGTTCGAAGATTGCCACGGAAGCGCAGTCGGAGATGGACAAGTCTCAGCGCGACTACATTCTGCGCCAGCAGATGAAAGCGATTCAAAAGGAGCTCGGCGAAGACGAAGGTGGTGAACAGGCAGAGGCTGCGCTGCTGCGAGAACGCCTCGGGAAGGCCAACTTGCCCGATGAAGTGAGGACGGAAGCAGAGCGCGAGCTGAAGCGACTGGAGAGGCTTCCGGCGGCTGCCCCCGACTATCACGTCATCCGCACCTATCTCGAATACGTGCTCGAGTTGCCCTGGCTAAAGTCGTCTGAAGACAAGCTGGATCTCAAGGAAGCGCGACGAGTTCTTGATGAGGACCACTACGGACTCGAAGACGTCAAGGAACGCATTCTGGAGTTTCTTGCGGTCATCAAGCTGCGGCCGGATACCAAGAGTCCGATTCTTTGTTTTGTTGGTCCGCCGGGAGTCGGCAAGACTTCACTGGGCCGCTCCATTGCGCGCGCGCTCGGCCGCCAGTTTGAACGCATGTCGCTGGGTGGCATGCGCGACGAAGCCGAATTGCGCGGACACCGGCGTACGTACATCGGTTCCATGCCGGGACGAGTGATCCAATCGATTCGCCGGGCCGGTGTTAACAATCCCGTCCTGATGCTCGATGAGATTGACAAACTCGGCAACGACTATCGCGGCGATCCGTCTTCAGCGCTACTGGAAATTCTTGATCCGCAACAGAACGGCACTTTTCGCGATCACTATCTCGATCTGCCGTTTGACCTTTCGCGTGTTTTCTTCATTGCCACCGCCAACCAGCTCGGACCGATTCCGCCGCCGCTGCGCGATCGCATGGAAGTCATTCGCCTTGCCGGCTACAGCGACATGGAGAAGTTACAGATTGCCAAGCGCTATTTGATACCCCGGCAAATCGAGGAAAACGGGCTCAAACCGGGACAACTTACAATCAGCGATGCAGCGGTTGAATTGCTCGCTACGCGCTACACGCGCGAAGCCGGCGTGCGCCAGTTGGAACGCAACATCGGGAGCGTATGCCGGAAGGTCGCTCTGAAGATCGCGCAGGCCGAGGCCGAAGCCGTCAGCGTCGATGCCGGCGACATACACGATTATCTCGGCGCGCCAAGATTCTATCCGGAGCAGGCGCGGAAAGAGTTGCCGGCGGGCGTGGCCACCGGCATGGCCTGGACAGAGATGGGCGGCGAAGTGCTGTTCATCGAAGCTACTTTGCTTCCTGGTGGCCACGGTCTGGCGATAACCGGACAACTCGGCGAGGTGATGCAGGAATCAGCGCGCGCCGCACAGTCGTATCTCTGGTCTCACGCGAACGAATTTGGCATCGGTCCGGAAATGTTCAAAGACTATGGCGTTCACCTGCATGTGCCCGCCGGAGCGATTCCCAAAGATGGCCCGAGCGCCGGCGTGACTATCACGGCAGCGTTAGCCTCGCTTTATACCGGTCGCCGCGTGCGTCCCGATACAGCGATGACTGGCGAGATTACACTGTCTGGTTTGGTGTTTCCGGTCGGTGGCTTGAAGGAGAAAATCCTGGCGGCTCATCGCGCCGGAATTCGCCGCATCATGTTACCCGCGCGCAACGAGGCAGACATTGAAGACTTGCCGGAAGATGTGCGCAAGGAATTGCAGATAGTGTTTGTTTCGCGAATTAGTGAAGTGATCGATGCGGCGCTTGAGGTGTTAGTGGCTAACCCGCCGCCGCCGCCAATCGTGACGACGGGTGCTCACCCGGATTCAGTGGCTCGCCAGCCCGACCCACCGCCGGCGCCTCTGTCAGTGCGCCAAAGCTAAAGTAGGAAGCAGAAATAAAACTGCCGCAGTTACGATAAACTGCGGCAGCCTTTGGCAAGAGAGACTTAGGCGCAAACGCCACTGCTGGGGGGCACGGGGTTGCATAATCCACTACAACACTGCGCGCTGCTGGTGCATGTCTGACCTGGCGGGAGACAAGTTGCGGCCTGCACGGGTGTGGGAGCGACGATGGACGTTACCAGCGGCACAGCCACAACCGCGGCCAATCCCAGCCTGCGCACCATCTGTCGTCTGTTCATGCCGGCAATGATAAAGGCAGGCGGCTCGATCTCTTTCTCCAGCAGATTATCTTTGGAGAACTGATCAACTGCA